>NZ_CAXTHG010000032.1:0-49381 GCF_964244005.1 uncultured Friedmanniella sp. | reverse complement strand
GAGACTAGGACGTCGCCGGACAACACACTTCAAGGCCGACCCCATCAGGGGCCGGTCTTGAAGTATTTTCACGCCCAAAAACGTCTCGCAGCATTGCTCAGCTGGTGGTCGGAAAATGAGCGTGCATGACCGCTTGGTAGCGCTCATCTGTCGCCGCGGCCGCGTGTTGTTCTTTCGTCGTCGGTTCGTGCTGACTAACGACCGGAACCGGCCACTCGGGCAGTGTGCCGCTGGACGCCCAGGCGGCCTGACGTGCTGCCCCCACGGCGACGCTCTCGAAGCTGTCCGTGACCACCACGGGCAAGCCGAAGACCGCCGGCGCAATGCGGCGGACCGCTTCGGACTGGGAGGCGCCACCGGTCAAGGTGATGGCGTCGATCGGCCTAGTCTGTTCCTGTAGGACGCGGACGCCGTAAGCCAGACTCCAGAGGACGCCTTCAATCGTGGCGCGCGCGACGTTCGCGGCCGTCATGTTCGCCAGCGTCATCCCCACCAGCTCACCTTGGGCGTCCGGCAGCGGGGGCGTGCGCTCGCCCTCGAGGTAGGGCAGGAAGACCAGGCCGCCGGCACCGGGTGCTGCACTCAACGCGAGCCCGCTGAGCTCGGCCAGGCTGACCCCGAGCAGCTCGGCGGTCGCCACCAGGTTGCGGGCCCCGTTCAGGGTGCAGACCAGCGGCAGGAAGGATCCGGATGCGTCCGCAAACCCAGCGACCGTGCCCGTCGGGTCGTGGGTCTGCTCGTCGGTACGCGTGAAGGCCGTCCCACTCGTGCCCAAGGACACGACCGCCGCGCGCGCCGACACTCCGAGCCCGAGGGCGGCGGCCATGTTGTCCCCCGTACCGGGGGCGATGGCGATGCCGGTCGGCGTCTCGCCGACCAGCTCGTCCGGCTGCGCCACCCGAGGCAGGGTGAGGTCGTGGCCGATGGCCAGGCGCACCAGGTCGTCGCGGTAACGGTTCGCGGTCGCGTCGAAGTAGCAGGTACCGGACGCGTCTCCGCGGTCGGTCGTCGGCTCGCCGCGCCGCCCCCCGATCTGCCAGGACAGCCAGTCGTGGGGCAGCAGGACGCGGGTCGTCCGCTTGGCGTGCTCCGGCTCGGCTCGGGCCAACCAGCGCAGCTTGCTCACCGTCATGGAGGCGACCGGGACCGAGCCGACGGCGTCGGCCCACGCGGCCGCGCCGCCCAGCTCGCCGATCAGGTCCCGCGCGTCCGGCGCTGAGCGGTTGTCGTTCCACAGCAACGCGTCTCGGACCAGCTCACCGGTGTCGTCGAGGGTGACCATGCCGTGCTGCTGGCCACCGACGGCCAAAGCCGACACCCCATCGAGCAACTGCGGGTCGGCGGTGGCCTCCTCATAGGCGGCGAGCCAGGCGTCAGCGCTGACTTCGGTGCCGTTCGGGTGGGCGGCCCGCGCGGACCGCATCACCGCGCCGGTCTCGCCGTCGCACACCACGACCTTCACCGACTGGGTGGAGGAGTCCACCCCCGCCACAAAGCTCATGCTCGTGCTGCTCCGTCCTGGCCGTTGGCCGTCGCCGTGCCGCTGTCGGCCGTCGAGACCGCCAGCCCATAGTCGAGGACGGGCTGCCGCCGGGCCGCAGCGGGTGTCCCGGCCACCTCCCCTCCACGGCATCGTCGTGCTCGAATCCGAGTTCACTGACCCTGTTCGGCGCCAGGCGTTCCCGCGCGACCGCCGGCCTCGTGCTGATGACCACCGACTCCGAGGAGGCGGCCACCAAGCGGGCCCTGCTGCTCGGCCCGCCGTCGGATCGTCCCAGTGATCTCGGGCAAGATTCGGCCAGAGCTCGTTCTGCTCCTTCGCCGCCGTCGCGGCCGGAGCCGCTCACTTTGCTTGCGGGCGGCGACCTCGGCAAGATTGAGCGGTGGACCAGCCGAACCGCCCTGACCGTCGTGACCCTCAGCCCTCGCCGCGCTCGGGTGGGTCGGGCGGCGACCGCCGTTCCGGCCCGCCGCCGAACCGGTCAGGGGCTGACCGCCGTCCGGACCGCTCGGGGGAGGACCGCCGGCCCCGGGGGGGCGAGGGTCGTGGCCGTCCGGAGCCGCCCCGGCCGGGCCTGGAACGCAAGGCCAACGAGCCGCCCATCCCCGAGGGGATCGACACCCGGGTGCTGCACCGAGCCGCGCGCGCTGAGCTGCGCGGTCTGCCACAGGAACTCGCCGAGATCGTCGCCTCCCACCTGGTGGTGGCCGGCCAGCTGATCGAGGACGATCCCGAGCAGGCCTATGCGCACGCGGAGGCGGCGCGGCGTCGAGCCGCCCGGCTGCCCATCGTGCGCGAGGCGGCGGCCGAGACCGCGTACGCCGCCGGGATCTGGGACGTCGCGCTGAGTGAGTTCCGGGCACTGCGCCGGATGACCGGGACCCACGACTACCTGCCGGTGATGGCGGACTGCGAGCGCGCTCTCGGTCGCCCGCACCACGCCCTCAAGCTGGCCCGGGAAGCAGACCGGCTCGAGCTCGACCCCGGGCTGAGGATCGAGATGACCATCGTCGAGGCCGGTGCCCGGGCCGACCTCGACCAGCATCCGGAGGCGCTACGGCTGCTGCAGCGCGCGGTCGCCGACACCAAGCCGTCCTCGCCGGTCCGGCTGCCGGTCGCGCGCCTGCGGTACGCCTACGCCGAGGCCCTGCTGCAGGGCGGCGCCGAGACCGAGGCTCGTCGCTGGTTCGCCGCGGCAGCCTCCCTGGACACCGAGGGCGAGCTCGACGCCGGCCAGCGTGTCGACGAGCTCGACGGCTTGCTGATCGATTTCGACGAGGACGAGTCCGAGGACGACTCGTGAGCGGGGACGCCGCGCTCGTCGACGGCTACGACGCGGCGCTCTTCGACCTCGACGGGGTGGTCTACCTCGGCCCGGTCGCGGTGGTGGGCGCCGTCGACGGGATCGCGGAGCTGCGCCGCCGCGGCTGCACCCTCGGTTTCGTCACCAACAACGCTGCCCGCTCACCGCGGGCCGTCGCCGAGCACCTCGTCGAGCTCGGCATCGAGGCTGGTAAGTCCGACGTGGTCACGTCCGCTCAAGCGGCGGCCCACCTGCTGGTGGCCCGCTTCGGACCGGGGGCCCGCATCCTCACGGTCGGCGGTGAAGGGGTGCTGGACGCGCTGGCGGAGTCGGGCCTGCAGGCCGTCCGCTCCGCCGACGACGACCCGGTGGCGGTGATCCAGGGCTTTGGCCTCGCCCTCGCCTGGCAGGAGCTGAACGAGGCCGCCATCGCGATCAACCGGGGCGCCTACTGGGTGGCCACCAACGACGACCCGACCCGGCCCACCGACCGTGGCCTGGTGCCCGGCAACGGCGCGGCGGTCGCGGCCGTCCGCTTCGCGGTCTCGGTCACCCCGGAGGTGGCGGGCAAGCCGTACCGGCCGCTGCTCGACGACACCATCGCCCGCCTGGGGGCGACGCACCCCATCTTCGTCGGTGACCGGTTGGACACCGACATCGCCGGCGCGGTGAACGCCGGGCTGGACAGCCTGCTCGTCCTCAGCGGGTCCCACGGTCCGGCGGACCTGCTCGCGGCCTCCCCCGAGTCGCGGCCGACCCACCTCGGGGACGACCTCACCGCCCTGCTGCGGCCGGCCCGGGTGGCGCGATCCGACGGCGACGACTGGGTCGTCGACGGCGTCACCGCCCGCGCCGAACGGGGACAGCTACAGCTCCACGGCAGCTCCGAGGACCCGCTCGCGGCGCTGTGGGCGACCGCTCAGCTGTGCTGGGCTGCGGCCGACCGGGGGGAGCCGCTCGAGGTGGCCGAGGCCCTCACCGTGCTCGCGCGGTTCAGGTCCGTCGGCGACGGATCGTGACCGCGCCGGTGGCTGTGGACGGGTCGACCACCCGCCCGCGCTGCACGAGCTCGACCTCACCCGCCGCCTCCAGCCGACGGGCGGCGCGGCGGACGGGCTCCCGTACGTCGGCCAGACCGAGCGCCGGCAGCGCCGCCGCCACAGCGACATCGGTCACGTCACCCCGGGTCATGAGCAGCCGACGGATCTCGTCCTCGATCCGGCGGTCGGTCGCGGAGACGCCGCGGGCCCGGCAGCCCGCGCTGCAGTAGCGGACCTCGTCCCAGTCGCGTTCCCACTTCTTCCGCCAGGTGATGCGGCGCCCGCACGACTGACAGGGCTTCGAGGGGACCGGCACCGTCCCAGTGTTCCCGACCCGGGACCGGCAGGCCGTTTCGGGAACGGGGCCGCCGGATACGGTGGCAGACATGACCGACGTCGCCTACGCTCTGCCCGCGGTCGCGCTCGGCCGCCACGCGATGCCGCTGCTCGGTCTGGGCACGTGGCCGATCAGCGACGACGAGGTCGCCGCGACCGTCGACGTGGCCCTGGAGGCCGGCTATCGCCATCTGGACACCGCCACCGGTTACGGGAACGAGGCCGGTATCGGTCGTGCCCTGACCGCCGCCGGATCGGTCGCCGCGGACGTCTTCGTCACCACCAAGCTGCCCCCCGACCACGCCGGCCGGGAACGCCGGACGCTGGAGGAGAGCCTGGCCAAGCTGGGTCGCGGCTACGTGGACCTGTGGCTGATCCACTGGCCGCCGAACGGTCAGGCGTCGCCCGAGGTGTGGGAGGAGCTGCTCCGGGCTCGCGCCGACGGCCTGGCTCGCGCGGTCGGGGTCAGCAACTACTCCCTCGAGCAGATCGACGAGCTGACCCAGGCGACAGGTGAGACGCCGGAGGTCAACCAGATCCGGTGGGGGCCGCTGCTCTACGACGCCGACATGGTCGCCGGGCACGGCGAGCGCGGCGTCGTGCTGGAGGGGTACAGCCCGCTGAAGGCGAGCAACCTGGCCGATCCCCAGCTCGTCCGGATCGCGGCTCGGCACGACGCCAGCCCGGCCCAGGTGGTCATCGCCTGGCACCTCGCGCACGGTTTCGTGGTCATCCCCAAGTCGGCGGAGCCGGCCCGGATCGCCGCCAACGCCGCTTCGGTGCTCGTCCCCCTGACCGCCGACGAGGTCGACGCCATCGACGCCCTGTCCAAGCCATGAGCAGCAGAAGAGGGAGTCGATGCTGACCCAGCACCGAGAGCGCGAGGACAAGTTCGAGGTCACCGAGGACTTCGTGCTGCCCGGTCTCGACGACCTTGCGGCCGCCGGGGCCCCGGTCGGCACCGGCTCCTTCCGGCTCGCCAGCCTGTACCACGACACCGACGACGGCGACCTGCGTCGAGCCCGTCTCACCTTGCGCCGCCGGACCGGCGGCCCTGACGCCGGCTGGCAGCTCAAGCTGCCGGCCGGTCGTGCCCGTACCGAGGTGGCCAGCCGGTCCCGCACGCGTACGGTGCCGGTGGCCCTTGCCGACGTCGTGCAGGGACTGACCCGCGGCCGGCCCCTGGTGCCGATCGCCGAGCTGAGGACCGATCGCACCGTCAGCCGGCTGGTGGACGCCGACGGCGTGCTGCGGGCCGAGGTCGCCGACGACCGGGTGAGCAGCACCACGTACGGGACCTCGGCGCGGCTCGACCACTGGCGTGAGGTGGAGGTGGAGCTCGGACCGGCCGGCGACGAGGACCTGCTCGCGGCCATCGGGAGCCGGCTGGCCGACGCCGGGGCCGTACCCTCGGCGTACGGGTCGAAGCTGTCCCGAGCCCTCGGCACGGCGCCGCGGGCCGCTGAGGCGGAACCGCCCGAGATCACCACGGTGGCGGACGTGGTCACCCGCTACATCCGGGCCCAGTGCGTCGAGATCTTTGCCGGTGACCTGGCGCTCCGGCTGGGCGAGCCGCAGGTGCACCGCACCCGGGTCGCGATCCGACGGCTGCGCAGCACGCTCCGGGTCTTCGCCGGGCTGCTGGACGCCGAGCCGAGCCAGCGGCTCGACGTCGAGCTGAGCTGGTTCGCCGGCCTGCTCGGCGAGGTCCGCGACCGCGAGGTCTTGTTGATCCGGCTGCAGCAGCAGGTGGCCGAGCTCGAACCCGAGCTGGTGCTCGGCCCGGTCGCCGCTGACCTGGACGCGATGCTCAGTGGCGAAGCCGCCCAGTTCATGCGGACCGCCCGGACCGAGATGGGGACGCCGCGTCACGTCGAGCTCTTGGCGGCCGTGGCCCGGTGGCAGACCGAGCCGGCCTTCCTCGAGGGCGCGGCGGCGCCGGCGAAGCAGGTCCGGACCCTCGTCGACTCGGCTCGGGCCACCATGCGACGTCGGCTGAAGCGTGCGCTGCGTCCTGGCCCGGACTTCGACGAGCGCCTGCACCGGGCCCGGAAGGCGGCCAAGCGGGCGCGGTACGCCGCCGAGCTGGCCGAACCGGTGTGGCCGAACGCCGCGGCGGTGGTCGAGATGGCCAAGGATCTGCAGACCCGGCTCGGGGAGCACCAGGACAGCGCGGTCTCCGCCGCCTTCCTCCGCCGGGCCGGCGCCGCCGCCGGTGGACGTGCCGGCCACAACGGCTTCACGTACGGCCTGCTGCTGGCCCGCGAACAGCAGCGGGCGGCCGATATCCGGGCTGCGCTCGGCGTCTCGGACTGACCGGCGTGGGCCACGTGCTCGGCTGAGGGCCCGCGTGCAAGGCTCGACCAAGGACACCCGCCGCGCGAACCTACGTCGGCGGACGAGGAGAGGACGAAAGCATGAGCAACGACACTGAGGGCGCCGCCAAGCTGGCCGAGCTGGCGCGGGACATCAAGATCGCGATGTTCACCACCACGGACGACCTGGGCCACTACGTCAGCCGACCGATGGCGCAGCAGGAGGTCGAGGCGGACAGCGACCTGTGGTTCTTCGCCGAGCGCGACAGCCACGTCGTCGGCCACATCGCCCAGCGGCCCCACGTCGGGATCACCCTGAGCTCGAGCGACACCTGGATCTCCATCGACGGCGAGGCGGAGGTCGTCGAAGACGTGGCCCGCGCCAAGGCGCTGTGGAACAGCTGGGTCGAGGCCTGGCTGCCCCAGGGTCCCGAGGACCCCAACGTCGTGCTGATCAAGGTCAACGCGCACAGCGCCGAGTACTGGGACACCCCCGGCGGTCGGGTCGCCTCGATCCTGAGCTTCGTCAAGGCCAAGGCGACCGGTGAGACCTACGACGGCTCCGAGAACAAGAAGATCGACCTCTGAGGCGGTTCTCGCCGTCCGGGGGCCGGGCGGCGCCGTGGGGCACAGAGCTGGCAGTCCGGTACCGGCGGCGTCCCGTACGAGGTCCCGACCGCTCCCCTCGTGCCGTCAGCGGCCGCCGTCAGAGCGCCCAGCCCTCCGGCCCGTCCGAGCCAGCGGCGTAGGTCTCGAGCGGGGTCCGGCCGGCCCGCCAGGCCTGCAGCACCGGGTCGACGATCCGCCAGCACTGCTCGGCGGTGTCGCCGCGGACCGACAGCAGCGGGTCGCCGTCGAGCACCCCGGCCAGTACCTCGCCGTAAGCGGGCAGCCGACCGGCGCCGAGGTCGGCCTCGAGCCGCACCCGGTCGAGGACGAGCGGGTCGGCCGGTCCGTTCACGTTCATGTCGAACGAGATCTGGTCGGGTCCCATCCGCAGCCGCAGCTGGTCCGAGGCGGGCTGGCCCCGCAGCCCGGTGGGCAGGTGCACCGGCTGACGAAAGCTGATGATCACCTCTTTGCGGCGCTCGCCCAGGGCCTTGCCCGAGCGTAGCCGGAACGGGACGCCCGCCCAGCGCGCGTTGTCGATGCCGACGGTCAGCTCGGCGAGGGTCTCGGTACCGCGGTCCGGGTCGACGCCGGGCTCGGCGGTGTAGTCGGGCACCAGCCGTTCCTCCACCGTGCCGGCGGTGTAACGGGCCCGCCGGCCGGCGGTCACCGGGTCGTCGTCCCAGAGCCGGGTGGCGCGCAGCACCGACGCCATCGCGTCGCGCAGGTCGATCTCGTTCACGGCGGCCGGCGGGTCCATGGTGGCGACGGCCAGCACCTGCAGCAGGTGGCTCTGGATCATGTCCATCAGCGCGCCCGCAGAGTCGTAGTAGCGCGCCCGGTTCTCCAGCGTGAGCTGCTCGTCGAAGACGACGTCGACCCGCTCGATGTGCGTGGAGTTCCAGATCGGCTCGAACAGCCGGTTCGCGAACCGGACGCCCAGCAGGTTGAGGACGGTCGAGCGGCCGAGGAAGTGGTCGACCCGGTGCACCTGGCCCTCGGGCACGAGCTGGGTGAGCAGGTGGTTGAGGTCGGTCGCGCTCTGCTGGTCGGTGCCGAACGGCTTCTCCAGCGCGAGCACCGTGCCCTCGGGCAGCTCGACCTCCGTCAGCGCGGTGCAGGCGAGGACGGTCACCGCCGGGGGCAGCGCGAAGTACAGCGCCGCCGGGGCCGGGGTCGCCTCGAGCAGCGTCCTCAGCTGGCCGGCGTCGGACACGTCGGTCCGCAGGTAGCGGGTGTCGGCCAGCACCGCATCCAGCGTCTCGGTCGAGACCGAGGCCGACTCGAAAGCGGTGCGGACCCGCTGCTTCCAGGTGTCGGCGTCCCAGTCCTCGCTGCCCGCCCCGACCAGCCGCACCGATCGACGCTCCGGTTCGGCGTCGAGCAGCTGTCCCAGGGCGGGCAGCAGCAGCCGACCCGAGAGGTCGCCGCTGGCCCCCAACAGCAGGAAGGCCTTGATCGAGCTGGTCATCTGACCCTCGCTTTCTCACCGGCGGGGGCCGGGACGTCACGCCGACGTCGGGCCGTCCGGGCGGACGCGCTCCGACCCGCTCACCGTATCCAGTACCAGGATTCGGTCGTTCGGCTGTCATGGTGAGGGGATGGAAGACACGAGACGGCCGGTCGCCCCGGAGCAGGTGCTGTGGTCGGTCCCCGAGAGCGAACGGGCCGGTCGACCCCTGCTGGTGCTGCTGCACGGGCACGGGATGGACGAGCGGATGGGTACCGAGCTGCACGACCAGCTGCCTTCGGAGCTGGTGCTGGCCGCGATCCGCGGACCGATCCCGGTCGGCAGCGGCTACGGCTGGTATCCCCTGAACGCGAGCCTGGGGCTGAACCAGATCGACTCCTCGGCGCGGGCGGTGCTCGACTGGGTCCGGGTGCAGGACCACCCCTCGGTCGGCATCCTCGGCTTTTCCCAGGGCTCCTCGATCGCGCTGCAGTGCATGCGGGTCGCGCCCGACCAGTTCGACTACGGCGTCGTGCTCTCCGGCTTTGCCGTCCCCACGGCCGTGGCCGGCGACGCCGCGCTGGCCGAGCGTCGGCCGCCCGTCTTCAGCGGTCGGGGCGACGCCGACCCGCTCATTCCCTTGCCCCTGGTCACCATGACCGACTCGTGGCTGGCCAAGCACACGACGCTCACCCGGCAGGTCTACGCCGGGCTGGGGCACAACGTGTCGGCCGCGGAGATCGCCGACCTGGCTGCGTTCTTGCGCGACCAGGTCAGTCTGGCCGGCTGAGCTCAGTCGAAGTGGAGTGAGTCGGTGCGTTCGCGCTTCAGCTCGAAGAAGTACGGGAAGCTCGCGAGCGTGACGCTGGCGTCCCACAGGAGTCCGGCTTCCTCGCCGCGCGGGATCCGGGTGATCACTGGCCCGAAGAAGGCGGTGCCGTTGACGTGGATCGTGGGGGTGCCGACACCCTTGCCCACCTTGTCCATACCGGCGTGGTGGCTGACCCGCAGCGCCTCGTCGTAGTCGGTGCTGCTGGCGGCGTCGGCCAGCTCGGCCGGCAGGCCCAGCTCGGCGAGCGACTCGGCGATGACGACCGAGAAGTCCTTGATGCCCTGGTTGTGGATCCGGGTACCCATCGCGGTGTAGAGCGGAGCGAGCACCTCCTCGCCCTTGAGCTGGGCGGCGGCGATCGCGACCCGTACCGGGCCCCAGGCCTGTGCGAGGGCCTCCCGGTAGGCCTCGGGGATGTCTAGACCCTCGTTCAGCACAGCCAGGCTCATCACGTGGAAGTGCACGTCGATGTCACGCACCGTCTCGACCTCGAGGATCCATCGCGAAGTGATCCAGCAGAAGGGGCAGAGCGGGTCGAACCACAGGTCGGCCTGGTCGCGGCCGCTCGTGGCTGCGGTCTGAGGTTCGGTGGTCGTGCTGGTCATCTGGTCTCCTCGCGGGTCGTGCCGCCAGGTCACGATGGGGACTTCGGCGGCGTTGCTCTCTGGGCGGCAACACCGGGCTCGGTCGACATGTTCCGGTGAGGGGTTAGCGTGGACGAGACGGCCACGTGAGGGCCTGACCGGCGGCGATGAAGGAGCACGATGGTTCTCGATGCGGTCCAGAGCTATCTGGGCCTGGCGAATGCGGTAAACAAGGCGGCGCGGGCCCGGGCCGAGGCGGTGGCGCGGAGCATCATCGCCCAGGCCGGGCTGGAGGAGGCCGCGGCCGAGGCGAGTGATCGCGCCAGCCGGCTCGCGGAGGAGGCTGCGGCCGCCCGGCAGGCCAACCGGGAGCTGATCGAGACGCTGCTGACCACCGAGATGACCAAGGCGGCGAACCGCTTCGGCTTCGTCCGGTCCGACGACCTGGACGAGGTGCGGGAGGAGATCGCCGAGCTGCGGACACAGCTGGCGAAGGCGCAGGCGGCGGCCTCCCGCGCCGCCTCGCGGAAAGCGACCGGGACGCCACGGAAGTCGGCGACCGGAGCGGCCGCGCCGGCCACGCCGGCCACGGTCCCGCCGGCGAAGAAGGCGG
Source organism: uncultured Friedmanniella sp. (assembly GCF_964244005.1). Taxonomy (GTDB): domain Bacteria; phylum Actinomycetota; class Actinomycetes; order Propionibacteriales; family Propionibacteriaceae; genus Microlunatus. The sequence goes on along the minus strand of NZ_CAXTHG010000032.1, from coordinate 38,798 downwards.
CCGCCAAACGGAGTGCGGCCAAGAAGGTCGACGCCGCCGAGACCAGCGACGCCGTGACCGTCGTGCCCGCCCCGACCACGGACGCAGGCGCGTGAGCGCCTCGACCCCGGAGCCGCCGCCGGCCGTCGACGACCCCCGGCTGGCCGACGCGCTGGCCGCGATCAGTGACCTGGAGGGTGTCCCGCTGGCCGAGCACCACGACCGGCTGGTCCAGGCGCACGAGGTGCTGCATGACGTGCTGCACCCCGACGCCCCCGGCCGCTGACCGGTCCGGAGCCGGACCGGCTGCTGCGGTTGGACCGGCTGCTCGTGGAGCGCGGTCTCGCGCGTTCGCGGGCCCAGGCGCAGGCGTTGATCCGCGACGGTGTCGTCCGGGTGGACGGTGCGGAGGTGCGCCGGCCGGCCGAGACGATCGCGGCGTCCGCGCACGTCACCGCACCCCTCGACCCGTACGTCTCGCGGGCCGCGCACAAGCTGATCGGGGCGCTGGACGACCTCGAGCTGCGCGTCGCCGGCCGGGCGCTGGACGCCGGCTCCTCCACCGGCGGTTTCACCCAGGTGCTGCTGGAACGGGGCTGCGACCCGGTGCACGCCGTCGACGTCGGCACCGACCAGCTTGCCCCGGGACTGCGCGCCGACCCGCGGGTGGTGGTGCACGAGCGGACCAACCTGCGCGACCTCCGGCTCGACCACCTGGGCGCCCGGGTCGACCTCACCGTGGCCGACGTCTCGTTCATCTCCCTCACCCTGGTGGTGGGCCCGCTGGCCGCGGTGACCGACCCCGCCGGGTCCATGCTGCTGATGGTCAAGCCCCAGTTCGAGGTCGGCCGCGAACGGCTGGGACGTGGCGGTGTGGTCCGCGCCGCCGACCAGCACGCCGAAGCCGTCCGCGCAGTGGCCGTCGCGGCGGCGGCGTCCGGCTGGCACGCGTGGGCCGTCTGCCCGAGCAGGTTGCCCGGCCCCGCCGGCAACCGCGAGTTCTTCCTGCTGCTGCGGACGCCGCCCGCACCCGTACCTCTAGACGTCGCCGCCGCGGTGGTCGCGGCGTCCCTGACGGGCTGAACCTGCCGCCTATGCTGTGCCAGGTGACCGAGGCCCCCGAAGTCCCCCCCGCGCAGGCGCCCGGGGACCCGGCGCGACGGATCGCGGTGCTCACCCACATGGGCCGACCGGCCGCGATCGACGCCGCGACCCGGCTGATCGAGGGACTGCACCGAGCGGGGATCGTGTCCGCGCTGCCGGCCGACGACCTGGAGCTGCTCGACCCCCGGCTCGCCCCCGCGGTGACCAGACTGACCAAGCCCGTCTCCCGCGCCGACGGCATCGAGCTGATGGTGGTGCTCGGTGGCGACGGCACGATCCTGCGCGGTGCGGAGTGGGTCTTCGCCACCGACCTCCCGCTGCTCGGGGTCAACCTCGGTCACGTCGGTTTCCTCGCCGAGGCGGAGTCGTCCGAGATCGACAGCATCGTGACCGCCATCGTTGACAGCTCCTACACCGTCGAGGAGCGCTTCACCGTCCAGGTCACGCTGCGGGAGTGCTCCAGCGGTGAGGTCGTGTGGTCCTCGTACGCGATCAACGAGGTCTCGATCGAGAAGGCGGCCCGGGAGCGGATGCTCGAGGTCGTGGTCGAGGTCGACGGACGTCCACTGTCCCGCTGGGCCTGCGACGGAGTGCTGGTCGCCACACCGACCGGGTCCACCGCGTACGCGTTCTCGGCCGGCGGTCCGGTCATCTGGCCAAGCGTCGACGCGCTGCTGATGGTGCCGCTGAGCGCCCACGCGCTGTTCGCCCGACCACTGGTCCTCGGTCCGGACTCGACGGTGATCATCGAGCTGATCGAGGCGTCGCCGACCCACGGCGTGGTCTGGTGCGACGGCCGTCGCTCGGCCGAGCTGCGCAGCGGGATGGAGATCGAGGTACGCCAGGGCGAGCACCGGCTACGCCTCGCCCGGATGTCCGAGGCGCCGTTCACCGACCGGCTGGTGAACAAGTTCGGGCTGCGGGTGGAGGGCTGGCGTGGGGCCGCCGAGAGCGACCACGCCTCGGTGCTGGAGCCCCGGCGGGCCTGGACGTCCTCATGATCATCTTCCCGACCATGATCATTCTCCGACCATGATCATCAGGACCGGCCGATGATCGACGAGCTGCGGATCACCGACCTCGGCGTGATCAACGAGGCGACGCTCGCGCTCGACCCGGGGTTCACCGTCGTCACCGGCGAGACCGGCGCCGGCAAGACCATGATCGTCACCGGGATCGGGCTGCTGCTGGGCGAGCGAGCCGATCCGCGGTCGGTCCGCAGCGGCGCCGAACGGGCGCGGGTGGAGGGGTCGTTCCTCGTTGCCGACGAGGCGCTGGCTGAACGGGTGAGCGAGGCCGGTGGTGCCGTCGAGGAGGGCGAGCTGCTCGTCGCCCGGCACCTGACTGCGGCCGGTCGCTCCCGTGCGTACCTGGGCGGGGCCCAAGTGCCGCTCGCGGTCTGCGGCGAGCTCACGTCGGAGCTGATCACCATCCACGGCCAGTCCGAGCAGGTCCGGCTCGCCGGTGCCGAGCGGCAGCGCGAGATCCTCGACCGGTCGGCGGGCCCCGAGCTCGCGGAGACCCTCGAGCGCTACCGCAGCCGCTACGCCGAGCGGCGGACCACGGCCGGCGAGCTGGCCCGGCTGCGCGCGGAGGGCCTCGCGCGCGCTCGCGAGATCAACCTGCTGACCTTTGGCCTGACCGAGATCGAGCGCGTCGCTCCGGAGCCGGGGGAGGACCTCGCCCTCGCGGCCGAGGCCGACCGACTGCGGTCTGCCGACGACCTCCGGCTCGCCGCGTCGACCGCCATCGCCGCGATCGCCGGCGCCGAGGACGAAGCCGGCGGCGCCCTGACCGGCGTCGTGCTGGCCCGCAAGGCGCTCGAGACCGAGTCCGACCCCGAAGCCGCCGACCTCGGCCGGCGGCTCGCCGAGGTCAGCTACACCCTCGGCGACGTGGCCGCCGACCTGGCGCGCTACCTCGACCGGCTCGACGCCGAGCCGGGCCGGCTCGAGTGGATCGCGGGCCGGCGGTCCGCGTTGGCGGGGCTGACCCGCACGTACGGCGCGAGCGTCGACGAGGTGCTCGCCTGGTCCGCGGAGGCCGTGACCCGGCTGCTGACGCTCGAGTCCTCCGACGACCGGATCGTCGAGCTCGAGGCCCGGGTCGGCGCCCTGGACGCCGAGCTCGCCGAGCTCGCCGGCCGGCTCTCGACCGCCCGGGCCGCCGCGGCGGAGCGGCTCAGCGCCGACGTGCTCGCCGAGCTGGCCGCGCTGGCCATGCCGCACGCGCGGCTGATCTTCCAGCTCACCAGCACCGACCTCGGACCGTACGGCGCTGACCGGGTCGACCTGCTCTTCAGCGCCAACCCCGGCAGCGAGCCGCGCAGCCTCGCCAAGATCGCGTCCGGCGGGGAGCTGTCCCGCGTCCGGCTCGCGCTCGAGGTGGTGCTCGCGGCCGACGCCGGTCAGCACACGCTCGTCTTCGACGAGGTGGATGCCGGGGTCGGTGGTCGGGTCGCCGTCGAGATCGGTCGCCGGCTGGCCGCACTCGCCCGGCACAGCCAGGTCGTGGTGGTGACGCACCTGGCCCAGGTCGCCGCCTTCGCCGACCGGCACTACGTCGTGGTCAAGTCCGACGACGGCCAGGTCACCACCAGCGGGGTGGTGCGGGTGGCCGAGGAGCAGCGGGCCGCCGAGCTCGCCCGGATGATGGCCGGGCTGGAGACCACCGACTCCGCCCTCGCCCACGCCGGTGAGCTGGTCGAGCTTGCTGTTTCTTCCCGCTCGCGCCCGGTCAGCCCCTCATGAGCCTGTCTTCCTCGCTCGCTCGCAGGACGACTCCGTGCGCGGCTCACGCTGCCCGGGGCGTGTCCTGCTGGCTCGGTCGTCCAGGCAGGGCCAAGGCCTGACCTACCCGACGCTCGCAGGCGCGCCGTCGGTCGAGCGGGTGCGAGGCCTACGTCGCATGGGAGACTGACGCTGCCATGAAACTGCCCAGCCTGCTGCGACGACGCAGCGCGCCCGAGGTGGGTGGCGTCGCGCGGCTGGACCGGCGGACGAAGAACCTCACCAAGCGGCTCCGGCCGGGCGAGATCGCAGTCATCCACCACTCCGACCTCGACCGGGTCAGCGCCGAGGCGCTGGTGGCCGCGGGCGTCAGCGCGGTGGTCAACGCCGTGCCGTCGGTGTCGGGCCGCTATCCCAACCTGGGTCCCGGCATCCTGCTCGAGGCGGGCATCGCGCTGGTCGACGACGTGGGAGAGGACATCTTCACCGCGGTCAAGGAGGGGGACCGGCTGACCCTGGACTCCGGTCTGCTGCTCGACCCCGACGGTGCCGTGGTCGCCGAGGGCACGCTGGTCACCACGGACCTGCTCGAGGAGCAGCTGCGAGTAGCCCGGGAAGGTCTCTCGGCCCAGATCGAGGACTTCACCGAGAACACGATGCGCTACCTCCGCGAGGAGAAGGAGCTCCTGCTTGAGGGCATCGGCGTCCCCGAGATCCGTACGGTGATCGAGGGTCGGCACGTGCTGATCGTGGTCCGGGGCTATGACTACCGCAGCGACCTCGACGCCCTGCGGCCCTACATCTCGGAGTACAAGCCGCTGCTGATGGGCGTCGACGGCGGCGCGGACGCGCTGCTCGAGGCGGGGTACAAGCCGGACATGATCATCGGCGACATGGACTCCTGCTCGGACGCGGCGCTGCGCTGTGGCGCCGAGATCATCGTGCACGCCTACCGTGACGGCCGCGCTCCCGGCGTCGAGCGGGTCGCGCAGCTCGGCGTGCCGACGGTGGTGTTCCCGGCGCTCGGTACCAGCGAGGACGCGGCCATGTTGCTGGCCGACACCAAGGGCGCCCGGCTGCTGGTGGCGGTGGGAACTCACGCGTCGCTGGTGGAGTTCTTGGACAAAGGTCGCTCGGGAATGGCGTCCACCTTCCTCACCCGGCTGCGGGTGGGGCCCAAGCTCGTCGACGCCAAGGGCGTGTCGCGGATCTACCGCAGTGAGATCAAGGGCTGGCACCTGATACTTCTGGTGCTCGCCGGAATGCTCGCCCTGCTGTCATCGCTGCTCTTTACCGACATCGGTTCGGCCGTGGGCAGCGTCTTCGCCGCGCGGATCGGCGACTTGTTCTACTGGATCAAGGAACTGTTCACGTGATCAACTTCCGTTACCACATCGTCTCGTTGATGGCGGTCTTCCTGGCCCTCGCGGTCGGGATCGTGGCCGGTGTCTCTCTGGGCCCGTCGGTGAAGGAGGGGCTCAATGTTCAGCTCAACGCGCAGGCGGAGCAGGACCGCCTCAAGGTTGTCGAGCTCCGCGCTGAGCTCGACCAGGCCAACGCGCTCGCCAAGTACCGGGACGCGTACGCCACGCGGGTCGGCCCCCAGGTGACTGCGGGCGCACTCGGCGGCTTCGGCGTCGCCGTCGTGGTGATGCCGGACGCGCCCAGCGCGGTGGTGACGAACATCAGCGAGGCCGTGGGCGACGCCGGCGGCACCGTGGTGCGCTCGGTCAAGGTCGACGACGACGCCTTCGACGCGGCCAAGGCCGAGGGCCTCGACGCGGTGGTGGAGCCTTACCAGAACGAGGCCGGTCTGGAGGACTCGATGACGGCGGCGACCCGCTTCGGTCGGGTGCTCGGCTGGTCGATCGGGGCCAAGGCACCCCAGGAGCGCGACCAGAACGCGGTCGCCGCAGGGGAGGCGTTGCAGAAGGCCGGGTTCGCCACGTTCAGCGACGACTCCAGCCGGCGAGCGGAGCTGATCATCGTGGTCACCGCGCCGGCGCCCAACCCGCAGCTGTCGCCCGACGTCCTGCAGGCCCACGTGCAGACCGATGTCGCGTTGCTCGTCCACGCCAGCGGGGTGGTCGTCGCGGGACCCGACAGCGAGAACATCAACGGCACGGACGTGCTCGCGGTGCGGTCGGACTCGGGGGCCGCCGGCAGGCTGAGCACCGTGGACGTCGCGGACCTGCCCAGCGGCGTCACCACCACCGTCCTCGCCGGCCAGCAGCAGCTCCTCGGCCAGCACGGCCACTACGGCGCCCTCGCCAAAGCCGACGCGCCGTTACCCACCCTGCCGGTGCGGTGAGTCCTACGGTGACGGGGCGGGCTCTGGTCGGCGGGACCGCCGCCGCGCTCACCGCGGCCGGGGTGTCGTGGTGGGGGGTCCGGACGACGTCACCGACGTCCCGCTGGGCTCGGACCAACCACGCGGGGGCGCCGGTCACGCTGCTCGAGGGCCCGGCCGCGGTCGCGGCGGTGCTCGTCGGTCTGGTCGTCGCCGTCGACCGGCCTCGGCCCGAGACCGCGGCGGTCGCCGTGGCGGTGGTCGGCTCCGGACTGGTCGGGGCGTACGACGACCTCTACGGCTCGGGCGAGGCCCGCGGCTTCCGTGGCCACCTGCGGGCGCTCCGCGACGGCCGGCTCACCACCGGCATGGTCAAGATCGTCGGCGTCGGCCTGACGGGTGCAGCTGTGGCCGGTCTGCTCGCGGTCGGCTCGCCGCACCAGCAGCAGCGGCGGGGGCTCGTCGACGTTGCCGTGGACACCGCGCTGGTCGCCGGGACGGCCAACCTGGTCAACCTGCTCGACCTGCGGCCGGGTCGGGCGGCGAAGGTCGTCGGCCTGCTGGGGCTCGCCCTGGGCGGAGCGCGACCGGCAGCTCCCGCCCTCGGACCGCTGCTCGGTGCCGTCGGCGGCTCACTGCCGGCGGACCTGGGGGGCCAGTCGATGCTCGGGGACTGCGGGGCGAACGCTCTCGGCGCGGGCCTGGCCACCGCCGCCGCTGCGGTGCTGCCGCGGTCGGCCCGGCTGGTGGCACTCGCGGCGGTGGTCGCCCTGAACGGGGCCAGCGAGCGGGTCAGCTTCACCGCCGTGATCGAGCGGACGCCGTGGCTGCGCCGGCTCGACGCCCTCGGCCGACCCGCCGTTCCCCTGAGATGAGCGGTCGATCGGGGTCGGTGATCCTGAGCCTGGCCAGCCTGACCCTCGCGGCCCGGGTCGTCGGGTTCGGGCGTTCGGTCGTCTTCTCCAAGACCGTCGGCGACACCTGCCTCGGCGACGCGTACAACGCGGCGAACGCGCTGCCCAACATCTTGTTCGAGATCGTCGCCGGCGGTGTGCTGGCGGGGGTCGTCGTCCCCGTCGTCGCCCGGCACGTCGCCGCGGGACGGCGGGAGTCCACGGCGCAGACCGTATCGGCGCTGCTGACCTGGACCCTGGTCGTGCTCACCCCCGCCGCCCTCGTGGCGCTGTTCGCGGCGCCCTGGTACGGGCGGCTGTACGCCAGCGACGCCTGCGCGGGCAGCGCCGACACCGTCGCCGCGCTGCTGGTCGCGTTCGCGCCGCAGGTCTGGCTCTACGGCCTGGCCGTGGTCAGCGCCGGCGTGCTGCAGGCGCACGCCCGGTTCCTCGCCGCGGCGCTGGCGCCGCTGCTCTCCAGCGTCGTCGTGGTGGCCACCTACCTCGGGTACGCGGCGTTGGCGCCCAGCGCTTCCCGGGACGACCTGGCCGCCCTCACGTCCCGGGCGACCGCGGTGCTCGGCTGGGGCACCACGCTCGGGGTGCTCGTCCTGGCCGGCTGCACGCTGGTGCCGCTGGCCCGGCTGGGGGTGCGGGTCCGGCCGCGCTGGCGCTTCGCCGCCGGGGACCGGTCGGTGATCGGCCGGATCGCGCTGGCCGGCATCGTCGGCCTGGTGCTGCAGCAGCTGAGCGTGCTGCTGATCAGCTGGGCCACCCAGCGCAGCGGCGACCCGGGCGCGCTGACCCGCTTCACCTGGGCGAACGCGCTCTACCTGCTGCCGTACGCGGTGCTGGTCGCCCCGCTGCTCCAGCTCGCCTTCCCTCGGCTCGCGGCCGCGGCCGAGGGCGAGCAGGGCAGCGCCGCCGTGTCGCGGGTGCTGGCCGCCACGGTCGCCCCGGTGGTCGGTCTGGCCTGGCTGGGCGCCGCGCTGCTGGCCGCGACGGCCGTTCCGGTGGCCCGCGTCTTCGTCCTCGGACCAGGGTCGGGCCGGACGGCCGCCCTGGCCGCGCCGATCGCCGCGTTCGCGCCGGCGGTGGTCGGCTTCGCCCTCCTCGGTCTCGCCTCGCGCACCCTGCTGGCCCAGCACCTCGCCCGCGACTCGGGCCTCACCACCGGGACGGGCTGGGCGACGGTGATCCTCGCCGTCGCCGTGCTGCGGCTGCTGCTGCCCACGACCGGGCTGGTGACGGGGGTGGCGGCCGCCGTCTCGTTCGGGATGGCGGTGGGCGCCGCCGTCGGCTGGTCGCGGCTGCGCCGCCGGCTGCCCGGTCCGCTCGGGCTGGGCCGGTCGCTGCTCACCGGGGGACTGGCCGCCGTGATCGCGGTCGCGCTGCTCTGGTGGCCTGCCGGCCGGCTGGCGGACGCCTCGCTGGTCGTCGCCCTGCTCGGCGGGATCGCCGTGGCGGTCGGCGCCACCGGGATCTACGTCGGCGTCCTGGCCGTGGTCGACCGGCCGTTGCTGGGCCAGCTCCGCCGGCTGCGCTCGACGGCCGGGGCGGAGGTCGCGCATGCGGATCGCTGAGGTGCTGGGCGCCAGCACCGGCGGGATCGGCCGGCACGTGGCCGGCCTGGCGCCGCGACTGGTCGCCCTCGGTCATGACGTGACGGTCTACTGCCCGGCGGCGACCGCGGCCGCCCACGACTTCGGCCCATCGAAAGGCTCAGGGAACGGATTCGGCGTCGAGCCGTTCAGCCGGCTGTCCCGGCTGGGCGGCGTCGACGTCATGCACGCCCACGGCTACCAGGCGGCTGCCCGGGCGCTGCCCTGGGCGCGGCTCGCCCGGGTGCCGCTGGTGGTCACCTGGCACAACGCCATCTTGGGCACCGGCCGACACGCGGCCGTCGGCCGGACGCTGCAGCGGCTCGTGGCCCGCGGCGCCACCCTGACGCTGGGCGCCAGCAGCGACCTGGTCGACCAGGCCCGGGCGTACGGCGCCCGTCGGGCCGAGCTCGGGCTGGTCGCCGCGCCGACGCTGCCGCCGGCCGCGGTGCCCCGGGCGGCGTACCGGGCCTCGCTCGGGCTCGCCGACAGCGACGAGCTGCTGGTCACCGTCGGCCGGCTCGCCCCGCAGAAGAACCTGGGCATGGTCCTCGACCTGGCCGCGGCGCTGCGGACGCGGCCCCGGCTGCAGCTCGCCATCGCCGGCGACGGACCGCTGCACGCCGAGCTGGCCACCCGGATCGCCGCCGAGCAGCTGCCGGTCCGGCTGCTGGGCCGCACCGACGACGTGGCGTCGCTGCTCGGCGCAGCCGACGGCTTCCTGCTCACCTCCACCTGGGAGGCGCGGGCGTTGGTCGCGCAGGAGGCGTTGCTCGCCGGCCTGCCGTTGTTCAGCACCCGGGTCGGCGGCATCGGTGAGCTGGTCGGCGACGCGGCCGTGCTGTTCGCGCCCGACGACGTGGCCGGGGCCGCGGCGGCGATCGCGGCGACGTTGGACGACCCCGTACGGCTGGATGACCTGCGCGCCGCAGGGCGCCGGCAGGCCGCCGACTGGCCGGACGAGGACCGGGTGGCTGCGAACCTCGCGGCGACGTACGCTGCCCTGGTCACCGACGCTGCTGCTGGCTGACCCCGCGGCGGGTCATTCGACCCGGGGCGCCGTCCGACGTAGGCTGGAGGCCCGTGGGAGCCCGCGAGAAGTACACCAAGCACCTGTTCGTCACCGGCGGGGTCGCCTCGTCCCTGGGCAAGGGACTGACGGCATCCAGCCTCGGCTCGCTCCTCGTAGCGCGTGGCCTCCAGGTGTCGATGCAAAAGCTCGACCCGTACCTGAACGTGGACCCGGGCACCATGAACCCGTTCCAGCACGGCGAGGTCTTCGTCACCGAGGACGGCGCTGAGACCGACCTCGACGTCGGCCACTACGAGCGCTTCCTCAACGTCAACCTCTCAGCCGAGGCCAACGTCACCACCGGAAAGGTCTACTCCTCGGTGATCGCCAAGGAACGGCGCGGGGACTACTTGGGGGACACCGTCCAGGTCATCCCGCACATCACCAACGAGATCAAGGAGTCCATGCTCGCCATGGGCGGGACTGATGCCCAGGGCGTCCACATCGACGTGGTGATCCACGAGATCGGCGGCACCGTCGGCGACATCGAGTCGCTGCCCTTCCTGGAGGCGGCGCGTCAGGTCCGGCACGACGTCGGCCGCGAGAACGTCTTTTTCCTGCACGTCTCACTGGTGCCCTACATCGGCCCGAGCGGTGAGCTCAAGACCAAGCCGACCCAGCACTCGGTCGCCGCGCTGCGCCAGGTCGGTATCCAGCCCGACGCGGTGGTCTGCCGCTCCGACCGCGAGATCCCCGAGTCGGTCAAGCGCAAGATCTCGCTGATGTGCGACGTGGACGAGCAGGCCGTGGTGGCCTGCGTCGACGCGCCGAGCATCTACGACATCCCCAAGGTGCTGCACCGCGAGGGCCTCGACGCGTACGTGGTGCGCCGGCTCGACCTGCGTTTCCGAGACGTCGACTGGACCCGCTGGAACGACCTGCTGGAACGGGTCCACCACCCCAAGGAGGAGGTGACGGTCGCGCTGGTCGGCAAGTACATCGACCTGCCCGACGCCTACCTCTCCGTCAGCGAGGCGTTGCGGGCGGGCGGGTTCGCCAACCGGGCCCGGGTGCAGGTGCGCTGGGTGCAGTCGGATGAGTGCGAGACCGCCGAGGGTGCGGCGCGGCTGCTGCACGACGTGGACGGCATCGTCATCCCCGGCGGCTTCGGCATCCGCGGCGTCGAGGGCAAGGTCGGGGCGGTCCGCTACGCCCGCGAGCACCAGGTCCCGATCCTCGGGCTGTGCCTCGGCCTGCAGTGCATGGTGATCGAGGTGGCCCGGCACCTGGCCGGGCTGGAGGGGGCCGACTCGAGCGAGTTCAGCCCCGGCACCCCGCACCCGGTGATCGCCACCATGGCCGAGCAGGTGGCCATCGTCAACGGCGGCGGCGACCTGGGCGGGTCGATGCGGCTCGGCTCCTATCCGGCCGAGCTGTCGGCCGGCTCGGTCGTGGCCAAGCGCTACGGGACGACCGAGGTGACCGAACGGCACCGGCACCGCTACGAGGTCAACAACTCCTACCGCGACCAGCTGGAGGAGGCGGGACTGGTGATCAGCGGCACTTCGCCGGACTCCCGGCTGGTCGAGTTCATCGAGCTGCCCGACGACGTGCACCCCTACTTCGTCGCGACCCAGGCGCACCCGGAGCTCAAGTCGCGGCCGACCCGGCCGCACCCGCTGTTCGTGGGGCTCGTCGAGGCGGCGCTGGACCGCAAGCTCTCCACCCGGCTGCCGGTGGGAGAGCGCGCGTGAGCGGACCGTCGGTGACGGTGCTGGCTGCGGCCGAGCTGACCGACGTCGCGCTCAGCTGGCCCGTCACGGGGACCACCGTGCTCGGCCACGGCGTCATCGCCGACTTCCTGCGGGACGACATCACCGCACCCGACGGCAGCACGATCAAGCGCGAGTACCTGCGCCACCCGGGCGCGGTCGCGGTGATCGCACTCGACGACGCCGAGCGGGTCGCCCTGGTCCGGCAGTACCGGCACCCCGTCCGGCACCGGCTGGTCGAGCCACCCGCCGGGTTGCTCGACGTCACCGGCGAGGACTACCTGATCGGGGCCCAGCGAGAGCTGGCGGAGGAGGTCGACCTGGCCGCCGGGACGTGGCATGTGCTGGTCGACCTGTTCTCCACTCCCGGCATCGTCGGTGAGTCGATCCGGATCTACCTGGCCCGGGACCTGTCAGCGTCCGTGGCCGACGGGTTCGTCCGCGAGGGCGAGGAAGCCGACATGGACGTCGTCTGGGCCTCGCTGACCGACCTGGTCGAGGCCGTGCTGGCCGGTCGGTTGCACAGCCCGAGCCTGGTCTCCGGCGTGCTCGCGGCTGAGGCCGCCCGGGCGCGCGGCTGGGCCTCGCTCCGCCCGGCCGACGCTCGCTGGCCGGCGCGCGAGTCCCTGCTGGCCGCGACCGCCGACTGAGCCTTCACAGCACTGCGGGGACCCGGGCGTGGAACACTTGGTCCATGTCGGATCCGACGCGCCCCCCGTACGAGCCTGAGCCCACCGTGCCGCTCGACCGCGCCGGCGACTACCGGCCCTACCAACCGCCGCCGCCGTACAGCCAGCCCACCCCGTTCAGCCAGCCCACCCCGTACGGCCAGCCCACCCCGTACGGCCAGCCCACCCCGTACGGTCAGCCCGACCCGTACGAGCAGCCGGCGGCGATCTACCTGCAGCCGGTCGACCCGCGCCAGCTGGCGTACCAGCAGAGCCTCTACAACGCCCAGAAGTCGCGGCTCGCGGCCGGGCTGCTGGCGATCTTCCTGGGCAGCCTCGGCGTCCACAACTTCTACCTGGGTCGGACCGGCATCGCGGTCACCCAGCTGTTGATCACCGTGCTCACCTTGGGCTTCGGCGGCATCCTCGTCTCGATCTGGGCCCTGATCGAGGGCATCTTGATCTTGACCCGCTCGCCCAGCTTTGCCACCGACGGCCGGGGCATCCCGCTGCGGGAGTAGGGCGGGCCGGAGCGTCGACGTCTCGGTGACTACCGAGGGTTCTGTAAGACTCAACGAGGGGGCGATCCTCACGATCCGTCCCGTGCAGCCAGCCAGAGCTTTCGAGATGATCTAGACCCCCGAAGTGTCAGCCCGCTTCACTACGGTACCGATCATGGAAGTTCTCGCGCTTGTGGGGATCCCGCTGGCGGGAGTGCTCGGTTCGCTGGTCGGCGCTTGGTGGACCAGGAGAGATGCGCGGCGAGCAAGGGTGGGAAGCGACCTCGAGAACCTGCGCCACGAGCTGTGGGAGGAGGAGCCTCGTCGACGCCGGGCAGCGCAGGAAACGATTCACGAGCTCATGAACCGCGGGCTGCTAACCGACGAGCAGCTGATCGCCGCGAGCATCACACTGAAGCATTGGGCCGCAGTAAGATGGGATCTCACGCTCGAGCAGCGTCGTCGCCTTGGGGTCGACGGTGGGGACGACGGAGGTAGCCGTGGTTGACGTACTCGACAATGGCCATCGATTCACGACCGAGGACGTTCGCGTCGCTCGGCTGATCCGCGATATCGATGTTCGGCTGGGACGGCCTGTCGACCCGCTTGTCGATCGAGTTGCGCGTGGCGCGGCAAGCCGGGCGTCTTTGCGTGTCGAGCCACAGGACATACGCGATCAGAGCACCACCTTGCCCTCGACTCGAGTCGAAGTGTTTCTTGTGATGCATGATGAACCTGCGCAGAAGGTACTGACGGACCTGCTCAAGTCGGAGCCGAACATCACCGTCGTTGGCGAGGCGGGTACGGCGGCTGAAGCGCTGCGCCGGATCCCGAGCTCGCACCCTGACGTGGCGCTGCTCGACGGGCGCCTCCCCGACGGCAGCGGCATCGACGTCTGTCGGGAGATCCGCTCGGCGCACCCGGAGATCCGCTGCGTGATCCTGACGTCCTTCGACGACGACGAGGCGCTCTTCTCCGCGATCATGGCCGGCGCGTCGGGCTACCTGCTGAAGGAGGTCGGCGGCTCGAGCCTGGTGGCCGGTATCCGCCAGGTGGCCGAGGGCCGGTCGCTGATCGACCCGGCCGTCACCCAGAAGCTGTTGGACCGGCTCCGGAACCCGGTCCGCGAGGTATCGAAGGTGGACGCACTGACCCCGCGCGAGCGCGAGATCCTGGACCTGGTCACCGACGGGTACACCAACCGTCAGATCGGCGACAAGCTCTTCCTCGCCGAGGGAACGGTGAAGAACTACGTCTTGATTCTGCGCACAAAACTCGGAATCGACATGACTGGGGATACAAGGGCGATTCGAGTACCTCGAAGCATCTAGGCCTTGAGGTCACTGAGCAGACTTCTCGCAGTAGTGTGCCACTATGCTCGCGACGAGGCGGCCCGACCGAGCGACCTGAGGAGTGCGACCCCGCATGCTGGTAGGAGTTCCGACCGAGATCAAGAACCACGAGTACCGGGTGGCGATCACCCCGTCCGGGGTGCACGAGCTGGTCCGTCACGGCCACGACGTGATCATCCAGTCCGGGGCCGGCGTGGGCTCCTCGATCCCTGACGACGAGTACGTCGCGGCGGGCGCCAAGATCATTCCCGACCATGAGCAGGTCTGGGGTGAGGCCGAGATGATCATGAAGGTCAAGGAGCCGGTCGCCGAGGAGTACGACCGGATGCAGCCCGGTCAGCTGCTCTTCACCTATCTGCACCTGGCCGCGAACTCGCCCTGTACGCAGGCCCTGCTGAACCGCCGGGTGACCGGCATCGCGTACGAGACCGTGCAGCTGCCGAACGGGGCCTTGCCGCTGCTCGCGCCGATGAGTGAGGTGGCCGGCCGGCTCGCGACCCAGGTCGGCGCCTACCACCTGATGGCCTCCGGCGGCGGCCGCGGCACCTTGATGGGCGGCGTCTCCGGCGTGTACGCGGCCAAGGTCGTGGTGATCGGGGCCGGGGTGTCCGGGATGAACGCGGCGGCGATCGCGCTCGGCATGCAGGCCGAGGTGCTGCTGCTGGACCGCAACGTCGACAAGCTGCGCGACGCCGACCGGATCTACCAGGGGCACCTGCAGACGGTCGCCTCCAACATCCTCGAGGTCGAACGGGCCGTGCTGGACGCCGACCTCGTCATCGGCGCTGTGCTGGTGCCCGGCGCCAAGGCGCCGACCGTGGTCAGCAACGAGCTCGTCGCTCGGATGAAGCCAGGCAGCGTCCTGGTCGACATCGCCATCGACCAGGGTGGCTGCTTCGAGGACAGCCGGCCGACCACGCACGCCGAGCCGACGTACCGGGTGCACGAGTCGGTCTTCTACTGCGTGGCCAACATGCCCGGCGCGGTGCCGAACACCTCGACCTACGCGCTCACCAACGTGACCCTGCCGTACGCGGTCAGCCTGGCCGACCACGGCTGGCAGGCCGCGCTGCGGGCCGACCCGGCGCTGGCCCTGGGGCTGAACACCTACGACGGCGCCCTGGTCAGCGCACCTGTGGCCGCCGCGCACGGGGCCTCCCACGTCGAGCTCGCCGACGTCCTCGGCTGACCCGGCCGCGCTGTCGCGGCTGGTGCAGACCTACCTCGACCACCTGAGCGTCGAGCGTGGGCTCTCCCGGCACACCCTGACCGCCTACCGGCGCGACCTCCGACGCTACGTCGAGCACCTCGCCGCCGAAGGGGTGACCTCGGTCCAGCAGGTCACCCCCGCGCAGGTGGCCGGGTTCGCCGTCCGGCTGCGCGAAGGCGGGCCGCAGCCTCCGTTGGCGGCGGCGAGCGTCGCCCGGGCCGTGGTCGCCGTCCGCAGCCTGCACCGGTTCGCGGTCGAGGAGGGGGTGAGCGCCGACGATCCCGCCGGCGAGGTCCGCCCGCCCGCGCAGCACCGCCGGCTGCCCAAGGCGCTGCGGCTCGACCAGGTGCAGGCGATGCTGGAGGTGCCTGCCACCGACACGGTGCTCGGGCTGCGGGACGCGGCGCTGCTGGAGCTGCTGTACGGTACCGGCACCCGCGTCTCCGAGGCGGTCGGGCTCGACCTGGACGACGTCAGCCGGCTGCTCGACGCCGACCCCGAGACCACGCCGGGGCTGCGGGTGCTGGGCAAGGGCCGAAAGCAGCGGGTGGTCCCGGTCGGCTCGTACGCCCGGGCGGCGCTGGCCGCCTACCTCGTCCGGACCCGGCCCGACCTGGTCGGCCGGGGACCGGGGACGCCGGCCCTGTTCGTCAACGCCCGCGGCGGTCGGCTCTCCCGGCAGAGCGCCTGGACGATCCTGCGGACGACGGCCGAGCGAGCCGGCATCGACGCCGAGGTCTCCCCGCACACCCTGCGGCACTCCTTCGCCACCCACCTGCTCGACGCCGGGGCCGACGTCCGAGTGGTCCAGGAGCTGCTGGGCCACGCCTCGGTGACCACGACGCAGATCTACACCCTGGTGACCGTCGACCATCTCCGCGAGGTCTATCTGACCTCCCACCCTCGCGCGTACTAGGCTGCCCCGGAGCGTGCGCCGCCCCCGGACGCGCCCCGCGCACCGAGGAGTTCTGAGTGGAAGAGGCCGACCGCCCCGACGGGACGTCCGACGTACGGACCGCTCCGGTCGACCTGGCGGGCCTGTTCGACCCGGCCGAGGACTCGCCCGGCAGCGAGGGGTTCGTCGTCCCCGGGGCCCCGGTGCTCGCGGAGGCGCTGATCCCCGAGCCCCTGATCCCCGAGCCCCTGATCCCGGCCCCGCTCGCGCCCGCGGTCACGCTCGGCCCGACCGGCCGGCCGTGGCCCGACCTGCCCGAGCCGACACCGGCGACCGGTGGTCCGGCGGTGGTGATCGCGCTCTGCAACCAGAAGGGCGGCGTCGGCAAGACGACCACCACGATCAACCTCGGAGCGGCGCTGGCCGAGCTGGGCCGCAAGGTGCTGTTGGTCGACTTCGACCCCCAAGGCTCGCTGTCGGTGGGCCTGGGGGTCAACCCGCACACGCTCGAGCGCAGCATCTACAACCTGCTGCTGGGCCGCGACACCACGCTCGAGCAGGTCATCGACGCCACGAACGTGCCCGGGCTGGACATCCTGCCGAGCAACATCGACCTCTCGGCCGCGGAGATCCAGCTCGTGTCGGAGGTGGCCCGGGAGCAGACGCTGCTGCGGGTGCTGGAGAAGGCGAAGCCCGACTACGACTTCATCCTGATCGACTGCGCGCCCAGTCTGGGGCTGCTCACCGTCAACGCCCTGACTGCGGCGGACAAGGTCTTGATGCCGCTGGAGTGCGAGTTCTTCGCGCTCCGCGGGATCGCCCTGCTGACCGACACCATCACCAAGGTGCAGGACCGGCTCAACCCGAGGCTGGGCGTGCTCGGCATCCTCGGCACCATGTACGACCCACGGACGCTGCACAGCCGCGAGGTGCTCGAGCGGGTCGTGCAGGCGTTCGGCGACCAGGTCTTCCACACCGTGATCCGGCGGACGGTCAAGTTCCCCGAGACCACCGTGGCGGGGGAGCCGATCACCACGTACGCCACCCACTCGCCCGGTGCGGAGGCCTACCGCAACCTGGCCCGGGAGGTCTTGGCGCGATGCCTCGCCGGGTGAGCCTGCCGGGGGCCGCGGAGCTGTTCCGGCCGACCGAGGTCGAGTCGCCGCCGGCTGAGTCCGAGCCGGTTCCGGCCAAGGGCTCGGGCCGGGTCCGGCACGACGAGAAGATCACCGTCTACGTCAGCCGGGACGAGCTGCTGGCGCTCGAGCAGGCCCGGCTGACCCTGCGGGCCGACCACGCGATGGCGGTCGACCGCGGCCGGATCGTCCGCGAAGCCATCGCCGCTGTGCTCGACGACCTCGAGCGGCACGGCCCCGACTCCGAGCTGGTCCGGCGGCTCGCCGCGTCGTGAACCGCGCTCCGACGGCGATCACCGCGACCGGGCGGGAGGACCAGCCACCCCCGTTCTCGGTGCACCTCGTGAACTTTGAGGGACCGTTCGACCTGCTGCTGCAGCTGATCTCGCGGCACAAGCTCGACATCACCGAGGTCTCGCTGTCGAGCGTCACCGATGAGTTCCTGGCCCACATCAAGGCCGCCGGTGCCGACTGGGACCTCGACCAGACCAGCTCGTTCGTGGTGGTCGCGGCCACCCTGCTCGACCTGAAGGCGGCGCGGCTGCTGCCCTCGGGTGAGGTCGACGATCCCGAGGACCTGGCGCTGCTCGAGGCCCGTGACCTGCTCTTCGCCCGGCTGCTGCAGTACCGCGCGTTCAAGGCGGTCGCGGCCTACCTGGCCACCACGCTGGACGAGCAGGCTCGCCGTCATCCGCGCGACGTCGGGCTCGAACCCCGCTTTGCCCGGCTGCTGCCCGAGGTGGTCTTGACCCTCAGCCCGCAGGACCTCGAGGCCCTGGCGGCACGAGCGCTGGCCCCCAAGCCGGTCGACGTCGTCTCGCTCACCCACCTGCACGCGCCGACGGTCAGCGTCCGCGACCAGGCCCGGCTGATCGTGGACCGGCTGCGGCGGACCGGAGCGCTCACGTTCCGCGTCCTGACCGGGGACGCGCCCGACCGGGTGACCACGGTGGCGCGCTTCCTGGCCCTGCTCGAGCTCTTCCGCGAGGGCGCGGTCGCGTTCGAGCAGGTCGCCGCCCTGGCCGAGCTGACCGTACGCTGGACGGGGTCGAGCGAGGGCGAGCTGGACATCTCCGACGAGTTCGACTTTCCCGAACCGACCGACGAAGCCGCCACCGCCGACGAGGACCGACAGATGACCGACCGATGACCGAGACCGCCAGATGATCGCCTTGGGCAGCGAGGACCTGCTGACCCCGGAGCGCCCCCCGCGCAGTCCGGCCGAGATCAGCGGCGCGCTCGAGGCCCTGCTGCTGCTGGCCGAGGAACCGCGGCGGACGGCTGACCTCGCCGCGGCGGTGGGCGAGCCCGAGTCGGTGGTGCAGGACACCCTCGCCGAGCTGGTCGCCTTCTACGACGAGACCGGTCGCGGCTTCGAGCTGCGCCAGGTCGGCGGCGGCTGGCGCTACTACACCCGCGAGGAGCACGCCGAGCTGATCGCGGCCAGCGTGCTGGAGGGTCAGCAGGCCCGGCTCAGCCAGGCCGCGCTCGAGACCCTCGCCGTGATCGCCTACACCCAGCCCATCTCGCGCGGCCGGGTCTCCGCCGTCCGCGGCGTGAACGTCGACGGCGTGATCCGCACCCTGGTGGCCCGCGGCCTGGTCGAGGAGGCGGGCCAGGATCCCGAGTCCGGGGCCGTCGTCTTCGTCACCACCAGCTACTTCCTGGAGCGGATGGGGCTGCGGTCCCTCGGCGACCTGCCCGCCCTGGCCCCCCACCTCCCTGAGGCTGAGGCGCTCGAGGCCGAGCTGGGGCTCCTGGCCGACCAGGCGCGCGACCGCGGCGTACCCGAACAGCAACCCGAGCACGACAACGAGAAGAGTGACCAGTGAACGACTCCGACGACCGCGACCAGGAGCGGACCGACACCGACGGCATCCGGCTGCAGAAGGTACTCGCCATCGCCGGCATCGCCTCCCGCCGAGCCTGCGAGATCATGATCAGCGAGGGCCGGGTCGAGGTGAACGGCCAGCTGGTCGTCGAGCAGGGCCGGCGGGTCGACCCCGAGACCGACGTGATCCGGGTGGACGGCTCGCGGATCCCGCCGCCCCGCCGGCACCTCTACCTGGTGATCAACAAGCCCCGCGGCGTCGTCTCGACGATGGACGACCCTGAGGGCCGCAAGAACCTGAACGACCTGATCGAGGGCCGCCGGCCGGGCAAGCAGAACCGGCTCTTCCACGTCGGGCGGCTCGACACCGACACCGACGGACTGTTGATCCTGACCAACGACGGCGACTTCGCGCACAAGCTGGCGCACCCGTCGTACGAGGTGCCCAAGACCTATCTGGCCGAGGTCAACGGGGTGATGCACCCGGCGACGGTCAAGCGGCTGCGCGAGGGGATCACGCTCGAGGACGGGCTGGTCCGGCCGAGCTCGGTGAAGCTGGTCTCGACCGCCGAGGACCGGTCCCTGGTCAAGCTGACGCTGCACGAGGGCCGTAACCACATCGTCCGGCGGATGATGGACTCGGTCGGGCACCCCGTCCGGCGGCTGTCGCGGACCGGCATCGGTCCGGTGCGGCTCGGCAGTCTCAAGAGCGGGGACCTGCGAGACTTGACCCGCGACGAGCTCGGTGGCCTGCTGGACCTGATCGGTGAGTCCCATCCGTGACGTTGTCCGTCGCGATCTTGGTGGAGCGGTGATACTGGCTGGACGCGTGACCTCGGAGCGACGGACGGAGGAAGTGCAGTGGACCGCCGGATCTACGGCCTGGAGACCGAGTACGGCGTCGCCTGCACCTCAGGTGGTGCCCGCCGGCTGACCCCGGACGAGGTGGCGCGCTACCTGTTCCGCCGGGTCGTGACTTGGGGCCGCAGCAGCAACGTGTTCCTGCGTAACGGCTCCCGGATCTACCTCGACGTCGGGTCGCACCCCGAGTACGCGACCGCCGAGTGCGACGACCTGGTCCAGCTGGTCAACCACGACCGGGCCGGTGAGCGGATCCTCGAGGACCTGATCGTCGACGCCGAGCAGCGGCTGGCGTCCGAAGGCATCACCGGCGACATCTACCTGTTCAAGAACAACACCGACAGCCACGGCAACTCCTACGGCTGCCACGAGAACTACCTGATCTCCCGGGTCGGCGACTTCTCCAAGATCACCGACGTGCTGGTGCCGTTCCTGGTCTCCCGGCAGCTGATCTGCGGCGCCGGCAAGGTGCTGCACACCGCCCGCGGCGCCGAGTACAGCGTGAGCCAGCGGGCCGAGCACATCTGGGAGAGCGTCTCCTCGGCCACCACCCGCAGCCGGCCGATCATCAACACCCGCGACGAGCCGCACGCCGACCCGGAGCGCTACCGCCGGCTGCACGTCATCGTCGGCGACTCCAACATGAGCGAGACGACGACGCTGCTGAAGGTCGGGTCGGCCGAGCTGGTGCTGCGGCTGATCGAGGCCGGGGTGCCGATGCGCGACTTCACCCTGGAGAACCCGATCCGGGCCATCCGGGACATGAGCCGGGACCGGACCGGGCAGGTCAAGGTGTCCCTGGCCAACGGCCGTCGGATCTCGGCGCTGGAGCTGCAGACCGAGTACTACGGCCGGGTCGCTGAGTTCGTCGAGCGAGGCAACCTGAACACGCCGGTGATCGACCGGGTGCTCGACCTGTGGGAGCGGTCGCTGCGGGCGGTCGCGGAGGACAAGCTGGAGCTGATCGACACCGAGGTCGACTGGGCGATCAAGCTCAAGCTGCTCGACCAGTACGCCGCCAAGCACTCGCTCAGCTTTGCCGATCCGCGGATCGCGCAGCTCGACCTCGCCTACCACGACATCCGGCGCGGCCGCGGGCTCTTCTCGATCCTCGAAGGACGCGGACTGGCCGCCCGGGTCACGTCGGAGCCAGCGATCTTCCGGGCCAAGTCCGTCCCGCCGCAGACGACCCGGGCCAAGCTGCGCGGCGACTTCATCCGGGCTGCGCAGGAGGGTCGCAACGACTACACCGTCGACTGGGTGCACCTCAAGCTGAACGACCAGGCGCAGCGGACGGTGCTCTGCAAGGACCCGTTCGTGTCCAGCGACGAACGCGTCGACCGGCTGATCGCCTCGATGCGCCGCTGACCAGCCGGAGCCATTGGTCTCGGGGGACCTGAGCCACGCGCCCTGAGCCTTGTCGAAGGCCTCGAAGAGGTTGCGCCAACCTGTCGTACCAGTGACCGCAACCCCTTCGGGGCCCTCGACGGGCTCGGGGCGCGTTGCTGTTGCCGGGACTGCCGACCTCGTCACGTGCCCGCTTCCTCGGCCGTCGCGCACGGGTGGCACCCAGGTCGGGCGGGTAAGGTGCTCCGGTGCGTCTGAACCCCTCCCAGTCCCTGGTCGCCGTCGGGCTCCTCTCCTCGCTGCTGGTGCTCGGCGCCTGCGGCAAGGACGACGCGACGTCCAACGCGAGCACGGCGGCCCCCAGCGCGTCGGCCGCTCCGTCCGCGAGCGCGAGCGCGAGCGCGACCCCGGCGAAGATCAAGGCGTCCACCAACCTCGACGCGGTCACGGTGACCGGCGCGTACGGCAAGCAGCCGAAGGTCAAGGTGAAGTCGCCCTGGGCCATCGACAAGACCCGGACCCAGGTGCTGGACGCCTCCGACGGCCAGGTCGTGAAGGCCGGCCAGACGGTCGAGGTCAACTACTACGGAGTCGACGGGCGGACGGGCAAGAAGTTCGACGAGTCGTTCAGCACGGGCAAGTCGGTCGCGTTCTCCCTCGACCAGGTGGTGCCCGGCTTCAGCAAGGGGCTGACCGGCCAGCGCAAGGGCAGCCGCGTCGTGATCGCGATGCCCGGCTCGGACGGCTACGACTCCTCCGGCGGCAACGCCCAGGCCGGCATCAACGTCGGCGACACGCTGATCTTCGTGGTCGACCTCGTCGACGTGCAGCTGAGCGGCCCCGAAGGCGCCGCGGTGACCCCGAAGGCCGGCGTGCCGACCGTCTCCGGGTCCGGCGACAAGATCAACATCACCATTCCGAAGGGTGACCCGCCGACCAAGCTGGTCGTGCAGCCGCTGATCAAGGGCACCGGCAAGAAGGTCGCCGCCACGGACACCATCACGTTCAACTACCGCTACCAGCAGTGGAGCGACGGCAAGCTGATCGAGCAGTCCTACGGCAGCCCGGTGGGGTCCGCCGCGCTCAGCGGGTTGCTGCCCGGGATGCAGCAGGGTCTGGTGGGCCAGACCGTCGGCAGCCGGGTGCTGCTGGTCATCCCGCCGGCGCTCGGCTATCCGACCGGCAACGCCACCCCGAAGATCGAGCCCGACCAGACCCTGGTGATGGTCGTCGACCTGCTCTTCACCCAGGCCGGCCAAGGAGGCTAGGCCGCCGCCCGTCGGTCAGGGCAACCTGAGGAGGGCCGCAGCGTGCCGGCCCGCGGCGGCGGCGGCGAGGAAGTAGGCGGGGTCGCCGTCCAGGTCACGGCCCATCGTCGACATCGGGACGGGGGAGCTGCGGAGGGCGACGTCCAGCCCGGCCAGCGGCACCCGGACCAGCCGGTGGCGGGCCCCGAGCCCGGCCAACGCCTGCTCGACCGGGTCGGCCAGCGCCGCGACCGCGTCCAGCCCCGCCATCCCTGCCAACGCTGGCGCGTCCGCCAGGACGGGCACGGCCAGATCAGCGGGCAGCAGGGCGACCCGGCCGTACGCCGTGAGGCTGTGGTGGGAGAGCCCCTGGTGGCGCGGCCGGGCGTCCGCGCCGGAGATCCGCAACGACCCCACCGGACGGCCGCCCAAGGTGGCGGCGGCGTTCACGGCTTCGCCCGCGCCGACGCCGGAGAAGCCCCAGCGGGTGCCGGTGCCGAGGTTGCCCGGCCCCTGGCTGACCACGACGAGGTCCGCTTCGAGGGCCAGACGAGCGGCCAGCAGGCCCGAGTGCACGGTGACCGCCTCGAGGTCACCGCCGAACGCCTGGCCGACCGTGACCGTCCCGGCCAACAGCCCCGCCTCGCGCAGGGCCGCCACCGAGCGCGAGAAGGCAAGTGGCAGTGCCCCCTGGTCGCTCATCACGTACACCACCCGGGTGCCCGGCCGGTCGTACGCGATCGCCACCAGGGCCGGGGTGAGCGCGGAATGCAGGTCGGCGACCAGCACCGGCATCCCGGCCAGGTCGTCGGCGTCGGCGAGCAGCTCGTGGTGGGGCGAGCCCTGCTCGTCGGCTCCGGCGACCATCGCCTGCAGCGGCAGGTAGCGGGCCTTGACCAGGTGCCCCGCCGGTTGTGGTGGCTGACCGCGCAGTCGCCCGGCCGGGTCGAGCGCCGCGATCACCAGGGCGTAGCCGCCGGTGCCCAGCCCGCGGTCCAGAGCCGCCACGTTGAGCAGCACCCGGTCGCCGATCTCGGGCGCGGCCATCAACGAGGTGTAGGCCAGCGCCCGGATCTCGGTGGCTGTCTCGTCGGCCCGCAGGACCGTCAGCTCGACCGCCCCCGGCCACTCCCGACGGATCGCGGTGACCTCGCCGTCCGCCCAGATGATCACGTGGGCGACCCTAGCGCTGACGGATGCTCCGTAGATCCGGGTCGACGCCCCCCACCCGCCGGGAAATCGAAGAGCCGGAGCATTGATCAGCGCAGTGCGCCGACACCCGGCTGATAATCTGGCGCGGCCCGAGACCCCAGACGGGTGAGGAGGACGCACGCATGGCACCGCGCAAGACCGAGCGCATCCTCAACCTGACGATCTGCCTGCTGGTGTCTGGCCGCTACCTCTCCAAGAGCCGGATCCGTGAGGCGGTCGAGGGTTACCACGGCCTCAGCGACGCGGCCTTCGAGCGGACCTTCGAGCGGGACAAGGACGAGCTGCGGGCTCTCGGGGTGCCGATCGAGGTCGGCAGCTTCGACCCGCTCTTCGACGACGAGGCCGGCTACCGGATCCTGCCGGGGGAGTTCGAGCTGCCGCCGATCGACCTCGACGCCGAGGAGGCGTCAGTGGTCGGCGTGGCGGCGCGGGTGTGGCAGCACGCGAGCATGGCCGAGTCGACCGGTAGCGCCCTCGCGAAGCTGCGGGCCGCCGGGATCGAACCGGACGCGTCCCAGCTCGCCTCGCTCGAACCCTCGGTGCAGGCCAGCGAACCAGGCTTCGAGCCGCTGTGGAACGCCGTCCTGGAACGGGTCCGGATGAGCTTCACCTACCGCGACGCGAACCGGCGGACGCTGGAGCCGTGGGGGATGACCGCCTCCAAGGGCCGCTGGTACGTCATCGGCCGCGACGTCGACCGGGACGCCACCCGGATGTTCAAGGTCTCGCGGATCACCGACCTGCCGCGCCGGGAGTCCCGGCCCGGGGCGTACGCCGTGCCCGAGGACCTCGACCTGCGCGCCCTCGCCCGGTCGCTCGCCCCCCGCGAGCCGACCGAGCGCACCGTGCTGGCGATCCGTCCGGGACGGGCGCCGGGGCTGCGCCGCCGCAGCGAGGCCGCCCAGTCCGACCAGGCGCTACCGCCGGGCTTCGAGGTCGTCGCCGTCGGGTTCAGCGACCTCTCCTCCGCGGCAGAGGAGATCACCCGGCACGCCGCCGACGTGGTGGTGCTCGAGCCGGTCGAGCTGCGCGAGCTGGTCCTGCGCGGCCTGACCGCGGTGGCCGCGGGGGCCACGTGACGTCCCAGGCGCAGGTCCGGCGGCTGCTCAGCCTGGTGCCGTACCTGCGCGAGCACGACGGCGCGGCCATGGCCGACGTGGCCCGGGCGTTCGACATCAGCCTGCGGACGCTGCGGGAGGACCTGAACGTGCTGTGGATGTGCGGCATGCCCGGCCTCACGCCGGGGGACCTGATCGACATCGACATGGACGCCGTCGACGGCGAGGGCGTGATCCACCTCAGCAACGCCGACTACCTGACCCGCCCGCTGCGACTGTCGGCGGACGAGGCGCTCGCCTTGGTGCTGGGCCTGCGGACCCTGCGTGAGATCGCCGGCCCGGGGCAGCGCGACGCCGTCGACCGAGCGCTGCGCAAGCTCGAGCTGGCCGCGGGTTCGACGGATCCGAACCAGGCGAGCGTCCGGGTGACGGCAGGCCAGGGCGAGGTGCAGTCCCGGATCGCCGACGGGCTGCAGCGTGGCCGGCGGCTCGACCTCACCTACGACGTGGCGTCGCGAGCCGAGACCACCCGACGGCTGGTCGACCCGCTGCGGGTCTTCGTGCTCGAGGGCTACGGCTACCTCGAGGCCTGGTGCTACTCCGCGCAGGCGTTGCGGACCTTCCGGCTGGACCGGGTGGTCGAGGTGGTGGTGACCGACACCCCGGTGGCCGCCCACGACGTGCAGCTCAAGGACCTCACCACCGGCTGGTTCGAGGCGCTCCGGGACGCACCGCTCGTCACCGTCGACCTCGCGCCCGAGGCGGCCTGGGTCGCGGAGTACTACCCGACCGAGGCGGTGTCCGCGCGCGCCGCCGGCGGGCTGACCGTGACGCTGCGGGTGACCGACCCGGCGTGGCTCCGCGGGCTGTTGCTGCAGCTGCGCGGTGGTGCCGTGGTGGTCGCCCCGGCGGGCGCCGGCGACTCGGCGGCCGAGGCGGCGCAGGAAGCCCTCGACCAGTACGCGGCCCTCCTCGACGAGCGCACGGTCGCGGACCCAGACTCAGTCGGGGTCTGAGCCGGGGCTCGGGTCCGGCCGTCGCTCCGGAGCTCCAGCCTCGCGCTGCGCTGCCGCCAGGTCGTCCTGCAGGGTCAGCACCATGGCCACTCCGACGAGGTTCAGACCATCGGCCAACAAGGCGACGATCCGCCCCAGCCGGACGATGTCGTTGCGGCTGTAGAGGCGGGTGCCGCCGGCGGTCCGGCCGGGCTCGAGCAGACCGCGCCGCTCGTACAGCCGCAGGTTCTGCACGCCGGTGCCAGCCAGCGCGGCTGCCACCGTGATGCCGTAGACGCCGCGGTCGTCGCCCGGCTCGTCTGCTGTCCGCACGGTTGCATCCTAGCTGCCCGTGGTGGTAGAAAATACCTGTAGCGGTCACCATAGATCGTGACCAGCGCGCTCGACACAATCGACGATGGAGGAGGAACCATGTTGGTGCGCACCGATCCTTTCCGCGAGCTCGACCGGCTCTCGTCCCAGGTCTTCGGGACCGCCGCCCGGCCGGCCCTGATGACCATGGACGCCTGGCGCGAGGGCGACACGTTCCTGGTGGAGTTCGACCTGCCGGGAGTGGACGCCGACTCGATCAGCCTGGACGTGGAGCGCAACGTGCTGACCGTCCGCGCTGACCGGCCGGCCCGCGAGGGCATTGCCGAGCTGGTCGCCGCCGAGCGGCCGCGCGGCGTGTTCAGCCGCCAGCTGATCCTCGGCGACAACCTCGACACCGAGCGGATCGACGCCAGCTACACCAGCGGCGTGCTGCGGCTGCAGATCCCCGTGGCCGAAAAGGCGAAGCCCCGCAAGATCTCCGTGAGCACCGAGGACGACCAGCGGGTGATCAACGCCTGAGCGTCCCCCCGCTGAGCCGGTGGCCCTCGTGGCCACCGGCTCAGCTGTTTCTCCGGGCCACGGCTGGCTTCGCTCCGACTCGGCGACCAGTAGGCTGCGGCCGTGCTCTGGGTCTGGATCTTCCTCGCCATCGCGCTGGTCGGGCTGGCGATGCTGGTCGGCTACGCCGTCTGGCTGGCGCACCTCACCGCGGACGTGCTGAGCGAGGTCGGCGTGCTCGCTGACCGCGCCGGACAGCTCGGTGACTTGCTTGGACAGATTGGCGAGGACGCCAGGTTGAGCGGCTCCAGTCCTCTCGACCGCGGCCAGGTTGGTTAGCCGGGCGTAGGATGAGCGGGCGCGGCACTCAGCCGCCGGCACCGAAAGGGAGCGTCATGGTTCCGATGGCGGGTCTGATGCCTGGACCTCAAGAACTGATCATCATCCTCATCATCGTGCTGCTGCTGTTCGGCGGCTCTCGACTTGCAGGCCTCGGAAAGTCCACGGGTAGGGCGATCAAGGAGTTCAAGGAAGAGACCAAGGGACTCAAGTCGGGGGACACCCCGCCAGCGGCCCCCGGCGCAACCGCTCCGAACCCGTACCAGACCGACGCTGGCTCGACCTTCGTCCCCGGACCGCCGCAGGCCGGCGTCTCCTACCCGCAGCCGCAGCAGAACGGCGCCAAACCGCCCGCCCCGCAGTACAACGACGCCCCGTACGTCGCGCCTCCGCAGGGAACCCAGGGCATCAACGGAACCCCGTACGGCCAGCCGCCGCAGGGCCAGCCGACCGAGCACGACGTTCGCCGCGACGTCTGACCTCGCCGAGCACTGAGTGTCTCTGAGCATCAAGGGTCGGCCGATCCGCTTCAGCCTGGCCTGGCTCAAGCCGCCGCCGCTCCCGGCCGACGGGTCGATGTCGCTGTTCGAGCACTTGAGCGAGCTGCGGTACCGCCTGGTGGTCGCCTCCTTGGCCATTGTGGCGGGGATGATCGTCGCCTGGTTTTTCCGGGAGAGTCTGCTGGACGTGCTGAAGATCCCTTACTTATCGGCCATCGCCGACCTCAAGACCAAGAAGCCGGACGCCCAGACGCTGCTGGTCAACATCAACTTGACCTCCCCGCTCGCCCTGGCCCTGAAGGTCTCGGCGCTCGCCGGCGCCATAGCCACCGCTCCGATCTGGCTCTACCAGCTGTGGGCGTTCATCGCGCCCGGTCTGCTGTCCCGGGAGAAGAAGTGGACGATGATCTTCCTGAGCGCGGCGACGCCCATGTTCCTCGGCGGAGTCGTCGTCGGTTACTTCGTGATGCCCAAGGGCATCCAGGTGCTGCTGAGCTTCACCCAGGACGGCGTCTCCAACCTGCAAGACGTCAACGCTTACCTGTCGTTCCTGATCCGCATCATGCTCGTCTTCGGCATCGGGTTCCTGCTGCCCCTGGTGGTGCTGATGCTCAACATCGTCGGGGTCATCAAGGCCAGTCAGCTGGCCAAGTACCGGATCTACATCGTCTTCGCGACGTTCGTCTTCGGTGCCGTCGCGACCCCGTCCACCGACCCGTACTCGATGCTCCTGCTCGCCCTCCCCATGACGGTGCTCTTCCTGGTCGCTGAGGTGCTGGCGCACGTCCTCGACCGGCGCAAGGTACGGCGAGTCGGTGACGACCTGGTCCTGGCCGGCGGTGTCGAGAACGACCAGGCGCTCCGGCAGCTGTCCGACGACGACGGGCGCGAGCAGTAAGCCGGTGACCAACCGGATCAGCCTGGTCGTCAACCCGACGGCCGGCCGGGGTCGGGGTGCGGTCACCCTCGCCCAGGTGGAGGGCCGGTTGCGGGCCGCCGGCGCGCAGGTCGAGACCTTGCGTAGCGAGAGCTGGTCCGACGCCGCGGCGCTGATGACCGCAGCCGTCCGGCGTGAGGTGGACGTGCTGGCCGTGATGGGCGGCGACGGGATGATGCACCTCGGGCTGAACGCCTGCGCAGACGCGGGCGGGTTGGGCCGGACCGCGCTGGGGATGATCCCGGCCGGCACCGGGAACGACCTGGCCCGGGGCGTCGGCCTCGACCCGACCGACACCCTCGCCGCGGCCGAGGTGGTGGCGGGCGGTCACCGGCAGGCTCTCGACCTGATCCGGGTGGGGGACCGCTACGTCGGCGCGGTGCTGGCCACCGGGTACGACGCCCGGGTCAACGGACGTGCCAACGCGATGCCCTGGCCGCGCGGGTCGATGCGCTACACCGTGGCGGCGCTGGCCGAGCTGCGCGTCTTCCGGCCGCTGAGCTACCGGTTGACCCTGGACGGCGAGGTCCGCGAGCAGCGCGCGATGCTCGTGGCGGTCGGGAACACCTCCACCTACGGCGGCGGGCTGCGGATCTGCCCCCGCGCCGACCCTTGTGACGGGCTGCTCGATGTGACGATCATCCACCCGGTCAGCCGGCTCAAGCTGCTCCAGCTGCTGCCGCAGATGCGATCCGGTCGGTTCGCGCGAGATCCGTGCGTCGAGCAGCTGCGGGCCCGTGCCGTCACGGTGGCCGGCGACGGTCTGGTGGTCTACGGCGACGGCGAACGCCTCGGGGTTGCACCCGTGGACGCCACCGTCGCTCCGGCCGCGCTGTCGCTGATGGCTGCGGGACCCGGCGTGCGCTGACGCGGGCGGTTGCCGGCGGCCGGTAACTTGGGCTCCATCATGGCCGCTTCCCCGTACGACCCCGGCTCTCCTGACACCCCCCGCAGCCCGGCCGAGGCCTACGCCCGCTTCCGCGGCGCCCAGTCGTCGCCGCGGCTGACCGCGTTCGCCGACGGGTACGGGTTCCCCTTCGACGACTACCAGCGCGAGGCGTGCGTGCACGTCGAGTCCGGCTCGGGGGTGCTGGTCGCGGCACCGACCGGGGCGGGCAAGACGATCGTCGGCGAGTTCGCGGTCTTCCTGGCCCTGGCCGAGGGCCGTAAGTGCTTCTACACCACGCCGATCAAGGCTCTCTCGAACCAGAAGTACGCCGACCTGGTCCGCCGGCACGGCGCCGCCAACGTCGGCCTGCTGACCGGTGACTCCTCGATCAACTCCGAGGCCCCGGTGGTGGTGATGACCACCGAGGTGCTGCGCAACATGATCTACGCCGGCTCAGCCACCCTGGCCAACCTCGGCTTCGTGGTGATGGACGAGGTGCACTACCTGGCCGACCGGTTCCGCGGAGCGGTCTGGGAAGAGGTGATCATCGGGCTCGCGGAGTCGGTCCAGGTGGTGGCCCTGTCGGCGACGGTCAGCAACGCCGAGGAGTTCGGCGAGTGGCTGGGTGCGGTCCGCGGTGAGATGGCGATCGTGGTCTCCGAGCGCCGGCCGGTGCCGCTCTTCCAGCACGTGATGGTCGGTTCCACGATCTTCGACCTGTTCGCCGGCGAGGCACCCACCGCAGCCACGGGGCCGCAGGGGTCCAGCTCGGAGGTGAACCCGGCGCTGGTCAAGGTCGCCCGCGAGGAGTCCCGCTTCGTCCGTGACGACTCACGCAAGCCGCGCGGCCGCAGCGGCCGCGGCCGGACGAACGTGAGCTACGGCAGCGGCGCGTACGGCGGAGGCGCGCACCACTCGCGCACCCACGGCTCCCAGGCCGACGGGGCCGGCCGCCGGCCACGCTCCCTCTCCGCGCCGAGCCGCGCGGAGATGATCGAGCGGCTGGACGAGCAGGCACTGCTGCCCGCGATCGTCTTCATCTTCTCCCGGGTGGGCTGCGACGCCGCGGTTCGCCAGCTGCTCGCGTCCGGGGTCCGGCTCACCACCAGCGCCGCCCAGGTCGAGATCGGCGCGATCCTCGCCCGGCACGTCTCCGGCCTCTCGCCCGCCGACCTGCGGGCGTTGGACTACGAGCGCTTCGCCGAGGCCCTCGTGCGCGGGGTGGCGGCCCACCACGCCGGCATGCTGCCCGCCTTCAAGGAGTGCGTGGAGGAGGCGTTCCTCCGCGGTCTGGTCAAGGTGGTCTTCGCCACCGAGACCCTGGCGCTGGGCATCAACATGCCCGCCCGCAGCGTCGTGCTGGAAAAGCTGGTCAAGTTCAACGGCGAGACCCACGCCGACATCACGCCGGGGGAGTACACCCAGCTGACCGGCCGCGCCGGCCGTCGCGGGATCGACGTCGAGGGCCACGCCGTGGTGCTGTGGCAGCCCGGGCTCGACCCGCGCGCGGTCGCCGGGCTGGCGTCGCGGCGGACGTACCCGCTGAACTCCTCCTTTGCTCCCACCTACAACATGGCCGTCAACCTGGTGGCCAGCGTCGGCCGGCAGCGCGCCCGGACGCTGCTCGAGCAGTCCTTCGCCCAGTTCCAGTCCGACCGCTCGGTCGTCGGGGTCGCACGGACGCTGGCCAAGAACACCGAGGCGATCACCGGCTACCTCGCGGCGGCGCACTGCGACCGGGGTGACTTCACCACGTACGCCCGGCTGCGTGCCGAGGTGTCGGAGCTGGAGGCCGCCGCTGCGCGCGACCGGCGGACCGACCGCCGAGCCGAGTCGACGCAGGCGCTGCTCGAGCTCAAACCGGGCGACATGCTGCGGGTGCCCAGCGGCCGCAGCCAGGGCTGGGTGGTCGTCATCGACCCCGGGACCCGGGTGGACCAGCAGGGCCCGCGACCCTTGGTGATGACCGAGGACAGGCAGGTACGGCGGCTCTCGCTGACCGACTTCCCGGCGCCGCCGGTGGTGGTCGGCCGGATGAAGATCGGCAAGCAGTTCAACCCCAAGGAGCCGGCGTCGCGCCGCAACCTGGGGGCCGCCTTCCGCAGCCGGCTCGCCACCGTCGACCTGACGCCGACCCGCGCCCGCAGCGGTGCGCTGGAGTCCGAGATCGCCGAGCGGATCGCGACCCTGCGGGACGAGCTGCGGCGACACCCCTGCCACCTCTGCCCGGACCGGGAGAGCCACGCGCGCTGGACCGAGCGCGCGCACACGCTCGAACGCGAGAACGCCCGACTGCAGGCCCGCTCCGACACCCGGACCAACACCATCGCGACCCACTTCGACCGGATCTGCCTGGTGCTGGAGTCGCTCGGCTACCTGACCGACGACGCGTCCTCGGGCAACGGCCGGCGGCAGGTGAGCGACTCAGGCCGGACCCTGGCGCGGATCTACTCCGAGCTGGACCTGGTCGCCGCCGAGTGCATCCGGGAGGGCGTGTTCGACGACCTGACCGCGCCGCAGCTGGCCGCCGTGCTGTCCTCCCTGGTCTTCCAGGCGCGGCGGAGCGACGACGGTGCCCGCCGGCCGCGGATGCCGGACGCCCGCAGCAACGACGCGATGACCGAGGTGCGGCGGATCTGGCGCAGCGTGTCCCTGGTCGAGCGCGACGCACGGCTGCCACGCGGGCCCGAGCCCGAGGTCGGGTTCAGCGAGATCGCCTTCGGCTGGGCGGCCGGTCGTTCGCTGTCGGCCGTGCTGTCCGACAGCGACATGACCGCCGGTGACTTCGTCCGCTGGGTCCGCCAGGTCACCGACTTCGCCGGCCAGGTCGCCGACGCTGCCGGCCCGGGCCCGCTGCGTGACGTCTGCCGCCAGCTGTTGCGCGCGATGCGACGCGGCGTGGTCACCTACTCTGTCGACGACGAGCCCGCCGACGACCTGAGCGGCGCCGACCTGCCCTGAGGCTCGGTGGCGGTGCTCAGGACGCCTGGCTCACCGTGGACATGGTGAAGTCGGGCACCCGGATCGGCGGCATCGCCGTCCGGTTGAAGAAGTCGTTCCACTCCCGACAGAGGGTGAGCTCGGTCGCGCCGACCTCGGTGATCCGGCCGAGCAGCTCCACCGGGGACTCGTTGAAGCGGAAGTTGTTCACCGCTCCGGTCACCTCGCCGTTCTCGATCAGGTAGACACCGTCCCGGGTCAGTCCGGTCAGCAGCAGCCGTTCGGGGTCGACCTCGCGGATGTACCAGAGACAGGTCAGCAGCAGCCCGCGGTCGGTGTTCTTGATCATCTCGGCCAGAGATGCCGTGCCCTGGGCGGTCTCGCCGGAGTTGATCTTGGTCGGAGCCCCGATTTCCATGATCAAGTTGTCCGCCGGTGGGGTGACGCGCCGGCCGGTCGCGGTGGCGTACGCCCGGTTGCGGATCAGCTCGGTCAGCACCCCGTCGGCGATCCACGAGGTGGGGTGGATCGGCAGTCCTGCGTCGAAGTCCCAGGACGTGCCGTCCTCGCTGGCCAGGTAGTCCACGAACGGTACGGTCTCCAGCCCGGGGTACGCCGGGTCTGAGCGCAGCGTCACCGGCAGCGGGGAGAGCCGCTGGCCGATCCGGGTCTGGCCGTCCCCGGCCGTGAACACGTTGCGCCCCTCTTCCGCGTCGCGGGCGCTGGCCGTCCAGTAGGCGTAGATCAGCAGGTCGGCCACCGCACCGGGCG
This sequence comes from uncultured Friedmanniella sp., assembly GCF_964244005.1. Classification (GTDB taxonomy): domain Bacteria; phylum Actinomycetota; class Actinomycetes; order Propionibacteriales; family Propionibacteriaceae; genus Microlunatus. Next base: position 5,899 of record NZ_CAXTHG010000032.1, on the reverse strand, counting down.
GCAGCAGCGTCTCGTATCGGCCGGGCGGCAGCGCGACCGTCGTCGCGGCCCAGCCGAGCCGGGTGACCAGCTCGGCGTACCCGGCGGCGACGTCCACGTCGGTGAAGTCGCGGGTCGCCGCGCCCACCCAGGCCGAGGCGCTCAGGTCGGCGGTCTTGCCGTTGAACTCGAAACGCCCGGTCGGCTGGACGCCGCGCAGCCGCAGTCCGGCCGTACTGCCGAGGTAGGTGGTGGTGACGATGTGCTCGGCGAACCCGTACAGCAGGTGTCCGTCCTTCGTCGCGGCGGCGAAGGCCTCGCCGAGGCCCTGCGCCAGTGCGGCCAGCACCTCGACCCCAGTGGTCGCGGGGGCGGTCGACCAGTCGGCCGCCGGCGCGCTGGCGCCCACCAGCGGAGCGGCGTTCTCCGACGGCGGCCCGCTGCGCGCGGCCGCCTCGGCCGCGGCGACGACCGCGGCGACGTCTGCCGGCCCGGACAGCTCCCGGCTGACCGTGCCGACCGCGGTCCCGCCCTCGACAGGTGCGGTGGCCACGACGGTCAGGGTGCGGCTGTGCATCTCGCCGTTGGTGGTCAGCGCGTTCGCCGCCCAACGCAGGTTGGCCTCCCAGCGTTCGGTCAGGTGCACGACGGCGGGCAGGCTGGCTGCGGTCAGCGCCAGCTCGACCAGCTGCTGCACCGCTGGGTCGGTCGCCTCGTTCCCCACGGGCGCGACGGTCATCGGGAGCCCCCTTCGGCGGCGGTGTTGAGCACGTTGACGCCCCGGAACAGCGCGGACGGGCAGCCGTGCGAGACGGGAGCGACCTGGCCGGGCTGGCCCTTGCCGCAGTTGAAGGCGCCGCCCAGCAGATAGGTGGACGGTCCGCCGACGGCCTCCATCGACCGCCAGAAGTCGGTGGTCGTCGCCTGGTAGGCCACGTCCTTGAGCTGGCCCACGATCCGGCCCTCGGTGATCCGGTAGAACCGCTGGCCGGTGAACTGGAAGTTGTAGCGCTGCATGTCGATCGACCAGGACTTGTCGCCCACCACGTAGATGCCCCGGTCCACGCCCGACACCAGCTCGGCGGTGGTCGGGCCCTCGGGGGCAGGCTGCAGCGACACGTTCGGCATCCGCTGCATCGGGATGTGGCCGGGGGAGTCGGCGAAGGCACAGCCGTTGGAGCGGCCGAGCTGTTTCTCGGCGGCCATCTGCCGGTTCAGCTGGTAGCCGACCAGGGTGCCGCCGGCGATGATGTCGAACTCCTGCGCCGCGACGCCCTCGTCGTCGTAGCCGACGGTGGACAGGCCGTGCTCGACCGTCCGGTCGCCGGTCACCGTCATCACCGGGCTGCCGTAGTGCAGCGTCCCGAGCCGGTCGAAGGTGGCGAACGACGTGCCCGCGTACGCCGCCTCGTAGCCCAGCGCCCGGTCGAGCTCGGTCGCGTGGCCGACCGACTCGTGGATGGTCAGGAACAGGTTGGTCGGGTCGATCACCAGGTCGTAGTGGCCGGCCTCGACGCTCGGGGCCGCGACGTGCTCGGCGAGGATCTCGGGCAGCTGCGCGGTCTCGGCGTCGAAGTCCCAGCCGTGGCCGGTCAGGTACTCCCAGCCGCGGCCGGCGGGCGGCGCCAGCGTCCGCATCGTGTCGAAGCCGCTCTCGCCCACCCGGACTGCGGTGAGCTGGGGCTGGATGCGCACTCGCTGCTGCCGTGTGGTCGTACCGGCCAGGTTGGCGAAGTACTTGTTCTCCTGCACGTAGGCCAGCGACGCCGTGGAGTGCGTGACCCCGGGCGCGCCCAGCAGCTGCTCGCTCAGCGCAAGCATCCGGTCGTGCTGCTCGGCCTCGTCGACGTCGAACGGGTTGACCTCGTAGGAGGACACCCACCGCGCGTCGGCGTATACCGGCTCCTCAGCCAGCTCGACCCGACGTGGCGTCAGCGGTAGGGCGACCTTGGCCGTCACCACCGCACGCTCGGCCAGCCGCGCGGCCGCCTCCGCGGTCAGGGCGATGTCGGACGCGAACCCCCAGACGCCGTGGAACAGCACCCGGACGGCGAGCCCCAGCGTCTCGCTGGTGGTCGCGCTCTCGAGCGCCCGGTCGCGGTAGCTGCGGTTGGCGGCGCGGATCCGCTCGATCCGCAGGTCGGCGTAAGAGCAGCCCAGCTCGGTGGCCCGAGAGAGGGCGGCGTCCCGCAGCCGTTCGAGCGGCAGGTCGAGAAAGCTGTCGTCGAGGTCGGCCACGATCCTCACCCTAGCCCGACCGGCCCACGCGTCCTGAGCCTGTCGAAGGCCTCGAAGAGGTTGCGCTGGGGACTGGCGAACTCGCCTAGAGTGGCGGCCATGTCGGTCGCCATCCGGGTCATCCCCTGCCTGGACGTGCACGAGGGCCGGGTGGTCAAAGGGGTCAACTTCGTTGACCTCCGCGACGCAGGCGACCCGGTTGCCCTGGGCACCCTCTACGGCCAGGAAGGCGCCGACGAGCTGACCTTCCTCGACGTGTCGGCCTCGGTCGAGGGTCGCGCGACGACGCTCGAGGTGGTGCGGCGGACGGCCGAGACGGTGCTGATCCCGCTCACGGTCGGCGGCGGCGTCAGCTCGGTGGCCGACGTCGACGCGCTGCTGCGGGCCGGCGCCGACAAGGTCTCGGTCAACACCGCGGCGGTCCGTCGTCCGGAGGTGATCAGCGAGATCACCGCCCGCTTCGGCAACCAGGTGCTCGTCTTGTCGGTGGACGCCCGTCGCGCACCCGGGGCGCCGTCCGGCTTCGAGGTCACGACCCACGGCGGTCGGCGCTCAGCCGGTCTCGACGCCGTCGCCTGGTCGCGGCAGGCTGCCGCGCTGGGGGTGGGGGAGATCCTGCTGAACTCGATCGACGCCGACGGCACGACCGACGGCTTCGACCTGGAGATGATCGCCGCTGTCCGGGCCGCCGTCGACGTCCCGCTGATCGCCTCGGGCGGGGCCGGCCGGGTCGAGGACTTCGCGCCCGCCGTCGCCGCCGGAGCCGACGCCGTGCTCGCGGCCACCGTGTTCCACTTTGGTACCGTGCGCATCTCGGAGGTCAAGGAGGCGCTCCGGAATGCCGGGCGTCCCGTGCGCCTCGGCGCCGCCTGAACGAGGAGTGTGTGTCGTGCCTGCCCAGAAGTCGCCGGTCGCCTGGCTGCCCTACCGCAGCATCGCCGAGGCCGAGGAGCGGATCGGCGGGATCCCGGACGGCGTGACCGTCGCCTGCTTCCAGGGCCAGGACGACTGGCCGGACTCGATCGCCGAGGTCAGCTTCTTCGTGGTGCCCTACCTCAAGGGCCCCGAGGTCCTCGAGCGGGCGGCGGAGATGACCAGCCTGGCGGTCGTCCAGACCCTGACCGCCGGCGTGGAGAACTTCCTGCCGGTGGTGCCGGACGGGGTCACGCTCTGCAACGCCGCGGGGGTGCACGACGCCAGCACGGCCGAGATCGCCCTCGCGCTGGCGCTGGCCCAGGGCCGCCACCTCGACGAGTTCGCCCGGCAGCAGACCACCGGCAGCTGGCTGCCGCGTTTCGGCACGGCCCTGGCCGACCAGCGGGTGCTGATCCTCGGCTACGGCCACATCGGCGAGGCCATCGAGGCGCGGCTCGCCGGCTTCGAGGTCGCGTCGGTGACCCGGGTCGCGCGCCGGGCCCGTGACGGTGAGCCTGCCGTGCACGCCATCGACGAGCTCGACGCACTGCTGCCCGAGGCCGACGTGGTCTTCGTGATCGCGCCCCACACGCCGCAGACCGAGAACATCTTGAGCGGCCCCCAGCTCGCGCTGCTGCCCGACGACGCACTGGTGGTGAACGTGGCCCGCGGCAAGCTGGTCGACACCGACGCGTTGGTCGCCGAGACCAGCTCCGGCCGGCTGCGCGCCGCGCTCGACGTCACCGAGCCCGAGCCGCTGCCGGCGGACCACCCGCTCTGGTCGGTGCCGAACGTCCTCATCTCGCCCCACGTCGGCGGGGCCAGCTCGGCCTTCTGGCCGCGTGCGGACCGGCTGATCGCGGCCCAGCTGCGCCGCTACGCCGCCGGGGACGAGCTGGAGAACATCATCCGATGAGGGTTGGGGCTCCGCCGACCGACCCGGACTGTGTCTTCTGCGGCATCGTCGCCGGTACGATCCCCTCCCGTCAGGTCTACGCCGACGAGCACGCCGTGGCCTTCCTCGACCTGGCGCCGTGGCACCGCGGGCACACCCTCGTCGTGCCGCGCCGGCACGTGCCCGACCTCCTCACCGGCGAACCGGCCCTGACCGAGATCGCCCCGGCCGTCGACGCCGTCGCCCGGCTGCTGCAGCAGCGACTCGCCGCTGACGGCATCAACCTGGTCTCCTCGGCCGGGGCCGTGGCCGGCCAGGAGGTCTTCCACCTGCACGTGCACGTCGTGCCGCGGTACGCCGACGAGCCCGGCCTGCTCCGGCTGGTCAATCCCGCCAGCGCGCCCGAGGGCGAGCTGGAGTCGGTCTTCGGGCAGATCCGGGCCGGCGCGTGAGCACGGCGGTCGGGAGGCCGTCGAGCCCGGGCCGTGCGCGGCGCCGTCCGGTCCGCGCGCTGGTCGAGCTGCTGCCGCCGTTCGCGGTGGCGCTCGCGCTCTTGCCGTACGTCATCTCCTACGGCACGGCGCGGCCGTGGCGCCCCTCGACCATCGACCTGCAGGTCTACGTCTACGCCGTCCACGACATGCTCGCCGGCAAGGACATCTTCGCCACCCACACGCCGTTCTGGAACCTTTACTTCATCTACCCCCCGATCGCCGCCGTGCTGATGGTGCCGCTCGCGATCGGCCCGTACGTGATGTGGCAGGTGATCTGGACCGCCGTGCTCGTGCTCGCGCAGCAGTCGGTGCTGCGGCGGTGCGGGGTGCCCCGCGGCTGGAAGCTCGCCCTGCTCGGCGTCGCCGTGGTGCTGGCCGTCGAGCCGATCCGGACCACGCTCGGCTACGGCCAGGTCAACACCATGCTGATGGCGCTGGTGGTGGCCGACCTGCTGCCCGACCGGCCCGGAATACGCAGACGCATCCCGCAGGGCTCGCTGGTCGGGCTGGCGGCGGCGATCAAGCTCACGCCGCTGCTGTTCGTGGTCTTCCTGTTCCTGATCGGTCGCCGCCGGGCGGCGATCACCGGCGCCATCAGCTTCGCCGTCTTCACCGGGATCGGCGCGCTCGTGCTGCCGCAGGAGACGCTGTCCTTCTTCGGTGGCCTGTCCGGCGGCGACACCCGGACGGCGTCCCCCCTCTACTCCGGCAACCAGTCGCTGCTCGGTGTCTTCTTCCGGCTCGGCGACAGCTCCCGGACCACGACCCTGCTCGGGCTCGCGATGGCCGGCATCGTCGCGCTGCTCGGCGCCCTGGTAGCCGCCCAGTGGTGGTCGCGCGGCGAGAAGGTGTTCGCGGTGGCGCTGGTCGGCCTGTGCACCTGCCTCGCCTCGCCGCTGTCCTGGACCCACCACTACGTCTGGATCCTGCCGATGGCCGTGGCCGTGGTCACGGCCTCGATCCCGCGCTGGGCGCGCTACCTCGCCGGCGCCTGGGTGCTGTGGGTCTGCGCCTGCCTGCCGCTGGCCGTGCTGCCGTACGGCGGGGGCCGCGAGCGCACCTTCGACGCCCTGCAACAGACAGTGGCCAACCTCGGACCGGTGCTCGGCGTGCTGCTGGTCCTCGGACTGGCGGTCCAGCTGTTGGTGGGTGCCCGCGCGAGCGCGCCACTCCGCAGGTCGGACGCCCCGAGAACGCCGGCGCCTGCGGCGTAAGTTGGCCGTCATGACCACCGACGTGACCGCCGCGCCCCCGACGACCCCGCCCGATATCGATATCAAGCCCCGATCCCGGGTCGTCACCGACGGGCTCGAGGCGACGGCGTCGCGCGGCATGCTGCGGGCGGTCGGGATGGGCGACGACGACTGGGTCAAGCCGC
>NZ_CAXTHG010000031.1:3785-51069 GCF_964244005.1 uncultured Friedmanniella sp. | reverse complement strand
CCTGCTGAGGCCGGCCCGGTGAGTGCACCCGGTCCAGCGTGGCCAGCACGTGCGGCACGGCCGACTGCATGCCGAAGGAGACCCGGGTGAAGCCGAGCGCGCGCAGCCGGGCCAAGTCGGCGGCGTCGACCGACTCCGGGTTGGACTCGGTCGTGACCTCCGCGTCCGCAGTGAGCCCGAACTGGTCCCGGACCCCCGCCAGCATCGCGCCCAGGTCGTCCGGGGGAAGCAGCGTGGGCGTACCTCCACCCACGAACACCGTGCTCACCGCCGGGGCCTTGTCCCCGAGTACCCGGGCCGCGAGGGCGAGCTCGGTGACGGCGGTGGTGGCGTAGCCCGCCTGGCTGGCCCCGGGGTCGGTGCCCAGCTCGCTGGCCGTGTAGGTGTTGAAGTCGCAGTACCCACACCGGGTCCGGCAGAAGGGCACGTGCAGGTAGACGCTCAGCGGCCGCCGTCCGACCTCGGCCAGCGCCAAGTCCGGCAGGACGCCGTCAGCCGGTGCGGGGGCACCTTCGGGCAGGGCTGACGGCATCCTTCGAGCCTAACCGGCGGCTCAGCTGCCGCCGCTACCCTCCGACGGGGTGCTGCTCGGCCCGTCGGACGGAGCGCCGGTGGGGGCACCGCTCGGCGGGGTCGGCGGTGCGGGGGGCGTGGGCGCCTGGCTCGCGTCACCGGAGGTGTCCGGCGTGGCCGCCCCGGCCTTCGGGGGCTTCGGTGGGGTCGGAGCATCGCCAGCCTTGGGCGCCGCCTTACCGGCCTTCGGCGGCTTCGGCGGGGTCGGAGCGTCGCCGGACTTCGGCGCCTCGTTGCCCGCGGGCGGTGCGGGCGGAGCCGGGCGAGGACCGGCAGGTCCGGCGGGCGGCGCGCAGACGCCGGGCGCGGCTGCGGGCCCTTGGCCGTCCGGTCCGGCGGTGGGGCCCGCCTCGGTGGAGGGGGCGGCCTCCGACGGCGTCGCCGCCTCCGCAGGGGTCTCGGCGGCACTCGGCGTTGCCGAGTCGGGCGCTCCAGGAGCGTCGGCGGGCTGGGCGCCGCCGGTCAGCGCGGGGGCGACGGCCGACGGTGAGGTACCGCCCCCGCCCGCAGCCAGGGCCGGGACGGCGATCCCGGTGGCCAAGACGGCGGCCGCGGCGATCGCGATCCCGATCCGGCGCCGCCGCTGCGGGCGGCGCACGGCCGGGATCTCCTGCGTCGTCTCGTTGTCGAACAGCTCGTAGCGCTCGGCGTCCCGCTGCTCAGCGGCGCGGCGCTCGGCGGCGGCCCGCAGCTGGTCGCTCGGCTCGCCGTCGGGACGGCCGCTCGGGTTCGGGTTGTGGGGAGTGGTCATCGTCATTCCTGTCGTCGTGGGGTGGGCTGGTCGTGAGTCCGAGATTGGGCGGCGAGCCTGAAGGCCACCTCAAGGAAGCGGGGCGCGAGCGGTTTCTTGAGGGGTTCTTCAGGTCGGCGAGGACACACTGAACGGCATGAGCGGAGAGCGGACATGACGGCGGCACGGGTGCTGGTCGTCGAGGACGACCCGTCCATCAACTCGGCCCTGGTCGGCTCGCTGGCCGACGCCGGCTACGTCACCCGTGGCCTGGCCGATGGCCGCGAGCTCGAGACCGAGCTGGTCACCTTCCGGCCCGACCTCGTCATCCTCGACTGGATGCTGCCCGGACGCGACGGCCCGACGCTGGCCCGGCTGGTGCGTTCCCGGAGCGACGCCTCGGTCATCCTGCTGACCGCCCGCGACGAGATGCGGGACCGGCTCGCCGGCTTCGACGCGGGTGCCGACGACTACGTGGTCAAGCCGTTCGCGGTGGCCGAGGTGCTGGCCCGGATGCGCGCCGTCTTGCGCCGCTCGGGTGCGGCGCCGGATACCGTGCAGGTCGACGACCTCCTCCTCGACCCGGACGCGGCCGTGGTGACCCGCGGCGGAGTCCCGCTGGAGCTGACGGCGACCGAGCTGCGGCTGCTGCTCTTCCTCGCCGAGAACCGGGACCGGGTGATGTCGACGGTGCAGATCCTCACCCAGGTGTGGGGCTACGACGACTACGCCGACAACCTGGTGCAGGTCCACGTGAGTGCCTTGCGCCGCAAGATCGAGGCCCACGGGCCGCGGCTGCTGCACACCGTCCGAGGGCTGGGCTACGTGTTGCGGGCTCCGCGGTGACCGTGTCCACGACCGGGCCGACGACCGGGCTGCGGACCCGGTCCCTGCGTACCCGGGTCACCGTCGTCGTCCTCGTCTTCGTCGCCGCGATGCTGCTCGTGCTCGGCGTGGCGACCGACGTGGCCCTGCGCGCCCGGCTGGAGGGGGAGCTGCGTGCCCGGCTCACCGACCGGGCCTCCTACGCCACCTTCCTGGTCGGCCGGGTGGCCGACGACGCCGACCTGGTCAACCAGCTGGAGGGCGACGGCATCTCGGTCTCCCTGACGACCGCGAGCGGCGAGGTGGTCGCGAAGGGACCGCTGCGTCCCGACGGAACGGCCTCGGCACCCGCCCGTCCCGGCCCCGCCGGCCAGAAGGGACCGGCGGGCGGACCCGCCGCGCCGGTGACCAAGACCGGAGAGATGCTGCAGGTCTCCGAGACTCTCGCCGACGGCAGCACCATCACCCTGCTGGCCGACGCCGGCGACGTCCGCCGCACCCTCGACCAGGTGCGGACCACGCTGCTCGTAGCCGGGATCGGTCTGCTGGCTCTGGCCGCCGTCACCTTGGGACCGGTGATCGGCCGGGCGCTGCGACCGCTGGACCAGATGACGGCGACCGCCCGCTCGATCACCGCCGGCGACCGCGGCCGGCGACTGCGGCCCGACCGGCCCGGGACCGAGCTGGGCCGTACCGCGACGGCGTTCGACGCGATGCTGGACGAGGTGGAGGGCGCCGAGACGACCGCGCTGGCCGCGGAGCGACGGCTGCGGACGTTCCTCTCCGACGCCGCCCACGAGCTGCGGACGCCGTTGACCGGCGTCCAGGCCGCGGCGGAGCGGCTGCTGCGGGGGGACGGGGACCGGGCCCGGACCGAGGAGCTGAGCGTGACGGTGATCCGGGAGGCGCGGCGTGCCGGCCGGCTCGTCGACGACATGCTCACGATGGCGCGGATCGATGCGGGTCTGGAGCTCGACCGGACCCCGCAGGACCTGGGCGCGCTCGCCGCCCGGGCCGCGGCGACGGCGCAGCTGCGCCACCCCGGCGCCACCGTGGTGGTGCAGAGCCCAGAGCCCGTCACGGCAGCGGTCGACGCCGACCGGATCGTGCAGGTGCTCAGCAACCTCTGTGACAACGCGGTGAACGCCGGGGCGCGGACGGTGCGGATCGACGTCGCGAGGACGGCGGACCGGTCGAGCGTCGAGGCGAGCGTCGACATCGTCGACGACGGACCCGGGGTGCCCGAGGCCGAGCGGGAGCGGGTCTTCCAGCGGCTGGTCAGGCTCGACCCGGCCCGCAGCGGCGCGGGTGGGTCCGGCCTGGGACTTCCGATCGCCCGTGGCATCGCCGAAGCTCACGGTGGCCGGCTGGAGCTGGTGGCTCCCGACGGGCCGGGCGCGCGAGTACGGCTAACCCTGCCGGCCGGCCCCGGCTGACCGCTCCGGGTCGCCGGCGGAATGCCTCCGTGCTCGACGGCGCCGGCGGGATGCCTCAGTGCTCGACGGCGCCGGCAGGATGCCTCAGTGCTCGGTGGCGCGGGCGGGGACGGGCGACCGCTCGTCGGCGTCGGTGTCGGCTTCGGTGTCGGCGTGCAGGGAGTAGCGGCCGCCGAACGCGAACCCGACCGCCAGGGCGGCCGCCGGGACCAGCGCGAGCACGATGCTGACCCCGGTGCTCCCCCCGGTCACGAGGGTGAAGTTGGACAGCACCAGCCAGAGGCTGACCAGCAGTCCGACGATGGCCAGGACGGGCGCCACCCGGGTCTTGAGCGGACGGCCTGCGGCCCGGTCCGGGTGCCGGGCGAAGAACACCAGCACCGCCACCGAGGTCAGCGTCATCAGCAGCACCATCCCGACCGTGGCCACGCCGGCCATCGAACCGAAGACCCCGACCAGCGGGTCCAGTCCGACCACCGCGAAGACGGCCAGCAGGACCGCGGCGGTGACGGTCTGGACGACCGAGGCGAAGGAGGGCGCGTGGTGCTTGGGACTGGTGTCGCCGAGGCGGGAGGGCAGCACCCCCTTGTTGCCGAGGGTGAACAGGTAGCGGGCCAAGACGTTGTGGAAGGACAGGACGCAGGCGAACAGGCTCGAGATCAGCAGCGCGTTCATCACGTCACGCAGGCCAGAACCCAGGTACTGCTTCGCCGTGTCCAGCATCATGTTGCCGTCGCCGTCGAGCGTCCGCTGAGCCACGGCGGTCGCATCCTGGGCGCCGGCCGCCCAGATCAGCGCCCAGCAGGAGGCGGCGTAGAAGACGCCGATGATGATGACGGCGAGGTAGGTCGCGCGCGGGATGGTCCGTTCCGGGTCCCGCGCCTCGTCCCGGAACACCGCCGTCGCCTCGAAGCCGATGAAGCCGGTGAGCGCGAACAGGACCGCGACGCCCAGGCCGTCGCTGAAGGCGTGGCTGGGGGCGAAGGACGCCAGCACCGGACCGTTGGCACCGCCGCGGGCGAAGACGGCCACGTCGAGGGCCAGCATGATCGAGATCTCGAGCACGAGGGCGACGCCGAGCACCTTCGAGCTCAGGTCGATGTGCCGGTAGCCGAGGACCGCCACCACGGCCATCGTGACGAAGGAGTAGACCCACCACGCGATGTCCGGGCCGCCGAAGTAGGTGACCAGGTCGTTGGCCGCCCAGCCCATGTAGCCGTACACCCCGACCTGGATGGCCGTGTACGCCACCAGCGCGACGAACGCGGCACCCAGCCCAGCCCGCGAACCGAGACCCGTCGTGATGTAGGAGAAGAAGGCGCCGGCCTCGCTCACGTGCGGGGTCATGGTCACGAAGCCGACCGAGAAGACCAGCAGCACCAGGGCCGCCAGCAGGAAGCCCACCGGTGCGCCGATCCCGTTGCCGCCCGCCACGGCCAGCGGCACGTTGCCGCCGATCACGGTCAGCGGGGCCGCGGCAGCGATGACCATGAAGACGATGGCGCCGGTGCCGAGGCGACCGGTGAGCCGACGGTCGTGCTCGGCGGGGCGGGCGGTATCGGTCATGATCGTCCTTCGGGTCAGCTCAGTAGAGGTCGGGACGCAGGTCGTCGAGGTAAGGGTTCTGCTGCCGCGCCTGCGCGACCACAGCGGGGTCGACCGTGGCCAGCACCAGGCCTTCGGGCTGGTCGGCCGGCACGGCGTCGAGCACCCGGCCCGACGGTCCGGCGATCGAGCTGCGGCCGACGTAGCGGAGGTCACCCTCCTCGCCGCTGCGGTTGACGTAGGCGAGGTACACCTGGTTCTCCCAGGCACGGACCGGGATCAGCGTCTCGGCGATGAACGCGAACGGCTCCATCTGGGCGGTGGGCACGATCACCAGGTCGGCACCAGCCCGCGCCGCGGCTCGGACGGTCTCGGGGAACTCGACGTCGTAGCAGATCAGCAGGCTGATCCGGACGCCGTGGTGCTCCACCGGCTTCGGCAGCACGTCGCCGGCCACGAAGAGGGCGCGGTCCAGGTCGGCGAAGAGGTGGGTCTTGCGGTAGCGCGTGACCTCGAGACCGTGCTCGTCGACGAAGACGGCGGTGTTGGCCACGCCGCCGGTAGCCAGCGGCTCGGGCAGACCGGCGACGATCGCAATGCCCGCGCCGGCCGCGATCCGGCTCACCCGCTCGACCAGGCCCGGGTCGGCCAGCGCCGCCACCCGGTCACCGATGTTGTAGCCCGTCACGAACATCTCCGGGGTGATCAGCAGGTCGGCCCCGCGGGCCCGCGCGTCCCTGGCCGCGCCGTCGAGGACGGCGAGGTTGGCCTCGACGTCGCCGGACCGACCCGGATGCTGCAGACCGGCGACGACCAACGACACGCGTGCCTCCCGACCCAGCAGCAACCCCACGACCCTCGACCCGAGTTGATCACATCAGCCACACCCGCCGGGTGTCCGTCAGGTTAAAGGTGCTGGCAGTCCCCCGGGTCTCCCGTCAGGGCAGGAGCACCAGCTTGCCCCGCACGTGGCCGGACTCGCTGATGCCGAACGCCTCGACGGCACGGTCGATCGGGAAGGTCTGGACCTTGATCACCAGCTGGTTCTGCTCCAGCAGCCGCGCGGTCTCGGCCATCGCCGCCCTTGGGTCACCCTCGCCACCGGAGGTCACCTGGGCGCCAGCGGCCGTGGCGGCGAAGTTGGCGATGCTGACGACCTGGGACGGAGCGGAGACCAGACCGGTGAGCACGGCCGCGTCCGTCTTGCCGGCCACGTCGAAGACCGCGTCGAACCCACCCGGAGCGGCCGCGCGCGCCCGATCGGCCAAGCCGTCGCCGTAGTGGATGGCGGTCGCCCCGATCTCGCGGAGGTAGCCCAGGTTGGGTTCGCTGGCGGTCGCCACCACGGTGGCGCCCCGGGCGACCGCGATCTGGACGGCGACCGCCCCGACGCCGCCGGCGCCGCCGTCGACCAGCACGGTCGACCCGGCGCCGACCCCCACCAGGTCGAGGGCGCGGATCGAGGTCTCGGCGGCCACGCCCGCGGCGGCGGCGACCGCCCAGTCGATCGAGGCGGGCTTGCGCGCGTACGCGTTCAGCACGGCCAGCTCGGCCGCCGTGGCAGAGCCGAGACCGAAGACGTCGTCCCCGACCGCGACGTCGGTGACCCCCTCGCCCAGCTCGTCCACCACGCCCGCCGCGTCCCACCCGATCGTGCCGAGGCCCTCGAGGGGCTCGCCCTGGGCCATGAACCCGCCGCGGATCTTCCAGTCGACCGGGTTCACGCTCGCGGCGCGGACCCGGATCCGCACCTGTCCGGGTCCGGGGCTGGGGTCGGGAGCCTCCCCCACCGAGAGCACCTCGGGACCGCCGTACTCGCTGAACTGCAACGCGCGCATCGCATCTCCTCTGGACGGCTCGTCCATGGGCCGTCCCTCTCGCCGTATCGTCCCCGGCGGGCCCGGGGCAGCGTCAGTGGGGTGAACTAGGGTTCGAGGCATGGCTATTCCTCGTCGCCGCTTTCTCTCCCTGACCGGCGGGATCGCCGCCGCAGCCGCCGGGCTGTCGGCCTGCGGCAGCAACACCGGACGCCCCTCGACCGACAGCAGCCCCAGCGCGTCGACCAGCGGCGAGACCTCGTCGGTGGCCCTCAGCCAGTGGTACCACCAGTACGGGGAAGACGGGGTCGAAGAAGCGGTGAAGCGTTACGCCGCCGCGTACGGCCAGGCGAAGGTCACGGTCAAGTGGAACCCGGGTGAGTACGAAAAGCTGGTCGGCGCCGCGCTGCTGACCGCGAAGGTGCCGGACGTCTTCGAGTACGGCAACGGGCCGACGCTGGACATGATCAAGGCCGGTCAGGTCCTCGACCTCACCGACACCCTCGGCGACGCGAAGAGCCAGTTCGCCCCGTCGGTACTCGCGGCGATGACCTACGACGACAAGATCTGGGCCATCCCGCAGACCGTCGACATGCAGATGCTCTACTACCGCAAGTCCCTGCTGGAGAAGGCGGGCGTGCAGCCGCCGCAGACCTTCGCCGACCTGGTGAGCGCAGCCCGGGCCGTGCAGACCAAGGACATCGGCGGCTTCTTCGCCGGCAACGACGGCGGCATCGGCGTGTTGGGGAACATGTTCGTGTGGGCTGCGGGCTTCGAGCAGATCAGCGAGGACAGGTCCGGCATCGGCTTTGCCGACCCGGCGATGTACGACGCCCTGTCGCAGTGGCGCGACTTCAGCAAGGACGGCGTCCTGCAGAGCGCCTCCGCCGACTGGTTCGACGGCGCACCGTTCATCAACGAGGAGACCGCGATGCAGTGGACGGGTCTCTGGGTCCTGCCCGACGTGCAGAAGGCGTTCGGCGACGACTTCGGCGTGCTGCCGTTCCCGGCGATGGGCACGAAGGGCCGCCAGGCCGTACCGTTCGGCGCCTTCAGCTCCTGCGTCAGCGCGAAGGGCGTCGACCCCGATGCGGCGAAAGCCTTCGTCAAGTGGCTGTGGGTCGACCAGGAGTCCGACCAGGTCGACTTCTCCAACTCCTACGGCACCCACATCCCAGCCAAGCCGTCGCTCGCGCCGCAGGCGACCAAGCTCGCCACCGGGGCTGGAGCCGAAGCGGCGAAGCTCGTCACCGACTTCGGCCACGCCCCGAGCCTGCTCTGGACGCCTGCTCTCACCCAGGCCTACACCGCGGCGCTCAGCAACGTCGTGCGCAAGGACGCCGACCCGTCGGCGGAGATCGCGACGGTGGCCAAGAAGGGCCAGTCCGAGATCACGCGCGTCAACGGCTGAGGCGTGGCCACCAGCGCGGCCGTCCGGGCCGGTCCGGTCCGACGCCCGACGTCCACGATCCAGCGGACGCGCGACCGGTGGTTCTGGGTCTTCGTCGGACCCTTCGCGGCTGGGCTGCTGGTCTTCGTCTACGTGCCGATCCTGTGGAGCGTCTACCTCTCCTTCTTCGACGCCCGTAACACCGTCACCCCGACGACGTTCGTCGGCTTGGGCAACTACACCTACCTGTTGCGCGACCCGGCCTTCGTCTCCAGCATGGGGACGTTCGTCGTGTTCGCCGCGTTCATCGTGCCGGTCACCTTCGCCTGCTCGTTGGCGCTGGCCCTGCTGGTCAACCGGGCTCGAGTGGCCCAGGCGTTCTTCCGCTCGGCCTTCTTCCTGCCCACCGCCTGCTCGTACGTGATCGCGGCCATGATCTGGCGGCTGTCGTTCTTCAACGGCGCCCGGTTCGGCTTGGCCAACTCGTTGCTGCGGTCCCTCGGCTTGGAGAACGTCAACTGGCTGGGCGGCAGCAACTACTGGTACTGGTTCGTGCTGGTGACGCTGCGGCTGTGGCTGCAGGTCGGTTTCTACATGATCTTGTTCCTCGCCGGCCTGCAACGGATCCCGGCTGACACGTACGAAGCCGCGGCGATCGACGGCGCCACCGGCTGGCGGGTGCTGCGCTGGATCACCCTGCCGCAGCTGCGGTCCACCTCGGTTGCGGTGGTCCTGCTGCTGCTGATCTCGGCCTTCCAGGCGTTCGACGAGTTCTACAACACCTTGATCTCGGTCGGCGGCTATCCCCCGTTCGCCCGGCCACCGCTGGTCTACCTCTACCTGATCGCCCTGGGTGGCGGCAGCCAGGACCTGGGCCTGGGCAGCGCCGGGACGATCATCCTGACCCTCGTCGTGGTGGTGATCGGGGTGGTCCAGCTGAAGATCTTCGCCGTCGGCGGGGCGGAGGAACGCGCGTGAGGGGCTCCCGGGCGGTCGCGGCGCTGCGCTACGCCGTGCTCAGCGTCCTCGCGCTGCTCTTCCTGCTGCCGTTCTACGTGCTGCTGCGCAACGGATTCTCCAGCGAACGGCTGCTCGCGGCGGCGCGCTGGCGCTGGCTGCCCGACCGGGTGAACGCGGACAACCTGCACGAGCTCTTCGCCAACGACTCGGTCCGGATGGCCCGCAGCCTGCTCAACTCCGCCGTGGTGTCGGTGGTGCAGACCCTGGCCACGCTCCTCGTCTCCGCGCTCGCCGGCTACGGCCTGGCCCGGATCGACCACCGGCTCAGCCGACTCATCCTCGGGGCGACCGTGCTGACACTGATGGTGCCCGCCGCGGTGACCTTCATCCCCAGCTTCGTGATGGTCTCGACGCTCGGCTGGATCTCGACGCTGCGCGGGCTCATCATCCCGGTGCTGTTCTCGGCCTTTGCCACCTTCTTGTTCCGGCAGTACTTCCTCGGCTTTCCCCGTGATCTGGAGGAAGCCGCGTACATCGACGGCGCCGGCTACTGGCGGACCTTCTGGCGGGTGGTGCTGCCCAACAGCTACGGGATCTGCGCCGCCGTCGGCACGATCACCTTCATCGGCTCCTGGAACTCGTTCCTGTGGCCGCTGCTGATCGGCCAAGACCGCGACTTCCGGACCGTCCAGGTCGCGCTCAGCCAGTTCATGTCCAGCCAACGGATCGACCTGCCCCAGCTGTTCGTGGGAGCCGCCGTGGCCATCCTGCCGGTGCTGGGAGTGTTCCTGTTCCTGCAGCGCTACCTCGTCCAGGGCGTCGAACGCTCCGGCATCGACTGAGCCCGCCGCCTCCCCCGCCGCAACCGGGACGCGCTACCTCGAGTCGACCTTGCCGGGCTCGGTGGTGGAGAGCGCCGCCACGAAGGCTTCCTGAGGGACCTCGACGCGGCCGACCATCTTCATCCGCTTCTTGCCCTCCTTCTGCTTTTCCAGCAGCTTGCGCTTACGGGTGATGTCACCGCCGTAGCACTTGGCGAGCACGTCCTTACGGATGGCGCGGACGGTCTCGCGGGCGATCACGCGGGCGCCGATCGCCGCCTGGATCGGCACCTCGAACTGCTGCCGCGGGATCAGGTCCTTGAGCTTGCCGGCCATCAGCACCCCGTAGGCGTACGCCTTGTCCTTGTGCACGATCGCCGAGAACGCGTCCACCGGCTCACCGTGCAGCAGGATGTCGACCTTGACCAGCTCCGAAGGCAGCTCACCGGACGGCTCGTAGTCGAGGCTGGCGTAGCCCTTGGTCCGGGACTTGAGTGCGTCGAAGAAGTCGAAGACGATCTCGGCCAGCGGCAGCGTGTAGCGGATCTCCACCCGGTCCGCGGACAGGTAGTCCATCCCGTTCTGGACGCCGCGCCGGGTCTGGCAGAGCTCGAGGATGGTGCCGATGTAGTCGGTAGGCGTGAGGATCGTGGCCTTGACCACCGGCTCGTACACCTCGGCGATCTTGCCGTCGGTCGGGTACTCCGAGGGGTTGGTGACGGTCAGCTCGGTGCCGTTCTCGAGCTTGACGCGGTAGACCACGTTGGGCGCGGTGGAGATCAGGTCGAGGTTGAACTCGCGCTCCAGCCGCTCCCGGACGATCTCCATGTGCAGCAGGCCGAGGAAGCCGATCCGGAAGCCGAAGCCCAGCGCCCCGGAGGTCTCCGGCTCATACGTCAGCGCCGCGTCGTTGAGCTGCAGCTTGTCCAGCGCCTCCCGCAGCTCGGGATAGTCGGCGCCGTCGATCGGGTAGAGGCCGGCGAAGACCATCGGGTTGGGCTGGCGGTAGCCGCCGAGGTCGGTGGTCGCCGGCCGGGCGACCGAGGTGACGGTGTCCCCCACCCGAGACTGGCGAACGTCCTTCACGCCGGTGATCAGGTAGCCCACCTCGCCGACGCCGAGCGATGGCGACTTGACCGGGTCCGGCGAGACGACGCCGACCTCGATCGCCTCGTGCGCGGACTTCGTCGACATCATCAGCACCCGCTCGCGGTGGCTGAGCTCGCCGTCGACCACCCGGACGTAGGTGACCACGCCGCGGTAGGTGTCGTACACGGAGTCGAAGATCAACGCCCGCGCCGGGGCGTCCGGGTCACCCACCGGGGCGGGGATCTGGCGGACGATCTCGTTCAGCAACGCCTCGACGCCCTCACCCGTCTTGGCCGACACGCGGAGCACGTCACTCGGGTCGCAGCCGATGATGCCGGCGAGCTCCGCGGCGTACTTGTCGGGCTGCGCGCTGGGCAGGTCGATCTTGTTCAGCACCGGGATGACGTGCAGGTCGGCGTCCAGGGCCAGGTACAGGTTCGCCAGCGTCTGCGCCTCGATGCCCTGGGCGGCGTCCACCAGCAGCACCGCCCCCTCGCACGCCGCCAACGAGCGCGACACCTCGTAGGTGAAGTCGACGTGGCCGGGGGTGTCGATCATGTTCAGCACGAACGCGCTGGGGGCTCCGCCGCCCGTGGACCCCCCGGACAAGCCCGGAGCTCGCTCCGCTCGCGCGTCCTTCTCACCACCAGCAGGCTCCTGCGTCGCGTTCCCCCGCAAGCCCGGAGCTCGCTCCGCTCGCGCGTCCTTCTCACCACCAACAGGCTCCTGCGTCGCGTTCCCCCGCAAGCCCGGAGCTCGCTCCGCTCGCGCGTCCTTCTCACCACCAACAGGCTCCTGCGTCGCGTTGGTGGTCCACGGCATCCTGACGGCTTGCGACTTGATCGTGATACCGCGCTCGCGCTCGATGTCCATCTTGTCGAGGTACTGGGCGCGCATCGCGCGGGCGTCGACGACGCCGGTGAGCTGCAGCATCCGGTCGGCCAGGGTGGACTTGCCGTGGTCGATGTGGGCGATGATGCAGAAGTTGCGGATCATCGCTGGGTCGGTACGCCCAGGGCTCGGGGCAGGCTGAATCACGTCGTCTTCCGGGTCGGCGGCGGGGTGGGCACATCGGTCGAGACACCCGGCTGACCATCATCCCACGGGCGCCCGCGAGGCCCAATCCACGCATCTCGATGTACCGGTGGGAGCGGGACCGGCCTGGCCCTCGACGGCGAAACGTGGACGGTCACCCTGCGGCAGCCTGGCCCGGCCAACCGCCGGCCCATCCGTGGGCCGAGCCGGAGCGCGGCACCGCAGGTCTGGCTCGTCGGCGGGGCCGCGGCAGGCTCGGGACGTGATTTGGGCCCCCGTGGCCCGGTTTGGTAGTGTCAGCGGTCGCGTCTATGGATCTGGTCCGTAGGTCAGCGGTGCTCATCAGACATTGACTCCCGACAGTTACAGAGGCTTGCCCCGTGGCAAACATCAAGTCCCAGATCAAGCGGATCAAGACGAACGAGAAGGCGCGCCAGCGCAACAAGGCGACCAAGTCTGCCCTCAAGACGTCGATCCGCCGTTTCCGCGAGGCTGCGGCCGCCGGCGACACCGCCAAGAGCGCCGAGCTCGCCCGCGCCGCGACCCGTCACCTCGACAAGGCCGCCTCCAGCGGGGTCATCCACAAGAACCAGGCAGCGAACCGCAAGTCGGCCATCGCTGCCGAGGCCGCCAAGCTGAGCTGACGCTCAGCGCGGAGTTCCGGCGTCCACCCACGGTGGCACTCCGTAACCCGCGGCCGCGACCTCGACACGCGTCACCCCGCTCCGTCGAGTCGTCTACGACGTCCCGATCACCTCTGGTGACCGGGACGTCGTGCGTTTCTAGGGGCGAAAGCCCACGCCGCGTGGGCCGCGGTCCCTCGACCGTGGCTAGCCCCGGGCTCGACGACGGTGGCCGGCCCGGCGCAGGCGGCCGCCTCGCACAGCCCGATCGACGCCAGGTGCCACCCGGCTGGCCCGCTCGACGATGACGCCGGGGTCGTAGAACAGGTGGGACTGCAGCGCGTCGGTGGTTGAGGCGAGGCTGAGGTCGGCCAGGCTTGTCTCACCGTGTCGAGGTGGTGACGATGACCTCGCACGCCGCGCGGGGGCGTGTGAGGCCGTCGGGGTGGGCGCCCTCAGCCGCGCCGGGCGCGGGCGACGACGAGCACGGCCCGTTCGAGCGCGAAACCGGCGTCGTCGGCCGCCCCCTTCACCTCGGCGTCGGCGACGGCCACCGCCTTGAGCGCGGTGGCCAACCCGCGCTGGTCCCAGCCGCGCGCCTGGCTGCGCATCGACTTGAGCTTCCACGGGGGTACGCCGACCTCCCGGGCGAGGTCGGCCTCGCGCAGCCCCGCCGGTGCGGTCACGAGCTTGCCCAACCCGCGTAACCCCGAGGCCAGGGCGCTGGTGACCAGCACCGGCGCCACCCCCGTCGAGATCGCCCAGCGCAGCTGCTCCATCGCGGCCCCGGTCCGCCCGGCCAGCGCGGCGTCAGCCACCGCGAAGCTGGTCACCTCGGAGCGACCGCCGAAGTAGCGGCGCACCTGACCCTCGGTGATCGGTCCACCCTCGGAGTCGGAGACGAGCTGGCCGACCGCCGCGGCCAGCCCCCGCAGGTCGTGGCCGACCGCGTCGACCAGGGTCTGGGCCGCTCCGGTGTCGATGCCCTCCCCGACCCGGCGCGCCTCCGCCGCGACGAACTGCGGCAGCTCCCACGGCTTGACCGCCGGCGCGTCCACGACCGTCACCTTGGCCGCCTTGAGCTTGTCGAGCAGACCTTTGCCCTTCTGACCGCCGCCGTGGACCAGCACCAGCGCGAGGTCCTCCAGCGGCGCGCGGGCCAGCGCGAGCACGTCGTCGGCGAGCTCGGCCGGCAGGTTCGCCAGGTCGCTGACCACCGCCGCGCGCCGGACCGCGAACAGCGACGCGTTGGTCATCTCGGCGAAGCGGCCGGGGTCGAGCCGGTCGCCTTCGACCTGGCTGATCTCGGCCTCGGGCGACTCGGCCCGGATGTGGCTGAGCAGGCCAGCAACCGCCCGGTCGGCCAGCAGGCTCTCGGGGCCACTGACCAGGGTGACCCGACCGAACGGGGAGGTACGCGCTGCCACCCGCCCAGCATGGCAGCAGGGTCTGACAGCGACCTGGCGCGACCGGTGCGTGGAGGTGCGCCGCGGGACCCGTCAGCGCCGCCCGCCCGGCGTTGCGCCGACTCCTCGGCCGCTCGACCGCGACAATGTGGACACGACGGCCGACGCGGCGGCAGCGGTCGTTCCGAGGTGAGGGGGCCGGTGTGGTCAGCGCGTGGGAGACCTGGGTGCGCCGTCTGGTCACCCGGCGTCCCGGTGTACCCGCTCCTGCTGTAGCGGAGGCCACCGACCCGGCGGGGACCCGGCTCGTCGGCGCTCCCGAGCCGGTGAGCCGGCTGCTGGTGGTGCGCCCGGACACGGTGGCGCTGCTGACCGCCGCCGGCACCGACCCGCAGCTACGGCGTCCCGGCGACCTGCTGGTGCCGCCGCTGCTCAGCCCCGGCGCCCCGCCCGTGACCGCGCGGGCGGTCAGCACCGCTGCGGTGGACCTCGACGTGACCGTCACTGACCTCCTCACCTTCGACGGGCACGCCGTCGACCGGGCGGTGCTGGGGGTGCTCGTGCAGCTGGATGACCGGGACTGGTACGCCGAGCTGCTCGAGCTGGCCGCCGGGCACGCCGACGACCTCGAGGAGTACCTGCTCGCCGCCGTCCACCGCGAGCTGACCACAGCCGTCCGTGGGGCCGTCCGGATGAACCGGCTCGCCGACCTGCAGCGCCTCACTCTCGCCGCGGTGCTGCAGGACCGCTGGCTGCCCGCCCGGCTCGGCGCGGGGACGTTGCGCTGCCTCCGGACGCGGGTGCAGCGCGTCCGCTGGCCCGGCGAGGACGAGCCGACCGTTCCCGTCCGCCCACCCCCGGCCCCGGCGGCGCCGGAACCCCCGCCCCAGCCGACCGGGCCCGACCAGTCCGTCCCGGCGGGGTCGACGTGAGCGCGGCCTACGCGAACCCGACGGCCGCCGCTCCGGCGCTGGGCGGGGTCGGCGTACCGGCGCGGGCCGACGACGCGCAGCGGTTGCTGCTGCGAGTGCGGACCGCGGCCGCGCTGCCGGCGGCGATCTGTCTGGGCGTGCACCTGGTCTTCCTGGTCACCTACTGGATCCCCGAGACCAGCGCGGTGCCGGCCCACGACTGGTGGCTCACCCAGCTGGCTCCGCTGGTCTCCGCGTCGTTCAGCAGCGCCGGCGTCGCGCAGGTCCCGGCTCAGGCGAACCAGATCAGCCTCGGCGGCGAGCTGCTGCTCGTCGCGGCGGTCGCACTGCTGCTGCTCGCCCGGCACCCGCGGCGGCTCGGCCAGAGCGCGGTCCTCGTACCGGCGGCGGTCGGCACGTTCGCGGCGGTCGTGCTGCTGCTCGTGCTGGTGGCGAGCGGCCAGGCCCGCACGAGCGCCCTGGCGATCCTGCTCATCCTGCTCTGGGTCGGGGCCGCGGGGTACGCGTCGGTCTTCAGCCTGCTGATCGACCTCGGCCCGACCCGCCCCCGCCGCTGGCGGAACGGGCTCCCGCTGCTGGCGGCGTACGCGGTCGTCGGCCCCGCACCGGTCGCGGTGGGCCGCGCCCTGTTCGGTCGAGCGCTGCGCGAAGCGGCGGCGTCGCTGGAAGGCAACACCGTCGCGCTGCGGCTGAGCGCACTGACCACCGGGACCACCGTGCTGCTCTACCTCGCCGGCCTGGCCGTCGGGACGGTCGTCTGGGCGGCGTACCAGTGCTGGCCGCTGCGCTGGGACCTCAGCATGCTGCTGCGGGCCGGGGTCGTGACGCTGGCGGTCTTCCTCACCGCCGGGCTCGGTGGGGTCGCCGCAGCCTCGGCCCAGCACCGGGCCGAGCAGCTCCGCCTCGACAGTCCGGCGAAGGCCATCCGCTTCGGTTGCGGCAGTGCCGAGCTCGACCCGCGGGCCGGTACGGTCGACCAGACACCCGTCCGGACCCTGGTGGTCACCGGTCTCGGGTGCCGCACGGTCACCACCTTCGAGGGATACCGGCAGCTGGCCACCCGGCATCTGGACTTCTCGGTCGCCCCGGTGGACGTACGCAGCCCCGACGGCCGCGCGCTGACCGGCCGGGTCGTCAGCGCTCAGTACGGAGACGTGTTCGTCGTCGCCGGCACCTCCCGGCTGGACACCCGGGTGGACCGGCTCGCGGCTATCAGGATCTCCGACGGGCAGCTGCTGTGGCAGTACTCCTGCTCGGCCCGGCCCGTGCTGCGGGTCCGGTTCGCCCGCGTGCCCGGTGGGGACGATCCCGCGCTCGGGCACATCACCGTCCGCACCCGCATCCCGCAGGTGGTGGCCGTCTGTGGGAGCCGGACGCTGCGGATCGACCCGGTCACCGGTCTCGCCCCGCCGCGCTGACCCAGTGGTGGTGCGGCCGCGGGCCGTCACGGTCGGCGCTGGACGACGACGCCCAGCTGCGAGTCACGCCAGGTGATCGCCACGGACCCGTTCTGGTCGGTGCGGAGCACGGTCATCCCGAGGGACCGGGCGAGCCCGACCGTACGGGGGGCCGGGTGGCCGTAGTCGTTGTCGACCCCGGCGCTGGCGATGGCCACGGAAGCGCCCGTGGCCACGAAGAAGGCGGGCTCCTGGCGGGCCGACCCGTGGTGCGGCACCTTCAGCACCTGCGCCGACAGGTCGGCGCCGCTGCTCAGCAGGGCCCGTTGGCCGGGTGGCTCGACGTCGCCGGTGAGCAGGATCCGCAGCCCGTCGACGTCGGCGAGCAGCACCAGGCTGGCGTCGTTCTCGGCCGCCGACTCGTCCCCGTCGGTCCCCTGCCGCAGCGGGCCGAGCACCCGCAGCGAGACCGCGCCGACGGTGGCGCCGCTACCGACCGGCGGCACCTCGACCGCGGCCCCGTGCTGCCCGGCCTGCTGAGCAACGGCGGCCGCCTCACCCGCCGGCGAGGCGAACGGGCTGGTCCAGACGCGTCCGACCCGGCGGCCCGCGAACACGCCGGGCAGGCCGTCGACGTGGTCGGCGTGGAAGTGGCTGAGCACCAGCAACGACACCGTACGGACGCCGAGACCGTCAAGACAGCGTCGCATCGCCTGCGGGTCCGGGCCGCTGTCCATCACCACGGCCTCGTGCTCGGCCGCGCGCAGCACCAGGCCGTCCCCCTGACCGACGTCGCAGACCACGAACCGCCAGCCCGGGGGCGGCCAGCCGAGCTGGGACGGCGCCCGGGCGAGGGTGACCGTCATCAGCAGCGCAAGGAGCAGCGACACCCAGCGCCGCGCCAGCACCCACGGCACGGCGACCGTCGCGGCGAGGCAGCCCAGGGTCAGCAGGCCCAGGGCCCCGGGGGTCGTCGGCCAGCTCTGCGAGCCACCCGGCAGCCCCGCCCCCAACCGTGCGACCCAGAGGATGACCTGCGCCGACCACGCCGACCCGAACGCCAGCACCTCCGCCAGGTGAGCGCTGACCAGCGAGGCGCCGGCCGCCGCAAAGCCGAGCACGGTGGCGGGCCCGACGAACGGTCCGGCGAGCGCGTTGGCCAGCAAGCCGGAGGTGCTCACCGTGCCCGAGAGCGCCGCGACGGCCGGCAGGGTGGCCAGGTGGGCGGCGAGGGCCAGCGTGACCGGCTCGGCCACCACCCGAGGCGTCCACCGACCGAGCACGTCGGCCCAGCGCCGCGACCACCAGATGATCCCGCCGCTGGCCAGGACCGACAGGGCGAACCCCCAGGAGCGGGCGAGGAACGGGTCCATCAGCAGCAGCGCGACCATGGCGACCGCCAGGTTGCGGACGCCGGCCCGACGCGAGCCCGAGCCGAGGGCCGCCAGCGCGACCAGACCCATGGCGGCGGCCCGGAGCACGCTCGGCTCGGTCCGGCAGAGCCCGACGAAGACGATCACGCCGGCCAGCCCGACGGCCCGCAGCGCCCAGCCCCGGACGCCCAGCCAGCGCGCCGCGAGCAGCAGGAAGGCCAGCAGCAGGGTCAGGTTGGCCCCGGACACCGCCGTCAGGTGGGTCAGCCCGGTGGCCCGGAAGCTGGCCTGCAGCTCAGGCGTCAGCCCGGACGTGTCCCCCAACACCAACGCGGGCACCAGCGCTCGCGGCTCGGGGCGGCGATGTTCGACCGCGGTCCGCAGTCCGGCCCGGACCCGCTCCACCAGCCGGAGCGCCGCACCCGGCGGCTCCACGCCGGTGGGCGGACCGCGTACCTGCAGCGTGGCGGTCAGGTCGTCGCCGCGTTCGGCCGGCCGCAGCCGCCCGGCCGCGGACACCGTCGACCCCACCGGTAACCCAGCCCAGGACGCTCCGGCCGTACCGCTCACCGTCACCAGCACCGGCGCCCGCAGCCGCCAGTCCGTGCCGCGGCCGCGGAGCTCGACCACCTGTACCCGCACGGTGACCAGCGCCGGCAGCGCTCCGCGGGCGGGGAAGCTGCGGGCGTCGCTGCGTACCTCCGCCCGCACCTCGGCCCAGGCTCCGTCGCTGGCCAGCTGAGCCGGAGGCCCGGCTGCCAACCGGTGCACCTGCACCGCGCCGAGGACGGCGCACACCGCCACGGTGACGGCCGTCGCGAGCCACCAGGCACGGCCCGAGCCGACCACGCGGACTCCTCGCCTGGCGCGTTGCCGTCCAGCCCGTCCGGGAATCAGCGCCCCGGTAGCGGCGACCACGGCCGTACCGACCACCAGGGCCACCACCCAGCCCCGGCCGGCGGTCCCGAGCCAGCAGGCGGCCCAGCCGCCGAGCGCGAGCGGCACGCACCGGAGGTCCTGACCGGCGCCAGGCGCAGCCTCAGACCCGGACATGGGGTGCGATCTCGGCGTAGGTCTTCGGACCGATCCCGTCGACCTCCCGGAGCTCCTCCACCCGGCTGAACCGGCCGTGCTCGGCCCGCCAGGCGATGATCTTGCCGGCGGTGACCGGTCCCACCCCGGGCAGCTCCTCCAGCTGGGGCTCCGTCGCCGCGTTCAGGTCGAGGGGTGGCGCCGCACCGGAGGATCCTGACCCTGCCGAGTCGGACCCGGCCGCCCCCGAGCCGGACCCGCTGCCGCCGGCGCCACCGCTGCGCACCTCCCCGGCCGGGTGAGCGGCCGTCCCGATCACGACCTGCTGGCCGTCCTGCAGCAGCTGGGCGAGGTTGAGCTCGCCCGGATCGGCGTCCCGGGTGAAGCCACCCGCCGCGTCGACGGCGTCCTGGACCCGGGCCCGCTCGGCCAGGGTCACCAAGCCGGGCCGGCGGACGGCCCCCAGGACGTGCACCACCACCGCGTTGGCGGTGGGCGTGGCCGGGCCGGGCGTCGGGCTGGGGAGGGTGGACGCCGTCGCCGGCCCCGTGCTGGGCGTCGTGGAGACCGAGACCGTCGGCGGTGCCGCGAGGGCCACCGGTCGAGCCCGCAGCACCGACCACCCCGCCCCGAGCAGGCCAGCGATCAGCAGCAGGCAGACCACCCCCAGGTGGAGTCGGCCGAACCGTCGTGGAGGCGGGACGTCATCGACCTCCACGAGCTCGGTCTCCGGCCCGGCCCGCGCGGGCGCGGGGACGGCCTCCTGCGCCGCGACGTCGACCGACGTCGTCGCGGCGTCTTCGTCGACGGCCCGCCGGGGCGGCGTCTCGGCCAGCAACCGCGCGAGCCGCGCGCTGACCGCCTGCAGCAGCAGCGGGTCAGCCTCTCCTCGTCTGGACACACCGGGACGTTACGGACGCCGCCGCCGATGTGCGGTCCGGTCGCCCTGGCTGTGGACAGCCGCCGCACACTCCCAGCCTGTGGACAACGCGACCGAGCACGACCCGGAGGTCAGACCACGGGCGAGACCACCACGCCGAGCGTGCCGGGACCGACGTGGACCCCTAGCGCGGCGCTGACTTCGCTCACCACCGGCGGCGCGACCCCGGGAACGGCCGCAGCCAAGCGTCCAGCCAGCTGGTGGGCCCCCGCGGCGTCATCGAGGTGGTGCACGGCGATCTCGGGCGGCTCCCCGCCCGCCGGGGGTACCGCACCGAGGGCAAGCTCCTCGAGCCTGGCCACGGCGCGGGCCGTGGTACGGACGCGTTCCAAGGTCTGGATGCTCCCTTCGCGCACCGTGAGGAGCGGTTTGACCGCGAGCGCCGAGCCCAGGGCGGCGGTCGCCGCGCTGATCCGGCCACCGCGGCGCAGGTGCTCGAGGTCCTCGACGTAGAACCAGGTGGAGCTGGCGGCGGCCCGACGGGCGACGACCGCGGCCACCTCGTCCACCTCCGCGCCGGACCGCGCCGCCGCGGCGCCGGCCAGGGCCGCGAATCCGCTGGCCATCGCGATGACCCGGGTGTCCAGCACGCGGATCACCAGGCCGGGCTCCGACGCGACCAGCGCGGCCGCGGCCAGCTCGGCGGCGGCGACCGTCCCCGAGATCGCCCCGCTCAGGTGCACCGACACGATGTCGGTGAAGCCCTCCTCGACCAAGCCGGCGTAGGTAGCCCGGATGACCTCTGCCGAGGGCCGCGAGGTGCTGACCCGGCGCCCGCACCGGAGCGCCGCCGCCACCTCGGCCGGGCCTACCTCGCCTTCGGACCGGCTGACGCCGTCGATCACGACCTGAAGCGGGATCACCCGGACATCGGTGAGCGCGGTCAGACCGGGGGCGAGAGACGACGTAGAGTCGGTCACCACCGCGACGCCCGTCATCGGCACAGCCTAGGGCTGTCCAGCTGGGGATCAGGGCCGACGCGGCTGAGCACGGGGACCGAGGAACGGCACCGCAGAGGGCGGGGAAAGCGACGGATGGGCCTGGACGACCGACGTGTGTGGCGTGCGGCCCCCGGCACCCTCGCAGTAGTGATCGTCTTTGTGGTGGCGGCTGCGACGGCCGTGCCGGCGCTGGCCTACCTCGTCTGGACCTCTAACGGCGGCTGGCTGCTGCCCGCCCTGCTCGGCGCGCTGAGTGCGGTCGCCCTGCTCTACGCGTGGAGGTTCGGCCTGCACCCGAGGCTGCGCGCGGACAAGCAGGGCATCACGGTGGTCAACCCGTTCTCGTCGCGCCGCTTCGACTGGGAGGACATCCGGGTCGTCGCCCCCGGTGAGAACGGGCTCGTGATCGCCTCGACCGAAGCCACCGTCGAGGCGTGGTGCGTGCAGAAGTCGAACTTCGCGGCCCGCCGCGGCAAGCTGACCCGGGCCGACCGGGTCACCCGAGAGCTGCTGGACCTGCTCGAGGAGCACGACCCGCCGTTGGAGGACGAGGAGACCGGGCTACGGATCCGGCGCGCCCGACCTGACGAGAGCCGGCTGCTGACCCGGCTGGAGCGGGCCGCCAGCGAGGAGGCGCTCAGCCACCTCTTCCCGCCGGAGGAGCACCCGTACCCGGTGACGGCCATCACCCGCCGCTGGCGCCGGCTGCTGCGCGACCCGCGGGTGCGCATCTACCTGCTCGAGCACGACGACGACCCGGTGGGCTTCGTGGCCTTCGACGCCGACACGGTGCGGCACGTCGGGGTGCTGCCTGACCACACCCGGCGCGGCTACGGCAGCGCTCTGGTCGAGTTCGCGGCGCAGGAGATCTTCGCCGACGGCGCACCCAACGCCCACCTGTGGGTGCTGGTCGGCAACGCCGGCGCCCGCGCCTTCTACGCCACGCTGCGCTGGCGCGAGACGGCTGACCGACGCGACTGCGAGTTCCCGCCCGCACCGCCAGAGATGCGGCTGGAACGACGCAACCCCACGGCCCCCCGACGGAGCCTCTGATGCCGGCTGCGGCGCCGGCTGCTGCCGCTCCCCCACGCCGTCGCCCAGGAAGGAGACGGCCAGCAAGGAGACGGCCAGCAAGGAGACGGCCAGTACGGCCAGTACGGGGGCGGCCGGGACGAGCCCGCCGGCTGCTGCTCGTGGTCGGCTTCCTCACCCTCCCGCCGTCGGTGCTCGGCACGCTGCTGCGGGTGGTGCCGCCCCGCGACGACGCGACGGCGCTGGTCGCGTCCTTCATCCCGTACGCGCTGCTCGGCTATGCCGTCTCGCTGCTGGCCCTCGGTGCGGCGGCCGTCCTGCGCGGCCGGCGCCGAGCGACGGCGGTGCTGGCGTTGGTGGCGGCCGCCGGGCTCGCCTGCCACCTGGTGTGGACCGTCCCGTTCTTCGTGCCCAACGGCCGGACGGCGACCTCGCCCACGTTCACCCTGCTCAGCCTCAACATGTACAAGGGCCGCGCCGATCCTGACCGGCTCGTGGCCCAAGCCCAGGTCGCCGACGTCGTCGTGCTCGTCGAGGCCACGCCGTCGGCCCTGGCCGAGCTGGCCGACCGCGGCTGGCTGACCCGCTTCCCGTACGCGGCGGGCGGCGTCGACGGCGTGCAGAGCGACACCGCCGTCTACAGCCGGTTCCCGCTGAGCGACAGCCGGCTGCTCGGCACCACCTCGTTCCAGCAGTGGGTGACCACGGTCGAGGCACCGGGGATCGACCCCGTCCGGCTGATGGCCGTCCACCCGTGCAACCCGTACTGCGGCCGCGGCCTGTGGGCCAGCGAGCACGCCGCGCTGGCCCAGGTCGCGGCCGACAGCCTGGACCAGCCGCTGGTCATCGCGGGCGACTTCAACGCTGTCGACGACCACGGCCCGATGCAGGACCTGTACCGGCTGGGCCTGAGCAGCGCCACCGACCTGGTCGGCGCCGGCTGGCTGCCCACCTACCCGGCCAACCGGCCCTTCCCGCCGTTGCTGCCCATCGACCACGTGCTCGTCGACGACCGGCTCACCGCGACGTCCATCCAGACCGTAGAGATCCTCGGCACTGACCACCTCGGCCTGCTGACCACCATCGCGCGCACCGGCTGAGGCCGAGTTGTCAGAACCCAGTTGTCCCATAGGACAACTGGATTCTGACAAGTCGGGCTGGACCCAGTCGCGACCAGCTCAGGCCGGGACGATGCTGACCAGCTTGGGGGCCCGGACGATGACCTTGGCGATCTCGCGGCCGGCCAGCGCGCGGGTGACGCCCTCCTCGGCCAGGGCCCGGGTGCGCAGCTCGTCCTCGGCGACGTCGGGGGCCACCTCCAGCCGGGCCCGGACCTTGCCCTGCACCTGGACGACGCAGGTCACGGTCTCGGTGACCAGCAGTGCCGGGTCGGCCGTGGGCCAGGCCGCGTTGGCGACCGAGGGTGCGTGGCCCAGCAGCTCCCACATCTCCTCGGCCACGTACGGGGCGAACAGGCCCAGGATCACCGCGACCGCCTCGGTGGCCTCCCGGACTGCCGGGTCAGCGGGTCCGACACGTGAGTCGATGGCCTTGCGGGTGGCGTTCACCAGCTCCATCACCCGGGCCACCGCGACGTTGAACCGCTGACCCTCGACCAGCTGCTCCTCCTCGGCCAGCAGCCGGTGCACCTGGCGCCGCAGGGCCGGGTCACCGGTGGTCGGGTCGACCCCGGGCTCGCTGGTGACGTCGCCGGCCAGCCGGTACGCGCGCTGCAGGAACTTCAGCGACCCGCCCGGGGACACGTCCGCCCAGTCGATGTCCTCCTCCGGCGGCCCGGCGAAGACGACGGTCAGCCGGACCGCGTCCACCCCGAACGCGTCGATCTGGGCACCCAGGTCGACCCCGTTGCCCAGCGACTTCGACATCGACTTGCCCTCGTTGATGACCTGGCCCTGGTTCAGCAGCCGCTTCATCGGCTCGACGAAGTCGATCATCCCCATGTCGTGCAGCACCTTGGTGAAGAAGCGCATGTACAGCAGGTGCAGGATCGCGTGCTCGACGCCGCCGACGTACTGGGCGACCGGCATCCAGCGACGGACGTCCGCCGGGTCGAACGGGCCGTCCTGGTGTCCGGGCGAGCAGTAGCGGAAGAAGTACCAGGACGAGTCGACGAAGGTGTCCATCGTGTCGGTGTCCCGGCTGGCGGGTTCGCCGCACCGCGGGCAGGCCACGTTCGCCCACTCGGTCGCCGCGGCCAGCGGGGAGGTGCCCTTGGGTGCCAGGGCCGCTCCGGTCAGGTGCGGCAGCGTCACCGGCAGCTGGTCGTCGGGGACGGCCACCTCGCCGCAGGAGGGACAGTGGATGATCGGGATCGGGCAGCCCCAGTAACGCTGCCGGCTCAGCAGCCAGTCGCGCAGCCGGAACGTCACCGCGCCGGTGCCGGTGCCCTCGGTCTCCAGCCGCTCGATCATGGTGCGGACGCCGGCCGCCTTGTCGGTCAGCCCGTCCAGCGGCCCCGAGCTGACGTACGTCCCGTCGCCGACGGTGGCCACGCCGCTGACCGCGGGGTCCTCAGCGCCGGTGTCGACCACCCGGCGTACGGGCAGGTCGTGGGTGCGGGCGAACTCCAGGTCGCGGGCGTCGTGGGCGGGCACGGCCATCACCGCGCCGGTGCCGTAGTCGGCCAGCACGTAGTCGGCCGTCCAGACCGGCAGCCGCTCGCCGTTGACGGGGTTGACCGCGTGCACGCCCAGCGGGACCCCCGTCTTGGGCCGGTCGGTGGCCTGGCGCTCGATCTCGGTGGCCCGCTGCGTCTGCGCCAGGTAGGCCTCGAAGGCCGGTCGGGCCTCGTCGGTGACGATCTCGGCGGCCAGCGAGGCGTCGGGAGCCACGACGAAGAAGGTCGCGCCGTACAGCGTGTCGGGTCGGGTGGTGAAGACCGAGACGGTCCGGGCGTCGGCCTGGGGGCTCTCGATGGTGAAGTCGACGTGCGCGCCCTCGGAACGGCCCAGCCAGTTGCGCTGCATGGTCAGCACCCGGTCGGGCCAGTAGCCCTGCAGCTGGTCCATGTCGTCCAGCAGTCGCTGCGCGTAGGAGGTGATCGCGAAGTACCACTGGTTCAGCTGACGCTTGACCACCGGCGTGCCGCACCGCTCGCAGGCGCCTTGGACGACCTGCTCGTTGGCCAGCACCGTCTGGTCCTGGGGGCACCAGTTGACGTAGCTGTCCTTGCGGTAGGCCAGCCCGCGCTCGCGGAAGCGCAGGAACAGCCACTGCGTCCAGCGGTAGTACTCGGGGTCGGAGGTGTGCAGCCGGCGCGACCAGTCCAGGCTCAGGCCGTAACGCTTGAACGAGGTGGCCTGGGTCTCGATGTTGGCGTAGGTCCACTCCGCCGGGTGCGTGCCGCGCTGGATCGCCGCGTTCTCGGCGGGCAGCCCGAAGGAGTCCCAGCCGATCGGGTGCATCACGTCGAAGCCGCGCAGCCGCAGGTAGCGCGCCACGATGTCGGCCATCACGAACGCCTCCGCGTGGCCCATGTGCAGGTCGCCGGAAGGGTAGGGGAACATGTCGAGGACGTACGCCCGCGTCGCCGACCCGTCGTCGCGCGGCCGGAAGGTCTGGTCGGTCTCCCAGTACTGCTGCCACCGCAGCTGAGCCGCGGCGGCGTCGTAGCCGCTCCGGGTCTCGGCGGACTCCTCAGCGGGTTCGGCCGGCTCGGTCGGCCGGTGGTCGATCGTCCTGTCAGGCACTGCTGCTCCTCGGGGTTGCTCTCCGGACCGCTGGTGGGCACAAAAAAACCCTCCGCCGTGGTCGACGGGAGGGTGGCCGCGCAGGGAAACTACCTGCGCGGCTAGAGAAGGAGAGCGCGGTACATGTCGGACATCTTAGACCCGACCGCCACGGCGGCGCGCGGCCGATTCCGCGGCGGCGAAAGTCGTGACCGGCGAACGGTAATGATCGCCCCGCTCGCGACGATGTGAAGGGTGAAGCCGAACGACTTACCTGAACCCCCGAGCAGGCAATTCGTTCGGCTTCGCTTTGTCCTCAGGGGCCTGGTCGTCGACGTCGTGGGCACCAGAGAGTGACCCTGGTCACGTCGTGCTCTAGCCTCAGCCAGGTGACGAGACAGCTCCGGCCGACCGCAGCGCAGCGGCCCCCCCGTACCCCGCAGGCCTCGCGGGCCACCCGCCTGCTCCTGGCCGTGATCCTCGCCCTGGGCGGCCTGCTCGTCACCCTCACCGCCCATCCCGCGGGCGCGGCGCCCTCGAACCCGGCGTCGCCAGCGGCGGACCGGGGCAGCTGGGCGGTCCGTGACCTGGGTGCCGGACGCTGGGCCGTGAGCTGGCAGGCGCCGGAACGGTTGCCGGTCAGCTCGGACCGGCCCACGATCGTCGGCCCGGCCGGTCTTGCCGTCGGCACCCCGACCGTGGCCGCCGACCGGCGTACGGTCCGGGCGGTGGTCACGTCCCCCTCGGCGCCCGCGCCGGGCGACCTGGACGTGCTGCTGTCGGGCCGCACCCTGGACAGCACCGCCAGCAACGCCCGACGCCAGGCCCCCGCCGCGGCCGCCGACCCCACCCCCGCGGTCCGCGAGCTGGCCACCGACCCGGGGGTGCCCGGCCCGTACGCCGTCGTGACGAGCGACTACACCCGGACGCCGGTGAAGGTGGCCGGAATGGCGGAGCCGATCGAGATGGTCGGTCACGTCGTCGAGCCCGTCGCGGCTGCCGCCACCGGCCCGCGTCCGCTGGTGCTCTTCCTGCACGGCCGGCACGAGTACTGCTACCAGGTCAGCAAGGGCGTCACGAGCTTCGACTGGCCCTGCCGCGGGACGATGGCGGAGATCCCCAGCCACCTCGGCTACGACTACGCGCAGCGGCTGCTGGCCTCCCAGGGCTTCACCACCGTGTCGGTCCGGGTCAACGGGATCAACGCCCAGGACGACGCCCTCGACGACGGCGGCGCCGGGGCCCGGGCCACCATCGTGACGAAGCACCTGAACTACTGGACGGCCATCGCCGGCCAGCACCAGGTCGACCTCGACCGGGTGGTGCTCGTCGGCCACAGCCGCGGCGGCGAGGGCGTCGACCGCGCCTCGATCCGGATCCCGGCGACGGCCGCCTATCGCATCGTCGGCCAGGTGCTGATCGATCCCACCGACTTCGCGACCCAGACCGCGCCCTACTTACCCACCGTGACCCTGCTGCCCTACTGCGACGGCGACGTCAGCGACCTGCAGGGCCAGCGGTTCACCGACGCCAGCCGGGACCTGACCAGCAACGACCAGTCCCTCAAGAGCTCGGTGCTGGTGATGGGCGCCAACCACAACTACTTCAACACCGAGTGGACTCCCGGCCTCGCCGCGGCCCCGGCCAACGACGACTGGTACGGCGAGGCGGACGGCGCCTGCGGTACGGCCACCTCCGCCCGGCTGACCCCGGCCGAGCAGCAGGCCGTCGGGAAGGCCTACATCGCCGGTGCTGTCCAGCAGTTCACGGCCGCTCCCGAGGCGGACCAGCCGTTCCTCCCTCTCTTCGACGGATCAGCGGTGCGGGTCGGGTCCACCGGCGACGCCGTCGTCCTCAGCCACGCCCTCGGCGGCGGGCGCGAGCTCCGCCGGCCGGCCGACGGCACCGCCCTGACCCTGCCCGACGGGGCGCAGAGCGAGTTCTGCACCGGGAGCACGTCGGACGACTTCCGCCCGGGGCTCTGCGGCTCCGAGCTCGCCGGTGTCGTCACGCCGCACTGGCCGTGGCGGGAAGAGCTTGTGCCGACCCGCTCCTTCTGGCAGCTGAGCTGGGACGCGGCTGGTCAGTCGGCCGGGCTGCAGCTGGCCCGTCCGCTCGATCTCCGCTCCCGCAGCCTCGACCTGCGGACCATCGTCGACCCCCAGGCCGGCGACGTCGCTCTCCAGGTCCGGCTCACCGACGGCGCCGGGGCTTCGGCCACCCTGACGCCGGTCGGCGGGGCCACGGTGCGCGCGCTGCTCACCGCGGAGGACCTGACCAAGCTCTGGGCGCAGGACGTCCGGGTGGACCCCTCCTCGGCCGTCGGTTCCCTCGACCTGGCCCACATCGTGCGGGTGGACATCGTCGGCCAGAGCACGGCCGGCCGGGTCTGGGTCGCTGACGCCGCCGCGGTGCCGGAGCGGGCACCGGCCGCGGTCGCGTTCCGGGCTCCCGCGCTCTCCCTCGGCACCGCTCGGGTGCAGGAAGGAAAGCGCTCGGGCACGACCGTCGCCCAGGTCCCGTTCCAGCTCTCCAAGCCGCTGACGGTCCCCGGTCAGTTCCGGGTCCTCACCTCGGGTGAGGACGAGGGCTCGCTGCGGACGTTCACCGTCGACCTCGCGGCCGGTCAGAGCTCAGGGACGATCCCCGTCGGCTACCAAGCCGACACGGTCGACGACCGGAGCGAGGCCACCACCTACGTCGCCGCCTGGGCGACCAGCAACATCACGACCGACGCTTACATCGGCCGGCTCGTGGTGCTGGACGACGACCCCACCCCCAAGGCCACCGTCACCCGGGTGCACCGCACGGTCAAGGAAGGCAGCTCGGCGCAGTGGAAGATCACGTTCGCCAAGGCCGTCGACTACGGCGTGGACGTGAGCAGCCGCGTCGTCGCCGGTCCCGGCCGGGACCTGACGGGAGCCGACGTCTCGGCGACGTGGCTGTCCCAGCACGCCTCGAAGCGCGGGTCGACCGGCACGCTCGCCAAGCTCGGCGTACAGATCTACGCCTACGTACCCGCTGGCTCCCGCAGCACGACACTGTCGATCCCGATCCGGAAGGACGGCAAGAAAGAAAAGGGGGAAGCCGTCACCCTGCGGGTGCACGCCTTGACGACCACCAAGACGACGACCGTGAAGATCGCCGCGTCGCGTTAGCCGTGCCGGCATGAGCAGGGTGAGCCTGGACGAGCTGCGCGAACGCACCCTGTGGCGGCAGTTCCCCGATCTGCCGGGTCGAGACGGGGAGGCGGTGCTCGCGCTGGTCGACCGGCTCGGGCCGATCCAGTCCCAGGTGCCGCGGGCGCCGTTCCTCACGGCGTCGTCCCGGCTGCCCGGAGTCCGCTACACCGACGTCCGGGACCTCTTCGCGTCGTTCGTGGTGCTCAAGACCAGCAGCCTGCGCGGTACCGTCCACACGAGCGGCCGCCGGCTCTTCCCGTGGCTGGACGCCGTCGCCCGACCCGGCCGGGCCGGGCCGCTGCGGACCCAGCTCGACCTCGCCGGGGTCAGCGCCGCCGACGTGGTGGCCGAGATCGAGGCGTACGCCGACGACGCGTGGCGTTCCCGGGCTGACATCGTCACGCACCTGCGCGACTGGCTGGCTGAGCACGAGTCCGCCGCCAGCGCCGCCGCACTGACCGGCACGTTCCGGGAGAACCTGATCTGGGGACACAGCGGACTGCTGCGCCGGCCGCCGGACGACCGCTGGGAGAAGCGCACCGACGTCTACCACCGTCGGGCCCGGTCGGTCGTGCCCGAGCTGGGGACGACCACCGTCGCCGAAGCACTCGCTCACCTGGTCCGGGTCTACCTCGGCGCTCTCGGCCCGGCGACCCGGCAAGACCTCGCCTACTTCTTCGGTACGGGGCTGACCGTGGCCGACGCGGCGGTGACCAGCCTCGGCGACGAGGTCGTGCGGCTGACGGGTCCCGAGGGCGAGACGTTCCTCGACCTCGCCGAACCCCCGCCCGCCCATCCGCGCGCCCTCGGCGTCCGGCTGCTGCCCGAGTTCGACGCGCTCGTCGTGGGCTACCACCAGCGCAACCGGACCAGGTTCGTGACCGCCGACGGGCTCGGCGAGCTCTGGGCCCGGGCGAACGGGCAGTTCGCCCCGGTCGTGCTGCTGGACGACCGGCTGGTGGCCATCTGGCGGACCGTCGGCACGAGTCGCCGGACGATCATCGAGGTCACCCCGCTTCCTGGCCACCACCCGCCGCCGGAGGACCTGCTCGGATCGGCTGCCCTGGCCGTGGCTGCCGCGCTCGGACTGCCCGAGGTCGAGGTCCGACTCGAGGTCTGACCGGATGGCGGGCGTCACGCTGGTCCGGGCGCTGATGGTCAGCGTGT
Source organism: uncultured Friedmanniella sp. (assembly GCF_964244005.1). Classification (GTDB taxonomy): domain Bacteria; phylum Actinomycetota; class Actinomycetes; order Propionibacteriales; family Propionibacteriaceae; genus Microlunatus. The sequence goes on along the minus strand of NZ_CAXTHG010000031.1, from coordinate 21,134 downwards.
CGCTCTCGAAGGAAGCTCCCACGCTGGTGATCGTCCTCCACTCAGGCAAGGGAGAGCACTGCCATCGTCATCGCGGTCCTCATGGCTGCGAGTGAGGTCGGGATCGGGAAGCCTGACGCCCTGAGGGCCGCGTTGCCTCCTGGACGTGGTCGTGCCACCGCTCGAGCGGTGGCAACGTCGCTTTCGGTGGGCAGGAGCAGCCCCGCGATCATCGAGCCGGGGCCGCCTGCTGCTGGGCAGCCCAGGCGCTGGCCACCATGTCCGTGAGCGAATGGGTCATCCGCCAGTCGAGGTCTCGGGCCGCCAGCTCGCCGGAGGCAACGATCCGGGCCGGGTCGCCGGACCGACGGGGAGCGATCACCGGGTCAAAGTCGATGCCGGTGACCTCGGCGATCGCCGTCATGATCTGGCGGACCGAGACGCCGTCGCCACTGCCGAGGTTGTAGACGGGCTCGAGCGGACGGCCCGACTCCAGCGCCCGGGCGGCGGCGACGTGGGAGGTGGCCAGGTCGGCGACGTGGATGTAGTCGCGGACGCAGGTGCCGTCCGGGGTGGCGTAGTCGTCGCCGTTGATCTGCGGCGTCCGGCCCTCCGCGAGCAGCGACAGCACCACCGGGAAGAGGTTGTGCGGGCTGGTGTCGTAGAGCTCCGGCGTCGCGGAGCCGACGACGTTGAAGTAGCGCAGCGACGTGTGCCGTAAGCCGGCTGCGCGTCCCTGGTCGGCCAGCAGCCACTCACCGATCAGCTTGCTCTCCCCGTACGGCGACTCCGGCGCGGTCGGGGTGGCCTCAGTCACCAGGTCGACGTCCGGCGTGCCGTACGTGGCGGCGGAGGAGGAGAAGACGATCTGGTCGACACCGGCGGACTGCATCTGCTCGAGCAGCGTCGCGGTCCCGGTCACGTTCTGCTGGTAGGCCAGCAGCGGCTTGGTCACCGACACCCCGGCGTACTTGAAGCCGGCCAGGTGCACGACCCCGGTCACCTCGTGCTCGACCAGGGTGTGCCGCACGAGGTCGCCGTCCAGGATCGATCCCCGGACGAACGGCACCTCCGCCGGGACGAACTCGGCGTGCCCGCTGGTGAGGGAGTCGATCACCACCACCGGCGTGCCGGCTTCGCGGAACGCGCGCACCACGTGCGAGCCGATGTAGCCCGCTCCTCCGGTGACCAACCAGGCCATCTGCCTCCCTCGTCGAGCGCTCATCCTAGTGGTGGTCCTCTACGGCCGACCGGGGAGGAGTCCGGGCTCTGAAACACCGCCGACACGGACCATCGACAACTGTCACACAGGCGTAACGAGGGGCTTCGTGCCCGCAACACGCAACCGCCAGAGTTCTCTCGACCCTTCGCCGGCCTCGGATCCAGACCGTGGACGGTGACCACGACCAGTTACTTCACCGAAAGAAGCAACATGTCACCACTCGAGATCGACACCGGAACCACCGCGTGGATCCTGACGTCTTCGGCCCTCGTGCTGCTGATGACCCCCGGCCTGGCCCTGTTCTACGGCGGCATGGTGCGCGCCAAGAGCGTCCTCAACATGATGATGATGAGCTTCGGGGCCCTGGCTCTCATCTCCGTCCTGTGGGTGCTCTACGGCTACTCCATGGCCTTCGGCGACGACAAGGGCCTCGGCCTGGTCGGCGACCCGTTGCAGTACATCGGGCTCAAGGGCCTGATGAGCACCGACAACACGGTCACCGTGGTGGCCGACCCCGAGCAGATCGGCACCTACCCGGCCATGGCCTTCGTGGCCTTCCAGGCCGTGTTCGCGATCATCACCGTCGCACTGATCTCCGGCGCCATCGCCGACCGGGCCAAGTTCTCCACCTGGATGATCTTCTCCGGCATCTGGGCCTCCGTCGTCTACTTCCCCGTCGCCCACTGGGTCTTCGACTTCTCCGCCGGTGAGCACGTCGGCGGCTGGGTCGCCAACAACCTCAAGGCGATCGACTTCGCCGGTGGAACCGCGGTCCACATCAACGCCGGTGCCGCCGGCCTCGCCCTCGCGCTCGTGCTGGGCAAGCGGGTCGGCTGGCGGCGGGACCCGATGCGTCCGCACAACCTGACCCTGGTCATGATCGGCGCCGGTCTGCTCTGGTTCGGCTGGTTCGGCTTCAACGCCGGCTCGGCCGTGACCGCCAACGCCGCGGCCTCCACCGTCTGGGTCAACACGATGGTCGCCACCGGTGCGGCCGCGCTCGCCTGGCTGGTGACGGAGAAGATCCGGGACGGCCACCCGACCTCGCTGGGCGCCGCGTCCGGCGTCGTCGCCGGTCTGGTCGCGATCACCCCGTCCTGCTCCTCGGTCTCCCCGATCGGCGCCATCCTCGTCGGTCTGGTCGCGGGTGTGCTCTGCGCCCTGGCCATCGGCCTGAAGTACAAGCTGGGCTACGACGACTCCCTCGACGTGGTCGGCGTGCACCTCGTCGGCGGCCTCTGGGGCACCTTGAGCGTCGGCTTCCTGGCCAACGCCGACGCCCCGGCCGGTGTCGACGGCCTCTTCTACGGCGGCGGTGTCGGCCAGCTCGGGCTCCAGGCCGTCGGCGCCCTCGCCGTGCTGCTGTACAGCTTCGTGCTGACGCTGGTCATCGGCTTCGCACTGCAGAAGACCATCGGCTTCCGCCTCAACGAGGAGGACGAGATGGAAGGGATCGACAGCACCGAGCACGCCGAGACTGGCTACGATCTGGGCAACCTCACCTCCAGCCTGCGAGGCGCCCTCTCGGGAACCGCCCCGCGTCGTGCGGACGAGGGCCACAACCATGACGAGGAGGTGACGGCATGAAGCTCGTGACCGCGATCATCAAGCCGCACATGCTGGACGAAGTGAAGACCGCCCTCGAGTCCTTCGGGGTCGAGGGGATGACGGTGAGCGAGGCCAGCGGCTTCGGCCGTCAGCGCGGCCACACCGAGGTGTACCGGGGCGCGGAGTACACCGTCGACCTCGTGCCGAAGGTGAGACTTGAGGTGCTCGTGGACGACGAAGATGCCGGAGACATCATCGACGTCCTGGTCAAGAGCGCTCGGACCGGCCGAATCGGTGACGGCAAGGTCTGGTCGGTCCCCGTGGACGACATCGTCCGCGTGCGGACCGGAGAGCGCGGGCTGGACGCGCTCTGAAGCGTGACTTCACCAGCGAGCGTCTCAACGTCGCGATCCGGTCCGGGTGGTCTTCCACCGCAGGGCCGGATCGTCGGCGTTGGGCGACCACGTGCGTGGAGGACGCGCTCGTGGAGCTGTACGACGAGGTCGGCGGGCCGGTCAGCGGGACCGCGCTCGCCTGCGTCGGCAGCCTGGCCCGCCGCGAGCTGGGTCCCCGCTCCGACGTCGACCTCGTGCTGCTGCACGACGGCCGGGACCCGGTCGGTACCGACCGGCTCGCGAACGAGCTGTGGTATCCGCTGTGGGACTCCGGCGTCCGGCTCGACCACTCCGTACGGACCCCGGCCGAGTGCGCGGAGGTGGCCGGCCGCGAGCTGAGCGCCGGTGTCGGTCTGCTCGACCTCCGGGTCGTCACCGGCGACGCCACCCTGGTGGGTGGCGCCAGGACCGCCCTGCTGAGCGCCTGGCGAGGCAACGCGCGCCGACGGCTGCCCGAGCTGATCACCGCTCTGGACGAGCGCTGGGCGCGTTTCGGTGACGCCGCGTACCTGCTCGAGCCCGACCTCAAGGAGGCGCGCGGCGGGAGCCGCGACATGGCGATGCTGCGCGCGCTGGCCGCGACCTGGCTGACCGACCGGCCGCACTCGGGGGTGCGGGACCCGTACGAGCAGCTGCTGGACGTCCGCGACGCCCTGCACGTGACCTCGGGACGGGCGTTGGACCGGCTGCTCGCCGCCGAGGTGGACGCCGTGGTGGCTCAGCTCGGCTATCCCGAGCCGGACGCGCTGCACCGGGCGGTCAGCCTGGCCGCCCGACGGATCGGTCACGCCGTCGACCTGACGGTACGGACGGCGAGGCAGGCCGTGCCGCAACGGCGCGTGCTCAGCTTCACCCGTCGTGAGCGCCGGCCCGTCTACACCGAGGCCGACCACGGACTGATCATCCACGCCGGCGAGGTGGGGCTGGCCCACCTCGCGAGCGCGTCGCTGCCGACGACCGGGCTGCACGCCGGCGCGCTGGCGGCCTCGCGCGGGCTGGACCTCTCCCCCGTCACCGCCGAGAACCTCGGCCTGCACGCTCCGCCGCTGCCGACCCCCTGGCCGGAGGAGGCGAAGGACGCCCTGCTCGAGCTGTTGTCGGCCGGCCCCCGGCTGGTCCCGGTGTGGGAGGCGCTCGACCTTGCCGGCTGCATCTCGCGGTGGATCCCGGACTGGGAGCCTATCCGCGCCCGGCCCCAGCACAACCCCATCCACCGGCACACCGTCGACCGGCACTCGGTGCAGACGGCCGCCGAGGCGCAGCGGCACCTGACCCAGGTCGAACGGCCGGACCTGCTGCTGCTGGCCTGCCTGTTCCACGACATCGGCAAGCTGCCCGGCGCCGGCGTCGACCACGCCACGGTCGGAGCCCCGATCGCCCGCCGGTCGGTCGAGGCCATCGGTCTGGACGGCGAGGACGCCGACCTCGTCGAGCTGCTGGTCCGGCACCACCTGACCCTGGCCGCGCTGGCGACCAAGCGCGACCACGCCGACCCGCTCACCCAGCAGGCGCTGATCGACGCCGTGCAGGGGCGCGCCGAGGTGCTCGACCTGCTGCGCTACCTCACCGAGTCCGACGCCCGCGCGGCCGGACCGGCCGCCTGGTCGCCTTGGCGCGCGTCCTTGATCGACAGCCTGACCGAGCAGGTCCGCAGCCTGCTGGTCGCCGACGACGCCGGTTCCGACAGCTCCCGGACCGAGGCGCGGCGGCAGGCCGTCGTGGCGCGGCTCGTCGACGTCGGCCTGGCCCGTTCGGTGGCCCTGGACGGCCGACCCCGGATCCGGGTGCAGAACCGGCCGGGCGGGGTGGAGCTGCTCGTCGCCGCGAAGGACCGGCTCGGGCTGTTCAGCGAGACCGCGGGTCTGCTCGCCGCACACGCGATCGGCGTCCGGTCGGCGGTGCTGCACACCCTCGACGGGGTGGCGGTCAACACCTGGCGGGTCGACAAGCAGGCGGTCGCCGACCTCCCCGACCCGGCTTTGCTGGTGCAGCAGCTGGAGCGGCTGGAGCAGTGCGACCGCGCGGTGCTCGAGACGGTCCGGCGACGTGAGGCACGGGCCCACGGCTCCGGTTCGCTGTCGGCGCCGTGGATCGAGCTGATCCGCGCCGCGAGCGAGTCCGCCACCGTGATCGAGGTACGGACGACGGACCGGCCCGGGCTGCTCTACGCCCTCGGCCACGCGGTCGCCGAGCTGCGGCTGATGATCCGCTCGGCCCACGCCAGCACGCTGGCCGGGTTGGCGATCGACACCTTCTACCTCACCGAGCCCGACGGCAGCCGGCCCGACGCAGCCCGAAGCCTCGCCGCCGTGCAGGCCCTCGCCACGGCAGCCGGCCGGGACGCCACCCGCTCCCCCGCCGCTGCGGCGGGCTGAACCCAGCCGGGAAGGACGCGACCGGCTTCAGGCCCGGCCGAGCAGCTCCGCCACGTCGTCGGCGGTCGGCGGCTGCGCACCTTGCCGGGAGCAGACGATGGACGCGGCGGCGGCTCCGCGGCGCAGTGACTGCGCCAGGTCGAGCCTGCTGCCCACCCATCCGTCCAGGAAGCCGGCCATGAACGTGTCCCCGGCCCCGACGGTGTCGACGACCTCGGTGGGGAAGCCCTGCGTCCGGGTGACGGCCCCACCCGGTTCGACGGCCGCACCGCCGCCGGCCCCGAGGGTGATCACCGCGAGACCCAGACCGTACTGCTCCACCCAGCCGGCGGCGATCTCGATCGGGTCGCCGGAGAGGCCCGAGCGGGCGAGGAAGTTGATGTCCTCGTCGCTGGCCTTCACGATGCCGCCACGCCGGCCCACCGCGACCAGCCAGGGCTGCACCTTGCTCCAGTACACGTCCGGGTCCGAGATCACCGTGGGGCGCACGTTGATGTCGTAGGAGACCCCGGAGCCGACGCCGCCCATCCAGTCGAGCAGCACCTCGGCCCCGGGACTGACGACGCAGGACAGCGACGCGATGTGCAGCCAGTCGGTCGACCTCAGTGCCGGCAGGTCGTCGATCTGCCAGCCGAAGTTCGCCGTCCCGGCGAAGTGGAAGGTGTAGCTGGCGACCCCGTCGGCGTCCAGGCTGACCACGGCGATGGACGTGGCCTGGGAGGACTCGGTGGCCAGGTCGAGCTGCACCCCGGCCCGGCTGATGTGCTGACGCAGCTGGTCCCCGAAGGAGTCGGTCGACAGCCGACCCAGGAAGTGGGTGTCGTTGCCGAGCCGGCCGAGCGCCACCGCGGAGTTCATCGGACCTCCGGCCGACAGCGCCAGCCACGTGGAACGGAAGCTGTCGTCCGCGTCAGATCGGCTCTGGACCAGGTCGATGAGGGTCTCCCCGCACACCACGAAGCGCGTCATGAGGAGAAACCTAGTGGAGCCGCTGCAGCCCGGCTACGGCGCTCACCTCCTCCTGCATGTCGTCGGCCATGTCGTCCCAGGACCGCGGCGGCAACGCCCGCTCGCTGATGTCGTTCAGCAGGCGACCGAGGGTGTACCCGGGATCGAGCTCGTGCAGCCGCTCGGCGCAGCAGTTCTGGAGCGCCCCCTGGCCGGCGATCCAGGCGGTCACCCCGAGCAGGCCCAGCGGGCCGCGGGCCAGGTCCTGCGGCGTCCGGGCAACCGTCCGGGACCAGACCCGCAGGTGGTCGTCGGCGTCCTCGCGGGTGACCATCGCCCAGGCGACGTCGCGAACTGCGATGTCGGCCGCCAGAACCGCGAGCAGCAGGCAGTCGTCGTCGTCAGGTGGTTCGTCGCTCTCGAGGTAGCGCCGCACGGTCGCCGCCATCAGCGCGGCCCGGACGCCCCGATCCTGGCCGGCGGTCTGTTGCTGCACCGTCGCGGCCGCGGCGACCAGCCGGACCTCGTCGACCTCGTCGGGGCCGCCCACCTGGCGTTGCAGCTCGACCCGGCTCGGTTGGGCGCTCAGCCCCGCGTACACCGCCTCGGCGGCCAGCGGGTGCGAGGCCGGCTCGTACGGCGTCCCCTCCGGCGGACAGCACCCGCTCCGACAGGTCAACGACCACCACCGCCCACCGACCACCAGCACCGCCTCCCGGATCGGCGCTCCCACCGACCCGACCAGCCGCTCGAGCACCGCCCGGGCGTCGGCGGCCACCGCGCCGTAGACGACGAGCACCACCTCGTCCACCTGGTGCCGGGCGCTGATCACGGCGAAGGAGTCGGCGAGCTCAGCCGCCTGCTGCGGCGGCGGCAGGTCGACCCGGGCGGTCAACAGCACCCGACCGCGGTGGGAGAACACCGCGACCACCGACTCGTCAGGGTGGAAGCCGACCAGGTACGGGATGACGGCGAGGAAGTCGGCGGGACGGCGCACCCGAAGTCGGGTGGGCGGCGGTCGGCGAGCGGGAGTTCGTCTCATGACCAGAGGATGCGGACGCGGACCCCTGATCTGCGGTTTCGGCCTCGCCCTGTGGACAGCGTCGATGACACTCATCGGCTGTGGACAAGCAGCGACGCCGTGACACGAGCCGAGGCCGACTCCGCTTATCCTCGGGCCATGGCCGAACTCAGCTCCCACCACGTCCGGGGGTGGGAGGTGCTGCGGCTCACCAGCGAGCAGGTCAGCGTGGACGTCGTACCCGGCCTGGGCGGCACCGTGACCGACCTGCGACGCCGAGCCGACGACGCCCCCCTGCTGTGGTCCACCCCGTGGGGTTTGCGGCACCAGGGGGCCTGGTCGATCCCGGGCAGCTCTGAGGCGGCCATGCTGGACAGCTGTCCCGGCGGCTGGCAGAGCCTCTTCCCCAACGCCGGGGACACCGCCGTGCTGCACGGGGTCGAGTGGGGCCACGACGGCGAGACGCGGATCACCTGGCTGGACCACGACCAGCGCGGGGACGGGGTGTCGATGTCCGGCCGGCTCGTCCGGTCCCCGTTCCTGGTGACCAAAGACGTCACGGTCGCCGACGACACGGTCGAGGTGAGCGAGACCGTCACCAACGTGGGCGGCGAGGCGGTCGAGGTGATGTGGGGCTCCCAGCTGGTCCTGGGCGGTGGGCTGATCGGCCCGGGGACGACCGTGAGCACGAGCGCCAGCGTGGTCCGGCCCGACGCGCGGTCCGGCAGCGGCACCACCTACGAGGACCTGATGCCCTGGCCGCGGGCCCACGGAGCGCACGCGACGGTCAACCTCTCCCGGCTGCCCGGGCCGGACGCCGCCGAGTCCCGGCTGGCCTACCTCAGCGACTTCGCGACCCCGTCACTGACCGTGCGCAACGCGACCGGCTCGCTCGGGGTCGACCTGACCTGGGACGAGACCTGGCCCTATCTCTGCTACTCCTTCGAGGCGGGCGGCCGCAGCGGGTTCCCCTGGTTCAGCAACGCGTACTTCCTGGCGCTCACTCCGCTCAGCAGCTGGCCCGCCCACGGCCTGCACGAGGTCCGCCGCACCTCCGCCACCGCCATCTGGGTGCAGCCGGACGAGCAGCTGAGCAGCCGCTTCGCCGTTCGCGTGCACCCGGCTCCCAGCGCCTGACCCAGCGCCCGGGGAAGGGTAGACACGCCTTCGTGGCGACGGGCGTCCCCTCCTGGTTGACTGCGGGGATGACCGAGCTCGATCTTCGGGGGACCCCCCTGCCCGCATCCGGGCCCGCCACGCCACCGGCGCACGTCGACGAGCCGCACGCCCGCGGCGCGTCCGACCGGCTGAACGGGCTGCGGGCGGCGGTCCTCGGGGCCAACGACGGCATCGTGTCCGTGGCGGCGCTTCTGGTCGGCGTGGCCGGGGCCACGCCCGAGCTCGGTCCGGTGCTGACCGCCGGGGCGGCCGGCCTCGTGGGCGGTGCGGTGTCGATGGCGCTCGGGGAGTACGTCTCCGTGAGCAGTCAGCGCGACGCCGAGCGGGTGCTGATCGCCAAGGAGAAGGCCGAGCTCGAGCTGATGCCGGAGGCCGAGCTCGACGAGCTGACTGCCCTGTACGCGGCCCGGGGACTGAGCCCGGCGACCGCACGCCAGGTCGCCGAGGAGCTGACCGCCCGCGACGCCCTCGGCGCCCACCTGGATGCGGAGCTGGGGATCGACCCCGACCACCTGGTCGACCCGTGGCGGGCGGCCCGGGCGTCCGCGGCTGCCTTCGTGCTCGGCGGGCTGCTGCCGCTGCTGGCGGTCATCGCGCTGCCGCTCGGCATCCGCCTCCCGGGCACGATCGCGGTGGTGCTGCTCGCGCTCGCCGGCACCGGAGCGGCCGGGGCACGGCTGGGTGGTGCCCGCTCGGGTACGGGTCAGCTGCTGCGGCCGACGTTGCGCGTCGTGCTCGGCGGCGCCGTGGCCCTGGGCGCCACGTTCGCGATCGGCCGGCTGCTGGGGACCACCCTGCTGGGCTGAGGGCGACACCGCGGTCCCGCCGGGTCGACTCGCGGGGCCCCGAACCGCTTGAGCGGGTCAGGCACCCTGGGACCATGCCGACGTCGTCGATCCGACCCGCCCGCGCTGCGCTGGTCATGCTGCTCCTGCTCGCGGGGCTGTGGCTGCTCGAGCTCCTCGACCAGGCGAGCGGGAACGCCCTCGACCAGTTCGGGATCAGGGCGCGCGAGCTCGACGGGCTGCCGGAGATCCTCACCGCGCCGTTCCTGCACGCCGGCTTCGCCCATCTGGTGAGCAACTCGGTGCCGTTCCTCGTCCTCGGCTTCCTGGTCCTGTTGAGCGGCGTCGCCCGCTGGCTGGCCGCCTCGCTGACCTCGGTCGTCAGCTCCGGGCTGTTCGCCTGGCTGCTGACCCCGGCGGGCACGATCGTGCTGGGCGCGAGTGGGCTGATCTTCGGCTGGCTCACCTACCTGCTGGCCCGGGGTCTCTGGTCGCGACGCCCCGGACAGGTCGTGCTGGCGCTCGTGGTTCTGCTCGTCTACGGCAGCCTGATCTGGGGTGTCCTGCCGGGCGCCGTCGGGATCAGCTGGCAGGCCCACCTCGGCGGGGCGGTCGGCGGGGTGCTCGCGGCCTGGCGACTGCACCGGCAGCGGCCCGTCGCCCGGTCGCCCCGACCCACCTACTCCTCGAACTGGTGATCGGCGGACCCGGCCACCAGCAAGGCGGTCAGCTCGTCGAGCTGACCGCGGGCCTCCATGAGTGCCGGTCCAGGCGTGATCTTCGGCACGGCGGGGGTGAGGAACTCCTCGAGCCGGGCGGCTGCCCGCGAGGCGCGGGGCAGACCGAAAGTGCCGGCGGAACCCACCACCTGGTGGGCGGCGGCCACAGCAGCCAGCCGTTGCGACTCGGACAGCTGACCGGCCTCAGCCGCCTGCAGCGCGTCAGCGATGACCACCGAGCGCGCGAGGTTGGACTGGATGGCCGACTCCGAGAGCCCCCGCAACAACGCGATGACAGCATCCTCGCGGTCCTCGGGTGAGGGTACGGACAAGGAGACTCCTTCCGCTACCACCCGAGCAGCCGCGACACCTCCGCCGACAACGTCATCGGATCAAACGGCTTGCCTATTACACCTGACGCGTCGGTATTCTTCCACTCATCACGGCCCTCACCCCCTGCTTTGGCGGTGAGGAAGATGACCGGCAGGTCCCGCGTCGACGCGTCCGTCCTCAGCTCGACCAAGGTGCTCGGCCCGTCCTGGCCCGGCATCATCACGTCGAGCAGCATCGCGTCGGGGTGCTCGCGAAGGGCGACCTCGACGGCTTCGGCACCCGAGGACGCCGTCAGCACCTCCCAGCCGCCCACCATCTCCAGCGACGCCTTGGCCACCTCGCGTAGCAACGGGTCGTCGTCGACGACGAGCACGCGGCGCGTCACCGGCGCGGAGCGTTCTCGGTCGGAAGCCCCTGCGGCCGGCAGCAGCGGTTGACGCCACCGTGCCCTCGGAACGCCCAGTCGGTCATCGAGCGACCTCCACTTCCCTACGCTTGGGGGACTCGCACGACCAGGGCCGACCGAGGCGGCAACACCGCAACACGGTCGGCACGCCTGCTCAGGCGGGGCAGGGACGACGTCACGCACGGCTGAGGTCCAGCCATGCTAGCGGTCCCGGATGGTAGCGTCGCGCCCATGGGGAGCCGAGCGCATCTCCGAGATCTGGGGGCTTGGCGATTCCGACTGCAGAGCGTGACCACGGCTGTGGTCGTGCTGCTGCTCGCTGGGCTGCTCGTCAGCGACGCGCCCGCCGAGCTCAAGCGGCTCGCCAGCGGGCTGGGTCTGGTGATGGTCGGCCTCAACGCTGCTCTGGCCTGTCGCGGTCGCGCCCGACGCAGCAGTGACCGCCCGCGCCGGTCCTGGACCCTGTGGTCGCTGGCCTGCCTCTCTGGAGCTGCCAGCAACGTGGCGCTGCTACTGAACGGCGCCCGGGCCGTCCACCGCGGCGTCGCCCCCAGCGACGTCGCGCTGCTGGTCACCCTCAGCCTTTCCGCCGCCGGGCTGGTCTGCTTTCCCCGGACCCGCCGGCGGGGCACCGACCTGGCGCGGATGCTGCTGGACGGCGTGGTCATCGGCGGCTCCATCCTCGCGGTCGTCAGCATGCAGGTCGGCACCGCGCTCGACGGGATGAACGTCACCAACTACGTGGTCAACCTCGTCACGCCGGTGCTCGACGTGGTGGTGGCGACGCTGGCGATCCTGCTCTTCACCCGCAGCGCGCCGGCCGACCGACCCATCCTGGGCGCCGGGGCGCTCTGCTTCATCCTGTTCGGGGTCTCCGACCTGCTCTACACCCTGACGTTGCTGGAGGAGGGTCGCTTCGCGCTCGGCAGCCCGGTCGACCTCGGCTGGCTGGCCGGCTACGCCCTGCTCGCCTGGGGCATCCGGCACCCACGCGGGTTCACGGGATCCGTGGACGTGAGCGCGGCCGAGATATCCCCGGTCCGGGGCACCGCCACCGTCTTCCTCGTCTTCCTCGGGGCCAGCCTGTTCGGTGCGGTCGTCTTGCACGACGCCTCGCTCACCGCCGTCGCGCTGGTGATCTGGGTGATGGTGCTGCTGGCGGTGCTCGGCCGGCAGTTCTTCCTGGTGCTCGACAACGAGCAGCTGCGGCGCACCCTCGAGCAGCGGGTGGTCGAGCGCACCCGGTCGCTGCGCCAGGTCACCCGACGCAGCGACCTGGTCGTCTCCTCGGTCGGCGACGGCATCTACGGCGTCGACCGCTTCGGCCTGATCACCTTCGTCAACCCGGCCGCGGCCGGAGTGCTCGGCTACGAGGCGGTCGAGCTGATCGGGCACGACGCGTACCGCACGTTCCACTCCCCCGCCGCCGTCGACGTCGCCTACCTCGGTGAGAACTCCTACCTGGCCGAGGCCATCGAGAACGGGGTGATGACCAGCGGCCAGGAGGACACCTACCTGCGGGCCGACGGCCGAGAGATCCCCGTCGAGGTCACCGCCACCCCGCTGAGCGACGACGGGACCAGGCTCGGAGCCGTGGTCGTCTTCCGCGACGTGACCCAGCGACGTGAGGTGGACCGGCTCAAGAACGAGTTCGTCTCGATGGTCAGCCACGAGCTACGGACCCCGCTGACCGCGATCCGAGGCTCGCTCGGCCTGCTCGCGGGGGGCGCCCTCGGCCCGCTCACCGCGACCGCGGCGCGGATGGTCGACATCGCCCTGGTCAGCAGCGACCGGCTCACCCGGCTGATCAACGAGATCCTCGACCTCGAGCGGATGGAGGCCGGCGGTCTGCCGCTGGACCTCGGCAGCTACTCCGCGGAAGCGCTGATCGACACGGCCATGGGGCAGGCCACCGTGCTGGCGCACGAGGCGGGGGTCGCGGTACGGGTCGCGCACGTCGAGGGTGAGGTCCGCGCCGACGCCGACCGGGTGGTGCAGACCCTGCTCAACCTGCTCGGCAACGCCATCAAGTTCTCCGAGCCCGGGCAGGAGGTGACGGTCCGGTCCACCCAGCGCGGCAAGGTCGTGGAGTTCGAGGTGGCCGACGCCGGCCGCGGCATCCCCGAGGACAAGCTGGAGTCGGTCTTCGCCCGGTTCCAGCAGGTCGACTCCTCCGACGCCCGCGAGAAAGGCGGCTCCGGGCTCGGGCTCGCGATCAGCCGCAGCCTCGTCGAGCGCCTCGGCGGCCGGATCTGGGCCGAGAACAACCCGAACGGTGGTGCCGTCTTCCGGTTCACCCTGCCCACCGCGACCTCTGTCGAGCCGGTCCCCGTTCAGCCGCCGGACCAGACGCGAGCCCTCGACCGCGGCCCGGACACCTACGTCGACGAGGACGACCTCCGGCCAGCGCCGGCCGAGTCCGCCCACTGACACCCCCCGGCCGCTCCTCCCGGAGCGACCCAACCCCTCTTGGAGGACGAATCCCGTGACCCCTCACGCCCGGAGCCCTCGCTACGCGCCCCTGATCAGACTCAGCGGCGGCCGCGGCGACGGCCCGACCGCGCTCGCCGCGTTCGACGCCGCGCTGGGCTCCGCCGGCCTGGCCGGCTTCAACCTGGTCCGACTCAGCTCGGTCATCCCCGCCGGGGCCCGGGTCGAGGTGGTGTCACCCCCCGACCAGATCCCCGGCGAGCACGGCGACCTGCTCTACTGCGTCTACGCCCACGGGGTGGCCGCTGAGCCGGGTACGGAGATCTGGGCCGGCGTGGCCTGGGCGCTGCGGGACGACGGTTCCGGGGCCGGGCTCTTCGTCGAGCACCACGCCACGACCCGAGCCGGCGTGGACGCCGAGCTGAGCGCCACCATCGGTGCCATGATGGCGCGCCGGCCGGAGTCCTACGTCGAGGCTGGTCGGCTGTTGTCCCACGCCCGGTGCGACGGCGACCCCGCCGCTGCCGTGGTGGTGGCGAGCTACCGCAGCGTCGGGTGGGACGAGCCGATGGTGGCGGCGGGCACGGCCGTGCCGGTGCTCCGGTGAAGGGGCGCAGCCCGCACGGCGACTACGAGGACCTGGGAATGCGGGGCGGCTGGCGCTTCACCCTCGAGCTGGTGGTCGAGCGCGAGCTGGTGCTGGTCTTCTTCGACCTGTACGAGGCGGCGTTCGGCTCGCTGCGGACCCGGTCGATAGCCCGCCAGGTGCTGACCGAGGCGGAGTTCAGCGAGCAGATGACCAACCCGGCCGTCCGCAAGTACGTGGCGTGGGATGCCGCCGGCGACCCGGTGGGCATGTGCGTGGTGACGACCGACCTGACCACGGTGCCGTGGATCAGTCCCGAGTACTTCGCGGCCCGCTATCCCGAGCACTGGGAGCGGCGCGCGATCTGGTACATCAGCTTTCTGCTCGCCCACCCGAGCCAGCGACACAGCCGCTTCCTCGACCACATCATCGACGTCGGCGTGGGCGAGCTGGTCGAAGCCGGAGCCGTCTGCGCCTACGACATGTGCAGCTACAACGCGGCCGAGCTCGGCCTCGGGCGCCGGGTGTCGGAGAGCTTTCAGCGCACCACCGGCGTGGCCCCGGCCCTCACCGACTCCCAGACCTACTACACCCTCGACGTCGGTCACCACCCGGTCACGGCGCCCAAGGACCCCCTGGGAACGACGGAAAGGGCGACGATCCACGACTTGGCGGGTCCGATCGGTACCGCTGACACCGTTGGACAAGGTTCGGTGGGTACCTTATGACCATGCCAAACGGGTCCTCGGGCGCGGTGCTGCCGCTGCAGCCGGGACGGGTCGCGGTCGTGATCGAGGACGACGCGGACATCCGGAACCTCTTGCAGGCGATCCTGGAGCAGGCCGGGTTTCGCACGTTCGCCTGCGAGAACGGCGCCGACGGCATCGAGTGCGTCCGCACGAACCAGCCGATCCTGACCACCTTGGACATCTCGCTGCCCGGCATCGACGGTTTCGAGGTGGCGCGCCAGATCAGGTCCTTCAGCACCACCTACATCATCATGCTGTCGGCGCGCGACGAAGAGATCGACACCTTGATGGGTCTCGACGCGGGCGCCGACGACTACCTCACCAAACCGTTCCGGCCCCGCGAGCTGCGGGCCCGGATCGAGGCGATGCTGCGGCGCTACCACCTGGCCAAGGCCGAGCAGGTCTCGGCGGAGCCCGCTGCGGCCACGGCCCCGAGCCCCTCCGGCGCGCCGTCCGCCGAGACGGCTGACCCGTCGGTCGGCGACACGGAGGAACCGGGCTGGCTCAGCCACAACGGGCTGCGGATCAACGAGGAGATGTGGCTCTGCGACGTCGACGGCGCACCGGTCGAGCTGACCCGGAGCGAGTTCGACCTGCTGCTCGCCATCATGCAGGGCGCCCGCCGGGTGATCTCGAAGGAGTCCCTGGCGCTGGAGCTGCGGGGTGACTACGCCAGTACCGGCTACGTCTCTGACTCCGACAAGCGGGCCGTCGAGGTGCACATGGCCAACCTCCGCCGCAAGCTCAACGACCCCGTCGGATCGCCGCGCTTCATCGAGACGGTCCGTGGCGTGGGCTACCGGTTGGCAGACGCAAAGCGCGCGGCGCGCCGCTGAGCAGCTGACCGAGGAGCCGGAGCCGTGGCCGGTCAGGCCTCGCTGGTCTCCAGCTGCTTACGGGCGGCCTGGGCGTGCCGGAGCACCTCCGCCAACAGGGCGTCGAGCTCGTCCGGCCCGGCCTGGGTCAGCACGGACCGCAGCTGCCGGACGGCGGCCGCGAGCTCGACCCGGCCGATCATGGTGCTGCTCGACTCGAGACTGAGCAGAGCGACGTGTGCGGGCTCCAGCTGGGCGTTCAGCACCAGCTTTTCGATCTTGGCGACCCGGCCGTCCAGCAGGTCCAGGAAGTCGCGCCGGAAACGGGACATCATGTCCTGCTCCTGGGAGGTCATCTCCCAGCGTCGAGCGGGCACCCCTCGGCCGGAGCCACCGGTCTCGTTGGGCGTCATGGCGTCCCTGGCCACGTCATGTGGCCGGACCCAGAACCCAGCGGGACTGCGACACGCAACCGCGGGCTCCGACCAAACGGTCTGCCGTGGTGTTCATCTGCAGCCCTCCTCAGGCGTTGACAGGGCGGTGAAACCCCGACGCCAGAACCCCCCGATCCTGACCCCATGATCCTGCGCTGACGGCCTCTGTGCGTGGTCGGGATTGGGCAAGGCGAACCTCAGGTTCGGCTCAGGATCGTGTGAGCAGGAGTCTACGTACCCCCTGGCCAGGCCGGGAACACCGCCCCGGAGTCCCTGGGGCACCGGGCGAGGAGCCCTCCGCCGAGGTGCACGTGGAGCCCGCCGACCAGCTCCGAGAAGTGGCGGAGCAGGATGGTTGACCATGGAGTTCACTCATCTAGGCCGTACCGGCCTCACCGTCTCTCGGCTGTGCCTCGGCACCATGAACTTCGGTCCCCAGACCGAGGAGCCCGTCGCGCACGCGATCATGGACACCGCCCACGAGCAGGGCATCAACTTCTTCGACACCGCGAACGGCTACGGCGGCGCTGAGCGGCGCGGCTGGACCGAGGAGATCCTCGGCCGCTGGTTCGCCAGCGGCGGTGGCCGTCGTGAGCGCACCGTGCTCGCGACCAAGGTCTACGGCGACATGGGCAGCTGGCCGAACGAGGGCAAGCTCTCGGCGCTCAACATCCGCCGCGCCCTCGACGCGAGCCTCAAACGTCTCCAGACCGACTACGTCGACCTCTACCAGTTCCACCACGTCGACCGTGCCACGCCGTGGGAGGAGATCTGGCAGGCGGTGGAGGTCGCGGTGGCCCAGGGCAAGATCCTCTACGCCGGCAGCAGCAACTTCGCCGGCTGGCACCTCGCCCAGGCCCAGGCGGCGGCCGCCAAGCGGAACCTCCTCGGGTTGGTCAGCGAGCAGTCGCTCTACAACCTGATGGTCCGCGACATCGAGCTGGAGGTCATCCCGGCCGCCGAGCACTACGGCCTCGGGATCATCCCCTGGTCCCCGCTCCAGGGCGGGCTGTTGGGGGGCGTAGTGCGGAAGACCAACGAAGGCGTCCGGCGGCTGGAGGGCCGGTCGGCCGCCAGCCTGGAGGAGCACCGCGAGCAGCTGACCGCGTACGAGGAGCTGGCGGACGAGCTGGGCCACGAGCCAGGAGACCTCGCGCTGGCTTGGTTGCTGCACCGACCAGCCGTCACGGCCCCGATCATCGGGCCGCGGATCCCCGAGCAGCTGGACGGGGCGCTGCGGGCGGTGGACATCATCTTGGACGAGGCGACCCTGGACCGGCTCGACGAGATCTTTCCCGGACGTAAGACTGCTCCGGAGGACTACGCCTGGTAGCCCGGCCCTGGGAGTTCGGCACAGGGAGTTCGGCACAGGGAGTTCGGCACTGGGAGTTCGGCACTGGGAGTTCGGCACTGGGAGTTCGGCAC
>NZ_CAXTHG010000031.1:0-3685 GCF_964244005.1 uncultured Friedmanniella sp. | reverse complement strand
GGGAGTTCGGCACTGGGAGTTCGGCACTGGGAGTTCGGCACTGGGAGTTCGGCACTGGGAGTTCGGCACTGGGAGTTCGGCACCAGACGCACTCGTGCCTCCCACCGCGCGCGGTGGGAGGCACGTGCTTCCCGAGTGTGGCGGCCGCGGAGGAGATGCGTTCCCTCCCCCAAGAGGAGAACCTGCCTCCGGCCACCGGGTCCCCCCGACTGCAATAGACCTACGATCAGTCCCCGACCCACCTCAGGTCGAGGAAATGTCCACTTCTGGACATGTCCAATAATGGACAGGGAACGGATCGGACCTGGTCAGCCGGTCAGCAGGACGCGGATGTCGTCGGCGCTGAGTGCGCCGCCGGCCATGGCGTCGCCCCCCAGCACGGAGTCGAAGAGCTCGGTCTTGCGAGCCTTGAGCTCCATCACCTTCTCCTCGATGGTGTCGACGGAGACCATCCGGTAGACGAGCACGCTCTTGGTCTGACCGATCCGGTGCGTCCGGTCAACCGCTTGCGCCTCGGCGGCGGGGTTCCACCACGGGTCCAGCAGGAAGCAGTAGTCGGCCTCGGTCAGGTTCAGGCCGAAGCCGCCTGCCTTGAGGCTGATCAGGAAGACCGGCGCCTCGCCGTCGCGGAACCGCTGGATCACCTGGTCGCGTCGTCGCGTCGAGCCGTCGAGGTAGGCGTACGGGATCTGGGCGGCGTCCAACCGCTCCCGGACCCGGCCGAGGAAGCTGGTGAACTGGCTGAAGACCAGTGCCTGGTGGCCTTCGGCGACCAGCTCGGTGAGCTGGTCGACGAGCAGCTCGATCTTGGCTGAGGGCACCCCGGCGTAAGCCGGGTCGACCAGCGAGGCGTCGAGGCTGAGCTGGCGCAGCAGGGTGAGCGAGGCGAGGATGGTGAACCGGTTGGCGTCCACGTCGGCGATCAGGCCGAGCACCTTCTGTCGCTCACGCTGCAGGTGCCTCTGGTAGATCCGCAGGTGCCGCGGCTGCAGCACCACGTCCAGGACCTGCTCGGCCTTGGCCGGCAGCTCCGGGGCGACGCTCTCCTTGGTGCGACGCAGGACCAGCGGCCGCATCCGCCGGCGCAGCTGGTCGAGCTTGGCCTGGTCGCCGCCGCGTTCGATCGGCCGACGGTAGAAGTCGCGGAACCGGTCCGGGTCGGGGAAAAGACCGGGGGCCGTCAGCGAGAGCAGCGCCCACAGGTCCATCAGGTTGTTCTCCAGCGGGGTCCCCGTCACGGCCAGGGTGAACGGGGCGGCGACCCGGCGGGCGCTGGCGTAGGTCTTGGCGCGGTGGTTCTTGACGAACTGCGCCTCGTCGAGCACCAGCCCGCCCCAGGTCTCGGCGGCCCAGGCGTCGTCGTCGATCCGCAGCAGGGCGTAGGAGGTGACCACCAGGTCGGCGTTCGCCGCGATCTCGGCGATCGACGGCCCGCCGCTACGCGCCCGCCTGGTCTCCGACTCCGTCACCGCCACCACCCGCAGCGTCGGCGCGAAGGTGGCCGACTCGCGCTGCCAGTTGGACACCACGCTGGTCGGCGCCACGACCAGGAACGCGCCAGAGGCCTCCTCGACCCGGGCCCGGCAGACCAGCGCCAGGGTCTGCAGCGTCTTACCCAGACCCATGTCGTCGGCCAGGATCCCGCCGAGGCCGTGCGACCAGAGCTGGTGCAGCCAGCGGTACCCCTCGACCTGGTACGGGCGCAGCTCGGCCACCAGCCTGGCCGGGACGGCGACGGGCTCGGCGCCCGGCTCCGGGCCACTGCCGCTCGTCAACGCCCTGACCGCGCTCGTCCAGCGGGCGGAGGACTGGATCACCTCGCCCAGCTCGACCAGGTCCTCCCACAGGCTCACCTGGGTACGGTTGATCCGCAGCTCCTCAGCAGCGACGTCGGAGTCGGTGAGGGACTTCGACTCCTCGATCAGGTCCCGGAGCCGCCGCAGGTCGGGCCGGTCGAGGCTGAAGTAGACCCCCGTCTCCAGCACCAGGAACTCGTCCTCACCGCTGAGCGCGACGAACAGCTGGTCGAACGGGACGCTCTCTCCCTCCACGCTGACCTCGACGTGCAGGTCGAACCAGTCGGCGGACCCGTCCCGCTCCACCGCCGACACGGCGACGATCGGCTCGGCCTCGGTGCGGCGGTAGTCGACGACCTGACCGGCCAGCACGACGACCACCCCGGCCTCTTCCAGTCGCGGGACCACCTCGTCGAGGAACGTCAGCGCCGCCGCACCCCTGAGCCCGGCGGGCTGCGGCGGCCGGTTGACCTGGGGCCAGCCGAGCTCGGTCCACCGGAGGTCGGAGAGCAGCGCGGCCTCGGCCGGCAGGTCCCGGCCGGCGGCCCGCTCGGCGAAAGCGCTCAACGGGAACGTGCGGACGCCGTCGTCGCGTTCGTAGCGGGCCGCCCAGGTCAGGTCGATCAGGGGTCCCGGCGCGAAGCCGACGGTCAGCTCCAGCAGCGGCGGCACCACCCGCGGCAGCGCCACCGACCCGTCGCTGGAGGTGACGGCGACGGCGTGCCGCAGCTCGGGCAGGAAGTCGGCCAGGAACCGCTCCTCGTCAGCGGCCGGCACGACCAAGGGGTGCGCCTCGACGACCAGCTGGCGCAGCTCCCGGCTCAGCATCGACGCCAACCGAGCCACCACCAGCTGCTCACCGCCGGCGGGGTCGGCGACGACGGTGAAGATGCCGTGGGCCGGCTCGCCGAGGACGCCGACCGACGGCAGCTCGAGCCGGTGCTCGCCGACGGTGACCCGGGGTCGGAGGAGCAGCCCGGCCGCGCCGGCCCGACGGGCGTCCAGGGTCACCGTCGCCGCATCGGCGGAGCGGACCGGACCGGACAACGGCTTGGCCGTCAGCAGCGTCACCTCCAGCGCCGCAGCCTGCTCGAGCAAGGTCCAGAACGCGCTGGTCACAGTGCCGATCGAGAGCCAGGGCGTCCGCGGCAGCGCGTAGCGCGCCCCCGCGCCGGCGGCCGCGCGGAACTGCAGCAGCAGCTCGCGGTGCTCAGGGCGGTAGGTCGAGGTCACGTGGTCGAGGTCCTCCCACGAGATCCCGCTGCGCACCCAGCCACCACGGCCGGGCCGGGCCGGCCGGATGCGCAGGTCCTGTCGTCCGGCGTAGCCCCGGAAGGCCGGGATCCGCTCGACCTCGAACTCCAGCGCGAGCGGCAGCGCGACCGCGGCCGGGTCGGTGCGGGGCGCACTCAGCAGCCGGGCCAGGGTCTTCTCCCACTCCGGGCGGTCCATCCGCTGCCGGACCGCGGCGGTGTGCCGGGCGACGATCAGCACCGCGGCGGCGTGCTTGCAGTCCAGCGCGACCGGGCAGGTGCACTGGCTGCGGTAGACCGTCGTACCGCCGGACCGGGACCGCGCGAGGTAGACCGTCACCTCGTACGCGTCGCGGTAGGTACCGCGGACCCGGCCGGTCACGGTCAACGACTCCTCGTCGAGGGCGACGTCCATGACGTGGCCGGACCGGGCGTACACCATGCCGCGCGCCAGCGCCTCGCTACCGACCATCGCGCGGATCTCGTCGTTGCCCAGCAGCGCCTCCCACGACGCGGCACCGGCCGCGGACGGAACGAGGGAGGACGGCACGTCGTCGATGCTAACCGGGGTCACTGACAGTGTTGACGGACCGCGGAGCGGGGTTGACGGACCGCGGAGCGGGGTTGACGGACCGC
>NZ_CAXTHG010000030.1:0-51237 GCF_964244005.1 uncultured Friedmanniella sp. | reverse complement strand
CTTTCTAGTTGATCAACACCCATTCAGGATTCACTGCGTGAAAGCGCCGGGCTAGGAACCGGCCTCTAGGATCGACAGGCCATGGCACGTCCGGGGACGCTGCCCGACCGATCCGCCAGGAGATCCTCATCGTTCTCGACAGCCCCGGCCTGCTGTTCCTCGCCGTCGGTCTCGCCGCCTTCGCCGCCGCCCTGCTGCCCCGGGTGCTCGGCCGGGTTCCCGTGTCGATGCCGATGGTCTTCCTGGGCTTGGGCATCGTCGTGTTCACGCTCGTGCCCGAGCTGCCCAACCCCGACCCGCGCGAGCACGTCGAGGTGGCCACCCACCTGGCTGAGGTGTGCGTGCTGGTGTCGTTGATGGGAGCGGGTCTGGCGCTCGACCGGCCGGTGGGCTGGCGGCGCTGGGCGACGACCTGGCGGCTGATCGGGCTGACGATGGTGGGCTCGGTCGGCATCGTGACCCTGCTCGCCGGTCAGGTGCTCGGCTTCGGCCTGGCCGCGGCGCTGCTGCTCGGCGCGGTGCTTGCGCCGACCGACCCGGTGCTGGCCAGCGAGGTGCAGGTGGCCGAGCCCGCCGAGGAGGAGGACGCGCCGGCCGAGGACGAAGCCCGCTTCGCGCTGACGTCGGAGGCCGGGCTCAACGACGGGATGGCGTTCCCCTTCACCTACGCAGCGGTCGGGATCGCCACGATGGGCATCGGCTGGGCTGGCGTCGGGCACTGGCTGCTCATCGACGTCCTCGGCCGGCTCGGGATCGGGCTTGCCGTCGGCGTCGGCGCGGGCTGGCTGCTCGGCAAGCTCTTCTTCTCGGCGCCGGTGCCGAGCTTGCGGTTCGCCGACCACGCCGAGGGCTTCGTCGCGCTGGCGGTCACCTTTCTGACCTACGGGGCGGCCGAGCTTGCTCACGGCTACGGCTTCGTCGCGGTGTTCGTCTGCGCGTGCGCCCTGCGCGGTGCCGAACGCAGCCACGGCTACCACCGGGTGCTGCACTCCTACGTCGAACAGCTCGAGCGGCTGATCACCGTGCTCATCCTGGTGCTGCTCGGCGGTGCGCTGGCCCGCGGGCTGTTGGCGCCGCTGCAGACGCGGGACATGCTGGTGGCGTTCGCCTTTTTGCTGCTGGTCCGGCCGCTGACCGGGTGGCTCGGTCTGCTCGGCAGCCGGACGGGCCCGCGCGAACGCGTGGTGATCGCCTTCTTCGGCGTCCGCGGCATCGGCTCACTGTTCTACACCGGCTGGGCGCTGCAGCACGCCGACTTCGCCGACCCGGACCGGCTCTGGGCGGTGGTCGCCTTCGCCGTGGCCGCCTCGGTGGTCCTGCACGGCATCACGGCCACGCCGGTGATGGCCCTGCTCGACCGCCGGCGCCGCCGGGTCGCGCTCGACCGGTACGGGACCGAGTCGCTCGCCTCAGAGACGGCGGTCTAAGGCCGACCTTCCCTCAAAATCTGCACCGACCGAAGCCGACACGCCGCGCGACCCGGCGTGTCGCTTCTGGTCGAGGCAGATGTTGAGGGAACGTGGTCCGATCCGGTCAGGACCTCCCGCAGCCCGACTGGCGCCCGGCCGGTCAACTGGCGGACGTTGTCGCTCACCGCGGCCAGCTCGCCGGTCGCGATGGCGGTGTAGGTGCTGACCCAGGCGTCGACCTGCCAGTCCGGTGCCTGGTAAACCGCCCGGGAGGCGTACGCCTCGGGCACCGTCTCGTCGTGGTACGTCGTTGGCCGGCCGGTGACCTCGGTGATGATCCGGGCCGCGTCGTCCAGGCTCAGGGCCTCTGGCCCGGTCAGGTCGTAGCGCTGTCCGCGGTGGGCTGACGGCTGCTGCAGCACGGCGGTGGCGCAGCGCGCCACGTCGGCACGGGCGACGGCGGCAAGCCGGCCGTCGCCGGCCGGTCCGCCGATCACCCCGTCGGTGCCGGCGACGGCAGGTAGGAAGTCGAGGTAGAAGTTGTCGCGCAGGAAGGTGAACGCGAGCCCGGCGGCCTCGATGTGCTGCTCGGTCGCGCCGTGGTCCCGCCCGAGGGTGAAGGTCGAGTGGGGGCTGGCGGCGACGAAGGAGGTGTAGACGACCTGCTGCACCTCGGCGGCCACGGCCGCGTCCACCAGGCCTCGGTGGACGTCGAGCCGGTCGACGCTCTCGGCCGCCGAGACCATGAACAGCACCTCGACCCCGGCCAGGGCGGTGCGGGCGGCCGGTGAGTCGCCGTAGGACAGCTCCACCACCGGGCAGTCCGGCAGCACCGGTGCCCGTTCGGGCGACCGGGCCAGCAGTCGCAGCGGTACGCCGGCCGCCGACAGCTGGCGGGCGACGAGGCCGCCGAGGTGACCGGTCACCCCGCTGACGGCCAGGGTGGGCAGTCCGGTCACGGCAGCTCTCTTTCGGTCGGGCGGCGTCAGGTGGGTTGGGCGTCAGGTGGCGTGGGCGGCGAGGCGGCGGCGGGCACCTCGGGCGGCGTAGACCGCGGCGACCACCGTGCCCACGCAGAGGGCGGTCGCGCTGAGCGCGAGCGAGGCGTGGATCCCGACCAGCACACCGAACAGCCCGACGGTGACGCCGCTGCCCGCCCGCAGCCCGCTGGCCGACATCGTGTAGACCCCGATGACGCGGCCCCGCTGGTCGGCGGGCGCGCGCAGCTGGACCACGGTCTGGCTGATCGACATCGAGGCCAGGTTGGCCACACCGCCGACCACGAGCAGGATCACCGCGAGCGGATAGCTGTGGGTGACCGCAAAGCCCAGGATCGCCAGCCCGTACGCCGCCGTGGCCACCACGGCCGCAGACACCATCGGCTTGACCCAGCCCGTCGCCTCCAGCACGAAACCGCCCAGCACTCCGCCGGCGCCGGTGGCGAAGAGCAGCACGCCGTACGCGGACCCGCCCGAGCCGGTGCCCAGGTCCGCCGCGAACTGCGGCATCGCCGACTGCAGCGACGCCCCGACGAAGAACGACCCCAGCCCGGCGAGGACGATCATCGAGACCAGCGCGGAGTCGGCTCCGATGCCGCGCAGGGTGCGGACGGCCTCGCCGACGCCCATCCGCGCCCGCGACACGACGCCGTCGCGAAGGTGACCGGTGAAGCGGGTACGGAACAGGAAGAGCGTCAACGGCAGGTAGATGGCGACGTTGGCGAAGATTCCCCAGGTCGGGCCGAGCCCGAGCAGCAGCGCCGAGCCGACGACCGGTCCGAAGAGGATCCCGAGGCTCTTGACGGTGGCGTTCAGCCGGACTGCGCTCGGCAGCTCGGCGGGGCCGACGAAGTCGTGCAGCATCAGCTGTTCGGCCGGACCCCAGAGCGCGCCGGCGATCCCGTGCAGCACCAGCAGGACGCAGGCGTACCAGACCTGCAGCGTACCGGTGAGGAACAGCACGCCCCAGGTCGCCGAGACGAGCATGAACAGCACCTGGCCGGCCTGGATGACCCGGCGGCAGTCGTAGCGGTCGGCCAGCCCGCCGAACCAGACTGCGAAGAGCAGGAACGGCACCCAGTGGCTGATCACCTGGAAGCCGACCAGCGCCTCGGAGTGGAAGCGCTGCCACAGCACCCAGTAGGTGATCACGTGTTCGACGTTGTCGGCCATCATCGCCAGGCCGGTGCCGATCAGGTACGGCCGGCAGTCGGCGTTGCGCAGCGCGGCGAAGCGTCGGGGCGGACCGCCGCTCGCGGGCAGCGCGGCCGTGACGGGTGGTGGCGCCGGGAGGTCGGCGGCCGGGACGTGCCCGGCGACTCCACAGGCGGCGCACACGGCGGACTCCTTGTCGTCGGGGGAAAACGACGTCAGTCTATGGAACCCGGAGCATCAGTGAGAGTGGCGTTCGAGCACCGGACGCGGGTGCGCGGGCTCGAGGTCCGAGCCGGCGACGAGCCGGCCCAGCGAGGCGGTGATCGCCTCGACCGGGTCGCCCAGTCCGGCGATCTCGGTCTGCAGCCGCTGGGCCGCGGTGCGGTAGTCAGCCTCGGCGAGCAGCCGCTCGACGGCCCGACGGACTCGCTGCGGCGACGGCGTCCCGGTTCGCAGGTTGATCCCGGTGCCCGACCAGGAGACGCGGGCCGCGACCTCTGGCTTGTCCTCGGTGCTGCCGGCCACCACGAGCGGCACCCCGGCCGCGAGGGCCTGCTGGACGCCGCCGAAGCCGCCGTTGGTGACCATCGCCGCCGCCCGGGGCAGCAGCTGGTCGTAGGGCAGGAAGGTGGCGACCCGCGCGTTCTGGGGCAGCGGACCGCCGAGCTGGTCCTCCAGCTGGGCCAGCGGCCGGCCGCCGGTGGCGGCCACGACCAGCACGTCCGTGCCCGCCAGACCGCGCAGTGCCGGCACCATCAGCCGGCTCAGGTCGACGTTCGCCATCGTGCCCTGGGTCAGGTGCACCACGGGTCGGTTGCCGTCGAGGTCGCCCCACCAGGGCGGCAGCGGCGAGGACGGCAGCAGCCCCGTCTGCGGCTGGGGCCGGAGCGGGCCGACGAAGCGTACGGTCGGCGGCAGCTCGCGCCGCGGGTACTCGATCCCGGGCGCCGCCAGCTGGAAGGTCACGTCGAAGCGGGTGGCCTGGTCGAAGTAGTTGCCGTCCGGGGCGGGGGCGCCCAGGGAGGTGAGCGCGTCCGCCAGCGCGGTCTGGACCGGACGCAGCGGTCCACCGTGCAGGACCGCGGAGATGAAGCGGTTGCGGCGGCGGGTGTGGGCTGAGCTGCCCGGCTCCAGGCCTGAGCCGAACGGGGCAGCGTCCACGCTGGTCAGGGCGAGCGGGGTGGCCGACACCCCGACCACCGGGATCCGGTCGGCCCGAGGGACGGCGAGCAGCGGCAGCACCCCGAGAAACGCGGCCTCGCAGACCACGGCGTCGTAGGGCCCGTCGGCCAGCGCAGCGTGCAGCGCGGCGTGCTGGGCGGCGAGCGGCCGGACGAAGAGGTTCAAGATGTCGTAGCGGCCGGCCGCGACGCCGCTCCGCCGCCCCCGGTCGGGCAGCCAGTCCTGCAGCCGCGCGTCGTCGTAGTCGGCCTCGGCGGTCAGCGGCCAGAAGTCCAGTCCGGCCTCGCGGACCAGCCTGGCGTAGCGGCGGCCCGTCAGCACGGTGACCGTGTGGCCGCGGGCGACGAGGCCTCGACCGACCGCGACCATCGGGCTCAGGTGCCCGTAGATGGGCGTGCTCGGCAGCAGGAAACGGGACATGGGAACGGCGCCCAACCTAGCGCACGTCTCTCAGCGGACCGGTGATCCTGGGCGCCGAAGGCGCTCGCCGTCGGCTGGCGTGGCGCCGCACCAGGACCAGCGCGCCGATCGCAGCGGCCGTACCGACCCGCCACCGCCGCCGGCGGCGCTGGATCCGCGCGGTGTCCTGCTCGCGGATCGCCGGGGCCGCGCCCAGCAGCGGCCGGGCGGCGACCCGGTTGACGGCCAGGTTGAGCGCGTAGTGGTAGCCGTAGGAGACCACCACGGTGTGCACGAGGCCCTGGTTCATCCGCCGGGACGAGGTGCTCACCGGGTTGCCGGCGTCCCAGACGACCCGACCGCGGCGACGCAGCCGACGGAGGAAGTCCACCTCGTCCCCGCCCTGGGTCAAGGAGGTGTCGTAGCCCGGGAAGTCCGCGCGACGGAACGCGACGTTGGTGGCGGTGATGTAGCCGACCCGGCCGGTCAGACGGTACCGCGCGGCGAGGGCGGCGAAGTAGAGCGGGGGGAAGATGCGCGCCCACCACGGCGCGTCGGCGTAGCGGCACGGACCCGCCACCGCGACCACGTCGTCGACGAAGCCGTCCTCGATCCGTTGCAGCCAGCCCGGCAGAAAACGGGTGTCGGCGTCGGTGGAGACCACGATCTCCCCGCGCGCGGCGAGGGTGCCGCACTGACGGGCAGCGCAGACGCCGCGGCGGGGCTCGACCAGCACCCGGGCGCCGTAGCGGGCGGCGACCGCGGCGGTGGCGTCGGTACTGGCGTTGTCCACCACGATCACCTCGACCTCGCTAGCGGTCTGCTGCTCGGCCAGGGAGGCGAGGGTCGCCCCCAACGAACCCGCCTCGTCGTAGGCGGGGATGACCACGGAGAGTCGCACAGGCACCTCAGTACCCATCCGGCCACGTAACCATCGGCCCCGTACCCATCAACCCGTACCCATCAGCCCGTACCCATCGGCTCGTCTCAGACCGCCGGGGGCCGTGGCCAGCTGGAGTTGCCGGGGTCGACCCGGGACACGATCGCGTCGACGGCCTCACTGAGCTGCCGCAGCTGGGTCGGGGTGAGCGCGTCGATGACCAGCGCGCGGACCGCCGTCACGTGACCGGGGGCGGAGTCCTCGACCTTGGTGAGGCCGAGGTCGGTGAGCACGGCCTTGGTGTAGCGGCCGTCGTCGGGGTCGGGCTCGCGGCGGACGAAGCCGCGGGACTCCAGCCGCTTGGCCACGTGCGACAGCCGCGACAGGGAGGCGTTGGTGAGGGCGGCCAGCTGGCTCATCCGCAGCGTCCGGTCGTCGCGTTCGGACAGCATCGCCATCACGATGTACTCGAAGTAGTTGAGGTCGGCGTCCCGCTCGA
The DNA here is from genome assembly GCF_964244005.1 of uncultured Friedmanniella sp. Lineage (GTDB taxonomy): Bacteria > Actinomycetota > Actinomycetes > Propionibacteriales > Propionibacteriaceae > Microlunatus. Next base: position 44,715 of record NZ_CAXTHG010000030.1, on the reverse strand, counting down.
GCTGGGCGTCCAGGGCGGTGGGCAGCTTGGTCATCAGTCGGGCGAGACCGAGCCACACCACCCGTTCCTCGGGGTCTAGCCAACGCGGTGGCTGGACGTCGGGGGACTCCTCGGGGGCGGGCACGAAACCGAGTCTATGAGGGGTCGCGGCTGTCAGGTCGCCGCAGAGGGGACCATACTCAGACCTGTCTCGGCGAGGCGCCGGGTCGAACGACCGGCGGAGGTGGGGCCATCATGAACGCTGCGGCAGCAGAGTCGCCCGCAGGGGACGAGATCGTCGTGCTGGTCGTGATGGGGGTGACCGGCACCGGCAAGTCGACCGTCGCGGGCCTGCTCGCCGGCGAGCTCGGCTGGGACCTGGAGGAGGGCGACGACCTGCACCCCGCCGCGAACGTCGCCAAGATGCACGCCGGGACGCCGCTGACCGACGACGACCGCTGGCCCTGGCTCGACCGGATCGCCGCCTGGATCTCGGTGCACACCGCCTCCGGTACGCCGGGCATCATCACCTGCTCGTCACTGAAGCGTTCCTACCGCGACCGGATCCGGGGGCCGGGCGTGGTCTTCGTCCACCTGAGCGCCGACCGGGACGCCATCTTTGCCCGGCTGAGCGCCCGGATGAACCACTTCATGCCGCCGGCCCTGCTCGACTCCCAGCTCGCCACCCTCGAACCGCTCGAGCCGGACGAACGCGGCGTGGTGGTGACGCTGGGTGGCCGGCCTCGCGACGAGGCCCGACGCGCGCTCGAGGCCCTGGGGCTGGGCGCCCCCAAGCTGATCTGACTCCTGGAGGGGCAGCGGGCCCAGCAACGTGCCCCGAGCTTGTCGAGGGCCCCGAAGGGGTCGCGCTCACCATGGGCAAAGGGCAGGCGCAACCTCTTCGAAGCCTTCAACAAGCTCAGGGCGCGTTCCCGAGTGCTGCGCCTCGCGTAGCGCGCTAGCCGCCGACGTACTCGGCGGCGGTGAGCAACAGCCAGTCGGCCAGGTGAGCGGCGAAGGAGGAGCGGACGAGCACCTCCACCCGGTCGTCGTCGGTCCCCGGCTCGCCGAGGCCGACGGCCACGACCGCGCACTGCGCGAGCAGGGTCTGCACGCAGGTGCCGGGAACGAGGGCGTCGAGGTCGACGGCGATGCCGTGGCTGAGCACGTCCCGGGCGTGGCGGCCGCCGAGGAGCACGGTGGTCCGGGTGGCGGAGACGTCGGTGACGGCACCGTGGGAGCCCACCGCCGTGCGCAACCCGTCGGCGTCAGGCTGGTGGGCGCCGTCGAGCAGCAGGTACTCGTCGGGACCGAGGGCCAGCACCGTGCGTTCGCCGGCCCGGACGACCCCGCCGGTGGTCGGCAACCGGTCGATGCCCAGCCAGGTGGTCGCGGCGGCGTCGCCGTCGGTGTCGCGGCGGACCCGCAGGTTCAGCGCGGTCCGGGGACCCCGCTCGGCCAGCCTCAGCTGGGCCGGGTGAGGGCTCAGTCCGGCGAACGCGTCGACGTAGCCCACCAGCGGCGTCCGCCCGAAGGGGTCGGCGACCGGCGCCGGTGGCCACGAGAGGGGAGCGAGGGTGGCGTCGCCGTCCCGGCGGGCTCCCTCGGGGTCGACCAGCACCGGTGAGCTGACCAGGGCCGGCTGCGGCTCGCCGTCGACCACCACGAGCACCCGCTGGCCGATCAGGTCCCGGCCGCCGCGGCACAGGGCCAGCGCGAACGGTTGGCCGAGCGCGACCGACGGGTAGGACGAGGTGACGTGGCCGAGCATCGGCACCGGCGGCGGGGGCAGCACGCCGTCGAGCAGCACGTCCTCGGCGACCAGCTGGCTGCCCTCCGGCAGCACCAGCGTGGTGTCCAGCGGCAGCAGGCCGACCAGGTGCTTGCGGTCGGGGGTGAGGTTGTCCGGCCGGGCGTGGGAACGCTTGCCCAGGTAGTCGGCCTTCTTCTTCGACACCACCCAGCTCATCCCCAGGTCCTGCGGGGTGACTGTGCCGTCGGTGTCCTGGCCGATGATCGGGTAGCCCTTCTCGGCGCGCAGCACGTGCATCGTCTCGGTGCCGTACGGGGTCAGCCCGAGCGGCTCGCCGAGCGTCCAGACCGCCTCCCAGAGGGCGGCGGCGTCGGACCAGGCCACGTTCACCTCGTACGCCAGCTCGCCGGAGAACGAGATCCGCGCGACCCGGGCGGACAGCCCCGCCACCTCGGTGTCACGCCAGGACATGAACGGGAAGGCCTCCGGGCTCACGTCCAGCCCGGGGGCGACCGCGCCGACCAGCTCACGCGAGCGTGGTCCGACCACCGCCATGGTGGCCCACTGCTCGGTCACCGACGTGCACCAGACGCGCAGCTGCGGCCACTCGGTCTGCAGCCACTCCTCCATCCAGTCGAGGATCTTCGCCGCGTTACCGGTCGTCGTGGTGACCAGAAAGCGCTCGTCGGCCAGCCGGAAGACCGTGCCGTCGTCGAGGATCATGCCCGTCGGCTCGCACATCACGCCATAGCGGACCATGCCGACCCTGAGGCTCGACATCAGGTTCGTGTAGAGGAGGTCCACGAACGTGCCCGCGTCCGGCCCGGCAACCTCGATCTTGCCGAGCGTGCTGCCGTCCAGGAAGGCGACGCCGGTCCGGGCCGCCTCGCACTCGCGGGCGACGGCGGCCGCGAGATCCTCCTCGCCGCCCTCGGGCAGCAGCCGGGGATAGAACCAGGGCCGCAGCCACTGGCCGACCGGCTCGAACGCCGCGCCGTGCGCCGCGTGCCAGGAATGAGCGCCGGTGGTGCGGACGGGGTCGTAGAGCCGGCCCCGCTCCCGGCCCGCGAGCGCAGCGAAGGCCACCGGTGTGTACGGCGGCCGGTAGGTCGTGGTGCCCAGCTCGCCCGGCTCAACGCCGAGCAGCTGCGCCACCAGCCCAGTGGCGAGCAGGCCGGACGTCTTGCCCTGGTCGTGGGCGGTGCCGGCGGTCGTGTAGCGCTTGACGTGCTCGACCGAGGCCAGGCCGGCGCCGGTGGCGCGGGCCAGGTCGGCGACGGTGACGTCGCGCTGCAGGTCGACGAAGTGCCGGGTCAGGCTGCGCGGTTCGGCGCCGTCCGGGGCGACCAGGTAGAGCCGTTCGGCGGGCCGCGGAGTGACCTTCAGCCCGTCGACCGGCAGGTCGGGCAGGTCAGGAGGCGTCGGCGCACCGACCGACGAGCCGTCCGCGACCGCTTCGGCCGTGGTTCGGAGACCGCGGGCGGCGCCGACGACGCGCACCCGCTGCCGGCGGGCGCCCGGAGGGAAGGCGGCAGGCACGAACGCGCCCACCTGGTCGTCGAAGGCGAGCGGGCCACCGGCCTGGGAGTAGAGGTGCACCGCCGGGTTCCAGCCGCCGGAGAGCGCCAGCAGGTCGGCCGGCAGCTCGGTCTCGAGGCCGTCCGCGGTCCGGCGGACCGTCACGCCGGTGAGCGCGCCGTCCGGGCCGGTGGTGGTCCGGGTGATCACGCAGCCGCTGAGCACACTGCCGGTCTGCACCGGGCCGTCGAGCCCAGCCAGCTCCGCACCCGGCCGTGGGTCGACGATCACCACGTGCGCGCCGACCACCAGCAGGTCCATCGCCACCCGGTACGCGTCGTCGTGGGTGGTGAAGAGCACGACCCGCTCGCCGGCGAGGACGCCGTGCCGCAGCAGGTAGGACCGCACTGACTCGGCCAGCATCACCCCGGGCACGTCGTTGCCCTCGAGCACGACCGGACGCTCATGGGCCCCGGTCGCGAGCACCACCTCACCCGCCCGGATCCGCCAGACCCGCTCCCGCACGGGGTGGTCGCCGCCGGCGGGACTCCGCTGTACCGCGACCAGGTAGTTGTCGTCGTAGTAGCCGATCACCGTGGTGCGCTGCAGGTGGGTGACGTTCGACGTCGCGGCGAGCCGGTCGGCGACCAGGGCGGCCCAGGCGACTTCCTCGTCCCGCAGCAGCGAGCCGCCGGGCTGGGTCCGGTCGTCGACCAGCAGCACGCGGACGCCGGATGCGGCGGCGGCGAGCGCGGCGGCGAGGCCGGCCGGACCGGCGCCGACGACGGCCACCTCGCAGAAGGCGTGCCGGTGGTCGTACTGCGAGGTGTCGGGCTCGGCGTCGAGCCGGCCCTGGCCCCACAGGCCCGCGGCGACGATGCCGTCCGCGACCTCGACCGTGGTCGCGGTGGTGATCGGCTCGGCGTGCGGCCCCTTCACCTGCACCAGCGCGTTCGGTTCCTCGACCCCGGCGGCGTAGACGCCGCGCGGCCGGCCGAGCAGCACCGAGTGGGCGACCGTACGGACGTCGGAGGCGAGCAGCGCCGAGGCCAGGGTGTCCCCCGGCCGTGCGTCGAGGGACACGCCGTCAAAGGTCACGTCGAGCAGTCGGTCGCGGACCACCCGGCCGCCCACCATCAAACGGGAGGAGGTCACGCGGTCACCCCCTCGAGCTCGGGCCGCGGCTCACCGGGGCGGTAGACGGCGAGGATCTCGTACGTCACGGTGTTGCGCACCGCGTTGAACCACCGCCGGCAGCCGGCGGCGTGCACCCAGCGCTCGGCCATCAGACCCTTCGGGTTCGACCGGTAGAAGAGGTAGCGCGCCCACTCCTCCTCGCTGAGCTCGGCACCACCGCCCTCGGGGTAGGCGACGTGCGCCTGCCCGCCGTAGCTGAACTCGTTCTCGTTCCGCGGCCCGCACTCGGGGCAGGGGATCAGCAGCATGGGTGTTCGTCCTCCTCAATGCTCACGGCTCAGGGCTCAGTGGGCGACGGCGGCGGCGCCGTGCTCGTCGACCAGCCGGCCGGAGGTGAAACGGTCCAGCCCGAAGTCCTCGGCCAGGGCCGGCACCTTGCCGGTCTCGAGCAGCTCGGCCATCACCTGCCCGACGCCCGGCGTGGCCTTGAAGCCGCCCGTCCCCCAGCCACAGTTGACGAACAGGTTGTCCACCGGGGTGAGGCCGAGGATGGGCGAGGCGTCGGGTGTGGTGTCGACCGTGCCGCCCCAGGTCCGCAGGACCGACGCGCGGGAGAAGATCGGGAACAGCTCGACCGCGGCCGACATCTGCCGTTCGATCACGTGGAAGGCGCCCCGCTGGCCGTAGCCGACGTAAGAGTCGACACCGGCGCCCATCACCAGCTCGCCCTTGTGGGCCTGGGAGACGTAGACGTGGACGGCGTTCGACATCACCACCGTGGGGTGCACCGGCTCGAGCAGCTCCGAGACCAGCGCCTGCAGCGGGTGCGACTGCACGGGCAGCTCGAAGCCGGCCATCCCGGCCAGCACCGAGGAGTGGCCCGCGCCGATCAGTGCGACCCGGTCGGCAGAGATGGCACCGTACCGCGTCTGCACCCCCTGCACGGTGCCGTGCTCGACGTCGATCCCGGTGACCTCGCAGTTCTGGATCAGGTCGATCCCGGCGGCGCTCGCCGACCGGGCAAAGCCCCAGGCCACGTAGTCGTGCTTGGCGATACCGGCGCGCGGCTGGTACGTCCCGCCGAGCACCGGATAGCGGATGTCGTCGGCGATGTTGAGGACCGGGCACAGCTCCTTGGCCCCGGTCGCGTCGACCCACTCGGCGTCCACGCCGTTGAGCTTGTTCGCCTCGACCCGGCGACGCGAGTCGCGGACGTCCTGCAGCGTGTGGTCGAGGTTCAGCACCCCGCGCTGGGAGAACAGGATCGGGTAGTCGAGGTCGTCGGCCAGGGTCTCCCACAGCTTGAGCGAGTGCTCGTAGAAGCCGGCGGAGGCGTCCAGGAGGTAGTTGGACCGGATGATCGTGGTGTTGCGGGCCATGTTGCCGCCCGCGAGCCACCCGCGCTCCAGCACCGCGACGTCGGTGATCCCGCGCCGGGCCAGGTAATGGGCGGTGGCCAGGCCGTGGCCGCCGCCGCCGACGATGACCAGCTCGTAGTGCCGCTTGGGTTCGGGGTTTCGCCAGAGGAACTCCGGGTGCTCCGGCAGGTCCGCCCCCGGCGGCGTCTGCTGCGCCGCGCGGCTCGGCGGCAGCTCGTTCGACACGGCACTCATGCCCTGCTCCTCGTCATGTGTCCATCCTGACGCGACCCACTGACACTTAGCACTTGATCTTCTTCATCTCGGGGTCGAACGCCGGCTCGGCGGTCACCACCGCGCGGTAGCGGCGGTCGAACCAGCCCACCTCGACCTCAGAACCGGGTGCGGCCAGCGCGACCGGCAGCCAGGCGTAGGCCAGCGGCAGGCCGAGGGTGTACGCGTACGCGGCCGAGGTCACGTAGCCGACCGCGTCGGGGGCGCCGACGGGGTAGACCGGCTCGGAGCCGAGGACGATCCCGTTCGGCGCCTCGAAGCTGAGCAGGCACAGCCGTCGGTCGGCCGGGGGCCGGGCCCGCAGCCCGTCACGGCCGAAGAACGGCAGCTCCGGTCTGACCGCAAAGCTCAGCCCTGCCTCGTCCGGGCCGTGCTCGGGGGTCATGTCCGTGCCGGACGAGCGGTAGCCCTTCTCGATCCGCAGCGCGTTGAAGGCGCCCCGGCCGGCGGCGATGATGCCGTGCTCGGCGCCTGCGGCCATCAGCAGGTCCCACAGGGCCAGGCCCTGGTCGGCGGTCGTGTACAGCTCGTAGCCGAGCTCGCCGACGTAGGAGAGCCGCATCGCCGTCACCGGCACGTTGCCGAGATAGCACTCCTGGGCGCGGAAGTACCTGAAACCGGCGTGGGAGAAGTCCGCGTCGGTCAGCGGCTGCACCACGTCGCGGGCGTTCGGACCCCAGATGCCGATGCAGCACGTGCCCGGAGTGAGGTCGCGGACCTGCACCGTCGTGGCCCAGGCAGAGTCGCGCAGGTGCCGGATGAGCCAGTCCAGGTCGAGGGGTCCGTTCGCGCCGACCTGGAAGCGCTCCGGCCCGAGCCGGGCCACGGTGACGTCGGAGCGGATACCGCCGGCCGCGTCGAGCAGCAGGCAGTAGGTGACGGCGCCGACCGACTTGTCCATCGTGCCGGTGACCATCGACTGCAGGAACTCCGTTGCTCCCGGGCCAGTGACCTCGAGCCGCTTCAGCGCGGTCATGTCGTAGAGCGCGACGTCGGTCCGGGTGATGGCGGCCTCGGCGGCGACCACCGGCGACCACAGGTGCGCCGCCCAGGCGTCCGGCTGCGGCACGTGCCAGCCGACGTTGCGCGGTGAGTCGAGCAGGGCGGCGTTCGCCTCGTACCACTGCGGCCGCTCCCAGCCGCTGGCCGGCAGAAAGACCGCACCCAGCTCGGCTTCCCTGGCGTAGAAGGGAGACGTGCGCAACGGACGCAGCGCGGAGCGCTCTCCTCGAGCACCGTGCTCCGGCGGCTGCAGCGGGTGCAGGATGTCGTAGACCTCGACGAAGTTCTGGCTGTTCGTCGCCTCGATCCAGGCCGGCGCCAGCTGGTGCACCTCGAAGCGGTTGACGTCGCAGGCGTGCAGGTCGACGCGCGGCCGGCCGTCGACCAGCCACTCGGCCATGGCCCTGGCCACGCCGGCGGAGTGCGTGATCCAGACCGCCTCCGCCGTCCAGAAGCCGTCGAGGGTGGCGTGCGGGCCGAGCAGCGGCAGGTTGTCGACGGTGAAGGAGAAGACGCCGTTGAACGGATCGGCCAGTTCCAGCTCACCGCGCTCGTCGAAGAGCGAGGGCAGGATCCGGCGCGTCTCCTCGAGCGGGAAGGCGAAGTCCTCGGGGGTGAAGGGAAGCACCGACGGCTGTCCCCCCAGGCTGTTCATCTCGTCGTGGTCGCTCCACGCGGCCAGGTCCTGCGGCCGGACGGGCATCGGGCGGTGCCGGTAGGAGCCGATCCCGAACGTGGTGCCGTTCTCGCGGTAGTAGAGGTCGGCGTCCTGGTGCCGCAGCACCGGCCGGATCGCCTCTGCCGTACGGCCGGCGAGGGGCGCGACCGGGCCGGTCCAGGCGAACTGGTGGGCCAGGGGAGTGAGCGCGAGCCGCTGGCCGACCATCGTGGCCACCTGCTGGCCCCACAGGCCGGCGCAGCAGACGACCACGTCGGCGGCGATCTCGCTCTGGTCGGTACGGACCCCGGTCACCTTGTCGCCCGCGGTCAGCACGTCGAGCACCTGGGTCCGGTCCCGGACGGTCGCTCCGCGCTCGACGGCCCGGTCGAGCTGGGCCGAAACCGCCCGGACGGCCTTGGCGACGCCGTCGTCCGGCACGTACAGCCCACCCAGCACGGTGTCCGGGGCCAGCAGGTCGAAGCGGCGGACGGACTCGTCGGCATCGAGCAGCTCGGCGCCGACGACGCCCCACGACTGGGCGAAGCCGAAGCGTCGTTGCAGCTCCCGAGCCCGCTCGGGGGTGGTGGCGATCTCCAGTCCGCCGACGGGCAGGTAGCAGGGTTCGCCCTGCCAGGACAGGGAGGAAAGCTTCTCCACGGTGTACCGGGCGAAGTCACTCATGATCTTGGCGCCGTTGGTCTGGAAGACCACTCCCGGTGCGTGCGAGGTCGAGCCACCCGCCGCCGGCAGCGGCCCCGCGTCCAGCACGGTGACGTCGGTCCATCCCCGCGCGGTCAGCTCGTCGGCCAGCGAGGCCCCGACGATGCCCGCACCGATGATCACGACCTTCGGTCCGACCACAAGATCCTCCTAGTTGCTTCTGCCGCAACGCGTCGCACTGTACGCAACATGATAGGTCCTTCGACAGGCTCAGGGAACGGTGATCGTTGCCTGAGCCTGTCGGAGGGCGCAGGGTCCTACTTGAGCCAGGCCTCGACCTTGTCGGGGTTGGCGTCGACCCACTTCTTTGCCGCGTCCTCGGGGCTCATCTTGTCGGCGGTGATGTACTTCGCGACCACGTTCTGGTCGTCGTTGGTCCAGGTGAAGTTCTTGATCAGCTTCGCGGCCGGTGAGCCGGAGTCCGCGAACTTCGTCGACAAGATCTTGTTCAGCGTGTAGTCCGGGTAGTCACAGGCGACCTTGGCGGCGTCGGTGTCGCAGCCGTCGGTGTACGCCGGTAGCGACACCTTCTCCAGCGGTACCTCCGACAGGAACCACTGTGGGGAGTAGAAGTAGCCGAGGACCCACTTCTTGTTGGTCTCGGCGTCGCGGAACGACTGGATCAGCGCGGCCTCGGAGCCGGCGTAGACCACCTTGTAGTTGAGGTTCAGGTTCTTGACCAGGGCCTCGTCGTTGGTGACGAACGACGGGTCGCCGTCCAGCAGCTGGCCCTTGTCGCCGGACTCGGAGGTCTTGAACTCGGCGGCGTACTTGTTGAGGTTGTTCCAGTCGAGGATGTCGGGGTGTTCCTTGGCGAGCCACGGCGGCACGTACCAGCCGATCTGGCCCTTGTTGCCCGTCTGTCCGCCGTCCACGGCGACCTTCTGCTGGGTGATGTACTTCTCCGTCAGGTCCGCGTGGCCCCAGTTCTCCATGATCACGTCGACCTGGCCGGACCCGAAGCCCTGCCACGCGATCTCTTCCTTCAGGGCCTTCTGGTCGACCTTGCAGCCGAGCTTCTGCTCGGCGACGTAGGTGACGACGGCCGCGTCGGCGGTGTAACCGACCCAGTCGTTCATGGCCATGTTGACCGTGCCGCAGGCCGCGCCCGAGCCGGAACCGGAGGCGGCGGGCTCGGCCGCGCCGTTGACGGTCGCCCCGCCACAGGCGGCGGTGACGAGCATCGTGGTGGCCGCCAGGCCGGCGGCGAGCCGGCCGAGCGTACGAGGACCGAACTTCATGGGTGAGCTCCTGTCGTGGGTGAACATCGGGGTCCTGCTGGGGGTCGTGGGTGGGGCACGGGCGACTAGACCAGGCCGAGCTGTCCGCGCGGACGCTTGACCAGGGCCGGTGCGGACCGGTCCCGGGACCGGTCGGTGGCGGCTTGGGTGACCCGGTCGAGCAGGATGCCCATCACCACCAGAGTCAGGCCGGCGGCGAGGCCCTTGCCGAAGAGGTCGAGCTGGGCGAGGCCGGCCACCACGTCGTAGCCGAGGGCACCGGCGCCGACCATGCCGCCGATCACCACCATCGAGAGTGCGTAGATCAAGCCCTGGTTGGCCGCCAGCCCGATCGCCTTGGCCGACATCGGGATCTGCACCTTGGTGATCATCTGCCAGGCGGTCGATCCGGAGGACTGTGCTGCCTCCATCGTGGTGGGCGCGACCTGGGAGATGCCGTCGGCGATGATCTTGATCGCCGGCGGGGCCGCGTACACCACCGCGGCCACGATCGCGGTGAAGCGGGTGGCGCCGAACAACGCCAGGAACGGCACCAGGTAGACGAACGCGGGCATCGTCTGCGCCGCGTCCAGGACCGGCCGGACGATCTTGTCCACCGTCGTCGAGCGGCCCATCCAGACCCCGAGCACCAGCCCCAGCACCATCACGATCACCGTGGCCAGCACGGTGGCGGCGAGGGTGGCCATGGCGTCGTTCCAGACCCCGAGCCACACCATCAGCCCGACGGCCACCACGACCAGCAGCGCGGTCCGCCAGCGGCCCGCGAGATAGCCGACGACGACCAGCACGGCGCCGACCACGAACCACGGCGAGCCGGTCAGCAGCGCTTCGAGCGGGTTGAGCACGTCGTTGGTGACGTGGTCGCGCAGGTTCTGGGTGAGGAAGGACAGGTTGGTCTGGGTCCAGCTCGAGACGCTGTCACCGACCGTCGTGAGCAGGCCGCCGACATCCGGCAGCGTGGGCGGCGTGGCGGCCCAGAGCATCGTGCGGGAGAGGTAGATGGCCACCAGGGTGACCACGGCACCAACCCCGACGGCGATCCGGCGGCCGCGGACCGACGTCTTGCCGGAGCGTACGGCCAGCTCGGACCGCATGCTGGCCGCGGTCGTCACCCGGTCGAAGATGATCGCCAGGATCACGATCGCGACCCCGCCGTTGAACGCCGTGCCCACGTCGAGGGACTGCAGGGCCTGGGTGACCACGAGGCCGAGCCCGGGCGCCCCGATGAGGGCGGCGATGGTGACCATCGACAGCGCCGCCATGATCGTCTGGTTGATGCCGATCACCACCGTCCGCTTGGCCATCGGCAGCAGGACGGCACGCAGCCGCTGCAGGCCGCTGACCCCGAGGGAGTCGACGGCTTCTCGCGTGGTGGCGGGCACCTGGCGGATGCCGTGCGCGGTCAGCCGGATGACCGGCGGGACCGCGAAGATCCAGGTGGCCACGATCGCCGGCGCCGGACCGATCATGAACAGCAGCACCAGCGGGGCCAGGTAGGCGAACGAGGGCAGGATCTGCATGAAGTCGAGGACCGGGGTGATGATCTTGTGCACCCGGTCGTTGGTGCCGGCCCAGATGCCCAGCGGCAGGCCGATCAGCAGCGCGAGCAGCACGGCGGCCAGCACCAGCGCGAAGGTGTCCATCGACTCGGCCCACAGACCCTGGCTGACGATGACCAGCAGGCCGACCAGGGTCAGCGCCGCGACCCGGACGTTGCCGACCGCCCAGGCGAGGAAGGTCAGCAGCACCGTCGTCCCGAGCCAGCCGATCTGGGGGATCTCGAAACCGACGTCGGTGTGGGAGAACAGGGCGGTGAAGAAGCTGCCCAGGCCTTCGACGCCGATCTGGATGTAGTTGAAGAAGTAGAGAAAGATCGGCGAGCTGTTGCGGTTCTCCCCGACCCAGTCGTTGAGCGCGTTCAGGTTCTCGTGCACTCCGGTCAGGTCGGAGCGGCCGATCGCCAGCGTCCACTGGCCGCCGAGGACCAGCCGCAGCACCAGCCAGACCACCAGCGTCCCGATCAGGACCAGGCCCCTCGGACCGAGCCGGAACCGGGACGCCTCCTCAGGCGGCAGCTCGGTGGTCACCGGCGTCTCGACCATGGCCGGACGAGCCGGCTTGGTGGCGGTGCTCATCAGTGGGCGTCCGCCCCAGCGAGGGCGATGCTGTCGCGGGAGACGTTGACCAGCTTGAGGACGTCGTCGCGGTCGACCACGCCCAGCTGGGTGTCGCCGTCGAGCACCCGGACGGGGGAGGGGCTGGAGAGGATCGTCGGCACAGCGTCCCTGATCACCGTGGTGGACGGCAGCGTCGGCCCGAGGTCGTCACCCTGTCCGGGGGTGGCCGGCCGCGCCACCCAGCGCAGGGTCAACACGTCGGCCCGCGGCACCTCGGAGACGAAGTCGGCCACGTACTCGTCCGCCGGTGCTCCGACCAGCTCGTCGCCGGTACCGATCTGCACCAGCTCGCCGTGCCGCATGATCAAGATCCGGTCCCCGAGCTTGAGCGCCTCGGACAGGTCGTGGGTGATGAAGATCATCGTCTTGCCCATGTCCTTGTGCAGCCGGATCACCTCGGCCTGCATGTCCCGCCGGATCAGCGGGTCCAGGGCCGAGAACGGCTCGTCGAAGAGCAGGACGTCGGGGTCGCCGGCCAAGGCCCGGGCCAGGCCGACCCGCTGCTGCATGCCGCCGGAGAGCTGGTCGGGATAGCGCCGCTCGTAGCCCTGCAGGCCGACGAGCTCGATCACCTGCTGCGCCTTGGCCAGTCGCGCAGCCTTCCCCATCCCGCGGACCTCGAGCCCGTAGGAGACGTTGCCGAGCACGGAACGGTGCGGCAACAGGCCGAAGTGCTGGAAGACCATGCTGATCTTGCGCCGGCGCAGGTCGCGCAGGGCGGACTCCGACAGCGTGGTGATGTCAGCACCCTCCAGCAGCACCTCACCTGCGGTGGGCTCGATCAGCCGGGTCAGACAGCGGACCAGGGTGGACTTGCCTGAGCCGGACAGCCCCATCACCACGAACACCTCGCCGCGGGCCACGTCGAAGCTCATGTCGCGGACGGCGGTCACGCAGCCGGTCCGCTCGAGGATCTCCGGACCGCTGAGCTTGCTCAGCGACTCGTCCCCGGGGATGGACGCGGCGCGACCGCCGAAGATCTTCCAGAGGTGGCGGACCGAGAAGTCGGGCTGCTCGCTCGACGACCCCGTCAAGCCGGCGGAGCCGGGCGACGAGCTCGTCGTGAGAGCGGTCACCCCGGTCGGTGCTGCGGTGGTGGCCATGACGGTCTCCCTGCTGGGTGGGGGTGAGCGGAGGGCTAGGAGGCGAACCAGTGCTGGGGGGCCGGGGCGATGTTGTGCCAGACGTGCTTGGTCTCGCGGTACTCGGCCAGGCCGCTCGGGCCGAGCTCGCGCCCGTTGCCCGACTGGCCGAAGCCGCCCCACTCGGCCTGGGGGACGTACGGGTGGTAGTCGTTGATCCAGACCGTGCCGAGCCGCAGCGCGCCGGCGACCCGCTGGGCGCGTCCGGCGTCGGAGGTCCAGACCGCGCCGGCCAACCCGTACGGGGTGCCGTTGGCCAGCCGGACCGCCTCGGCCTCGTCGGTGAAGGTCTCCACGGTCAGGACCGGACCGAAGGACTCCTGCTGCACGCACGCCATCGACGCCTGGCAGCCGTCCAGCACGGTCGGGGGGTAGTAGAAGCCCTCGGCGAGGGCCGGGTCGGTGGGCAGGGCGCCACCGCAGCGCAGCACCGCGCCCTCGGCGACGGCCGCCTCGACGTAGCCGTGGACCTTCTCGCGGTGGTCGGCGGAGATCAGCGGGCCGGTCTCGGCGTGGTCGTCGAACGGGCCGCCGAGGCGGATCCGCCCGGCGCGGGCGACCAGCTCGTCGACGAAGTCCTCGGCGATCGTGTCCTGGACGAGCAGCCGAGCGCCGGCGGAGCAGACCTGGCCCGAGTGCAGGAACACCGCCGTCAGCGCCAGGTCCAGAGCGGATGCCCGGTCGGCGTCGGCGAAGACGACGTTCGGGTTCTTGCCTCCCAGCTCGAGCGCCACCCGCTTCACCGTGGCCGCGGCGGCGGCCATGATCGCCTTGCCGGTCTCGACCCCGCCGGTGAAGCTGACGAGGTCGACCCGAGGGTCGGTGGTCAGGACGGCGCCGACCTGCGGTCCGGTGCCGGTGACCAGGTTGGCCACGCCCGGGGGCAGCCCGGCCTCGGCCAGGGTGTCCATCAACAAGATGGCCGTGCCGGGTGTGAGCTCGGAGGGCTTGAGGACGAACGTGTTACCGGCGAGCAGGGCGGGCGCGACCTTCCAGGACACCTGCAGCAGCGGGTAGTTCCAGGGCGTGATCAGCGCGCAGACCCCGACCGGGGCGTAGACGATCCGGCTGATCGCGTCGCTGCGGCCGGTGTCGACCACCCGGCCGGCGTCGGTGCCGGCGATGCCGCCGTAGTAACGGAAGCAGCCGATGATGTCGGACAGGTCGTAGTGGGCTTCGACGAGCCGCTTGCCGGTGTCGAGGGCCTCGGCCTTGGCGTAGACGCCCGTGTCGCGCTCGAGCAGATCGGCCACCCGCAGCAGCAGGTCGCCCCGTTCGCGCTCGGGCAGGGCCGCCCAGCTGCCCTCGTCGAACGCCGTCCGGGCGGCCGCGACGGCGGCAGTCGCGTCCTCGGGGGTGCACTCGGCGACCGCGGCGACCGGGGCGCCGTCAGCGGGGCAGATGATCTGGCGGGCGCCTGCGGTCTCGTGCCATGTGCCCGCGTAGAAGAGACCCCGCGGGGGTGTGCTCGTCATGGAGGGCTGCTCGTCACGAAGTATGAAAGTCCCTGGGTCGTGGTCACCGGGGACTGTGGTGGTGCATCATGTGGTGTTGCATAATGCGCACCGCCCCGCTTGCTGAGCAACAGCATGGGCCGGGCCGAGGAAGAGTGTCAAGACACAACCCGGTCGGCACGGCACCTGTTACGCGGTGGACACACGACGTAACCGGCACGCCTCGTGCGGTGCCAGTTGGCGGCTTCCGGCTGGACTCGGCGTCGTCAGCCGGACCAGCCCAGCCGCGCCGACACCGCCCGGGCGGCCCGGCTGACCTGGGCGCTGATCGGCTCCAGCCGGCCCTCGATCCGGAAGGTGGGTCCCGAGACCGAGAGCGAGGCGATCACGTCGCCGGCGCTGTCGCGGACCGGGGCGGCGACGGCGGTCAGCCCGACCTCGAGCTCGTCGCGCACCACGCCGTAGCCGTGCTCGCGGATCTGCTCGAGGTCGGCGAGCACGGCCTCGCGGGTGACCAGGGTGCGCATCGTCAGCCGAGCCAGCTCGCCTCCACTGTCGGTGAGCGCGGCCAAGATGGCGTCCCGCTCGGCCTCCGAGACGTGCGCGAGCAGCACCCGTCCGTTCGCCGTGGCGTGGATCGGGTTGCGCTTACCCACCCAGTTGTGGATCTGCAGCGCGGACGTCCCCGACACCTGGTCGAGATAGAGCGTCTCGCGGCCGGACAGGATCACCACGTTGACGGTCTCGCCGACCTCGGCGGCCAACGCGCTGGTCACCGGGCGGCTCTCCTGCACCAGGTCCATCCGGGAGCGGGTGGCCCCGGCGAGCCGCAGCACCCCGACGCCCAGCCGGTAGCGGCCACGGTCGGGCAGCTGTTCGGCCAGGCCGTGCGCCTCGAGCGTGGCCAGCAGCCGCGAGGCGGTGGACTTGTGCACGCTCAGCAGGGCGGCGATCTCGGTGACGCCGAGGTGGCCGTCGGCGGCCAGCAGCTCGAGGATGGTCAGCGCCCGGTCGACCGACTGCACGGCAGCCGTGCCGTTCTCGAGGGGGGCGGCCACGCGGCGAGTGTAGTGCCCGGACTCCGGGCTTGTACGCTGCGCTCTCGTCCGCCCACCGCCCGTCCCAGAGGTTGCCCCCATTGTCCCAGCGATTGTCCCCGCGCCCGGCCCCCGGCCAGCAGTACGTGCTCACGCTGTCGTGCAAGGACGGACCGGGGCTGGTGCACGCCGTGGCCGGTTTCCTGGTGCGGTACGGGGGCAACATCTTGGCCAGCCAGCAGTTCGAGGACCGGGGGACCGGGCGCTTCTTCATGCGGGTGCAGTTCGACTTCGTCGGGGCCGTGCCGTCGCTGGCCGACCTGCGGGCCGCCTTCGCCGAGGTCGCCGACGCGTACGGCATGCAGAGCACCCTCTCCGACGTCGCCACCCCGATGCGGACGCTGATCCTGGTCAGCAAGTTCGGGCACTGCCTGAACGACCTGCTGTACCGGCACCGGATGGGGATGCTCAACCTCGAGATCCCTGTCGTGGTTTCGAACCACCCCGACTTCGCCGACCTCGTCACCTCTTACGGGATCGAGTACGTGCACCTCCCGGTCACGCCGGACACCAAGCCCGAGGCCGAGGCCGAGCTGCTCCGGCTCGTCGGCGAGCACGAGGTCGAGCTGGTGGTGCTAGCCCGCTACATGCAGGTGCTGAGCGGGCCGACCAGCCACGCGCTCGCCGGCCGGGCAATCAACATCCACCACTCGTTCCTGCCCAGCTTCAAGGGCGCCAAGCCCTACCACCAGGCCCACGCCCGCGGGGTCAAGCTGATCGGGGCCACCGCGCACTACGTCAACGACGACCTCGACGAGGGCCCGATCATCGAGCAGGACGTCGCCCGGGTCGACCACCAGATGAGCCCGGAGGACTTCGTCGCCGCCGGCCGCGACGTGGAGACCCAGGTGCTGTCGCGGGCCGTCCGCTGGCACAGCGAGCACCGGGTGATGGTGAACGACTCCCGGACCGTCGTCTTCCGCTGACCCCCTGAGACCGCCGCTCCCCGAGCGTCACGGGGGGCGTCGAAGGGTGGCGTCTTGACCTTGATGGTGCTAGCTGCATCAGCATCATGTTGTGGACCATCGACCGCACGTCGCGCAGCCCGCTGCCGGAGCAGATCGCCGGCTGCGCCCGGCGCGGCATCGCTGAGGGCCAGCTGAGGGTCAGGGGCCGGCTGCCCTCCGCGCAGGAGCTCGCTGACGCGGTCAGCGTACCGCAACACGGTGCTCGCGGCGTTGCGGCAGCTGCGGGACGTCGGACTGCTGGAGTTCCGGCGTGGACGTGGCGCTCGAGTCACCGACCTGGGCGTCGGTCGGGCTGCGCTGGACGCCGCGAGCCGCGAGCTCGTGCGGATCGCCCGACAGCACGGATACCGGCGCGATGAGCTGATCATGATGATCGAGGCGCTGGCATGACAACGACAGCGGTCTACAGCTGACGCGCCACCAACCGGGCCCTGTTCTGGACGATCAACCTTCTCGCGGTGGCCCTCCTGGTACTGATCCTGCCTGATCCGCGGGCGCTGGTGCCGCTCGTGCTCGCCGCGGTCGTCCTCGTGCTGGTCAACCTCACCATGACGAGCGTGCCCACCACGGCGGGGCCGAGCTGGGTGGTCGTGCGCTACGGCGTCTTCGGACTGCCGCGCTTCCGGTTCGCCCCGGCCGCCATCGCACGGGCCGAGGCCGTCGACGTGCCGATGAGCAGGATGCGGGGCTTCGGCGTCCACCGATCAGTGTGGCGGGCCACCCGGCTCACCATCGGTCCGGGCCGCAGCTGGAGCTGCCCCGTCACGACGGCGGACCGGTCACGACCAGCGCGGAGAACTCGCAAGCCGCCGCCGCGGTGATCAACGCCTACGGGCGCTGACCGGCTGGTCGCGTCGGCGCTGAGGATCCGGAGCTTCGGGTTTGCCATCCGTCTCGCGCAGCAACAGGCCCAGCGCGCAGCAGGCCGACCCGCTCAGCCAGACCAGCAGGGTGATCAGCGCGTGGCTGGTCGAGGGACTGTCGAAAGCTGCTCCGACGACCCATGCCACGAGAGCCAGAATGATCTCGAACGCGAGGACCGGCCCGACCGTTCTTGTCCGAGCCGGTGCCTTCCGCTCGGGCCGAGCCACCGGCTCGAGCTCGGCACGCGAGCCGAGGTCGGCCGTGAGTCGGGTGAGATCGCCGTCGGTGGTCGCCGCGAGCGCGGACCCCATCCGCTGCTCGAACTCCTCGGCTTTCAGACGCCCAGCGCCGAACGCGGCCGCCAGTTCTTCGGTGCAGTGGTCGCGATCGGCGTCGCTGACCCGCCGGGCGGAGACGCCTCCATCCTGGACCGGAATCCTCATGGTGCATTTTAGGCACGGCCATCTCTACGTGCGGTGTTGTCCGTTCCGGGGAAGGTGTTGTCCGTGTCGGTTCAGGCCTAGAGCTTAAGAACGTGTGTTCGATAGTGTCAAGACATGGATATGGAGGAGGCAGGACCGGCGGATGCGGCGTTGGCCGCGGCGCGATCGGCGTTCGCCCGGCTGGTCTCCGTGGTCGACGGCGGTGGTCTGGACCATCTCGACGACGCGGGTCTGCTCGGCTTCTGGCAACAGCTGGAGGAGCTGCGCAACCAGCTCCCGGTGGTGGAGCACCGGCTCATCCGGGACGCCCAGGCCCGCGATCTGGCGTCGGTGTACTGCACGGGCCGGCTGTCGCGGCTGATGACCTCGATGCTGCGGATCTCGGGCGGGGAGGCGGCCCGCCGCGTCCGGGCCGCCGACCAGCTGGGAGACCGGACGTCGATGCTGGGCGAGCCGGTGCCGCCGGTCCGGCCAGCCCTGGCCGCGGCGCAACGAGCCGGTGAGGTCAACCCGGAACAGGTGGACATCATCTGCCGCGGGCTGGCCCGGGTGGACCGGGTCGGCTACGACCCGGCCACCATCGCCGCCGGAGAGGCGTCCCTGACCGGCCACGCCCGCGCGTTCGGGCCGGCTGACCTGCAGACCTGTGTCAACCGGTTCGTCGACACCCTCGAGCCGGACGGAAGTCGGCCGGAGGAGGAGCTGCAGGCCGACCGGCGGATGGTGGAGCTTCGCCAGCTGCGCGACGGCTCCTGGCGCGGTGAGCTGCGGCTCACCGGCGCGGCCGGCGCTAAGCTGCAGGCCGTCCTCGGTCCGCTCGCGAAGCCGCGGATCTCCACCGGCGTCACCGCGGCCGGCCGTCCGGTGGAGGAGCTCGACCCGCGCACGTACCCGCAGCGGATGCACGACGCCCTCGAAGACGCGTGTGACCGGTTGCTCCGCTCGGGCAGCCTCCCGGACTCGGGCGGGACTCCGGCCACCGTCATCGTCACCCTCAAGGTGAACGACCTGATCAACCGGACCGGCTGCGGCACCACCAGCGACGGCACCCGGCTCTCCACCGCGGCGGTGCTGCGGCTGGCGGAGCAGGCCGAGGTGATCCCGGCGGTCCTGAACGACGCCGGCGCGGTCCTCGCCCTGGGCCGGGCGAAACGGATCGCCACCAAGGAACAGACTCTGGCCTTGTACGCCCGCGACGGGGGTTGCAGCTTTCCCGGCTGCGGGCAACGGCCGGAGTGGTGCGAACGGCACCACATCATTGCCTGGGCCGACGACGGCCCCACCGACCTCACCAACCTGACCCTGGTCTGCCGCTATCACCACCACCAGTTCTGGTCCCGGGGCTGGACCTGCCGGATCAACGACGACGGACTTCCCGAATGGACCCCACCGAGGCACGTCGACCGACACCAACGACCGCTGATCAACCAGCGCATCCTCACCGCCCACGGCGGCTACGGGACAGCGGCATGAGCGCGCGCCGTGCCGCCAGCGTGACAAGTGCGTGTCGCTCGCTCAGAGCGCTTGACAGCAGCCCCCTCGCTCTAGAGGCTGTTGCGTATCACGAATCACGTTGTCGCTGCTGCGCAACGGTCGGGCTCAGCAAAGGACAGATGCCGAGTGGCGCAGGACGGGTCGGCGGTGCGGGTCGGGCAGCTGGCCGACCTGCCGGCGGGAGAGGCCCTCCGGGTCACGACGGTCTCGCCTCCGGTGGCGGTGTTCCGCACCGAGGACGGCGAGCTGTACGCGATCGACGACACCTGCACCCACCAGGACGCATCGCTCGCCGACGGCTGGCTGGAGGGCTGCGAGGTCGAGTGCCCGCTGCACGCATCGCGGTTCGACCTGCGTACGGGTGCGGTCGACGCACCGCCCGCCAAGGTCGGGGTTCGGACCCATGTCCTCACCCTCACTGACGGTGAGATCTGGCTGACCCCATCGGCCGAGGCGCCGAACCTTCCGCCCGGCGTCAGAGCCTGATGGCCCGGTCTTGATGGGCGTCCTCGACTCCGTCCTCATCGTCGGCGCCAGCCTTGCCGGCCACGCGACCGCTCGCGCTCTGCGCGCCGAGGGCTTCGCCGGTCGGATCACCCTCGTCGGCGCCGAAGCTGAGCGTCCGTACGACCGGCCGCCGCTGTCGAAGGGCTTCCTGGCCGGGACGACCAGCGAGGCCGACCTCGCCCTCGAGCCCGGCGGTGAGGACTTGCAGGCCGAGTGGGTGCTCGGCACCGCCGCTTCCGCGCTCGACGTGAGCGCCCGTACGGTGACGCTGGCGGACGGCCGTCGGCTGAGCGCCGACGCCGTCGTGCTGGCCACCGGTTCGGGCGCCCGGCACCTGCCGCACGCCCTCACCGGGGTGCACACGCTGCGCAACCTGGCCGACGCGCGCGCGCTCAAAGCCGAGCTGGTTCCCGGCGTCCGAGTCGTCGTGGTGGGCGCCGGCTTCATCGGGGCCGAGGTTGCGTCGACCGTGCACGGTCTCGGCCTGGACGTCACCGTGGTCGAGGCGGCGTCCGCCCCGCTCGCCGGACCGCTCGGCGTCGAGCTCGGGCTGGCGGTGGCGTCGCTGCACGAACGCCACGGGGTCTCCCTCGAGTGCGGAGTCCCGGTGGCCGACCTCGTCGGCTCCGGACGGGTCAGCGGCGTCACGCTCACCGACGGCACGGTGCTGCCAGCCGACGTCGTGGTCGTCGGCATCGGCAGCCACGCCGCCGTCGACTGGCTCACCGGCTGCGGGCTCGACGTCGCCGGCGGCATCGCCTGCTCGACCACCGGCGCGACGCCCGCCCCCGGCATCTGGGCGGTGGGGGACTGCGCCGCCTGGTACGACCCCGTCCGCGGGACCGAGCACCGGCTGGAGCACTGGACCGACGCGCTGGAGCGGCCCACCACCCTGGCCAAGGCGATGCTCGGCCGGCCGACCAGCCCGCTGCGGGCCCCGTACTTCTGGTCCGAGCAGTACGGGGTGATGATCCAGTTCGCCGGCCGGCACCTCGGCGGCGAGGTCGTCACCATCGAGGCGGGCAGCGTCGAGGACGGCAACCTGCTGGCCACCTTCCGGCGGACCGGACCTGAGGGGACCAGCGAGGTCGTCGGCGTCCTGGGGATGAACCAGCCCAAGCTCTTCACCCGGCTCCGCCGCTCGCTCGCCCCCACCCCGACCGTGCTCGAGCGTGAGCCTGTCTCGTGAACCAGCCAGCCCCGTGAACTCACCCGATCCCGTGAATCAGATCCACCCGGAGGAAGTGCCATGACCCACACCGTGCTGCCGGAGTCGCTCATCTCGACCCTGCCCGGGCACTACTACACCGACGATCGTGTCTTCGCCCTCGAGCAGAGCCTCATCTTCGAGGACATGTGGTTCTGCGCGATCCGCGGCAGCGACGTCGCGGGCGCGGGCGACTTCCGCACCGTCCAGGTCGGCACCGAGTCGCTGATCATCTCCCGGTCCCGTCGCGGGGAGGTGCGGGCCTTCTTCAACGTCTGCCGGCACCGCGGCGCCAAGATCTGCACCGAGGACGCCGGCACGGTGAAGCGGGCGTTCCAGTGCTCGTACCACGCCTGGACCTACGACCTCGACGGCAAGCTCATCGCCGCCCCCAACCTGACCAAGATGCCCGACATCGACCGGGTCGCGTACGGGTTGCGCCAGGTGCACGTCCGCGAGTGGCTGGGTTACGTCTGGGTGTCACTCGCCGACGACCCGCCGCCGTTCGAGTCCACCGTGATGCAGGAGATCGTCGACCGCCTCGGCGAGGTGGCCAACCTCGACCACTACGACCTCGACCACCTGGCGCTGGGCCGCCGGATCGTCTACGACGTGGCCGCCAACTGGAAGCTCATCATCGAGAACTTCATGGAGTGCTACCACTGCGCGACGATCCATCCCGAGCTGACCGAGGTGCTACCCGAGTTCGCCGACGGGCTGGCCGCCCAGGTCTTCGTCAACCACGGGGCCGAGTTCGGCGCCGGCATCGAGGGCTTCACCGTGGACGGGTCGGCGGGCGTGGACGTGATCCCGACCATCGACCCGGAGCAGGACCGGCGCTACTACGCCGTCACCATCAAGCCGCAGGTCTTCGTCAACATGGTGCCGGACCACATCATCTTCCACCGGATGTACCCGATGGCGCCCGACCGCACGGTCGTCGAGTGCGACTGGCTCTTCCTGCCCTCAGTCGTCGCGTCCGGCCGGGACGTGTCCAAGTCGGTCGAGCTGTTCCACCGGGTCAACACCCAGGACTTCGACGCCTGCGAGCGCACCCAGCCGGCGATGTCGTCGCGGATGTACGCCGACGGGGGCGTGCTGGTGCCGAGCGAACACCACATCGCGGGGTTCCACGACTGGCTGCGGGCCAAGATCGACCCGTCCTGAGGTGGCCCGACCAGGGTGCGACACCACCCTCTTAGGACATGTCTGGGTCGCCGGATCTGAGGTAGCCCATCCGCTCGCTGACCTCGGCGGCGGCGGCCACCGTCGCGCGCGCCGCGTCGGGCAGCGACTCCGCCGGCAGCCGGTAGGCCGGTCCGGAGACCGAGAGTGCGGCGATGACCGTACCGTCGGCCCGACGCACAGGAGCCGCGACGGCGTTCAGACCCACCTCGAGCTCACCGATGGTGGTGGCGTAGCCGTCGGTCAGGACCTGCTCGAGCTGGTCGCTCAGCCGTTGCGGGTCGGTCACGGTGGCGTCGGTGTAGCGGGTCAGGTCGGCCAGCACCCGGGCTCGGACCGGCTCCGGGGCGTAGGCCAGCAAGACCTTGCCCGACGAGGTCGCGTGCAGCGGGGTCGGCCGACCGACCCAGCTGTCGACGGTGATCGTGCCGCCACCCTCGGCCTGGTCGACGTTGACCACGACCTCGTCCTGGCGGATAGCCAGGTTGACCGTCTCGCCGAGCCGGTGGGCCAGCCCGGCGCAGACCGCCGCAGCCTGGCTCGAGACGTCCAGCCGGCCACCGACCGCGGCCGCGAGCCGCAAGATGCCCGTCCCGAGCCGGTAGTGGCCGCGGACGGTCCCGGGCTCGACCAGGTCGTGGCCGGCCAGCGCGACGAGCAGCCGGGAGGCCGTCGACTTGTGCACCCCGATGGCCGTGGCGACCGACGAGACGCCGGCGTCCGGGTGCCGGGCCAGGTGCTCCAGGGCGCTGATCGCCCGCTCCACCGAAGACAGCCCGGCGCCCGAGGACAGGGCCGCGCCCGGGTCGTGGGCACGCTTCTCGTTGGGCACAACGCACTCTAAGCACACGACGAGGGGACCGACCGTGACCGACAGCAGCTATGACTACGTGATCGTGGGCGGCGGCAGCGCCGGCTGTGCCCTCGCCGCCCGGTTGAGCGCGGACGGCGACCAGTCGGTGCTGGTGCTCGAGGCGGGTCGCAGCGACTTTCCCTGGGACCTGCTCATCCAGATGCCGGCGGCGCTCACCTTCCCCAGCGGGAACCGTTTCTACGACTGGCAGTACGCCTCCGAGCCCGAGCCGTTCATGAACGGCCGCCGGATCGCCCACGCCCGCGGCAAGGTGCTCGGCGGCTCCAGCTCGATCAACGGCATGATCTGGCAGCGCGGCAACCCTCTGGACTTCGAGCGCTGGGCCGCCGACCCCGGCATGGAGGACTGGGACTGGCCGCACTGCCTGCCCTACTTCAAGCGGATGGAGAACTGCCTCGCCGCCGACGTCTCCGACCCGATGCGCGGCCACTCCGGTCCGCTCGTGCTCGAACGCGGCCCGGCCCGTAACCCTTTGTTCGGCGCCTTCTTCGAGGCGGCTCAGCAGGCCGGGTTCCCCCTCACCGAGGACGTGAACGGCTTTCAGCAGGAAGGCTTTGCCCCCTTCGACCGTAACGTCCACCACGGCCGCCGGCTGTCGGCGTCCCGGGCCTACCTGCGGCCGGTGATGTCGCGTACCAACCTGACCGTGCTCACGCGCGCGCTGGTCACCGGCATCACGATGAACGGGACCCGGGCGACCGGGGTCAGCTATCGCCGCAACGGGCGCCTGCACACCGTCACCGCCGGCGAGGTCATCCTCTGCGGCGGCGCCATCAACTCCCCGCAGCTGCTGCAGCTCGCCGGCCTCGGCCCCGAGGAGGTGTTGCGCCCGCTCGGCATCACCCCGGTCGTCAACCTGCCGGGCGTCGGGGCCAACCTGCAAGACCACCTCGAGGTCTACGTGCAGCACGCGTGCAGCCAGCCGGTCAGCATGCAGCCCTACCTCGAGCGCTGGCGGATGCCGTTCATCGGACTGGAATGGCTGCTGGCCCGCCGAGGCCCGGCCGCGACGAACCACTTCGAGGGCGGTGGCTTCGTCCGGAGCAACGACGAGGTCGACTACCCGAACCTGATGTTCCACTTCCTGCCCATCGCCGTCCGCTACGACGGGTCGGTCAGCGAGGCGGTGGCGCGTACCGGCCACGGCTACCAGGTGCACATCGGCCCGATGTACTCCGACGCGCGCGGGACGTTGCAGATCACCTCGACCGACCCTCGGCGGCATCCGGCGCTGCGCTTCAACTACCTCTCGACCGACCAGGACCGGCAGGAGTGGCTGGAGTGCATCCGGACGGCTCGCGACATCCTCGGCCAGCCGGCGCTGCGGCCCTTCGATGCCGGGGAGACCTCGCCCGGACCGGCCGTCCAGACCGACGCCGAGATCCTCGCCTGGGTCGCCGAAGATGCCGAGACCGCCCTGCACCCCTCCTGCACGGCCAAGATGGGGCCGGCGTCGGACCCGACGGCGGTCGTGGACCCGCAGACGATGCGCGTGCACGGCGTCGACGGGCTGCGGGTGGTCGACGCGTCGGTGATGCCGTACGTCACCAACGGCAACATCTACGCCCCCGTGATGATGGTCGCCGAGAAGGCGGCCGACCTGATCCTCGGCCGTGAGGCGCTCGTCGCGTCGCCGGAGCCGTACTACACGCACCGCAAGAACTGAGTCGTCGTACGGCGTGTCGGCTTGCGTCGCGGCGTTTGGGGTCTTTGGTCCCTGCCCGGGAGGCAAGGTTCTTCGATAACGTTCGGGTGTCTCGGGGACGTCGTCGCTGCGTCCGACAGCGCAGCACGGTCACGAGGAGATCACGATGCCCATGTCCCTTCGCTGCTCCGGACCACTCGTCGCGGCGTCGGTGGTGGCCGTTGCCGTCATCGGTGCCGCCCCCGCGAACGCCGCCCCGGTGCCGAAGCCGACCGTCCGGGTCGCCGCGGTCGCCGCCGCCGCGCCTCGCCCTGCCGTGGTCGCCGCCACCCAGCCGACCGTCCGCGCGACCGCGACCTCCGTGGCGCCGATCCGGGCGACCGGCGCGGCCAAGGGCGTGGTCCTCGCGACCCTCGACGCGGGCCAGCGGATCCCCACGACCGGACCTGCCGTCAAGGGCTGGGTGCCGGTGCGCTATCGCAGCACGCTGGCCTACGTCTCTGCGAAACGACTGGTGGTCCCGGTCGCCGGCACCCCCGAGCCCGCTCGGCCAGAGAACCTCAGCGCCACCGGTACCAAGATCGCGACTGCCGCTCTGGTCGTCCGCTCGGGTCCGAGCAAGTCCGCGGCCAAGAAGGGCCGGATCGCCGAGGGCGCCGCGCTGACGCTCACCGGCGCCCAGCGCGGCGGATACGTACCCACCGTCGTCGCCAAGCAGACCCGCTGGGTCTCGGTCCGCTACCTCGCCAGCCAGGCGCCCGCCCAGACCGCCCTCGACTTCGCTCGCGCCCAGCTGGGCAAGCCGTACAAGTTCGGGGCGACCGGCCCCACGTCCTACGACTGCTCGGGTCTGACGCTGAGCTCGTGGAAGGCCGCCGGTGTCACGATCCCGCGGACGGCGGCCCAGCAGGCCAAGAGCGGCACCAAGATCAAGAAGTCCCAGCTGCAGCCCGGTGACCTGGTCTTCTTCTACGGCCGCACGCCCTCGCACGTGGCGATGTTCGTCGGCGACGGGCTGGTCATCCACTCACCCCGGCCTGGCAAGACGGTGCAGTACATCAAGATGAGCTACATGCCCTACTCGAGCGCCCGCCGACCCGGCTGACCCCTCCGGGCGCGAACGAGGGCTTCAGTCCTGGGTGATCGTCGCGGTCTTGATGAAGCCGAGGGTGAAGACCAGCAGGGTGGAGAACATCGCGATGATGCCGGCGACCACGGCCCGTCCGGGGGTGGGGATCGAGTTGTTGCCCGGCGTGGTGATCAGGACGGCGACGGCCACCCCGTAGATGGCCAGGACCACGACGGCCCCGACGAGGAAGAGGATCTTGGAGGACACGTCGGGGCTCCCGTTCGTTGGTCGAGGAGGTCGGATGACCGCTACGCGCCCACGCTACCGCGCCCCGCCGGACTCTGCGCTCGGACCTGCGGCTGGCCCGCCGACCGACGGGGGCGGCGTCAGCGTCCGGTGGCCTTGTACCGTCGGTCGCGGCGGGGGCGCAGGCCCCCGATGACGTAGGCAGACGGAGGACCAGGTGACCTCGACCCCCACGATCGTCTCGATGGGCGCGACCAAGAGCCGCAAGCCCCGCGACGCGGTGGTGATCGGGGCCGGTCCGAACGGGTTGGTCGCGGCCAACCTGCTGGTCGACGCCGGCTGGGACGTGCTGGTGCTCGAGACCCAGCCAACCATCGGCGGTGCGGTACGGCACGACTCGGGCGTGGCCGCGGACTTCGTGCACGACGAGTTCAGCGCCTTCTACCCGCTGTCGCTCGCCGGTCCGGTCATCCCGGCCCTCGGCCTGGAGCAGTACGGACTGCGCTGGCAGCACGCCCCGGCGGTGCTCGGCAACCCGCAGCCGGACGGTTCCTGGGCGATGCTGCACCGCGACGTCCAGGACACCGTCGCCGGCCTCGACCGGCTCGCCCCCGGTGACGGCGCGGCCTGGCGCGAGCTGCACGAGGCCTGGCAGATCATCGGTCCGTCGGTCGTGCAGTCGCTGCTGACCCCGTTCCCCCCGGTCCGCGGCGGCCTCTCCACGCTGGCCAGGCTGCCGAAGGTCGGGGGCGTCGACTACGTCCGCTTCCTGCTCGAGCCTGCGTCGGTGATGGGCGCCAAGCGGTTCGCCACCGAGCACGCTCCGCTGTTGATCGCCGGCAACGCCCTGCACGCCGACATCGGCATGGACTCCGCCGGCTCGGGTCTGCTCGGGCTGCTGCTCGCGATGAGCGGCCAGACCGTCGGCTTTCCGGTGCCCGAGGGCGGGTCCGGTCGGCTGACCCAGGCGATGGCCGACCGGTTCGTGGCCCGCGGCGGGCTGATCCAGTGCGACACCCGGGTCGCCAGGGTGCTCGTCGACCGGCGCCGGGTGCGAGGGGTCGTCACCGCCGCCGGTGAGCGGATCGAGGCGCGCGCCGTCGTGGCCGACGTCTCCGCCCCGGCCCTCTACGGCGACCTGGTCGGCTACGACGAGCTGCCGGCCCGCGTGCGCAAGGGGATGGATCGCTTCGAGTTCGACCCGGCGACCGTCAAGGTGGACTGGGCGCTGTCCGGGCCGGTCCCGTGGGCCAGCGCGCCGCCGGCCGCCCCCGGCACGGTGCACATCATCGACTCCCTGGACCAGCTCAGCCGCACCCAGGCCGCCATCACCAGCCACAGCATCCCGGCCGACCCGTTCCTGCTCGTCGGTCAGATGACCACTTCCGACCCGACCCGGTCGCCGGCGGGGACCGAAGCCCTCTGGGCATACACCCACGTCCCGCAGGAGGCGCGTCGCGACGACGGCCCGGACGGGCTGACCGGCCGTTGGGACGACGACGAGGGCGAGCGCTTCGCCGACCGGATGCAGGCCCGGCTGGAGAAGTACGCGCCGGACTTCGCGTCCCGGATCATCGCTCGCCGGGTGCTCGGTCCGCACCAGCTGGAGGCGCGCAACGAGAACCTGGTTCGCGGCGCCCTGGGCGGCGGCACCGCCAACCTGCAGCAGCAGCTGATCTTCCGGCCCATCACGGGCTTCGGCCGGGCTGACACCGCCGTCCGCGGCCTGTTCCTCGGCTCCGCGTCGGCACACCCCGGCGGTGGGGTGCACGGCGCGCCCGGAGCGAACGCGGCCCGCGCCGTGATCGCCGCCGCCCGTACCGGCCGCCTCTGACCCTCCGCGCCTCGGGCCGCGGAAGGCCGGATCAGGCGGCGCGGCCTTCGGCGAGGTAGGTGAGGCGGCGCAGGGTCTCGACGTTGCGGACGTGGATCAGGGCGTCCCGGGCCGCCTTCGGGATCAGGAAGCCGGGACCCTCGATGGCGTCCTCGAGCAGGGTCATCGTGCAGCCGCCGGGGGTGGGCTCGACCTCGAGCACCACCTTGGCCGACCCCACCGGCCAGCCGCGAGCCTTCAGCACCGCGCGGTGCGGCGGGTCCCACTCAAGGACAGACGTGCTGTCGTTGATCAACAGCGGCCAGACACCGAACGAGTGGTGGATCTTGGCGCCCGGCGCGGGCCAGATGGCCTCGACGTCGCGGATCCGGGACGCGCCCACCACCCAGCTGGGATAGAGCCAGCCGTCGGCGAGGACGGCGAAGACCGCCTCGGGAGTGCAGGACGCCGTTCCGGTGTTGGTGGCCACAGACGGCAGTCTCTCCCACCCGAGCTGTCAGAGCTGAGGTGCCCCCGAGGACAACTGGGTTCTGACAGCTCGGTGGAAGGCGACCTCAGGTCCGCAGCTGGGGTCCCACCGATGCGGCTTCGTCCGCCTCGGAGAGTCCGGACACCTCGTCCTCGGTGAGCAGCCTGGACCGGATCAGGAACCGGAACCCGGTCGGCCCCTCCAGGGAAAAGCCAGCCCCTCGGCCCGGCACCAGGTCGATGGTCAGATGGGTGTGCCGCCAGTAGGCGAACTGCTCCTTGCTCATCCACACCGGAACCGGCTCGGGTGTCCCGGCGTCCAGCTCGCCGAGGAACTGGTCGGAGTCGCCGGTGATGAACTCCCCCAGGGGGAAGCACATCGGGGACGACCCGTCGCAGCACCCACCGGACTGGTGGAACATCAGCGGACCGTTGTCCTCGGTCAGGCGGCGGATCATCTCCGCCGCCACCGGGGTGACCGCGACGCGCTCGGTCACCAGCGCGCCGCCACGATGAACGCGTCCATCAGAAGAAGCCCAGCTTGTCCGGGGAGTAGGAGACGAGCATGTTCTTGGTCTGCTGGTAGTGGTCGAGCATCATCAGGTGGTTCTCACGGCCGATGCCGGAGGACTTGTAACCCCCGAACGCGGCGTGCGCGGGGTACTGGTGGTAGCAGTTCGTCCACACCCGCCCGGCCTGGATGTCGCGTCCCGCCCGGTACGCGGTGTTGGTGTCGCGCGACCAGACGCCGGCGCCGAGGCCGTAGAGGGTGTCGTTGGCGATCTCGATCGCGTCGGCGTAGTCCTCGAAGCCGGTCACCGAGACGACCGGGCCGAAGATCTCCTCCTGGAACACCCGCATCTTGTTGTTGCCCTGGAAGATCGTCGGCGCCATGTAGTAGCCGCCCGACAGGTCTCCGCCCAGGTCGACCCGCTCGCCACCACAGATGATCCGGGCGCCCTCCTCGGTGCCGATCTGGATGTAGGACAGGATCTTCTCGAGCTGGTCGTTGCTGGCCTGCGCGCCCACCATCGTGGCGGTGTCCAGCGGGTTGCCCTGGACGATCGCCTTGACCCGGTCGGTCGCCGCCGGCAGGAACTGGTCCAGGATCGAGTTCTGGATCAGCGCCCGGCTCGGACAGGTGCAGACCTCGCCCTGGTTGAGGGCGAACATCGCAAAGCCCTCGAGCGCCTTGTCGTAGAACGCGTCGTCGGCCGAGGCGACGTCTTCGAAGAAGACGTTCGGGCTCTTGCCGCCCAGCTCGAGGGTGACCGGGATCAGGTTCTGGCTGGCGTACTGCATGATGAGCCGACCGGTCGTGGTCTCACCGGTGAAGGCGATCTTCCGGATCCGCTTGGACGAGGCGAGCGGCTTGCCGGCCTCGGTGCCGAATCCGTTGACGATGTTCAGCACGCCCGGCGGCAGCAGGTCACCGATCAGCTCGATCAGCAGCATGATCGAGGCCGGCGTCTGCTCGGCCGGCTTGAGCACGATGGCGTTGCCGGCGGCCAGGGCCGGGGCGAGCTTCCAGGTGGCCATCAGGATCGGGAAGTTCCACGGGATGATCTGGCCGACCACGCCCAGCGGCTCGTGGAAGTGGTAGGCCACGGTGTCGTCGTCGATCTGGGAGAGGTGGCCCTCCTGCGCCCGGATGGCGCCGGCGAAGTAGCGGAAGTGGTCCACCGCCAGTGGCAGGTCGGCGGCCATGGTCTCGCGGACGGGCTTGCCGTTGTCCCAGGTCTCCCCGACGGCGAGCATCTCCAGGTTCTGCTCGATCCGGTCGGCAATCTTGTTCAGGATGACCCCACGCTCGGCGACCGAGGTCTTGCCCCAGGCCGGGGCGGCGGCGTGGGCGGCGTCCAGGGCCAGCTCGATGTCCTCGGCCGTACCGCGGGCGACCTCGCAGAACGTCTTGCCGGTCACCGGCGACGGGTTCTCGAAGTACTGGCCCTTGACCGGCGGGACCCACTCGCCCCCGATCCAGTTCTCGTAGCGCGACTTGTAGCTGACGACGCTGCCGTCGGTTCCGGGAGGTGCGTAGACCGTCATGGGCTGCTTCCTTGTCCTGGTGCTGTCTCGGGTGGGTGGCGGCCCGGGAGGGCGTGCCTTCGGCGACGCTAGCCGGGCGGAGGTTGCAGCAACGTTGCGGGGACAGCCAGGGACGTCCGGATCAGGCCAGCTGCCGGTCGAGCTGCCGGACGTGGTCGGCCACCTGGGCGTACCGGGGTGAGCTGGCCGGCAGCGCGGTTAGGGCTGCCTGCCAGACCTCGTAGTCGTCGCGGCCGTGGGCGGTGTCGGCGAAGGAGAGCAGCGCGTCCGGGTCGTCCCCGCTCAGCAGCGCCGACCTGACGAGCATGTGCAGCTCCTCGCGGAGCCGCTCGACCGCCGGCGCGGTGGAGGTGGGCAGCACGGGCCCCTGGTACGCGGCGACCGCCTGCCGCAGCCGGCCGGCCCGCAGCTGACCGCGGACGGCCGCGACGTCGGTCCGGACCTGGTCGAGCACCCGGTACGGCCGCGAGCCCAGCCGGACGGGTCCGAGCAGGGTCCGCAGCCGGGACAGCTCGGCCCGGATCGTCACCGAGGAGTGTTCGTCGGCGCTCAGCGCGACGGCCAGCTCGGCGGCGCTCATTCCGCCGCCGCTCATCGACCCGGCCGTCTCGGTGAGCAGCAGCAGCATCTCGCTGTGCCGCAGGCTCAGCGTCGTCGTGGTGGTGCCGGCGTCGGCCGCGCCGTAGCCGAGCCGGGCACCGCGTTGGCCCAGCACCTCGAGCGTCGGCACGACCGGCGCCGACCAGCCCGAGGTGACCAGGGACGGCCGTTCAGACATCAGCTGGGGGGCCAACCGGGCCAGCCGCAGCTCGGCCTCGACGGCAGCGACGGTCGCCCGGACCAAGGTGAGGGTCTGCGGGGTCACCACCTCGGCCCCGCCGGTCAGGTCGAGCACGCCGAGGACCGCCCCGGTCTCCGGTTCGTGGATGGGGGCGGCCGAGCAGCTCCACGGCGTCACCGGCCGCGACAGGTGCTCAGCTCCCAGGATCTGTACGGGTCCGCCGACGGCGAGCGCTGTCCCGGGAGCGTTCGTGCCGGCACTGGACTCGCTCCAGTCGGCTCCGGGCAGGAAGTGCATCTGCTCCGCGCGCGACCGCAGCGAAGGGTCGCCCTCCACCCACAGCAGCTGACCGGCCGCATCGCTGACCGCGACCAGCAGTCCGCACTCGGCGGCCGGGTCGACCAGCAGCCGCCGGATGACCGGCATCACCTGGGCCAGCGGGTGGGTGGCGCGGATCTCGGCCAGCCGTCCGTCGTCGAGCCGGATCGGGGCCAGCGCGGACTCGGGGTTGATGCCGCTGTCGACGCTACGGCGCCACGACTCCACGACCAGCGGCCGCAGCGCCCGGTCGAGGTGACCGGTGCTGACGAAGTCGTCGTGAGCGGACCGCAGGTAGCGCGTCAGCTGCTGCGGGTCCGAGCCTGGCGGCAGTGCCAGGCCGAAGGGAGGCCCCATGCAGCCAGGGTAGTCGGCGGCCGGCACCGCCGCCCGGGATCAGTCCCACGCGCTAGTCGTTGTTGGCGATCGGCTCCTCGGGCACGTCCTGCTCGTGGCCGACGATGGCGGTGTACGTCGCGCCGGCGATCGCCGCCCCCAGCAGGGGGGCGAGGATGAAGAGCCACAGCTGGGCGAGGGCGGGGCCGCCGGCGAACCAGGCGACGCCGATCGAGCGGGCCGGGTTGACCGAGGTGTTGGTGACCGGGATCGAGATCAGGTGGATCAGGGTGAGCCCGAGCCCGATCGCGATCGGGGCGAAACCTTGAGGTGCCCGGTGGTCGGTGGCGCCCAGGATGATGTAGAGGAAGACGGCGGTGAGCACGACCTCGACGAGCAGGCAGGCGAGCAGGCTGTAGCCGCCGGGGGAGCGGTCGCCGTAGCCGTTCGAGGCGAAGCCGCTGACACCGGCGTCGAACCCCGGCCGGCCCGAGGCGATCGCGTAGAGCACGGTGCCGGCGGCCGTCCCGGCCACCACCTGGGTCCCGACGTAGGGCCAGACGTCCTTCCAGGAGAACCGCTTGGCCACAGCCAGTCCGACGCTGACCGCCGGGTTGAAGTGGCCGCCGGAGACGTGACCGAACGCGTACGCGGCGGTCAGCACGCTGAGCCCGAAGGCCAGCGCGACGCCGACGAAGCCGATGCCGAGCTGGATCTTGTCCTCGCTGATGAACTTCGCGGCCAGCACGGCGCTGCCGCAGCCGCCGAACACGAGCCAGAACGTGCCGAGGAACTCGGCGCCGAGCCTGGCGCCGAGCGTGGGTTCCCGCATCAGGAGGTCCTTTCGTTGTGAGCGCCGTCCGGGAGACCCGTCGAGGGCAACCGCGCTTCGGCGACCCCTCTACCCACACGGTCGGGGTTGAGACGTCTCTCAGGGGTTGTTGGCGACCCCCTCGTCGACCTCGGAGCGGTCCGCCCCGGTGATCACCGCGTAGCCGTTCGAGGCGAAGCCGCTCTCGCTGGCGCTGAAGCCCGACGTGCCGGAGGCGATCGCGTAGAGCGCCAGGCCGGCGACCCCCGCGACCACCTGGGTGAGGATGTAGGCCGCCACGCCCCGCCACTGGAATCGCTTCGCGACGGCGAGGCCGATGGTGAGGGCCGGGTTGCCCTCCTTCTCGCTGACGTTGAAGGGGCCGCCGGAGACGTGGCCGAAGGCCTACGCCCGTGAGCACGGTGAGACCGAAAGCCGGCGACACCCGACGAAGCCAATACCGAGCTGCACGTCGTCGTCGGTGAGGAACGTCGCGGCGAGGGCGGCACTGCCGCAACCGCCGAAAACGAGCCAGAAAGTGCTCTGGAAATCAGCCTCCAACAGATGCGCGTTGGCGCCAGGCTTCTCCCGCAATGCGCTCGACGGTGGACAGATCGCGGTCTTAACCCCGCGGGAACTCCTACGTAACGACCGATCTCGATGCTGAGGTGGACACCGACCTCACCCCAGTCCCCCGGGAGCACCATGACATCCGATACCGCACCCCCAGCCGAGCCGGCGCTGCGGACCGACCGCGACGCGCAGCCCCACGACACCGGCACGAAGGAGACGCTGGAGGACTACACCCTGCGGTTCGCGCCTCGGCACTACCGCCGCTGGTCTACGGGCGTGGTGGCCATCTCGGCGCTGGGCGGCATCGCCTACCTCGCTGACTTCGCGATCGGGGCGAACATCGGTATGGCGTACGGCACGACCAACGCCCTGTGGGGAATCGTGGTCTTTGCCGTGGTGATCTTCCTGACCGGCTTTCCGCTGGCCTACTACGCCGCCCGCTACAACCTCGACCTCGACCTGATCACCCGCGGCAGCGGCTTCGGCTACTACGGCTCGGTGGTCAGCAACGTCATCTTCGCGACGTTCACCTTCATCTTCTTCGCCCTCGAGGGCTCGATCATGGCCCAGGGCCTCAAGCTGGGCCTCAACGTCCCGCTCTGGGCCGGCTACGCCGTCTCGACCCTGATCATCTTCCCCCTGGTGATCTACGGCATGAAGGTGCTCACCAAGCTCCAGCTGTGGACGACCCCGCTGTGGTTGATCTTGATGGTCATCCCCTTCGTCTACCTGCTGGTCAGCCATCCCGAGTCGGTCTCGACCTTCTTCGCGTACGGCGGTGAGAACGGTCAGGGCACGACCAACCTGGGCTCGGTGATGCTGGCGGCGGGGGTCTGCCTGTCCCTGATCGCCCAGATCGCCGAGCAGATCGACTACCTGCGTTTCATGCCGCCGCGAACGCCGGAGAACTCCCGCCGCTGGTGGCGGGCGGTCGTCCTCGCCGGACCCGGCTGGGTGATCTTCGGCGCCCTCAAGCAGGTCATCGGGCTCTTTCTCGCCGTCTACATCATCGCCAACATCGACGGCGGGGCCGCCGTGGCGAACCAGCCGGTGCACCAGTTCCTGGAGATCTACCGCGACATCATGCCGGGCTGGCTGGCGCTCGCGCTGGCTGTCGTTCTCGTGGTGATCAGCCAGGTCAAGATCAACGTGACCAACGCCTACTCCGGTTCGCTCGCGTGGACCAACTCCTTCACCCGGATCACCAGGCACTACCCGGGCCGGCTGGTCTTCCTGGCCTTCAACCTCGCTGTCGCGCTGGTGTTGATGGAAGCGAACATGTTCAGCTTCTTGAACACCATTCTCGGCTTCTACGCGAACTGCGGGATGGCCTGGATCGTGACCGTCGCCTCCGACATCACGTTCAACAAGCTCGTGCTCAAGCTGTCGCCGTTGAAGCCGGAGTTCCGGCGCGGGATGCTGTATGCGTTCAACCCGGTGGGCTTCGGCTCGATGCTGGTCGCGGCCGGGGTCTCCATCCTCGCCTTCTTCGGCGCCCTCGGGTCGGCGGTCCAGCCGTACTCGCCGCTGGTGGCGATCGGGCTCGCGCTCGTCCTGCCGCCGATCCTGGCCGTGGCCACCAAGGGGCGCTACTACCTGCGGCGCGCTGACCCGGCCGACCCGCTGCGCTCCGACGACGGGATCGAGCTGCCGATGGAGGACGAGAACGGCAACCCGTCGGCGGTGGAGCTGACGTGTCACGTCTGCCACACCGACTACGAGCGGCCGGACATGGCCGCCTGCCAGACCCACGACGCGTACGTCTGCTCGCTCTGCCTGAGCACCGACAAGCTGGCCGACCACGTGCTGCCCGCCCAGCCGGCGCGTAGGGTCCAGCCAGCCTGACGTGGAGTACCGCCCGCAGCAGGGCCTCGCCGTCTGGCAGGCCCCTGCTGGGTTGGTGGGTGACAATCGACTCCATGGTCTCTCGCCGCACGCTGCTGCTCGGCTCCTCCGGCGTCGCGTGGGCGGCGCTCGCCGGCTGCTCGACCGACCCGGTCGTCGACAGCGCCCCGAGCAGCGCGGCGTCGTCGGCCGCGGGCCCGAGGAGTGCCGCACCGAGTCCGACCGGCTCGTCGTCGGCCAGCCCGTCGGACACGGCGAGCCCGGCACCGACCGCCAGCCCGTCACCCACCGCCAGTCCGTCGCCGACCGGACCGCCCAAGCCGGCGCTGGCCGGCACGGTCACCGATGACCTGGACGTGCCGTGGGGCATCGTGTTCCTGCCCTCAGGGGACGCGGTCGTCGGCGAGCGGGGGACCGCGCGGCTGTTGCGGGTCACGCCCGCCGGCAAGACGACCACGCTCGGCACGGTGGCCGGGGTGGCGGCACCGTCCGGCCTGGGGGAGGGCGGCCTGCTCGGCCTCGCCCTGGCGCCGGGGGACCCCGACACGCTCTTCGCCTACCTGACCAGTGGCTCGGACAACCGGGTGGTCCGGATGAGCCTGGCCGGCGACAAGGTGGGAAAGCCCCGGCCGGTGCTCACCGACATCCCGACCAGCACCCACCACCACGGCGGCCGGCTGCTGTTCGCCCGCGACGGCACCCTCTTCGTCTCGACCGGGGACGCCGAGCAGTCCGGGCTCGCCCAGGACCGGTCGTCCCTGGCCGGCAAGATCTTGCGGATCCGGACCGACGGAAGGGCGGCGTCGGGCAACCCGTACGGCAACCGCACCTGGTCCTACGGCCACCGCAACATCGAGGGCCTCGCCTTCGACGCCGCAGGCCGGCTCTGGGCCACCGAGTTCGGCGACAAGCGGGCCGACGAGCTCAACCAGATCCGCCGGGGCGGCAACTACGGCTGGCCCGCGGTCGAGGGACGGTCCTCCGACGACCGGTTCCGCTCCCCGGCAGCCACCTGGTCGCCGACCAGCAGCTGCTCGCCTGCGGGCCTCGCCATCACCCGCTCGACCGCCTTCGTCGGCTCCCTGCAGGGCCGATGTCTGTTCGCCGTCAGCCTGGACAAGACCTCAGCCGGCAAGCCGAAGGCCTACTTCGCAGGCGACCACGGACGGATCCGTTCGGTGGTGCTCGCCCCGGACGGCGCGCTCTGGATGACCACCAGCAACACCGACGGCCGCGTCACCCCGGGCCGCCACGACGACCGGATCCTGCGCGTCCGGCTGTGAGAAGTCGGGACGGAAGTCCCTGGTGCGACGGATGAGAGATGTGGGATGGTCGTCTTGCACGTTCCCACCCGCTACCCGTCGCGACGGCGCCTCACCCCTGGCATTCGTCTGTCCTCAATCGGACATGTCCGCATGCGGACAAATCGCGCGTTTTTGCTGCGCGGGTGATCACGGGCCCGTAACCTTGCCAGTGTTCAGCGACTGGTGACGAGGGAAAATCGGGGGATCGAACACCGTCTCCAGTGATGGGTGGGTCGGCCGGCGGAGACGCTGCCGGCCCATTCTGCTGTTCGGGTTTCGGGTTGTGGCCCGACCGCTCACGGTTCAGTCGAGCCGGACGACGCGGTACTCGGTCGCGACAGCGTCCCGGGCGGCGCGGCAGGTCAGCTGTGCCGGCGGTCGGCGCCGGGCGACCACCTCGGCGTGGACCGTCGAGGCGACGCCACCCACCGCCAGCTCGACGAAGGTCCGTGAGTCTGCCGACCCGTAGCCGCCCTCGTGCCGGGCCGAGGTGACCAGGACCCCGTCCGACGGTAGCGGCCCGTAGCGGGCCAGGGCAGCGACCACGGCCGCCTGCTGGGCCGGTGGGTAGCGGGCCATCCCCCGCAGGGCTCCGGCGTCGACCTGACCGGCGAGGTGCCCCGCCACCGTCGCCACGGCGCTGTCAGGATCGAGGCCCCCGTAGTAGAAGCCGTCCGGCAGCAGCACGACGTTGGGGGCGAAGCGGTCGCCGCCGACGTGGCTGCACTCCCAGACCTCGTCTGGCCAGCGGGCGGCCAGCGCGGCCGCCACCGGCCGACCTCGGATGGCGCAGCAGGCGTCGTGCACGCCGTGCGCGCAGACCAGGACCACCGGCGCCGCAGGGGTGGTCACCGCAGGGGGCGGCGGGGCGGCGACGGCCGCCAGCGCCGTACGCAGGTCGTCATCGACCGACCACCGGCCGGTGACGGTGGGCCGGCCGTCGGTCAGCAGCAGCCACTGCCGCTCCGGGGTCGGGGCCGCCCGGCCCGGCCGCCGGACGAGCAGGATCCGCGTCCGGGTGCGCTGAGCCGCGCCGGTCAGCTCGGCCAGCAGGTCGGCGTCGATCCCCGAACCGGCGACCGCGTCGACCGGCCAGGGTCCGGGATGCTCGAGGAGCAGCCAACGCCGGGCCGGCGGTGCCGATCCGGCCAGCGGGTCAGACCTCAGGCCGGCCGCGACCGCACAGCGGATCACGCCCGGGCGACAGGGCGGGTGAGGACGCCGCCCAGGACCAGCCGCCGGGCGAGCTCGGGGCCAAGGTCGGCGACGACCGCCTGGCCGGCGTCGAGCAGCGCCTTGACCGCCGGTACGTCGTCTTCGCTGACGGTGAGCTCACCGGCCCGGCTGCGCAGCACGCTCGGTGTACCCGTCTGGTCGAAGGACGCCGCGAGGTGGGCGCGAAGCACCAGCACGGTGTCGGGCTGCAGCTCCTCAGCCGTACGCAGCTGGTGGAGCGGACCGAGGGGAGCGGCCCGCTGGCTGCCGCGGCTGCTGCGTTGCAGAGCCGTGGAGACCTGGGTCAGGTCGCGGGCGCCGAGGGCGCCGATGAGAGCACCGCAGACCGCATCGACGTCCTCCCGTAGGGCTCCCGGCTCGTGCAGGTCGATCCCGAGGGCCAGGGAGCTGTGGAGCTCCGGGTCGCCGGCCACCGTGCGCAGGGCCTGCGCGACCAGCTGCTCGGCCAGCGCGTACCGCGTCCAGGTGTGCACGCCGATCGTCAGGTGCGTGCTGACGCCGCCGAGGGCGGTGGCAGCGTGCAGGAACCCGCGCGGCAGGTAGAGGCAGTCACCGGGCCGCAGCACGGCCTCGAGCATCGGCTCCTCGGCAGCCCGGGCGGACACGGCCGACCGCCGGTCGGTCCACGGCTGGTCACGCAGCGGTGAGTCGAGCACGGGCCGGTGGATCCGCCAGCACTTCTCGCCCTCGATCTGCAGCACGAAGACGTCGTGCACGTCGTAGTGGTTGCTGAAGCCCTGGTTCTGGGGTGGGGTGACGTAGGCGTTGGCCTGGACGGGGTGGCCGAGCTCACCGGCCAGCTGCTGGCAGAGCTGCAGGATCGGCGGCCACACCCGGTGCAGCGCCTGCAGCACCATCGTGGCGCCGTCGGCGAAGAGGCCGACCAGCTTGTCGTCACTCACCTGGTCGGCGATGCCGGCCCCGACTCCGCCCGGGGCGGTGAAGGCGTGCTCAGCAAGCGTGCTGCCGTTCTTGGCCACGCGGAGGAACGGCGTCCGCAACCCGCGCTCGGAGACGAGCTCGTCGATCGTTGCGGCACTCAGCAGGTCGTCGAAGGGCTGGGGGAGCTCTGCAGCGGTGGTCAGCAGTGGACGCTGCCCCCAGTAGTCGGCCGCGAAAGTCTCGGGGTCGACAGCAATCAGCCGGGGAAGGACAGCGTGCCCGGCCACCGGTCCGGGCACGCCGTCATCGAACGAGGTCAAGGCGGCGATCAGTTGGCGCCACCGTCGGCGCCGCCGTCCTGGACGCCGGGGGTGCCGTCCGCGCCGCCGTCGGCCGGGCCTTCAGCCCCACCGTCCGCCCCGCCGTCCTGGACGCCGGGGGTGCCGTCCGCCCCGCCGTCGGCCGGGCCTTCAGCCCCACCGTCCGCGCCGCCGTCGGCTCCACCGTCCGCGCCGCCGTCCTGGACGCCGGGGGTGCCGTCGGCGCCGCCGTCGGCCGGGCCTTCAGCCCCACCGTCCGCGCCGCCGTCCTGGATCCCCGTGATGCCGTCGGCGCCGCCGTCGGCCGGGCCCTCGAGGTCTGCTGCGCCTTCGCTCGGTGCTTCGCTCATCGGTCCTCCGTCTCTCATTCCCGCCCGCAGCGGGGTGATTGGATGCGGCGAGGAACGCCGTCAATCCCACTCTCGCATCCGTCGTGACTGCCCCGGCCGGGGGGTAGCGCCGGGTGGCCGGACCGCGGCTCCGCGGTCCGGCAGCCCCGCTCCGCGGTCCGGTAGGAACTCGTGCAACTTGTCGTCGGCGAGGTCTGCTGACCAGGGAAACGACGACGTGAGCCAGGCGACCGATTCTCGATGTCTTGTCGGATTCGTCGGCGGCAGGTGCTACCGGCTCTGCACCGAGAGGGAAAAGCCCAGCGGGATGGTCCCGTCGCCCGGAGGTGCAACCCGCACTCGCACGTGAGAGGAGACGATCCCCTCGACATCCCGACCCGAGCGCGAGGCCGTCAACTGGCAACCAACAGGTTCATCAAGCTCAGCGGCAGCTGCGTGACCAGCACGACCAACGAGGTCATCACCGCTCGGAATCACATCCCTCAGACATGGGTGCTCAGGCCGCGAACCGGCTTGAGGAGGGCCCCCGCGAGCACCCACGTCATCACGTAGGAAGTCACCAGCACGGCCGACATCGCCAAGCCGAACTGCAACAAGAAGAGGTTGCCGAGCGGGTCGGCGAGCCGACGCGAAGCCACGAGAACCAGCCGCTGAGGGTCGGTGACCACGTTCCAGGAGTTGAAGCGCAGGACGCGTCCCAGGTAGATCCCGACGGCGCTGAGCACCAACGATCCGATGGCCACCGCCCAGCCACTGGCGCGCCCGGCGCGAGCCTCAACCACCTGGTGGACGACGAGCAGGGAAGCCAGGCCGAGCGCGAAACCTGCGGTGGCGAAGGTGCCGAAGACGGCAACGTCGAACCACAGCGGCACGCCAGTTCTCGGCCGAAGGTGGACTACGTCGGTGACGATGTAGGGCGCGTTGGGCAGGAAGACCAGCCAGCCCGCCGCCAAGACCCCCAGCAGCAGGCGCGACCCTCGACGACAATGAACCGCGGCCACACCCAGCGCAAGCCCGAATGGCACCCATGCCAGTAAGAGGTTCTTAACCAGGAATCGGAAGGCGAACGTGCCGACCTGGTCCGCCCGCACGGCGTACAGGCCTGCTGCGGCGAGGGACAAGACGACGAGTGCGAGGGTCAGCCCCACCAGGCAGCGCACCGGTCCAGACCGGCTGGTCCCGGGCGGCGTCGCGGGTACGGACATGCGAACGAGTCTGACAGGATGCTGCTCGACATCGACCGGTTCCGATCAAACCCGTGGGAGCCTCCTTCTCCTATCTCGCGGAGGCGCGGCAACGCAGGCCTGATCGCCTTCGGTCAGGGCCGCAGGCGTCGCAGGAATCCGCCGTCATCGCGCTTGTCGTGGTGCTTTCCGGCCAGGGTGTCCGGCGGCGACCGCGTCCTCGTCGATGAAGTGGGAGGTCGGCTTCCCGTCCCTCGCCGGGGTGCTGCAGCGCGACGAAGACCGACCCGTCCTGGTCGCGGATGACCGGCCGTGACCGGCCGTAGGGTCTCGGCCTCGTTCGGCACGGCCAGGAAGGTCCATCGGGGTGGCCTTCATGATGTCGGCGGGCAGCGGTGAAGACGAGCACCTCGTCGACGCTCGTGCCGGGAACCGTGGACTCACCGTTCAGCGTCAGTGGGACCCAGGTCCCCCGGCCGAGGGTGTCGCTGCCCGGTCGCTGGGCTCCGGAGAAGCGCGCGACGTACAGGTCGCCCCTCGGTGAGCAGCTGCTTGTTGTGGCGCCGGGCGGCTGCGGAGCTGTCGGGCGCGTCCGGGTCGGCGACGAAGTAGCCGTTGCCGTTCTCCTCACCGGACAGGATGGTGCCCCAGGGGGTGGTGCCGCCGGAGCAGTTGCCGAAGGTCCCGTGCACCTGCGACCGGCAGCCGGCAGCGACCTCGTCCAAACCGCAGCCGACTCCACCGGCCGCAGCTGAGCAGGAGTCAGTGGCACCAGCTGGCGTCAGATCCGGCGGCCTCAAGGAGGGTCTGGCCGGTGGCGATGTCGATAACGGTGTTGGCGGCGCCGGTGTCGTCGGCTTGGGAGGCGTCGGCGGGACGAGTTTGCAGGAGGAGGTACTCCCCGTTGCTGGACAGACAGATGGCGTCAGCGGTGGTGTCGGCAGGCGCTCGGTGAAGGGTGCGGGCTTTCCGTCCGTGCAGGACCACGACTGAGTAGCGGAGCTGGTCGTGACCGGTGAGGGTCAGCAGCAAGCCGGCGTAGCTGGTTCCGTCGGGCAGTGGCTGCACGTGCGGCAGCCCGCCGCCGTGGACGTTGAAGGGTGGCAGTCGGGTGGTGGCGCCGGTGACGAGATCGATGGTGGTGAGCTTGGTGTCCTCGTCCTCGACGAGGAGGGTTGTGCCGCGACCGAGGCCGTGCAGGGTCAGGTGGCCGCCGAGAGGCGTGACGTGGCCGTCTCGGGAGGGGTCGACGAGGTACATGGCCGAGTTCGTGGCTTGGACGACCACGAGGGTGGTGCCGGGGACGAAGGACCAGTCGGCCACCTGGACGGGCTTCCCGTCCAGGCCGGTGACGTCGACGGGTCGGGCGTCGGCGCCGGGGGCGAACAGCCGCAGCTGGACCGTGTTGAGGGCGGTGGGGCCGGTGGCGGCGGTCTCGTTGACGGCGATGTAGCCGAAGATGCCGTTGGGGCCTGAGGACTTGAGGTCGCTGATCCTCTCGCCTTCGGTGACGGTGCGGGTCTTGTCGGGGCTGTCGGTCGGTCCGACCTGGATGCTGCCGATGCCGTCGGCGTCGGCAGTGACGACCGCCATCTGGGGCTCGGCGATGGCGAACTCCTGGATGTGGGGCTGGGTGCGGACCACCGTCGACCCTGCTGAGCCGACGACGCTACGGACGATGCGGTCAGGCGGACCGGCGACGGCTCCCGGGTCGGCCCCGGCTTGCGTCGAATCTGCAGAGGCGCGTTGCAGGGTGTAAAGGGTCGGCTCGGGGGTGGTGAAGCTGGAGGTGATGGTCGAGCGTCGACCGGTGTCGGCGCTTTGGACGGCGAGGGAGACACGGTAGGTCGTCGCGTAGTGCAGGGCCGTGGTGAACTTCAGCACGGCGCTGGTGGGCAGGTTCGTCAGCTCCACGGGGGTGGTCGGGTCAACGGTGACGTCGTTGGGCGTCGGCACGGTGACGGCTTGGTCGAGGCGCAGGGTCAGGCGCTGCCCGGGGTGCTCGACGGCCGAGGCAGTGTTCACCTCGGCGCGGACGAGGTGTGGTCCACGGACAGCGCCAGCTGCGGTCAGGCCGGCCACCAGCGCCAGCAGCAGGCCGATCACCAGGCCGGCGGTGCGCCGGAAGCTCGTGTTGGCGAGGTCCGATGTTGGGGCAGCCGTGGCTGGGTTAGAAGACATAGGGCTGTTTGGGTTCGGTGACGGTGTCGAGGGTGGCGACCTGGACGAGGGCTGGGAGGTCGTTGCCGGCGTCGGGGTTGCCGGCGAAGGTGCCGGTGATCCTCAGCCAGCTGCCGGGGCGCAGGTGCTGGCGCCAACCGGGCTGGGAGATGGGGATGCCGATGGGCTGAGCATCGAC
The DNA here is from genome assembly GCF_964244005.1 of uncultured Friedmanniella sp. GTDB lineage: Bacteria > Actinomycetota > Actinomycetes > Propionibacteriales > Propionibacteriaceae > Microlunatus. Next base: position 2,030 of record NZ_CAXTHG010000030.1, on the reverse strand, counting down.
GGCGCAGCAGGACACCATCAGCCTGGCCAGGTAGAACACGTTGTCGTCGCCCTGGTCGAGGACATAGCCCGTAACGTCGACCTGCTTGCCGAGGGTGGCTTGGGGTCCGCCCTGACGGAGCAGGTTGGCCCAGTCCTTGACGGTGAAGGTGGCCGGGTCGCCGCCGGCGAGGACGGTGGTGTCGGCGGAGTCGAGGGCCTGGCTGGAGGTGACCAGCGCCCGGCTCTGGCGGGCGGTGGCGCTGAGCGTGGCCGGGGGTACCACCAGCAGCGCCCACACTGCCGCCGCGACGATCAGGATCCGCAGGGTCGTGCTCCACCGGGAGGAGCGTGGGGCCCGCGTGACCAGATCGTGGGCGTCGCCCGGTTCGTCCTGGTCCTGCGGGTGGTCGTGGTGGTCGCGTTCCCCGTCGGCGCGCAGGGCGACGACCGCGACGACCGCGGCGAGGGCCAGCACGGACATGGTGGCGGTGAAGAGGGTGTAGCGGGGGTGGATGTACAGCGACAGCCGGCCGGTAGCGGTCAGCCAGAGAGTGGCGACCGCCCCGACCGCGGTGAGGGCGGGGCCGGTCCAGCGGCGGACGAGCTCGTCAGCGCGCATAGTTGACCGCCAGGCCGACGGCAGCAACGAAGAGGGTCACGATGGTGGTGAGGACGGCCAGGGTGCGAGGGGTGAAGGTGGTCCGCAGCAGCGCGATCATCTTGATGTCGATCATCGGACCGAACAGCAGGAACGCGATGACGGCGCCGGGGGTGAAGGTCGAGCCGAGGGACAGGACGAAAAAGGCGTCGACGGTGGAGCAGATCGCGATCACGAAGGCGAGGACGATGAGCGCGACCACCGACCACAGCGGGTTCTGTCCGAGGAGCAGCAGCAGGTTCCGAGGCACGAACACCTGGATGGCGCCCGCCGCCGCCGCACCGACGAACAGCGCGGGGAGCATCGCACTGGTCTCGGCGGCGAACAGCCGCAGCGCCTGGACCGGCCGAGCCTCGTGGGCGGGATGGTCATGGGTCTGGCAGGTGACCTGGAACTGTCGGGTCAACAGCTCCTGCGGCCGCTGGTGGCGGCTGAAGACGAACCCGACCAGGTTCGCGGCTGCGAAGCCGCCGACGACCCGCCAGAACAAGATGCCGTCGGAGAACCCGAACGCCTGGTAGGTGACGACGATGGTGATCGGGTTCAGGATCGGCGCCGCCAGCAGGAACGTCATCGCGTCCGCGACGCTCAGTCCGCGGACCAGCAGGCCGCGGGCCAGCGGCACGTTCCCGCACTCACAGACCGGCAGCAGCACCCCGAGCATCGACAGGGCGGCCCGCCGCACCAGCGGGCGCCGCGGCAGCAGGGCGAAGAACAGTGACTGCGGCATCCAGATCTGCAGGGCGGCGGACAGTCCGACGCCGAGGACCACGAAGGGCAGCGACTCCACCACGACACTGATGGAGAGGGTGAGGAAGTCCTGCAGAGCATCGGCCAGGCCATGGGAGGCAGAGGTTGCTGCGCGCAGAGCGACCAGGGTCAGGACCAGACCGAGCGCCACGGCTGTCCGAGGCAGAACCTGGCTGCCGGCTGCACCTGGCCGCCGCTGCGGCGGCCATCCTGCCGATGGTGCGTCAAGCGAGGGGATGGTTTCGCTTCGGCGTTCGGTCATCGCGGCGTCCGGGACGGTGTGGTGCGCATGCTCGAGCTCCCTGGTCAGTCCCGAGATGCCGAGGATAAGCGACGATGGCCGGTCCGTCGGTGTGTTGATGAAGCAGCCTCGCCTCGGGGTTCGGCGCAGAGTTCCGGAAGAGTGATCATCGGCTCCTGCTGAGGGCGATTGAGGTGCCGCCCTTCGGTGATCGCGGTCTGATCCGGGCCACGTCGACGACCAGATAGCTGCTGTCGACCAGCTGCAGGGGGAAGTCGGGCACATGCCGTAACCGGTGGAACCGTCACGGCTCGTCAACGAGAAGGGTGGTCCGCAGATCGCACTCAGGGCGTGTCAGATGGTCTGTGTAAGTGGTCCTCTCAACTGAAGGAGTTTCACT
>NZ_CAXTHG010000029.1:0-51773 GCF_964244005.1 uncultured Friedmanniella sp. | reverse complement strand
CCAGGGCCGGGTTCGAACCGGCGACCTTTCACTTTTCAGGCGAACGCTGCTACCAGCTGAGCTACCTGGCCGAAGGTCAGGCAGAAGTTCTGCCTCGCGCGGCACCAGACCTGGGTCTGCTGCCGCCTCCGCGACCCCGACGGGACTCGAACCCGCGACCTCCGCCGTGACAGGGCGGCGCGCTAACCAACTGCGCTACGGGGCCTTGACGGCCCTACTCGCTGCACCCTCATCGGGTGCCCGCGAAACTATAGCCTAGGACAGCGGACGGGGCGAAAAGCCGAGCGCGGGTTCGGGGCGAATGAGCGGCACGGTCCAGGTCAGGGTCGAGCCCTCGTCCGTCGGCACGGCCTCGAAGCTGCCGCCGAATTCCTCAGCTCGCCAGACCAGGTCGACCTGCCCGGGGTAACGGCCTCCCGTGTCCAGGGGCAGGCCTCGCTCGCGGGCGGTGACGGTCACCTCGGTCGCGGTGGCGGAGATGTCGACCGTCAGCTCCTCGACCGTCGTGTAGCGGCCGGCGCCACGAACGATCTGGTAGACGACGGCCGAGACGTTGGCGACGATCACCCCAGGAATCAGCAGGTCGTCCGCACCGTCCGCGGTGATGACCGGTTCGAGGCCCAGGGACGTCGCCAGCGGTTGGATGCTCGCCTCGACGGCCCGGAGCAGTCCGAGATGACTGCTCTCGTGGCCTTCGAAGGAGAAGATCGTGTGCCGGACGTTACGGGTGATCTGGTCGATCTCCGCCACGGCGGCGGCCAGCTTGTCGCGGGTGCTCTCGCCCACCTCGGGCCGGAGGCTGTAGAGCGACAGGCCGACGGCGAACAGTCGTTGGATCACACTGTCGTGGAGCTCACGGCTGACCCGTTCCCGGTCCTCCAGCATGAGCAGCCGAGACCGGTCGAGCCGTGCCTGCAGGCTCTGGTGCGCGACGGCGGCCTGGTTGGCGAACAGCTCGGCCATCTCCTGGTCCTGAGCGCTGAAGTAGGGACGGCCCCGCAGTCGACCGATGACGATGGTGCCCTGTGGCGCGTCGGAGCTCAGCGGGGCAACGAGGAGGGGGCCGATGTCGACGACCTCGCCGATCCGCTCGGCCATCTCATGCCGGAACGAGGCCATGTCGTCCACCCGAACCGCTCGGCCCGTGCGCATCGTCTTCAGGGCCACGCTGCTCGGATCCAGTGGGTAGCGCATGCCGCGCAGCCGGCTCTCGCCTCCCGGCACGTCGGGCAGGCAGACCGTCGCCACGTGCATCCAGGAGGCGTCCTCGGTCGGGGTGAAGATCATCACGAGGTCGGCGCCACCCAGGCCGTGCAAGGCGTCCGTCACGATCTGCAGGGCGTTGATCTCACCGGTCGGGTCCAGCAGTGCCCGTGTCACGCGGGTCCCGGCCTGGAGCCACTGCAGCCGTGTCCGCGCGAGATCGGCGAGCCGGGCCTGCTCGAGCAGGTCGCCGGCTCCCTCGGCCAGCCGGCCCACCAGCCGGAGATCCTGCTCGGAGAACGCGCCGGTGGCGCGGCCGGCGAGGTAGAGACAGCCGATCAGCCGGCGCCGGGACAAGATCGGGGTGGCGACGTAGGAGCTGTCAGCGGTCTTGTCCGGTTCGGCGTCCTCGTGACCGACGACAGGTTCACCCGTCTCGGCCACGGCTCGCAGCGCGGCTGCACCCCGCGGGTCGATGACCAAGGTGATCTCGTCGCGGTCGGCGACCAGGAACGACGGTTGCAGCAGCCCGTTGTCGCTGAGGACGGCGAGAACTCCGTAGCCGGCGGTCAGCACCTCTCGGGCCAGCTCGAGGACCCGCGGCATCAGCTCGGCTTCGGTCAGCTCGTTGACCATCTGTTCGCCGTGCAGACGCTCCAGTGCGGCGATGAGGCGCTGCGTCCGCACCTCGTCCGGGCCGAAGGGAGCATCCAGAGGGGTGGTGGGGGCCACGGCAGTACCTCGAATGAGTGGATGCTGCGCGTCGGTCCACGCGACGGACCCTCGCCCAAGATGTTAGTACGTCGATGCTTCAACCTGAGGCGCTGGGGGCGAGCTTCTCAGTGAGTGATCATGGCGCTCGGTGGGCTGAACGGGCGCGGACCGGCCGGAACCTCACCCTCGGACCGTCAGGAGCGGCGGACTCCGACGAGCAGGTAGAGGAGCGAGTTCCCGGCGTTCAGTACGGTCAGGACTCGCCAGAGCGTCTTGCTGCCGCGGATCTGGTCGGCCGGGCGGCGTCGGAGGTCTCGCCAGGCGAAGGCGGTGATGAGCGGATAGGCGGCAACGAGGCCGGCGGCGAGAGGGTTCAACCGCGTGCGTGTCATGACTCCAGGATCGACGTCATGTGCGCTTGGCGTCCAGACCGAGCGGCGATCAGGCCAGCAGTCTCTTGATCCGGATGCTCGAGCTGGTCAAGGACTTCTCGCTCAGCGGTCAGCCGAGGCCCACGTGGTCCGGGTGTGGGCGAGGTGGACGCGGGTCAGCTCCTCCAGCCCCGACCGGTCCTTGGCGACCAGAAGGTCGATCATCTGGCGGTGCTCGCGGGCGGAGACGATCAGCGTGCCCGCGCGGGCGAGGGCCTCGAGCCCGAGGAGCCGGTTGCGGCCGCGCAGCTGGCGGACGATCTTGACGATCTCGCGGTTGCCGTGCAGACCCAGGAAGCTGGTGTGGAACTCGGTGTCGAGCTGGAGATAGGTGCCGATCTCGTGGGCTCCGGCCGCGGCTTCCAGCTCGTGCGCGAGACCGCGGAGCCGGTCGACCTCGGGCTCCATCGTGGGGTCGTAGTGCTCGGCCACGGCACCCATCGTGGGCACCTCGAGCAGCGTCCGGGCCTCGACGAGCTCGTCGAGCTCCTGGTCAGACACCTCGGTGACGCGGAACCCCTTGTTCCGGACGGCGACGACGAGGTCCTCCTTGACCAGGTCCAGCATGGCTTCGCGGACGGGCGTGGCTGAGACGCCCAGCATCTCGGCGAGGGCAGGCGCGGAGTACAGCACGCCCGGCCGCATCCGGCCGCTGATCAGGGCCGCGCGCAGCGCCTCGTGCACCTCGTCGCGCAGGCTGCCCCGGCGGGCCCGGGCGGGGAACGAAAGGTCCATCCTGCCGTGGGCTGGCGTCGCGGCGGATGGCTCGGCGGGCGTGACCGGGGCGTCGGCGGAGAGGGTGGCGGCCATGAGCGGAAGGCTACTCTTGTGACAGTGCAATGTCACATGATACAAACGTGTTCCGACGAGACGAGGAACGCGAATGACCGAACGCAAGGCCTGGCACGGCATCTTCACCGCGAGTGCCCTCCCCTTCCACGACGACTACTCCGTGGACTTCGACGGCTACGCCGAGCACGTGGCCTGGCTGGCCGCCGCCGGTACGCACGGCATCCTGCCGAACGGCTCGCTCGGGGAGTACCAGACCTTGTCCGACGAGGAGCGCGCGCGGGTGGTGACCACCGCGGTCGAGGCGGCCCCGGAGGGTTTCGGGCTGATGGTGGGCTGCGGCGCGTACGGGACGCTGCAGTCGGTCCGCTGGGCCGAACAGGCCGCGGACGCCGGGGCGCAGTCGATCTTGCTGCTGCCGCCGAACAGCTATCGCGCCGACCCCGAGACGGTCCTGACCCACTACCGCGAGGCGGCCAAGGTCGGGCTGCCGATCGTGGCCTACAACAACCCGCTCGACACCAAGGTCGACCTGGTCCCCGAGCTGCTGGCGCAGCTGCACGCCGAGGGTCTCATCGTCGCGGTCAAGGAGTTCACCGGTGACGTGCGCCGGGCGTACGAGCTCCGCGAGCTGGCGCCTGAGCTCGACCTGCTGATCGGGGCCGACGACGTGCTGCTGGAGCTCGGCCTGGCCGGCGCCGTGGGCTGGGTGGCGGGATATCCGAACGCGCTGCCCGAGGCCTGCCTCGAGCTCTACACCCTGGCGACCTCGGGCAACGTCGCCGACCTCGAGCGCGCGCTGACGCTCTACCGGGACCTGCACTCCCTGCTGCGCTGGGACTCCAAGGTCGAGTTCGTGCAGGCGATCAAGCTGTCGATGGACGTGGCCGGCCGGAAGGGGGGCATCTGCCGGCCACCCCGGGCCGCGTTGCCGGCCGAGATCCACGCGCAGGTCGTGAAGGACACCAAGGCGGCCCTCGGCAAGGGCTACCGGTAGGCAATGACTGCCGCAACCGTCGGGACCGACCAGGTGGGATACCTGAGCGGCTCGCAGCTGGCCGAGCTGGCGACGCCGGCGGAGTGCGTCCAGGTCCTGGAGCGCAGCCTCCGCGAGGGCGGTGTCGATCCCGAAGCGGACAGCCCGCGGCTGTTCAGCGGGCTCGGCGCCGGCGAGTTCTTGCTGATGCCCACCGAGGTGGGTCCGTACGCCGGGGTCAAGGTCGTCACCATCGCGCCGGGCAACCCGGCGGTCGGCCACCCCACCATCCAGGGGGTCTACGCGCTGTTCGACGCCGAGCACCTTGCTCCGTTGGCGCTGATGGACGCGGCCGAGCTCACCCTCATCCGCACCTCAGCCACCACCGCCCTCGCCGTCCGCCACCTGCTGGCCGCCGGGGACCGGGCGCGGATCGGGCGGCTCGCCGTGATCGGGACGGGGCCCCAGGCGGTCCGCCACGTCCGCGCGATCGCGAGCGTGGTCGACGTCGACGAGGTCGTCGTGATCGGCCGGCGGGCCTCCGCCGCGGCGGCAGCGGTCGATCGGCTCAGCGCGGAGCCCATGCAGGTCCGTGCCGGCAGCCCGGACGAGCTGGCGGGGTCCGACGTGATCGTCTGCGTGACGTCCTCGGCGGTCCCGGTGCTGGAGGATGCGCAGGTGGCTCCGGACACGGTCGTTTGCGCCGTAGGATCGCACGGCCTCGACCGGCGCGAGATCCCGGCCGCGTTGACGCTGCGCAGCGACGTCGTCGTCGAGGGGAGGGCCTCAGCCATGCGGGAGGGTGGTGACCTGATCCCCGCCCGTAGCGTCGAGGAGTGGTCGCGGCAGCCGCCAACGAACCTTGCCGAGCTCGTCGCGGGCAGGTTCGTCCGTCGCCCGGGCCACCCGGCGCTGTACTCCGGCGTTGGCATGGCGTGGCAGGACATCGTCGTCGCCGGTCACCTCTTCACCCGCTGGCGCGAGCGCGTGTCGGGCTGACTGATCCCGTGTTGACCAAGGAGATGACCATGAACGCCACCACCGAAGCACCCCCGTTGCCGCCGGACACCCAGCTGCCAGCGGTCGACCGCTTGGTCGCGGAGGCCTCCGCCGCGGCCAAGACGTGGGCCGGCACGCCGCGAGCCGACCGGGCTCAGGCGCTGAGCGGCGTGGCGGCGGCGCTCGACGGTGCGGTCGAGGAGCTGCTGCCGATCGCGATGACGGAGACCCGGCTGGCCGAGGGGCGACTGCGCGGCGAGCTGCGGCGGACGACCTTCCAGCTCCGGCTGTTCGCCGAGGCGTTGCGGGACGGCTCCTACCTCGAGGTGCGGATCGACCACGCCGACCCGGACTGGCCGATGGGTGCTCCGCGACCGGACCTGCGGCGGATCCTGGTCCCGCTCGGGCCGGTGGTGGTCTTCGCGGCCAGCAACTTCCCGTTCGCGTTCAGTGTCGCGGGCGGCGACGTCGCGTCGGCGCTGGCCGCGGGCTGCTCGGTGCTGCTCAAGGTGCATCCCGGACATCCGCGGCTGTCGGCGGCCACCGGCGAGGTGGTGACCGAGGCGCTGGTTGACGCCGGCGCTCCGGCTGGACTGTTCACGCTCCTGTACGGCGAGGAGGCGGGCCGTGCGGCCCTGCGGGCGCCGCGGGTCAAGGCCGGCGCGTTCACCGGCTCAGTCCGGGGCGGTCGTGCCCTGTTCGACCTCGCCTCGAGCCGACCGGAGCCGATCCCGTTCTTCGGTGAGCTCGGCAGCCTCAACCCGGTTTTCGTCACCCGCTCGGCCGCGACCGCGCGGGGCGGCGCGGTGGCCGAGGAGTTCATCGCCTCCTTCACCTTGGGGGCGGGGCAGTTCTGCACCAAGCCTGGCGTGCTGTTGGCTCCTGTCGGCTCGCCCCTCACCGACACGCTGGCCGGCAGCGCGCTGCCGGAGCCGGCGCCGCTGCTCAACGAGCGGATCACCGACGGACACCGGCAGGTCCGCGACCGGCTGGCCGGCCATCCCGCGGTGACCGTGCTGGCCGCCGGGTCGGACGAGTCCGTCACCGCAGCGGACGGGGTGGGTTCGGCGGCGCCCGCGCCCACCGTGCTGCGGACGACCGTGACCGCGCTGCTGCAGGACCTCGACGAGCTGTTCTCCGAGTGCTTCGGACCGACGGTGCTGGTGGTGGAGTACGACGACGAAGCCGAGCTCCTCGCCGTCGCCGACGCCATCGACGGTCAGCTCACCGCCACCGTCGTCGCCGAGACCGACGACGCGATCGTGCCGGAGCTCGTCGCCCGGCTGGTGCCGAAGGCGGGGCGGCTGCTGTGGAACCAGTGGCCGACCGGGGTCTCGGTGACCGAAGCCCAGCAGCACGGCGGGCCCTACCCGGCGACGACCGCCTCGGCCACCACCTCGGTCGGGACGGCCGCCATCAGCCGGTTCCTCCGCCCGGTCGCCTTCCAGGGTTTCCCGGAGCAGTGGCTGCCGGACGAGCTGCGGGACGCCTCTCCGACCGCGCCGCCGCGGCGGGTGGACGGACACTGGCAGCTGTGAAGACCCGTCGCGTGATCAGTGCCGTCGACTCCCACACCGAGGGGATGCCGACCCGGGTCGTGACCGGCGGCGTCGGCGTCCTGCCCGGGGCCACGATGGCCGAGCGGCGGCAGTGGTTCATCGAGAACTCCGACGACCTGCGGACGCTGCTGATGTACGAGCCGCGGGGTCACGGGTCGATGAGCGGCAGCATCCTGCAACCCGCGACCCGGCCCGACGCCGACTACGGCGTGCTGTTCATCGAGGTGTCCGGGCTGCTGCCGATGTGCGGCCACGGCACGATGGGCACCGCGACGGTCCTGGTCGAGACGGGGATGGTGCCGGTCACCGAGCCGGTCACCACGATCAGGCTGGACACCCCCGCCGGCCTGGTGGTCGCCGAGGTCGCGGTCGAGGACGGCAGTGCACGGTCGGTCACCCTGACGATGGTGCCGTCGTTCTGCCTGGCGTTGGACCAGGTCGTCGACGTGCCCGGGCTGGGCCAGGTGCGCTACGACATGGCGTACGGCGGCAACTTCTACGCGATCGTCGACCTCGACGACCTCGGACTGCCGTTCGAGCGGTCGGCCAAGGGTGAGCTGCTGGCGGCTGGACTGTCGATCATGGATGCGATCAACGCCCAGAACGTGCCCAAGCACCCCACCCGGACCGACATCACGGGCTGCCACCACGTGTACCTGAAGGCGCCAGGCTCGACCGCCCAGCACTCCCGGCACGCCATGGCGATCTGGCCCGGTTGGTTCGACCGGTCGCCGTGCGGTACTGGCACCAGCGCGCGGATGGCTCAGCTGCACGCGCGCGGCGAGCTGGCCGTCGGCGACACGTTCGTGAACGAGTCCTTCATCGGCTCGCAGTTCCAGGGCCGGATCGCCGAGACCACCAGCGTCGGGGAGCTGCCCGGGATCATCCCGCGGATCACCGGTCGGGCCTGGGTCACCGGAACTGCCCAGTACATGCTGGACCCGACCGACCCGTTCCCGGCGGGCTTCCTGCTGTGAGCACGCACGCCGACGTCGTCGTGATCGGCGGGGGAGCTCTCGGAGCAGCGTGCGCCTACTTTGCCGCCCGCCAGGGCCTGCAGGTGCACGTCGTCGAACGCGGCAAGATCGCCAGCGGGACCACCAGCGGCGGCGAGGGCAACCTGCTGGTCTCGGACAAGGAGGCCGGTCCCGAGCTCGCCCTGTCGCTCTACTCCCGGGACGTGTTCCGCGACGACCTGGCCGAGTACGGCCCCCGGTGGGAGTTCCAGGCCAAGGGCGGGCTGGTGGTCGCCTCGACCGAGTCCGGAGCTGAGGACCTCGCGCGGCTCGCCAGCCGGCAGCGGGCGGCCGGGATCGAGGTGACCAACGTCGGTGGCGCGGAGCTGCGGGACTACGAACCGCACATCGCACCGACGTTGCGGGCGGGGGCGTTCTATCCGCAGGACGCGCAGGTCCAGCCCATGCTGCTCGCCGCCCACCTGTTGCGGCTGGCCCGCCACCTGGGTGCTGTGGTGCAGACCGGGACGGCGGTCACCGGCTTCCTCCGTCGTGGCGACCAGGTCACCGGGGTCCAGACCTCGGCGGGCACCATCAGCACGGGGGCCGTCGTCAACGCGGCCGGCACCTGGGCGGGCGCCGTGGCCGAGCTCGCAGGCGTCGACCTGCCGATCCTGCCGCGCCGTGGCTTCGTGCTGGTCACCGAACCGCTGCCCCTCACCATCCACCACAAGGTGTACGCCGGCGAGTACGTGGCGAACGTGCTGAGCTCCGACGAGGGCCTGCAGACGTCCCCGGTGATCGAGGGCACCGCCAGCGGGACGGTGCTGATCGGCTCCTCCCGCGAACGGGTCGGCTTCGACCGGACCGTCTCGCTGCCCGTGCTCGCGCGGCTGGCGTCGGGTGCTGTGGCGTTGTTCCCCACCCTCGCGTCGGTCAAGGTGATGCGCAGCTATCTCGGGTTCCGGCCCTACTGCCCCGACCACCTGCCGGTCATCGGCCACGATCCGCGAGCCCCAGGGCTCTGGCACGCCAGCGGGCACGAGGGCGCCGGGATCGGTCTCTCCGTGGGGACCGCCAAGCTGCTCACGCAGGCGCTAGTCGGACAGGCCACCGACTTGGACCTGGCGCCCTTTCGGCCCGAGCGGTTCGACGACGTCCACGAACAGAGGCAGTCCGCATGACCCCAGCGACCCCTGGGACCGAGGACGCGATCATCTTCGACGGTCAACCGGTCCCGGTGTCCCCGGGGCAGAGCGTCGGGGCGGCGCTGGTCAGTGCGGGGATCCGCTCCTGGCGCACGACCCGGAGGGACGAGCGTCCGCGCGGCATGTTCTGCGGCATCGGGATCTGCTACGACTGCCTGGTCACCGTCGACGACGCACCCCACCAGCGCGCCTGCCTGACCGCAGCCCGGCCGGGGATGCAGGTCAGCAGTGGGCCCGTTGCCGCGGCACGTCCGGTGCCCTCCCCGTCGGCTCGGCGGGGTGTCGACGACGCCGCTCCGGTCGACCTCGCCGTGGTCGGCGCAGGTCCGGCCGGGCTCGCGGCTGCGGCGACGGCCGCCGAAGCGGGTCTCCGGGTGGTCGTGATCGACTCGAACCTGCAGCCCGGCGGCCAGTACTGGCGGCACCCCGACGAGACCACGACCCCGGCTGCGCGGACCGGGCAGCACGAGGGGCGGGCGTACGACCGGCTGCGGCAGCGCTTCGACGCCGGCCGCGACGCCGGCCGGCTGCGCTACCTGCCCAACACCCAGGTGTGGTTCGTCGAGAGCCCCACCGACGACCTCTTCGTGCTGCGGACGACCGGCTTCAGCGACGTGGAACTGCAACCTGCGGGGCCGCGGCTGGTCCGGGCCCGGGCGCTGGTCCTGTGCCCGGGCGGCTACGACCGGCAGCTGCCCGTTCCCGGGTGGGACCTGCCGGGGGTGATGGCCGCCGGCGGCGTGCAGGCCATGCTCAAGGGTTACGCCACGCTGGTCGGGACGCGGGCGATCGTCGCGGGGACGGGACCCTTCCTGCTGCCGGTGGCGGCTGGCCTGGCCGCCGCCGGCGCGGAGGTCGTCGGCATCTCCGAGGCGGGGGCGGTGACGTCCTGGCTGCCCGAGCTCGGGGGTGCGGCACAGGTGCCCTCGAAGGGCCTGGACGCTGTTGCGTACGCAGCCCGGCTGCTTCGGCACCGGGTCCCGTACTGGACCCGGTCCGCGGTGACCGCGATCCACGGGACTGACCAGGTCCACAGCGTCACCGTGAGCACCCTCGACCGGGTCGGGCGGGTCAAGCCCGGCACCGACCGCGAGGTCGAGGTCGACCTGGTCGCCCTGGGGTGGGGGTTCACGCCGTCGCTCGAGCTCGTCACCTCGGTCGGCGGCGGCACCCGGCTCGACGTCGACGGCTCACTGGTCGCCGTCGTCGACGACCGACAGCGCACCACCGTGCCCGGGGTCTACGCGGCGGGGGAGGTCACCGGCGTCGGCGGCGCCTCGCTCGCGGTGCTGGAAGGCGAGCTGGCGGGGCTCACGGTCGCCGCCGACGTCGGCGGCCACCCGGACGCGGCCGCGGAGGACGCAGGCCGGATCCGCCAGCTGCAGGGCGCCATCGCCCGCTCCCGTGCGTTCGCGGCGGCGATGCACCGCGCCCATCCCGTTCCCGAGCACTGGGACGAGTGGCTGACCCCCGACACGGTCGTGTGCCGCTGCGAGGAGGTCAGCTACGGCGACATCCGGCACGCCTGCGACGAGCTCGGCGCCGAGGACGCGCGGACCGTCAAGGTGATGAGCAGGCCGGGGATGGGCTGGTGCCAGGGCCGGGTCTGCGGGTTCGCCACGGCGAAGATCGCCGGGTCCGGCGGCCCGCCGACGGCGGATGCGCTGCGCCCCATCGCCAAGCGCCCGCTCTGTGCGCCGATCGCTCTGGGTGAGCTGGCTGACCTAGCCGACTCGGCTGAAGTCCTGGGAGGCTAGCGCCATGGAACGCGTGCTCGGGATCGGTGGTTACTTCCTGCGGGCGGCGGACCCGGCGGCCCTCAGCGCCTGGTACCGCGACTGCCTGGGGCTGGACGTCGACGAGCGTGGCCTCTGGCAGCAGGACGTCGGCCCGACCGTGTTCGCGACCTTCGAGTCCGACACCGACTACCTCGGGTCCCTGAGCCAACAAGCCATGCTGAACTTCCGGGTCCGCGACCTGGACGCGATGCTGGCCCAGCTGCGCTCCCAGGGCGCCGACGTGACCGAGGACATCCAGGAGATGGAGCGCGTCGGACGGTTCGGCTGGGTCACCGATCCCGGGGATCACCGGGTCGAGCTCTGGCAGCCCGCCTGACGACTCCGGTCAGGGTGCCGTCGGCCAGACCGAGGCCGAGATCTTCGCCGCGATCGTCCCGAGCTGCTTCACCTCCGTACGGCTGAGGTGGTCGAAGATCAGCTCTCGCACCCAGGCCACGTGTGCGGGTGCGGTGGCGACCACCTTCTGGTGTCCCGCGTCGGTCAGGGTGGCGAGGGTGCTTCGACCGTCCGCAGGATCGGGTCGCCGCTCGACCCATCCTTGCTCCGACAGCCGGTTCACGATCTTGGACAGCCGCGAGAGCGTGCTGTTGGCGCGCCGTGCCAGCTCGCTCAGCCGCATCGTGCGGCCTTCGCGTTCCGACAGGCTGGCCAGCACGCCGTACTCGACGTGACTGAGGCCCGCGTCGCGCTGCAGCTGCGTGTCCAGAGCTGCGGGCAGCCCCATCACCGTCGCCATCAGCGGCACCCAGGCCGCTGCCTCGACCTCGTCCAACCATCCCCGGTCTGCACCGCTCATGGCGTCAGGCTAGCCCGGTTTACTTGACAAGGAAAGTTTCTCGGTTCAGACTATTGCTTGCCAGGGAAAGTAAATCTCCACCAGCTCACCCGTCAAGGACTCACCGTGGTCATCGCGTTCTACGTCATCGCCGGCCTCGCCGCGCTCGCCTTCCTCGCCGCCGGCCTGATGAAGCTCGCGCGCCCGAAAGACGCCCTCAAGCAGAACGGCATGGGCTGGGTGGACGACTTCTCCGCCTCCGCGGTCAAGCTCATCGGCCTGGCCGAAGTCCTCGGAGCTCTCGGACTGATCCTCCCGGGCGTCACCGGCATCGCGCCGGTTCTCAGCCCCGTCGCAGGCATCTGCCTCGTCGCTCTGATGATCGGCGCGGTCCTGGTCCACAACCGCCGCAAGGAGCCCGCCGGCCCGGCGATCGGACTCGCTGCCTTGGCCGCCGTTGCCACCGTTCTCGGCTTCCTCGTCATCTGAACCGCCGACGCCGCCACGACCTGCTGGCATCCCCAACGGGATTCGAACCCGTGCTGCCGCCTTGAAAGGGCGGTGTCCTAGGCCGCTAGACGATGGGGACCTGGTGCAGCGGTGACTATACCGTCGGCGGTCGAGTCAGGCGTGGTCGTCGCGGACGGGGGGCACGAGCCCGGCGTTCAGCATCGTGATCAGCCGGTCGGCGGCAGCAGGGTCGGCGCGGTGCCGCAGCAGGGCTTGATAGCCGACGACCAACGACTTCAGGTCGGCGACGCCGAGGTCGCTGCGTACGTCGCCGCTGGCCTGAGCGGCGGTGAGCAACCGCTCGAACGCTCGCAGCCACTCCTGCTCGGCTTCGGGGACGGCGGTGGCGAGGTCGAAGCCCGTACCGGCCAGCGCCTCCATCAGGCCTTGGTCGACGCCGCCCTCGCGGACGACCCAGTCGAGAAAGGCGAAGAACGCCGGCCCGGGCTCGGTCCGTTCGGCCATCTGTCCCGCGTACGCCGTGTGGTGCGCGAGCCGGTCGGCGACGATGGCGGCGAAGAGCGCGTCCTTGGTGGGGAAGTGCCGGTAGACCGTCCCCGGACCCACGCCGGCCCGACGCGCGATCTCGTCGATCGGGACAGCGAGGCCGTCGCTGGCGAAGGTCTCGTACGCGACCTGCAGCAGCCGGGCGCGGTTGCGGACCGCGTCGGCCCGCAGGCTGCGGGGTTCACCCACCGGAACTCCTAGCGGTACGAGGATCAGCCTAGACAAGCGGAGTGGACGTTCCTCATACTAGAAACGGAACGCCAACTACTACATCCTAGGACCCCATGATGACCACGATCCGTTGGACCGATGCCGACATCCCCGACCAGACCGGACGGGTGGCGGTGGTGACGGGGGCGAACACCGGGATCGGCCTGACGACGGCCCGCGCACTGGCGGCACACGGAGCGACGGTCGTCCTGGCGGTCCGCGACGTCACCAAGGGTGCGGCGGCGGTCGCCCAGATCGTCGCCGCGGTGCCGACGGCGGACGTCAGCGTCCAGCAGCTCGACCTCGGCTCGCTCGCCTCGATCCGGGCGGCCGCCGAGGCCCTGCGGTCGGCGCACCCGACCATCGACCTGCTGATCAACAACGCCGGGGTGATGTACCCGCCGCTGAGCCGGACCGCGGACGGCTTCGAGCTGCAGCTCGGCACCAACCACTTCGGACACTTCGCGCTCACCGGGCTGTTGCTGGACGGGCTGCTGGCCGCGCCCGGCTCCCGGGTGGTCACCGTCTCCAGCGTGGGGCACCGCATCCGGGCGGCGATCCACTTCGACGACTTGCAGTCCGAGCGGAGCTATGACCGCACGGCCGCGTACGGTCAGGCCAAGCTGGCCAACCTGATGTTCACCTACGAGCTGCAGCGGCGGCTCGCGGCGACCGGCGCGGGGACGACCGCCCTCGCCGCCCACCCCGGGGTGGCGGCCACCGAGCTCGGCCGTAACTCCCCCGGCGCTCTGAGGGCGGCGTTGCGGCTGCTCACGCCCTTGCTCCAGACGCCCGAGATGGGCGCCCTGCCGACGCTGCGGGCCGCGACCGACCCGACCGCGACCGGCGGTCAGTACTACGGACCGAACGGCCTGGGCGAGGCCCGCGGCTATCCGGTCGTCGTGCGCTCGAGCCCGCAGTCCTACGACACCGCGCTGCAGTCCCGTCTGTGGGCCGTCTCCGAAGAGCTCACCGACGTCCGGTTCGTCGGCCTCGACCCCAAGGCGAGCGTTCAGCCGTAGACGGTGATGTGCACGTGGTTGATGTGGTTGGCGCTGTCGCTGCCGCGGCTGGACATGTAGCGCCAGCCCTCGCTGTCACGCTGGATGTTCCAGATGTGCTGGTGGAAGATCACGTATTGGATACCGAGCTCGCGCGCGTGGGCCCGGGCCCAGTCCCGGACCGCGTAGCCCAGCGCCTGACCCTTCTTGGACGTGTAGTTCGGCAGCATGAGGTCGAGCGCGCGGCCTGAGGGGTGGTCGGGGATCGGGTCCTTGCGGACGCCGTAGTAGGTCACGATCTGCGGGAACTTCTCCATCGCCGCCCGGTGCACCTTGATCGCATTGGGCTTGAGCCCCTTCTCGACCGCGGTCCCGCCGCCACTGCTGGTGGACGGCTTCTTCTTCGCGAGGTACTTGGCGGTCACCCAGCGGACGGCCCGGTCGAAGATGATCTGGGCCCGGCCCCGCTCGACGACCCCGGTGATGCTGAGCTTGGTGCCGCGGGGGACTTCAGAAACGGCCTCGTAGGTGGCGGCGCTGGTCGAACGGATGTCCAACGTGGCGGTGGCGTAGCGGGTACCGGTGACGGGCGGCAGCGCCGGCGCGTCCGGCCGGGTGCTCGCCGGCACCGCCAGGTACTTCGCCGTCACCCAGCGCGCCGCCGACTTGTAGACGACCTGGGCGCGGCCGTTGGCGGTCGCGCCGGTGATCGAGAGCCGGGTGCCCTTCTTCACCTCACCGACCGTGGTGGATCCCGCTCCCGAACGGGTGCGGAGGTCGAGCGGCGCGGTCGCCACCCGGGTGCTCACCACCGCAGGCAGCCCGCTGACCACCTTCAGGTAGCGGGTGCTGGCCCAGCCCCGCGTCCGGCCGGCGATCAGCTGCGCGAAGCCCGCCTCGGTGCTACCGGTCATCGTGACCCGGGTGCCGGTAGCGATGACGCGCCGCACCGCGTACGTGGTGGCAGGCCCGCTGCGCACGTTGAGGTCGGTCGTCGTCACCCGGACCGAGCCGCTGGCGATCGTGGTCGACGGCGTCGCCGGGGTCGAGCTGGACACGTCGAGGTAGCGGGAGGCCACGTAGGCCTGGCGATTGCGGAAGCTGATCTTGGTCCAGCCCTTGCTGGTGCTCAGGGTGGTGACGCTCTGCCCGCTCGCCAGGGTCCCGATGATCTGGTGGCTGGTGCCCGGACCGCTGCGGACGTTGACGATCTCGCTCGCTGTGGCCCGCCCCGCCGCCTCCGCGGGAGGGACGCCGAGCAGTCCGAGGAACAGGGCGGCGCAGGCCACCAGTCCGGTGATCCTGAGCCTGCTGCCGAACGAGCGCATCCGGTGAACCTTTCCGTCCGGACCGCTCGGGCGAGCCGGTGTTGGTCGCCTGGGGACGACTTCGTCACATCGATCACACCTGCCCCACGAACACCAGGTTTCTCAGGACTCTAATGACGTTTCCGCCACGTTGGCAAGGTGTGAGTAGGACTTGAGCCATTCATGCAAGTCGACACGCCGAACAACAACGAAATAACTACACCGGTGTAGTTCCTCTCCTCGCTACGCTGCGGGAGTGACTTCGTCGTCCGTGGCCCGGTCCTGGCATGGGGTAACGGCCCTGGCGGCCGCCGTCGGTCTGGTGGCCCAGCTGGTCCTCGTCGTCGCGGGGGAGTCGGTGCTGGTCGAGGGTGAGCGTCCCGGTCTGGCCGAGCGACTGGCGCACTTCATCGGCTACTTCACCGTGCTGTCGAACCTGCTCGTGCTGCTCACGTCGCTCGCGGCCGCCCGGCGCCCCGACGTCGACGGCCGGCTCTGGCGGGTGCTGCGGCTCGACGCGGTGGTGGGGATCACCGTCACCGGCCTCGTGCACTGGTTCTTCCTGCGGCCGCTGCTCCAGCTGACCGGCTGGTCGTACGCGACGGACAAGGTCCTGCACGTCGTGGTGCCGGTCCTGACGGTGATCGGCTGGCTGCTCGTGGGGCCGCGGCCACGGATCACCCTGCGGGTCGTGCTGCTCGGCCTGATCTATCCCATCGGCTGGCTCGTGGTCACCCTGGTCGTCGGCGCGACCACCGGCTGGTACCCGTACCCCTTCCTGGACGTCGACGTCCGCGGCGGCGCGGCGGTGGCGGTCGTCTGTGTGGCGCTCGCGCTGCTGATCTTCGCGTTCTCGGCCCTGGCCTGGCTCTTCGACCGGCGTGCCCGACCCGTGCCGACGGGTGTCCGACGATGACGGTGGAGATGAGCGCGGCTGCGTTCGAGGACCTGGTCCGGCAGGCGCTCGACGACGTGCCGGCCGAGCTGGCCGCGCTGGTCGACAACTGCGTGATCCTCGTCGAGGACTTCGCTCCGCCGGGGGAGCCAGACCTGCTCGGCCTCTACGACGGGATTCCGCTGACCGAGCGGGGCGACCAGTACGGCGGTGTGCTGCCGGACCGGATCCTGCTCTTCCGGCTCCCGATCCTGGCGATCTGCGACACCGAGGAGGACGTGGTCGAGGAGGTCCACATCACCGTCGTGCACGAGATCGCGCACCACTTCGGCATCGACGACGACCGGCTGCACGATCTCGGCTACGGCTGAACCCGGTCCCTCAGGTGGTGACGGTCCGAACGCCCAGCGTTACCAGGATCGCGCCGCCAAGGCGGCTGACCGTGGTCGTGAATCGATGGGACTGGCTGATCCGGTGCCCGCGCAGGAGGACGGCCGACCAGAGACCGAGCCAGAGCGCCATGACAAGCACGTGAACGCTGGCGAGCAGCAGCAGCGGACCGACCTGAACCTGCTGGGCGGTGAGGAACTGTGGCGCCAGGGTGAGATAGATCGACGCGGCTTTGGGATTCAGCACGTTGGCCAGCAGTGCCTGCGGATAGGAGTGCCGACCAGTCCAGGGAAGGCGGCGTGCGGCTGGGACTGATCGCTGACGGCGGGTCTGCCAGATCGTGAACAGTCCCAGACCGATCAGGTATGCGCCGCCGACGATCTTGATCACCGTGAACGCCTCGGACGAGCGCATGACGATCGCGGAGAGCCCCGCAGCAGCCAGCAGGGCATGGGTGTAGATGCCCGTCGCCGTACCGGCGATTACCCAGCCGGCGCTGTGCCGCTGTCCCGCCACGATCCGCTGAGTTGCCAAGGTGAAGCTGGCACCCGGCGTGATGACCAGCGGAAAGATCGCGGCGAGGAACCCGACCAGGGCGATCCAGCTCACGCCGTGGCCGTCCGGCGCGTCAGCACGTGACTCGACCGCGCGGTGCTGACCCAGCGTTCGCAGCGGCCGAGGTCCTCGGGCGGGAGGTAGCCGGCCTGGCGGTCGGAGCGGTCGGTGGGCCGGCCGCCGCACAGCTGCGCCACCCGCTCACGGTCGGCGACCTCAGGCAGCAGCACGACCACGACGGACAGCCGCTGCTGGATCCGGTTCACCTCGAGCGTGCCCAGCACGTCCTTGGCGACGGCGGGGGCGACCAGGACCAGCGGCGTCCGGCTCAGCACCAGCCGTTCCAGCAGCCCGAGCAGCTCACGGATGCTGGCGACCTCATCAGCGCAGACACAGACGACGGGCTGGTCGAGCACCACCCAGCGGGCGGTCGGGTCGGTGACGAACTCCGCGGAGGCGTACCCGGCTGGGACCGAGGGGGTGGCCTGGTCGGCGAGCTGCTCGTTGACCGCTGTCCGCTCCGCCGCGCTCAGCGCAGCCGTCGGGGCGGCGCCGGTGGGCGGCCGCCGCGCCTGCAGGTCCGAGAGGTAGTGCGGCGACGGTGCGTCCGGCCGGAACCGAGGGATGACGCGCGCGGGCGGGGCGAGCATCTCCTGGTGGCGCCGACGGTTGCGGGCCCGGTCGTAGAGCGCTCCGAAGACGACGGCGGCGAGTCCGAGCACGACGAGTGCCGCCAGCCCGATGCTCCACGGGTCCATGCCCCAGGGTGGCACACGGCACTAACCTGGGCGCTCGGGAACGCGTGGGTCAGGAGGCAGCGTGGAGCGGTACGAGAGCTGGGTCGACCGTCAGATCCGCGAGGCGCAGGAGCGCGGGGAGTTCGACAACCTTCGCGGTGCCGGCAAGCCGATACCCGGCCTCACCGGCCGGGACGACCCGGACTGGTGGGTCAAGGGGCTGATGGAGCGCGAGCAGATCCGGCCGCCGCTACCCCCGGCCCTGGCCCTGCGCAAGGAGGTCGCCGAGCTGCCGCAGACCCTGGCCGACGCCCGCGACGAACAGGTCGTCCGCGACCTGGTGGCGGCCCTCAACCAGCGCATCCTCGAGCTGCGCCGCGAGCCCGCTCGCGGCCGGTCGCCCGTCCTGGTGCCAACCGTCGACGTCGAGCGCGTCGTCGCCGAGTGGCGGCAGCGCAGCTGAGCGCACTTCACCTTCGGCAAAGGCCGGAGTCAGGAGGGCTGGCTGCGCAGGAAGTCCCGGAACCAGTGGCCGCTCTTCTTCACCGTGCGGACCTGGGTGTCGTAGTCGACGTGGACGAGACCGAAGCGGCGGCTGAACCCGAACGCCCACTCGAAGTTGTCCAGCAGGCTCCAGGCGAAGTAGCCCTTCAGCGGCAACCCCTTGGCCACCGCGTCGGCACAGGCGGCCGTGTGCAGCTCGAAGTAGTGCCGCCGCTCCTCGTCGTCGACCTGACCGTCGGCCCCCACCTCGTCGGCGTAGGCCGCGCCGTTCTCGGTGATGAAGACCGGTAGCTCGGGCGCCCGCTCGTGCACCATCTCCACCACGTCGACCAGTCCGTCGGGGTGGATCTCCCAACCCATCTGCGTCTTCGGGGCGCCGGTGTCGACGATCTGGACGTTCTCGCTGCCCGGCGCGGGGCTGGGCACCGACGGGTCGCTCCAGACCCTGTCCTCCGGGCCGGCGACGGTGTGCCGGCTGTAGTAGTTGATGCCCAGGAAGTCGACCGGGGCGGCGATCACCTGGAGGTCGGCGCTGCGCTCGTCGAACCAGTCGCTGACCCCGGCGTCGAGCAGCACGTCTGAGGGGTATCCCCCGAGCAGCAGCGGGTCGAGGAAGAAGCGGTTCGCGATGCCGTCGGTCCGCCGGGCCGCCTCGCGGTCGACGTCGGAGTCGGAGGCGGCGTGCACCGAGTAGAGGTTGACGGTGATCCCCAGGGTGGAGTCGGCGTGCCGGCTCTCGCGCATCGCGTTGATGGCGAGCCCGTGCGCGAGCAGCAGGTGGTGCCCGGCCTTGAAGGCCTCGGCGCCCAGCTGCTTGCCCGGCGCGTGCAGCCCGCTGCCGTAGCCGAGGAACGCCGAGCACCACGGCTCGTTGAGGGTGATCCAGTGCTTGATGACGTCGCCGAGGGCGTCGTGGGTGAGCGCGGCGTAGTCACGAAAGGCGGCGGCGGTGTCCAGGCTGAGCCAGCCGCCCGCGTCCTCCAGCGGCTGCGGCAGGTCCCAGTGGTAGAGCGTCGCGTACGGGGTGATGCCGTGCTCGAGGCAGGTCTCGGCGACCCGCCGGTAGAAGTCGAGGCCGGCGTCGTTGGCCGGGCCGGTGCCGGTCGGCTGGATCCGCGGCCACGCGATGGAGAAGCGGTAGGCGGTGAAGCCCAGGTCGGCCAGGATGGCGATGTCCTCGGTGTAGCGGTGGTAGTGGTCGTCGGCCACATCGCCCACCGTGCCGTCGGCGACCGTGCCCGGCGTGTGGACGAAGGTGTCCCAGATGCTGGGGCCGCGGCCGTCCTCGGTCACCGCCCCCTCGATCTGGTACGAGGCCGTGGCGGTGCCCCAGACGAAGTCAGCGGGGAAGGTGGACATCAGGAGGTCTCCTCAGGGCGATGGTCGAGCCAGTGGTCGCGGGCCGGCAGCAGGTCCTCCAGCGCGGTGAACAGGTCCTCGGGCAGGTCCTGGGCCACAGCCGTGACCAGCGCGTCGAGCCGGCTCGGTCGGGAGAGCCCGACCACCGTCATGGCCACCCGTGGGTCGCGCACCGAGGCCTGCAGGGCGGCGGTGGCGAGGTCGGTGCCGTGCTCGGTGCAGAGCCGGTCCATCGCCGCGACCGCCCGCAGCGTTGCCTCGGGCGCGGGCCGGTAACCGTAGGTCGTGCTGCCGCCGCGGGGTGCGGCCAGCAGGCCGCCGCCGTAGATCGCCGCGTTCACGACGGCGATCCCGGACTGCTCGGCCTGGGCGATCAGGTCCGTCGCACTGCGGTCGACCAGCGTCCAGCGGTTGTGCACCAGCAGCACCTCGAAGCCGCCCAGGTCGAGGTAGCGCGCCATCTCGTGGACGTTCCCGCCGGCCAGCCCGACGTGCCCGATCACGCCTTCGTCGCGCAGCGCCATCAGGGTGGCGACGGCACCGCCGGGGGCGCTCAGCTCGGCGAAGTCGTGCTGCTCGGGGTCGTGCAGGTAGACCAGCGGCAGGTGGTCGAGCCCCAGCCGCTGCTGCGACTCGGCCACACTGGCGCGGACCCGGGCGCCGGAGTAGTCCCGGCCCTGGGCGTCGACCTTGGTGGCGACCAGGAAGTCCGCCGGCAGACCGCCGCGAGCCGCGATGGCCGCGCCGATCCGACGCTCGCTCTCGCCGTCGCTGTAGCCGTTGGCGGTGTCGATCACCCGTACGGGAGAGTCCAGCGCGTACGCCGCGAGGGCGACGCCGTCGTCGTAGCTGAGCGCGTGGCCGAAGACCTCGGGCATGCTGCCGAGCGGCGACCCGCCGACCGCGACCGCGCTCACCGGCAGTCCGGTCGCGCCCAGCGGGCGGATCCAGTCGGAGCCGCCCGGGGCCGTCAGCGGTGTCATCACGAGGCCAGCCTGCCGGTTGCTGCTCATCGCCTTTCGTCGGGGTCGGTTTCGTTGACATCCGTCAACCTGTACCGACAGGATGATAGGCCGTTCCCCTACTCCGGCATCTCCGCAACTCTCGGCCCGACCCTCAGGAGCAGTGTGGCTACCTCGGCACCCGTCCGCTTCGGCCTGATCGGTACGGGCTGGCGGTCGGCCTTCTTCGCCCGGCTGGCGCGCCAGGCCCCGGATGCGTTCGAGGTGGCGGGCGTGGTCAGCCGCCGGCCCGAGCGGGCGGCCGAGGTGGCGCAGGCCTGGGGAGTGCCGAGCTGCGCCGGAGTCGACGAGCTGGTCGCGACCGGCCCCGAGTTCGTCATCCCGTGCGTGCCCTGGTCGGAGATGGGCCCGACGACGGCGGACCTGGTCGGTCGCGGGGTGGCGGTGCTGGCCGAGACGCCACCCGCCGCTGACCTGGCCGGGCTGCGGGAGCTCTGGGCGGCGGTGGGCGCCGGGCTGGTGCAGGTGGCCGAGCAGTACCTGTTCATGCCGGCGCACGCCGCCCGGCTGGCCCTCACCCGGCAGGGCGTGATCGGCCAGGTCACCTCGGTCCAGGTGTCCTCGACGCACCTCTACCACGCCGTGTCGATGATCCGCGGCTTCCTCGACGCCGGCCGGGCACCGGTACGCGTCCACGCCCAGTCCTTCTCCGCGCCGCTGGCCAACCCGCTCAGCCCCTCAGGCTGGTCGGGTTCGGCGGAGCCGGAGCCGCTGACGACCACGCTGGCCACCCTGGACTTCGGCGACGGCCGGATGGGTCTGTACGACTTCACCGACAACCAGTGGTGGAACCCGCTGCGGACCCGGCGGATCGTCATCCGCGGCTCGCTCGGCGAGATCGTGGACGACCACCTCGTCCGGCTGGTCGACCCGACGACCGCCGTCGAGTCCCACCTCGTCCGCCGCCAGGCCGGCGTCGACCTCAACCTCGAGGGCCTCGGCCTGCAGCACCTCAGCCTGGACGGTGAGGTGCTGTACCGGAACACCTACCCGGACGCCCGATTCTCCGAGGACGACCTGGCCGTGGCCGACCTGCTGGCTGCCACCGGCGCCTGGCGCCGGGACGAGGGTCCGCCGCCGTACCCGCTGGCCGAGGCCTGCGCCGACCACCAGATCTCCCTCGCCATCGGTGAGTCGATCCGCACGGGGCAAGCCGTGACCACCACCACTGAGAGCTGGTCGGCCCGATGACGTGGTGCGAGGGAGCCGTGGTCGTCGTCACCGGGGCGGCCGGTGGGGTGGGCGGAGCGACCGCTGCCTGGCTCGCGACGCGGGGGGCGGCGGTGTTCTCCCTGGACCAGCGCCAACCGGCGGACCTGGCCGGCACCTTCGTCGAGGTCGACGTGCTGGACGAGGCCTCGGTCCAGCAGGCGGTGCGCAGCGTGGTCGAGCAGGCTGGCCGGATCGACGGTCTGGTGGCCGCGGCCGGACTGTCGGAGGAGCCGACGCCGGCGGAGGAGATGACGCTGGCGACCTGGTCGCGGACGATCGGGGTCAACCTCACCGGGGTGTTCCTCACCTGCCGCGAGGTGGGCGAGGTGATGCTGGCCCAGGGCTCGGGACGGATCGTCACCGTCGCCTCGATGTCGGGCGCGCACGTCGTCAACGTGCCGCAGCAGCAGGTCGCCTACAACGCCTCCAAGGGCGGCCTGGTCGCGATGACCAAGTCGCTCGCGTACGAATGGGCGCCGCGCGGGGTGCGGGTGAACGCGCTGTCGCCGGGTTACGTCGACACGCCGCTGCTGGGCAGCAAGCACGACCTGCACGAGGTGTGGAAGGCCGCCACGCCGGTCCACCGCTTCGCCGAGCCGGACGAGGTCGCCGCCGCGGCGGCCTGGCTGCTCAGCGACGAGGCGGCGTTCTGCGTGGGTACCGAGCTGTTGATGGACGGCGGCTACTCCCTCGCCTGAGGGTCGCCGGCAGGACCGATCGAGGAGCCAGCTGATGAGCACGATGCGCGCGGTCGTCTACGACCGGCCGGAGCAGTTCGAGGTACGGGAGGTGCCGGTCCCAGAAGCAGGGCCGGGCGAGGTGTTGCTCAAGGTGCTGGTGGCCGGCGTCTGCGGTACCGACCGGCACCTGCACCTGGGCGAGTTCGGGCCGACCTACCCGTTGACGCCCGGGCACGAGGTCGTCGGTGAGGTGGTGGCGCTCGGCGATGGCGCCGCCGCGGACCTGCTGGGGCACCGGGTGGTGGTTGACAACACCGCCTCCTGCGGACGCTGCGTGGAGTGCCGGCGGGCTCGCCCGGCCTTCTGCGAGCACCTGGTGGCCCAGGGCGTCAACGCTCCCGGCGGCTTCGCCGAGTACGTGCTCACCGACGCCGACCGCTGCTTCCTCGTCGACGACCTCGACCCGGAGGTGGCCGTGCTGACCGAGCCGGTGGCCTGTGTGGTGCACGGGCTGGACATGCTCGACCTCACGCCGGGCGCGGACGTGCTGCTCTTCGGCGCCGGTCCGACCGGGCTGATCCTGACCTCGTTGCTGGTCCGCTCCGGCGCCGGTCGGCTGGTGGTCGCCGCACCCACCGCCGCCAAGCTCGCGCTGGCCGACGCCCGCGGCGCCGACGTCACCGTCCAGGTCGACCGGGACGACCCCGACGCCACGACCGCGCGGCTGGCCGAGCTCGCGCCGGCCGGGTTCGACGTGGTCATCGACGCGACCGGAGCACCAGCGGTCCTCGGACCGACGCTGAGCCTGACCCGGACCGGCGGCACCGTCTTCGTCTACGGGATGACGCCGGAGTCGACCCGCTGGCCCGTCGCGCCGTACGACATCTTTCGACGCGAGCTGACCATCAAGGGCTCGTTCGCCCAGCAGTTCTCCTTCGACCGGGCGCTCGCCGCTCTGCGCAGCGGCCGGGTCGACCCCAGGGGACTGGTCAGCCGACGCTTCGGTCTCGACCAGTACGCCGAGGCGCTCGCCGCCGTGGCCGACAGCGCCGTGGTCAAGGCCGTGCTGGTCCCCTGAACGCCCCCGTGACCCGCATCAGTGGTTCGGCGATGGCCTCGCCCGGTGGCGTCCGGGTCAGGGTGACCTCGAACCGGCTGCGGTCGCCGCGGTGGTAGGCGACGAACACCTCCACCGGACGGCCGCCGGCGTAGGAGGTGCTGCGCAGCACCAGCACCGGCGCGCCGGGCGCGATGGCGAGGGCTTCGGCGAGGTCGTCCGACGCCACGGCGGCCTCGACGCCCCGGGTGCCGTGGGTGAGGGCGACGCCGTAGCGCTCCTCCAGCACCGCGTAGAGCGACTGGTCGGTGAGGTCGTCACTCAGCAGGCCGGGGGCCACCTCGTACGGCAGGTAGGTGGTGGTGAGCACCCACGGCTCGTCGTCGACGAACCGCAGCCGTTCCAGCACGATCAGCGGCGCCCCGGGCTCGAGCCCGAGCAGCGAGGCGATCGGCTCGTCGGCCGGCACCCGCTCGAGCCGCCGCACCTCGCTGCGCAGGTAGGCGCCACGCGCGGCCACGTCCTCGTACAGCCCGGTCAGGGACTGGACCAGGTGCTCGGAGGTCTTCTGCGGCGCCACGAAGGTGCCGCGACCCTTGACCCGCTCGATCACGCCTTCGGTCTCGAGCTCGGCCAGCGCCTGGCGGACCACCGTGCGGGACACGGCGTAGGTCGAACACAGCTCGTGGTCGCCCGGCAGCCGGTCGCCGGGGGCCAGCGCCCGCTCGCGCAGGTCGGCCAGCACGATCTGCTTCAGCTGGTGGTAGAAGGGCAGCGGCGAGGTGCGGTCGATCGCCGGAGCCATGGCCGCACTGTATCCCTTGACGTCCTGTACGTACAGGACTACCTTTTGCGGGTGTCGAAGACGCCCCCGGACAAGGACGTGTCGACGCCGCAGCCGGTCGTGCTGGCGACCAGCCGTTCGTTCTCCTCCGGCGACCTCGACCTCGCCGGCGAGCTGGCCGCCGGGGGCTGCCGGGTCGTGACCGGGCCGGCTGACCACGACCTCCGAGCTTTGCGGCCCCTGCTGGCGGAGGCGGTCGCCTGGATCGCCGGAACCGGTCCGGTCACCGCCGAGCACCTCGACGCTGCTCCCCAGCTCCGGCTCGTCGCCCGCTACGGCGTCGGCGTGGACGCGGTCGACCTGACGGCGGCTGCGGCCCGGGGGCTGCTCGTCACCAACACCCCCGGCGCGAACACCGGCGCCGTCGCCGACCACGCGGTGGCTCTGATGCTCGCCGCGCTCCGCGACGTGACCGCCGGCGACCGTGGCGTCCGCGCGGGCCGGTGGACGGTACGGCGGACCCGTCAGCTGGGCGGTCTGACCGTCGGCATCGTCGGGCTCGGGCGGATCGGCCGTGAGGTCGCCGCCCGCCTGCAGGGCTTCGGCAGCACGCTGCTCGGCCACGACCCCTGGGTGGATCTCGCGCAGGTCGCCGCCCTGGGCGTCGAGGTGGTGGGCCTGGACGAGCTGGTCCGGCGCAGCGACGTGATCACCCTGCACGCTCCCGGCGAGGAGGTGCTGGTCGACGCCCGGCTGCTCGGCCACGTCCGGCCGGACGCGATCCTGGTCAACACCGCTCGCGCCACCCTGGTCGAGGAGTCGGCGCTCGCCGAGGCGCTGCGCCATGGCCGGCTGCGCGGCTACGCGGCCGACGTGCTGGCCACCGAGTCCGATCCCTCCGGTGCCGGGGTCAGCCCGCTGCTGGCCGATGACCTGGTCGACCGGACCCTCTTCACCCCGCACGCCGCCGCCCAGACCGTCGAGGCGGTCGACCAGATGGGCCGCGGCGCGGTCGACGCCGTCCTCGCCCTGGTCCGCGGCGAGCCGCTACCGAACCTGGTCCGGCTGCCCACGACCGTCCCCGGAGGACCCGATGGCCAGCCCTGACCGCGCCGCGGACGACCTCACCGCCCTGCGCCGGGCGGGCGTGGTCGCCGTGCTCCGAGCCCCCTCGGCCGCGGCCGC
The DNA here is from genome assembly GCF_964244005.1 of uncultured Friedmanniella sp. GTDB lineage: Bacteria > Actinomycetota > Actinomycetes > Propionibacteriales > Propionibacteriaceae > Microlunatus. The sequence goes on along the minus strand of NZ_CAXTHG010000029.1, from coordinate 26,449 downwards.
ACTCGGTGCTACCGAGGCGCTGCTGGCGGGTGGGGTGACCGGGATCGAGATCACCTACAGCACCCCGGACGCCGCCGCGGTGATCGCCGAGGTCCGGCGCCGGCACGGGGAGGCGGTCTACCTCGGCGCGGGCACGGTGCTCACGGCAGCGCACGCCCACGAGTCGGTCGAGGCGGGCGCGGAGTTCCTGGTCAGCCCCGGCACCCGGCCCGGACTGGCCGAGGCCATGCTGGCGACGGGCGTGACCGTCCTGTCCGGGGCGCTGACGCCGAGTGAGGTGATGGGCGCGCTCGACGCCGGCGTGCACGTGGTCAAGCTGTTCCCCGCGTCCCTCGGCGGACCAGCGTTCCTCAAAGCGCTCCGCGGACCCTTTCCGGACGTGCCGTTCGTGCCGACCGGCGGGGTGAACGCGGGCAACCTGGCCGAGTGGCTGGCGGCCGGGGCGGTCGCCGTGGGGGCGGGCGGCGAGCTCTGTTCCGCGACCGCGATGGCGACCGGAGACTGGGCGACCATCACCACCTCGGCAGCCGAGTTCGCGGCCGCGGCCCAAACAGCGCGGGAGCCGGCGTGACGCGCGGGCCCGACTCCTACATGGGCTTCGTCGGCGTGAGCACCGGGGGATCGTCCATCCGCCGGGTCTTCCCCGAGTGGGCCGACGTGCTCGGCCTGCCGACGCGCAAGCTGGTCGGCCACGACGTCGCTCTGGACGCGCCGGCGCAGGCGTACCGCGACGTGGTCGAGTCCATCGCCGCCGACCCCGAGCACTGGGGCGCGCTGATCACCACCCACAAGGTCGCTGTGCACGCGGCCGCCGCCGACCTCTTCGACGCCCTCGACGAGCTGGCGACGACCTTCGGCGAGGTGTCCTGCATCGCCAAGCGCGACGGACGGCTGCTCGGCAGCGCCAAGGACCCGGTGACGGCCCGGCTCGCGCTGGAGGAGTTCCTGCCCCCCGACCACTTCTCCCGGACGGGCGGCGACGCGCTGATCCTGGGCAGCGGCGGCGCCGGGACCGCGCTCAGCCACCAGCTGGGCGTCCGCGCCGACCGGCCGGCGCGGATCATCTGCACCGCGCTCGACGCCGACGCCCTCGACCACGCCCGCGAGGTGCACGAGCGAGCCGGGTTGCCGACGTCGCTGTTCCGCTACGTCCAGACCGCCGGGCCCGACGACGTCGGTGCGCTGCTGGCCAGGCTGCCCCCGGCCAGCCTGGTCGTGAACGCGACCGGGATGGGCAAGGACCGCCCCGGTTCGCCGCTGCCCGACGACGTGGCGTTCCCGGTCGACGGTGTCGTCTGGGAGTTCAACTACCGCGGCTCGCTCGAGTTCTGGCACCAGGCGCTTCGCCAGCGCGAGGACCGTGGCCTGCAGGTGGAGGACGGCTGGCGCTACTTCGTGCACGGCTGGACCCAGGCGGTGGCCGAGGTCTTCGACGTGGCCATGCCCGCGGCAACCGTGGACGAGCTGGGCCGGGTCGCCGCCCGGTTCCGGTGACGTCGGCGGTGGCGAGGATCACGACGGTGCTGGGCGAGCAGGATGCCGCCGCCCTCGGCCGGACGAACTACCACGAGCACCTCTTCCAGGTCAGCCCGTTGCTGCCCGGTGACGAGCTGGACGACGAGCCGCGCAGCCAGGTCGAGGCCGGGTCCCTGCGCGGGTCGGGGTTCGAGGCGATGGTGGACGCGACGCCTACCGGCCTGGGCCGGCGGCCGGCGGCACTCGCCCGGGTCAGCGCGGCCACCGGTCTGCAGGTGGTGGCCACCACCGGAGCCCACCGCGAGCCGCACTACGGCGCCGGGCACTGGCTGACCGAGCTCGACGAGGACGCCCTGGCCACGAGGTTCTGTCGGGACGTCACCGACGGGATGCCCGAGCAGGACGGCCCCGGCTCCGGTGTGGTGGCCCGGACGCCGTCCGGGGAGCCCGTCCGGGCCGGGGTGGTCAAGGCCGGCGTCGGCTACTGGAGCATCAGTGCGTTCGAGCGGCGGGTGCTCGCGGCCGTCGCGACCACCTGGCACCAGACGGGCGCCGCGGTGATGGTGCACCTCGAGCACGGCAGCGCCGCGTTCGAGGTGCTGGCGGTCCTGGCCGCGCACGGCGTGCCGACGTGCGCCGTCGCGCTGGCCCACGTCGACCGGCTTCCTGATCCCGGGCTGCACGCCGAGCTCGCCGCGGTCGGCTGCTACCTCGGCTACGACGGGTTTGCCCGCAGCCAGCGCTGGCCCGACAGCGTGCTGATCGACTGCCTGCTGCGGGCGGCGTCGCTCGGCGCCACCGAACGGCTGCTGCTCGGCGGCGACGTGGCGCGGCGGACCCGCTACCGCGCGTACGGCGGGATGCCGGGTCTGGCGTACCTGGGGGAGCGGGTACTGCCCCGACTGGTGCGCGAGGGCTCGGCCGAGCTGGTCGAGGCACTGCTGGTCACCAACCCGGCCCGCTGGCTGGCCGGGGACGACGCGAGGAAAGGACGAGGATGACCACGACTCCGGAGACGACCGCGGGGCTGCCGGTCCCGCCGGTCGCGATGACACTGCTGGCCGAAGCCGGCCGGCTCGAGGGCAGCAACGCCCGCTACGAGAAGTTCCTGTCCGACCTCGGCGGGCTCTACCGCGACGACGAGGCGTACGCCCGGGCCCTGGCCGAGGACGACGGCGCGCCGGTCTACTGGGTGGAGAGCAGCACGAGCGAGCCCGGGCCGGGTGGCCTGATCACCGGCATCAGCGTGCTCGAGCCCGGTTCGGTCGGTGAGGAGTACGCCATGACGCGCGGCCACCTGCACGCCATCGCCGACCGGTCCGAGCTCTACGTCGGGCTCAGCGGGCAGGGGGTGATGATCTTGGACACCGTCGAGGGGGACAGCACGGTGGTGGAGATCGGCCCAGGGCAAGCGGTCTACGTACCGGGCGGCTGGGTGCACCGCAGCGTGAACGTCGGCCGCGAACGGCTGGTCACCCTCTTCTGCTACGCCGCTGATGCGGGTCAGGACTACCTGATCATCGAGCAGGCCGGTGGGATGGCGTCGTTGGTGATCAAGAACGGAGACGGCTGGTCCTCAAGGAAAAACCATGATCATCATGGTTACCGGAGCCCGAGACCATGATCATCTCCCACGACCTGGGGACGACAGGGAACAAGGCCACCCTGGTCAGCGACGACGGTCGGGTGCTGGCGGCGGTCACGTCCACGTACGGCACCGACTTCGGCCCGCGCGGCAAGGCCGAGCAGCAGCCTGAGGACTGGTGGTCGGCCGTCTGCGCGGCCACCCGCAAGCTGCTGGTCACGGCCGCGGTGGGCCCGGCCGAGGTGGAGGTGGTCTCGTTCTCGGGCCAGATGATGGGGGCGGTGCTGCTGGACGGGAGCGGTGTGCCGGTACGGCCGGCGATCATCTGGGCCGACACCCGGTCGGTCGCCGAGACCGCCGTGCTGGTCGAGCGGGTCGGGATGGAACGCGGCTACCGGATCACCGGGCACCGGCTCAACCCCACGTACTCGTTGAGCAAGATCATGTGGGTGCGCGAGCACGAACCGGAAGCGTTCGCCCGGGCCCGGACTGTCGTGCTGGCCAAGGACTTCGTCGCGTACCGGCTGACCGGGGTGCTGGCGACGGACCCGTCGGACGCCTCCAGCACCAACGCCTACGACCAGTCGGCCGGTACCTGGTCTGATGAGCTGATCGAGACGGCCGGGGTGGACCGTTCGCTGTTTCCCGAGATCGTCGCCTCGACCGCGGTGGTCGGCACCGTGACCGACGAAGCGGCGACCGCGACCGGGCTGCTGGGCGGTACGCCGGTGGTGATGGGCGGCGGCGACGGGCCGATGGGCGCGTTGGGCGCCGGCATCATCGGGCCCGAGTCGGGGGCCTACGCCTATGTCGGCTCGTCGTCATGGGTGTCGGTGGCAGCCGACGCGCCGCTGCACGACCCGCTGATGCGCAGCATGACCTTCAACCACGTCGTGCCCGGTCGCTATGTGCCCACCGCCACCATGCAGGCCGGCGGCGCGTCGCTGGAGTGGGTGGTCGAGACCCTGGCACCCGGCCAGGACGACCGCTATCCCCGGCTGCTCGCCGAGGCGGCGCAGGTGCCGGCGAGCGAGGACGGCCTCTACTTCCTGCCGCACCTGCTGGGGGAGCGCTCGCCCTACTGGAACCCGGCCGCGCGGGCGGTCTTCGCCGGCCTCGGCCGGCACCACGGCCCAGCCCACCTCACCCGGGCCGTCGTCGAGGGCGTGGCGTTCAACCTGTACACGGGTCTGCGGGCCTTCGTCGAGAACGGGAACCAGATCGACGCGGTCGACGCCATCGGCGGGGCCGCCAACGCCGCCCTGCTGCTGCAGGTCTTCGCTGACGTCTGGGGCGTGCCGGTGACCCGGCGCAACCTCGTCGACGAGGCGACCGCGGTCGGCGCCGCCATCGTCGGTGGCGTGGGCGTCGGCCTCTTCGACGACTTCGCTGTCGCCGACCGCTTCTCCGCCGAGCTCGACACCTTCACCCCAGACCCCGCCCGGCACACCCGCTACGGCGCCGAGTACGCGCTCTTCCTCGACGCCTACCGTCGGCTCGAGCCCTGGTTCGACAAGCTCTGACCGCCGCGTCCCGAGCCTGTCGAGGGCCCCGAAGGGGTTGCGCGCTCTCGTGCGGCTCAGCGGACGGTGATCACCAGCCTCGACGTGCCCTGACCGGCGGGGCGAGCGACGGTGGCCTCGAGCCCGCGGGTGGTGCGGTGCAGGGTGGGCCGGACCTCACGTCCGTCCAGAGTGGCCGTGCGGACGCGGGCGCCGGTGGGCAGGACCGCGCCAACGGTCAGCGCGATCCGGCCGTGCCGGGTGACCGTGGTGCTGTAGACCCGACCGTGGTGCTGCGCGGCGACGTCGACGCTGCCCCGGCCGATCCGGATCGCCTTCCCGGAAGCCCGCGTCTGGCCCTTCGGTACCTGCGGCACGACGGCCGCCCGGCCGCGGCCGGCGTCAGGAGAGACGCCGAGCCACTGGTGCACGACCGGCCAGAGCACCCCGTACGCGCCCCAGGCCTGCATCACCATCGAACGCTGCGTGGTCAGCTTGTCGATGTTGGCGCCGAAGTCCCCGCCGGGCACGATCTCGGGCATCATGCCCGGCATCTCCCACAGGTCGGGGTCGAGCTGGGCCCGCGCGTTGCCGGTGGTGTAGACGCCCTGCTGGCTGGCGCCGAGGCGGCCGTAGTTGCCCTCGCTCACGGCGGCGATCGAGGAGTTGAGCGTGAAGATGCTGCGCTCGCTCGGGACCGCGGAGACCGTTGAGTCACACGTCGTTCCCGGGTTGCCCGTGGGATCTGACGTCGCTCCCGTCCCGGTGTGGAAGAGCCCCAGCCCGGCTGCGGTGTAGCAGGCGCCCTGGTGTTCCTTCAGCGTCGCGACGCCGTGGCTTCGGCTCGCCAGCGGAGCGGACGGGCGGCCGGGCAGGGTCGGCAGCACGGCGTCGGTCGGGGTCAGTCCGATCCAGTGCCGCTGGAAGATCTTGGTGTTGGCCCCCTCATCAGTGGACACAGCCTTGAGCGAGTCGGCGTAGGAACGGGTGTCCCCGCCGTACCACCAGGCCTGCTCGAAGCGGTCGAGCAGCGCCTTTGCGTGGGCGACGGCCCAACGACGGGTCTTGGCGTCGCCACGAGCCCAGGCCAGGTCGGCCAGGTCGGCGTAGCCGCGGATCGCGTACACAGCGTTGTCCAGCTTTTCCTCGCCCATTCCGGCGCGCTCGACGTTGCCGAGACCCTCGGGCCACCCGTCGGAGTCGGCGTCCTGCTTCGCGACCCACTCCATGGCCTTGACGCTGGCCGGGTAGAGGTCGCGCAGGAGGGCCCGGTCGCCGGTCCAGTGCCAGACCAGGTTGACCGCTGAGGGGTACTTGGCGGACTCGTCGGTGTTGCCCTCGTCGCCGTTGGCGCCGAAGTAGACGGCGCCGTCCGGGGTGACCTCGTGCACGATCTTGCCGCTGCCGCCGTTGACGACGGCGGACACGTCCCGCAGGGCGCGCAGATGGGCCTTGATCGGGTCGAACTGGCCGGCAGCCACGGCCGCGTACGCGGTGTACTCGCCGTCAGTGCCGAAGAGCCAGGTGTAGTCGGGCCAGCCGGCGCCCAACCAGCTCATCGACCTCAGCGTGCCGGCCGGCGCCGGATACTCCTTCCCGGCCCGGACCACGCGCAGCTGGACGTCGTCGACGGTCTGCTCCGACGCGGCGAGCATCTGCTTGGACCAGCGGACACTGGCCGCGAGCTGGGGGTCACCGGGCAGGTCGACCACGGTACTGGCGTCGATCTGCTCCCGGACTGCCAGCTTGTCCTCGAGCACGCCGGCCGGGTCACGCAGGGCGGCGCGCAGCTCGGATCGGGCGCGGCCCACGCCTTCGGTCGAGCCGCCGACGCCGAACCAGACCGTCCTGTTCTCACCTGCACGCAGCTTGACCCGGTACGTGAGCTGGCCGCCGGTGCCCTTCCCGTAGGCGGTGTCGTCGCACTCCTCGGTCTGGGTCGGGGCTTTCGGGCCGGACGGCGGACAGATGACCGCCGGGTCCTGCGGGCCGCGGTGGTCGGGTCCGAGGGCGGTGGCGGTCGGCTGGAGGTCGGTACCGACCACGGCCGCCCAGTTGTGCTTGGTCTGGTGAGCGCCCGGCGGGGTGCCGCGGTCGCGGAACTCGAGGTTACGGCCGCGGACCGATGCCGTGTCGGGCAGGTTGACCGTGGTCTGGTTGGGCGTGGACTCACCCCACGGGTAGGAGCTGATCAGCTCCGAGTGGGCGTCGGCGGTCAGCGAGATGGTGCGGGTGCGGGTGGAGCGCAGGGTCAGGCCCATCAGGGCTCCGGAGACCCCGTCCGGTACGACGTCGGTCCGGCTGGCCGCGACTCCGTGGGTGGTGGGCAGGTCCGTCCGTACGTAGCCCCAGCCGGTGGTCGTCTTGGTGCCCTGGCCGACCCAGTCGCCGTTGATCCCGAACCACAGACCGTCCAGCAGTTTGAGGTTGGGAAGCCAGACCCCGCCCATCTCGCCGCGGGTGTGGAACCCCGCCGCCGGGAAGCGGCCGTCGGCCGAGCCGAGCACCCAGGCTCGGTCGCCGGTGACCACCGTCCGCCGGTCCGCCAGCCGCGAGGTCTCGCTCAGCTCGGGCGACCGGGCCAGCGTCGGGTCCAGCACCGGCGCCGCCGCTCGCGCCGCCGGGGAGGTGAAGCCGATCAGGGGCAGGATCAGCGCGCCGGTGGCCGCGAGCGCGACCATCCTGCGACGGTTTGTGGTGTTGCTGGTCACGGGGTGCGGCCTCTCCGTCGAAGCACGTGCGGGGTCCCTGTCTAGCGGTCGCTTCGGCCGGCCCGCAAGGGACCCCCTGCCCCCGGTCGGCCGGCTACCAGGGAACGGTGCGGTCCTGGTAGTCGAGGTAGTGCAAGCCGCCCTCGTGCTGGTGGGCGGTGATCGTGTCCACAACGCCCGTCACGCTCTCGTCGACACCCATCGGCGCACCCTCCCCACCCAGCTCCGTCTGGACCCAGCCCGGATCCATCAAGAGCAGCGTGCGGGTGTCGTCGGCGTGCCGGGCTGCGTAGCTCCGCATCAGCTGGTTGAGCGCAGACTTGCTCGCTCGGTAGACCTCGTGCCCGCCGTTGGTGTTGCGGGAGATGCTGCCCTGAGTGGACGACATGACGCCGAGGGTTCCGTCCGGGGGCACGAGACTCTGAAGCGCTTCGAGGACACGCATCGGTGACAGTGCGTTGGTCACCATCACCTCGACGAAGGTGGCCGTCGTGACCTGGTCGAGGACATCGGGGTCGTTGGCGATGGCTCCGTTGACAAAGACCAGGTCCAGCTGGCGGTCCGCGGACGGTGCCGATGACCTGCCACCCGCGAGCGACGAGCTCGCGGCACAGCCCGAGCCCATGGTTCGCGAGGCCCCGACGACGAGTGCGGTCTTCCGTGCGTCGTCCACGCCACTCCTTCTCCCACGATGTGGGGCCAACGGCAGTCGTCCTCGGACGCCGCGCTCAACGCTAAGCATCTGCGATGATGCTCCTTGGGTCAGAGCGGGTCAGGCTGGGTTGTCCAGGTTGGTCCTCGATGCCCGGGCCTCTAGCTCAATTGGCAGAGCAGCGGACTTTTAATCCGCGGGTTGTGGGTTCGAGTCCCACGGGGCCCACGGCGCGGGCTACTCGTTGGCGAGAGTCAGCCAGGCGCTCTCGCCCGCGTCCGCCGAAGCCTCGGTGTCGGTTACCCCGAGGATGGCCACATCTCGGAACGCGCCGACCGTCGCCGAGTGGATCTGGTTCGTCCCGTCGCAGACGAACTCGCCCTGGTCGAGGATCCTCACCTCCGCCGCGCTGTCCACGTCACCGGTGTTGTCGAACACCTTCCAGACCAAGCGGCCCGTGTGACTCCGGCAGGCGCCGCGCACCACCAGCTCGTCACCGGCAACGGCATCGGGGCCGACAGACACCTTGTTGTCTCCGGGTCGGGTGAACCAGAAGCGGGCGACCTCTCCCGCCTCAGGCGAGCTAGGTGGAGCTACGGCGGGTCCCAGACCGCTGACAGAGGCGGACGGGGCAGGGTCCGCCGGGCTGCCGTCGGCCCCACCGCAGCCGCCCAGCACCACCGAGACCACTGCCACCGAGGCAAGTACGGCCGCCCAGCCGACCTGAGGAGACCCTTCGCGCACCGAGGCACGGTAACAATCTCCAGAGGGGTCAAGAACTTCTAGGCTGACGGTTCGAAGGGGCCTTGGCAGGACGCCGCGAGGTCAGAGGTGCGCGGTCCAGGTGAGCCGGGTGCCGCCCTCGGCGGGGGCGGTGATGGTCAGGGTGCCGCGGTGCCGCTCGGCTCGACGGCGCATGTGGCTCAGCCCGCTGGACCTCACCGTGGGGCCGATCCCTATGCCGTTGTCGGCGATGGTCAGGGTCAGCACCCCCTCCCGGTTGGTCAGCCTGACCGTGACGGAGGTGGCGTGCGCGTGCCGGGCGCAGTTGGACAACCCTTCACCGGTGACGGCGAGGATGTCGTCGGCGACGTCGTCCTCGACTGCCGCGTCGATCGGGCCGGCGAAGTGCAGCTGGGGCGGATAGCCCAGGTGCTCGGTCTGGGAAGCGGCGAGCTCGAGCATCCGCGTCTGCAGGCCGCGCGCGTCGTGACGGCTCGGCTGCAGCTGGAAGATCCGGGTCCGCAGGGTGCTGATCGTGTTGTTGAGCGCGTCGACGTAGCGTCCCACCCGGGCCGTTCGTTCGGCCACGTCGGCGACCGTGGACAGGCCCTCGAGACCCATCCCCACCGCAAAGAGCTCCTGGATCACGTGGTCGTGCAGGTCCATGGCGATCCGGTCGCGGTCCTCCAGCCTCGCCAGCTGCAGCTCGGACTGCCGGGCCGCGTTGAAGGCCAGCGCCACCGCGGCCTGGGTGGCGAAGGCCGACGTCATCGCCAGGTCAGCCTCGCTGAACTCCGTGCTGCCGGCCACGCGGCCCAGCGTCATGGCACCCTCGGCGTGGTCGCCCGCCACCAGCGGCACCACCATCACCGACCCGACCCGGACGTCGCCCACGGACGAGGCGCGGTCGTCGCCGTAGTTGTTCAGCAGCATCGGCCGGCCGGAGCGCAGCGTCAGCTGGGCGTCGCGCCGCAGCTCAGCGAGGTGCGACAGCGTCTCGTCGGCCAACAGGCTGCTCTCCGAGGCCACGCCGGCCGCGTAGGTCTCGTCCGGCAGGGTCACGGTGACGAAGTCGGCCCGGGCGGCCCGCAACGCGGACTGACACACCAGCTCCAGCGGGTGGGTGCTCTGGTTGGACAGCAACGTGTTCGCCAGCCCGCTCGCTGCGATGAGCCACCGGTGACGCTGCTCCGACTCCTCGAACAGGCTGGCGTTGGCCAGCGCCACGCCGGCGGTGGCGGCCAGGGCGGTGACGATCTGCTCGTCCTCGTCGGTGAAGACCGCCGGCGCCTGCTTGCGCAGGTAGAGCCGCCCGTACACCTTGGCGCCCATCCGGACCGGCAGCTCGAGGAAGCCGGTCGCGGTCGACTCCTCCGCCGTTGCGTCCCCGTAGTCGGGGGTCTCTGGTGCCTCCTCGCCGTCGATCGTGTCCGGCGCGAGGAGTTCGGACACCTCGTGCCAGGCCGGGTGGCCCTGCACCTTGCTCAGCAGCGAAGCCGGCATGCCGACCTGGACGATGGCGTCCATCCGGTCGTTCGCGCCCATCACCACGATCGCGGCGTACCGCGCCTGGAGCAGGGTGCGGGCCTCCTCGACCAGGGTCTCCAGCAGTGACGACAGGCTGAGGTCGGAGGCCAGCACGGCGTTCGCCCGCAGCAGGCCGCGGAGTCGCCCCTGGGTGGTCAACACGTCGTCCGCGCGGAAGCGCAGCTGCTCGAGCAGCTGGTCGAGGGCTACCCGCGGCATCTCGAGCGCTCCGGCGACGGCGCCAGCGCGAGGGCTGCGGCCAGCGGCGTCAACGCCGGGGGAGTCGCCGGTCTCCACCGATGGATCGCCCGTCGCGATGGAGGTGGGGGTCATTTCCTGTGCGCTCACCAGAGAAGCCTTCGATGTGCTCGATAGCCCCCGAACGCGACGCTCGCGCTTGAGCCCGGAATGCTACCGCCCCACAGCGACATGGGTGATCCGCTGCTGAGGGGTCTGGACGATGTACTGCAGGTGAGCCTCGGTCAGTGCCTCGTCGACGATCATCTGCGCGACCTCGGCCAGCGGCCGGTCGGTCGCGCTGCTGATCCGCTGCAGCCTGGCCAGTGCCTGCCCCTCGTCGCAGTTCCGGCTGATCAAGATCCCGACCGCCTGGTGGACGATGCGGGCGTAGCCGGACTGCTGCAGGATCCACTGGGCGCACCACCACAGCCGGTCGCGGGCGATGATGTCGGCCATCGCGTAGGCGAGGGTCATCAGCACGCGGACGTCACGCGGGTCGAACGCGTCCTCGGCGCGTGAGTAGACCGCGAGTGCCCCGCCGGGGAACGCGGGACCGAGCATGAGCGGCACCGCGACGGCGCTCGCCGTGTCGTCGGACGTCAGTGCCCGGCCGAGCCGGGGCCACCGGCGGTCGGCGGCGAGCCGTCCGGACACCGCGGCCTGCCCCGAGTCATCGAGGTCCGGACCGGACCCTCCTGCAGCAGCCACTCCGTCCTGAGGACGGCGTGTGCGGTCGGCGGGGTGGCGACGATGCCGGCGTGCGTCGCGGCTTTCGATGACGGCTCGGGCTCACGAGGCCACGGACCGGAGTCGGCGATCGCGACGCCCGCGCCGGACGCGGACGGGACGGCGTTGATCACGTTGACGCAGAGATCGTCCAGCTTGCGTCGCAAGGAACGGTCGATCACCTCGTCGAGGACCCGACCAGCGGTGGGGACCGAGCGCCTACGTGGTGGCGCGTCCCTGCAGCGACTCGGCGTGGGTGGTGTGGCCGCCGAAGACGAAGGGGGAGCTGTTGGGAGCGGGGTCGACGGACACGACTGGTCCTCACGCGCGGTGCCCCACGCCACGCCGCGAAGGCGATCGGGAGAGCGGAAAACAAGTGACGCGGGCGACGGAGGAGTTACCCCCACGAGCGTGCGGCGGATGTGATCGGCACGCTCGGACCAGGTCGGCTAATGGGTGTCAGCATCCACATCATCGCTCTTCGGCACCCACTGCTGTCAAGAGCCCGAGCGCCGTTCGTGTCAGCCTCGAAGGGCGGACGTATCAGCAGGAGTGCTCGCGCACTCTGACGTCGTAACCGTGGCAGGACTGCCCGTTGCCCTGTCCGCTGAGAGGAACGCCCATGGCCGAGGCAGCCAACCACCCCGCACCCGACCCCTTTGCCGAGGCGTCGTTCCTGCACCCCACGCTCGACTGCGACATCGTGATGAAGGGCGGCATCACCAGCGGGGTGATCTATCCGCTGGCGGTCTGCGAGCTCGCCCAGACCTACCGGCTGCACTCCGTCGGCGGCGCGTCCGCCGGAGCGATCGCTGCCGCGGCGGCCGCGGCGGCCGAGGTGGGCCGCCAGTCCAAGACGGCGACGGTGCCGAACCCGGTCCAGACGAGCCCCGCCGCCCTGAGCTCCGCCGCCACGGGCGGCACGTCGCCGCTGCCGCCAGGCTTCCTCGGGCTGTCTAGGTTCCCCACGCTGCTCTCCGGAGCCCAGTCGGACGGCCGTTCGCTGCTGTTCCACCTGTTCCGGCCGCAGCACGGGGCGCGGCGGCTCTTCGCACTGCTCACCGCGGGGCTGGACGAGGTGTCCCGGCTGCCGAGCCCGGCTCCGGCCGGGTCGATGCTGAAGGTCGCCGGCCGGGTCCTCCGCGGCCTGGTGATCCGGGCCAAGCGCCGCGTGCTCGTGGGCGTGTTGCCCGGTCTGGTGCTGGCCGCGGTCGGCGTCGTCGGCCTCAGCGGTGCCCTGAACGCCGCCGGCGTCGGGAGCTCGCTGCTGCTGACCCTGGTGGGTCTGGGGCTCGCGTTGGTCGGGGTGCTCGTCGCGGCGCTCACCGCCGTCGTCGCGGACCTGAGGCAGCTGCCGGCCCAAGGCTTCGGCATCTCCTCCGGACGCGGCGAGACCGACGCCGACCTGGCCCTGACACCCTGGCTGTACGCGCGGCTGCAGGAGCTCGCCGGCCGCCCGATGGCCGAACCGCTGACCTTCGGCGACCTGGAGAAGCACGACGTCGTGCTCAAGGTGATGACCACGAACCTCAGCCGGGCGCAGCCGATGGCGATGCCGTGGGACGACGGCACCTACTTCTTCGACCCCGCCGAGTTCGAGGCGCTCTTTGGTCCCACGGTCGCCCAGGCGATGGTGGACAGTCCGCCGCCACTGCCGACCGAGGCTGCGGAACGTGGCGACCGCGAGCGGCTGCTGCAGGCGGTGCTGCCGAAGCGGCCCTTCCCGCCGGCCGACAAGCTGCCGATCATCGTGGCCGCCCGGATGAGCCTCAGCTTTCCGCTGCTGATCGCGGCCGTTCCGCTCTACACCATCGACCGCGCGGACGCCTCGTCCCCGGTCCCGCTGGTCAACTGGTTCTCCGACGGCGGGCTGACGGCGAACCTGCCGGTGCATTTCTTCGACTCCCCGCTGCCCACCCGACCCACCTTCGCGATCGACCTCGCCGATTTCTCCGCTGACCGGCCGCGGGTCGCCGACGAGCGACAGAACAGCTATCTGCCGAAGGTCACCGAGGGTGCGCTGCCGCGGCGGACCGCCTCGTGGACGGCCAAGAGCCCGCTGGCTCAGCTGCTCGCGTTCGGCATGTCGTTGGTGCAGACGGCCCGCGGCTGGGTCGACGAGGCGGCCCTGGTGATGCCGGGCTACCGCGACCGCGTGGTGACGGTCTTCCAGGACCCCGACGCCGGCGAGGGTGGGCTCAACCTCGCCATGCCCGAGCTGACCGTCAGCCGGCTCAGCACCCGGGGCCGCTTCGCCGCCGCGAAGCTCGTCGAGCAGTTCGGACCGACCGGTCACGGCTGGGACAACCACCGCTGGATCCGGTTCCGGACGGCCACCGCCGGGCTGAGCGACTGGTTCGGCCGTTTCGAGCACGGCTACGCAGCGACCCAGTCGGCGTTCTACGACGACGTCCTCACCGGGGTGACGAAGGAACCGTCCTACCCGATGACGGCCGGCCGGCTCAACGCCGCCCAGAAGCGGATCGAGGGGCTGCGGACGGAGATCGCGACCTGGGCGGAGGAGCCAACGGACACCTTCACCGAGGACCGGCCACTACCGCCAGCGGTGCTCCGGCTCGTACCGCCGGCGGGATGAGGAGCTGGGCTCGACTCGGAGATGCGCACGAAACAGAGGTGAGCGAGAGGCGAGAGAATGCTCGGGGGTTCATTCCCTCGCCCCTCAGTCATGGACGCTACTACTGTCGTGCAACCCGCGGTGTCGAAATGTCCTGTCCAGTTATGGACATGTCCACTTGAGGACAACTGGGTCGTTGCGTCTAGTTCGACAGATCATGAGGTTGTAACGTCAAGTACGGGAGTTGAGACGATCGGGGGATCGGGCTCCGCAAACAAGAAGCAGAGCCGGCTGGCTGCGGCCCGCTGGCTCTGCTTCACCTCACCGTCGTGGCCAGCAGGGCGAATGAGACCAGCCAGTGCGTCGACATGAAGTCACCGGCCACGATCTCCTGACTCACCACCGCGATCTGGGTCGCCGAAGCCGCGGCCACCCGCTGCCGTGACTGGACCGGCAGGCTCGAGCTGAGCAGTCGCAGCTGCCAGGCGCGTGAGAGGCCCAGCCCGAAGAGGTGGACCAGCTGGCCGTCCGTCCGGTCGAGCACCTTGGGTACGCGCAGCAGCGGGTCGTCCTCGGTGCCCAGCGTCGGCAGGAACCTGGCCAGCCAGTCGGTGAACTCGGCCGGGGACAGCACCCGCCGCATCAGGTCGGCCTCACACAGGGCCGGGGAGAGGAAGTCGTTGCCGCTCGGCTCCCACGACGCTGGATAGTCCCGGTCACTCCCGAACCAGCGTCGGGCGTGCCGTCCGACCGCCTCGACGACGTCGGCTCGGCCGAGGGCACCGTACGCCTCGAGCGCCAGGCTGGCCGCGAACGCGGTGTTGCCGTGCACGCCGTGCCGGACCGGGTACGCCAACCGGGGCAGCCAGGCCAGCAACAGGTCGGCAACGGTGTCGGCCACCGGAGCGAGCGCGGCGGCCCAGCCGCGCGCTTCCGGCCGGGGGCAGTCCGCGACCGCGGCCGCCAGCATCCCCGCCCAGGCCCAACCGTACGGGCGCTCGTAGGAGGGCCGCTCCTGCAGGTAGGCGGCCTCGACCCGACCGTGCTCGAGGGTCAGTCGCTGGTCGAGGAGCGCGGTCAGCCGCGCCACCCGTTCGGCCCCGAGCGCCTCGGGCGCCAGGGTGAGCAACCGGACCGCCGACCACTGCATGTGCGCCGAGGAGTGCCAGTCGAAGCTGCCGTGAAAGGCCGGGTGCAGCCGGACGGGGTCGGCGTCCACGTCGTCTGGGCCGGTCGTGACGTGCGCGGCGCCGTACGGGTAGGTCGTGCCCAGCACCTGGAGGACGGTGTCGGCCCAGCCGGCCGCGTGCTCGTCGCGCATGGCGCTCACCATCGCAGGCCGCCGGTGGCGCTCGGCGTGACCCCCCCGCCCGTTACGCGGCCGTCGCGCCGGCTTCTCACGTGGCCCGCGCCTACACTCCCGAACGTGGCCGACGAACGGACGGATCCCCTCTCGCTGGTGGGCGCGGTCGCGGTGGTCGTCGACGAGACGACCGAGCGCGAGGGCCCGGTGCACCTGGCGGGCGGTGTCGTGGCGGACCAGCCCGGGGCGGGGGCGGTCGAGCTGGACGTGAGCGGCTGCCTGGTGACGCCGGGGCTGGTCAACGCCCACCACCACCTGCTGCAGACGGCGTTCCGGACGCTGCCCGGCACCCGTGGCGTGCCGATGGCGGCCTGGCTGCCGACCATGGCTGCGGCGTACGCGTCGGTCGGCGTGGACGCCGAGCTCTGCCTGCTCGCGGCGCGGGCCGGGCTGGCCGAGAGCCTGCTCAGCGGGGTGACCACCGTCGCCGACCACCACCTGACCTGGCCGGCGGAGGCCGACCCGGTCGCGATGGCGCGGGGGACCGCCGAGGCGGCGCGTGGGCTCGGTGCGCGGCTGGTCTTCGTCCGCGGTACGGCCCGCGACGACCCGCAGGTCGCGGCGACCTCGGCGGCCGAACTCGCCGCGGCCCTGGTGCCCGGCGGCGTGGGCGGGGTCAGCGCGGACGGGATGCTGCAGCTGGCCGTCGGCCCGGCCGGCGTGCACAGCGACAGCGAGGAGACCTACCGGCTGCTCGGCGAGGTGGCCGCCCGGTTCGGGCTGCGGCGGCGGACGCAGAGCAACGAGCAGGTCGACGTGGCCGTCGCGGCCGAACGCTACGGCCGGCGCCCCCTGGACCTGCTCGAGGACTGGGGCTGGCTGGCGCCCGACGTCACGCTCGCCCACCTTTGCGACGTCACCGCCGACGAGATCGTCCGGATCGCCGCGAACGGGGTGAGCGCCACCCACGCACCGGGCTGCGACCTGCCGATGGGCTGGGGGGTGGCGCCGGTCGCCGCGCTGCGGGCCGCCGGGGTTCCGGTGGGGCTCGGCACCAGCGGCGGCGGCAGCAACGACGCCGGTCACCTGCTGGCCGACGCTCGGCTGGCGATGCAGGTCGCCCCGCTCGCCGGCAGCCGGTTGAGCGCCCGGGAGGTGCTGTCCATGGCCACGGCCGGCTCGGCGACCGGACTCGGCCGGCCCGAGCTCGGCCGGCTGCGGGTCGGGGCGGCCGCCGACCTAGCCGTCTGGGACGTCAGCGGGGTCGCCGACGCCGGGGTCGCCGACCCGGTGGCCGGGCTGCTCTGGGCCGCTCCCGGCCGCCGCCCTCGGCACGTCGTGGTGGCCGGTCGGTTGGTGGTCCGCGACGGCGAGCTGGTCAACGCCGACGAGCCTCAGGTCGTCGCCGACCTGCACGCCCGCGTCGGCCGCTAGAGCTCACCAGCGCAACCTGGTCAGAGGTCGAGGACCAGCAGGGGGCCGGCGGCACGGGAGACGCAGATCATCATGGTGTCGGCCGCGTCCTTCTCGTCGGGGGCGAGGACGGAGTCGCGGTGCTCGATGGCGCCCTCCAGCACGGGCGTCTCGCAGGTGCCGCAGGTGCCCTTGCGGCAGGAGGACACCACCAGCACCCCCTGCTCCTCGACGACGTCGAGCACGGACCGGTCCAACGGCACCTCGACGGTCACCCCGGTCAGGGCCAGCTCGACCTCGAAGATGTCCTGCCACACCGGCGGCCCGAACTCCAGCGGTTCGAAGTGCTCCACGTGCAGCTGCCCGGCCGGCCGGTCGCCCCACGCGGCCTCCACCGCCCCGATCAGACCGGTCGGGCCGCAGGCGTAGACGTGCGTCTCCGGCGGCAGCTCGGCCAGGGTGACCGCGACGTCCAGCCGGGTGTGTTCCTCGCTGACGTGGGTGTGGACCCGGTCGCCGTACGCCTGGGTCAGCGCGTCGGCGAAGGCCATCCGGCGCCGAGCTCGGCCGGCGTAGACGAGCGTGAAGTCGGTGCCGGCCGCGGCTGCGGCGCGCGCCATGGACAGGAACGGCGTGATGCCGATCCCGCCGGCCACGAACACCACCGGCACCCCAGGAGGTGGCTCGTAGATGAAGTGGTTGCGTGGCCCGCGGATCCGGACGGCCGACCCCACGCTGAGGTCGGTGTGCACGGCGGCCGAGCCGCCGCGGCCGTTGGGCTCCATCAGCACCGCGACGGTGTAGCGGGACCGGTCGGCCGGGTCGCCGCAGAGCGAGTACTGCCGCTCGATGGGTCCATCCGGAGCACCGGCCAACAGCAGGTCGATGTGCGACCCGGGCTCCCAGGGCGGCAGGTCGCGGCCGTTCTGGGGGACGAGCTCGAGCCGGACGACACCCTCGGCCACCTGGGTGTGCTCGGTGACCACGCAGTCGCGTTCGACGTCGCTGAACATCCCGCTCACGGTGTCGCCCCGATCAGGTCGGTGACCAGCTGAGGCGCGGCCGTGCGCGCGGCCGTGCTGAGCAGCACGTGCTGCTTGACCACGAACAGCCGGTACCGGGCGCCGTCGCGTGAGTACCACCGGTGGGGCGTCCCGCCGGCGTAGTAGAGCGAGTCGCCGACGCCGAGCTCGTAGTGCTCACCTTCTGGGCTCCCACTGGGGTCGACCCTGCCCAGGTCGACCCTGCCCAGGTCGACACTGCAGCTACCCTCCAGCACGTGCAGGAACTCGCCCTCGGGGTGCCGGTGGAAGTCACCGCGCTCAGTGTTGTCCGCGACGAACGTCATCGGGTAGAACGGCCGGTCGCCCGCCACCAGCAGCCGGGCCTCGCCGAGGCCGTAGCGGCCGTGGCTGCCTTCCTCAGCCCGGACCAGGGTGGGCGCCGGTCCCGGCGCCGGACCGTCCAGCTCGACCGCAGCGGCGATGATCTCGAGCTGGCTGCTGCCCAGGGCGTACGCGATCCGCGACAGCGAGGCCATGCTGGGGCGGGCCAGACCGCGTTCCAGCTGGGACAGGAACGGCTGTGACAGCTCGGCGAGAGCGGCCAGCTGGGTCAACGTCAGCCCGCGGGCACGCCTCAGCTGCCGCACGTAGCGGCCGATCCGCTCGTCGTCGTTCGCGCCCCAGCTCGCCATCAGGATCCTGACTCTAGTGTCGTGGTGCTGCTCGTAACGACGCAGGAATGCGATAGCAACCCGACCGGAACACCGAGTCCCTACGGTCACGATATTGGCCTGATCAATACCGCACGTAGCGGTCTGGAGGCTGGACAGGGGGAGCCGTGCTCACTGCGTCGCCCCTCGCCCTGCTGCGGAACGCGACCCTGGCCGACGGCTCGCAGGTCGATGTCGTGCTAGCGGACGGCCTCGTCACCGCCGTCGTCCCCACCGGTCAGGCCGCTCCGAGCGACGCGCAGCTGGACCTCACCGGCTACCTGCTGCTGCCCGCCGTCGCCGACCCGCACGCCCACCTGGACAAGGCTCGCTCGTGGACCGCGATCCAGCCGCCGATGGGCGACCTGATCAGCGCGATCGGCGCCTGGCGGTCCTACTCCGACGTCATGACCGAGGACGACGTGGCCGCCCGGGCCCGGGCCCAGGCGCTGGCCATGCTCGCGCTCGGGACCACCGCCGTCCGCACCCACGTCGACATCCGGCTCGGCGACGACCCGACGCTGAACGTCCGGGCGCTGGTCCGGGTGCGCGAGGAGCTCGGCTCGCTGATGGACCTCGAGCTGGTCGCGCTCGCCGGCCCGGACACGACTGACCGGGCGGTCGACATGGCTCTCGACCTGGGCGTGGACCTGGTGGGCGGCGCTCCGCACCTCGCGCTCGACCCCCTCGCCGACATGACGCGGCTGCTGTCCATCGCCGAACGGCGGGGGGTCGGGGTCGACCTGCACGTCGATGAGTCCCTGGACGGGCCCGTCACCCTGGACGCGTACGCGCGGGCGGTCCGCGGCTGGAGCCAGAACGTCTCCGCCGGGCACTGCTGCCGGCTGGGGACGCTCGAGACCGCCGAACGGGTGAGGATCATCGCCGAGGTGGTCGCCAGCGACGTCGGGATCATCGCCAACCCGATCACCAACCTGTACCTGCAGGGCTGGCAGCACGACACGTCGACGCCGCGCGGCCTGGTGCCGGCCCGCGAGCTGCTGGACGCCGGCGCCCGCTTCGCCGCCGGAGCGGACAACGTCCGCGACCCGTTCAACCCCCTGGGCCGCAGCGACGGGCTGGAGACGGCGATGCTGCTCGTGGTCGCCGGCCACCTGACCACGGCCGAGGCGTACGCCGCAGTCAGCACCGGCGCCCGTGACGTCATGCGGCTGCCCGCGGCCGGACCTGTCGTCGGCGCCCGAGCCGACCTGCTGGCCGTCCGCGGAGTCGACCTCGCCGAGGTGGTCGCCTGTGCCCCCGCCGACCGGATGGTGCTCCGGGCCGGCCGGCTGGTCGCCCGGACGACCACGCAGCTCGAGCTCGCCGCGCCCGTACCCACATCCCAGACTTCGTCCGCGACCCTGCAGGAGGCCTGATCCCGGTGACCGCACCAGCAACCCCGGCACACCTGACGGCCGAGCCACCACCCGCGCCCGCGGACTCCCTGGTCGACTTCGCGGGCATCGCCATGCAGTTCCCCAACGGCACGGTGGCGCTCGCCGGAGTCGACCTGACCGTGCGACGCGGAGACTTCGTGACGGTGGTCGGACCCAGCGGCTGCGGCAAGAGCACCCTGCTGCGGATCGCGTCCGGGCTCGAGACCGCCAGCGAGGGCTCGGTGAGCCTGGGCACGAAACGGACCGGCTACGTGTTCCAGGACGCGACCCTGCTGCCGTGGCGGACGGTCCAGGCCAACGTCGAGCTGCTGGCCGAGCTGGCCAAGGAGCCGCGCCGCGTCCGCGCCGAGAAGGCCAAGGCGGCGATCGACCTGGTCGGGCTGACCGGCTTTGAGCGCGACCTGCCCAAGCAGCTGTCCGGTGGCATGAAGATGCGCACCTCGCTGGCCCGCTCCCTCACCCTCGACCCCGAGCTGTTCCTCTTCGACGAGCCGTTCGGGGCGCTGGACGAGATCACCCGCGAACGGCTGGGCGATGAGCTGCTGCGGATCTTCGGCGAGCGTCAGTTCGCCGGTCTGTTCATCACCCACTCGGTGGCCGAGGCGGTCTACCTCTCCACCCGGGTCGTGGTGATGAGCGGCCGACCGGGGAGGATCGTCGACTCCTTCGAGGTCGACCAGCCCTACCCGCGGGATCCCGACTTTCGCTTCACCCCCGAGTTCGCGGCCCTCAGCGGCCAGGTGTCGCACGCGCTGCGCGGAGCCCACTCGTGACCGCGCTCGGTGGTCGCGCTCCGCGCTCCGGGGTCCTGGGCTTCGCCGCATCTCAGTCGTTCGTCGCGATTCCGGACGACGGGGTTCGACGTCGTGCCAGATCCGCGCGTCGTCCGGGATCCCTCCTCACTCCCGAGAGGCTTCGCCCATGACCGCCACCGCCGTCAAGCAGGCCGCCGAGGACAGCCAGCCAAAGGTGGTGGCGCGGCCGCCGGCCAAGCGCGGCGACCGGCTCAAGGTGTACGGCCCACCGCTGATCGCGTTCGGGGTGATCCTCGTTCTCTGGTACGCGATCGCCGGCTACCTCACCGCCCAGGGCCGGACCACGATCCTGCCCAACCCGACCCGCATCATCGTCGAGTCGTTCGCCCCGAGCGACCCGCGCGACAAGCCGATCACCCCCGACCTGCTGGCCAGCCTGGGCCTGTCGACCGCGGTGGCGCTGACCGGTCTGGCGATCTCCATCGTGATCGGGGTCGTCTGGGCGGTGCTGATGTCGCAGGCCCGGTGGGTGGAGCGTTCGCTCTTCCCGTACGCGGTGATGCTGCAGTGCATCCCGATCCTGGCCCTGGTGCCGCTGATCGGCTCGAGCCTGGGCTACAGCCTCGAGTCGCGGGTGCTGGTCTGCGTCCTGATCTCGCTGTTCCCGATAGTCTCGAACACGCTGTTCGGACTGCAGGCCGCGGACAAGAGCCAGCGCGAGCTGTTCCAGCTGCAGGGCGCGAGCCGTTGGACCGTGCTGATGAAGCTGCAGTTCCCCGGCGCCATGCCGGCGATCTTCGCCGGGATGCGCATTTCCGCCGGGCTCGCCGTCATCGGGGCGATCGTCGGCGACTTCTTCTTCCGTCGCGGCCAAGCGGGCCTCGGGGTCTTGATCAACAACTACGCGTCCCGGCTGCAGACCCCCGAGCTGTGGGCGGCCGTGCTCACCGCCTCGCTGCTGGGCGTGGTGATCTTCCTGGTCTTCGGCTGGATCGGCAAGCTCGCCGTCGGCCGCTGGTACGAACCTTCTGCCTGACCCGCTCGACCCCGTCTGCTCCCACTCGTTGACGCCTGACCAGGAGACCCATGATCACCCTGCCCCGTGCCTTCGCCGGCGCGTCCGCCCTCGTCCTCGTCGCCGGACTGGCCGCCTGCGGGTCGTCCGACACACCCGCAGCCAGCCCCGCCCCCAGCGCGGCGGCGGGTGCGGTCGACCTGTCGGCCGACTGTCCCGCCACGGTCGTCATCCAGACCGACTGGAACCCGGAGTCCGAGCACGGCGCCCAGTACGCACTGCTCGGCAGCGAGTACAAGGTCAACACCAAGCTCAAGAGCGTGTCGGGTCCGTTGATGTCCTCAGGCAAGCCGACCGGGGTGAACGTGGAGATCCGGGCGGGCGGGCCGGCGATCGGCTTCGAGTCCGTCGCCACCCAGATGTACAAGGACGACAAGATCACCCTCGGCTACGCCAGCACGGACGGCCAGATCCAGACCTCCAAGGAGCTGCCGGTCAAGGCGGTGATGGCTCCGCTCGACATCAACCCGCAGATGATCATGTGGGACCCGGCGACCTATCCCGACGTGAAGACGATCAAGGACCTGGGTGCGACCGGGGCCGTGGTGCGGGTCTTCGGCGGCGCTTCGTACATGGAGTACCTGGTCGACAGCGGCCAGATCGACCGCAAGAACGTGGACGAGGGTTACGACGGCACGCCGGCCAACTTCGTTGCTGCACAGGGAAAAGACGCGCAGCAGGGCTTCGCCAGCGCCGAGCCGTACATCTATGAGAACGAGGTCACGGACTGGGCCAAGCCGGTCGCCTTCCAGCTGATCCACGACGCGGGCTGGCAGGTCTACGCGGGCACCATGTCGGTCAAGAGCGCCGACTTCGAGAAGCTGTCTCCGTGTCTGAAGAAGCTGGTGCCCGTGATGCAGCAGGCCGAAGTCGACTTCTACAGCGACCCGGTGGCGACGAACACGTTGATCTTGGACCTGGTCGAACAGTACGACACCGGCTGGGTCTACTCCCAGGGCGTCGCCGACTTCTCTGTCCAGCAACAGAAAGCCCTCAAGCTGGTCAGCAACGGGACGAACGATGAGGTCGGGGACTTCGACATGGACCGGGTGCAGAAGATCTTGGACGTGATGGGTCCGATCGCCGACAAGCTGGGGACGCCGCCGGCCGCCGGGCTCACGGTGGACGACCTGGTCACGAACGAGTTCCTCGACCCGAAGATCGGGCTCAAGTGACCGCGGTCGACGACCTCTACGCCGAGCTGGTCGAGCTGTTGGGCTCGCGCGGGGTGTCGATGGACCGTCGGATCCGTGAGAAGGCGTCGGTCGACGGCGCGAAGATGTCGCCGATCATCGTCGAGCAGCTGCCGCTGGGCATGGCCGACGTGGTGGCCTTTCCGACCAGCGCCGAGCAGATCGCGTCGGTGGTCGGGGCGGCGGTGCGGTACGGGGTCGCCGTCACCCCGCGCGGCAAGGGCACCGGCAACTACGGCCAGGCGATCCCGATGCCGGGCGGGCTGGTGCTCGACATGTCCCGGGCCCGCGCGGTCGTCGAGGTCGGGGACGGGGTGATCACCGCCGAGGCCGGCGCGCCGATGGTGACGCTGGAGCAGGCCGCCCGGGAGACCGGCCAGGAGCTGTGGATGTACCCCTCGACCGCGCAGTCGAGCATCGGCGGCTTCCTCGCTGGCGGGTCCGGCGGCACCGGGTCGCTGCAGCACGGCAGCAACAGCATGGGCTTCGTGGCCGCGCTCGACGTGGTGCACGCCGTCCCGGACGCCGCGCTCGTGCACGTCGAGGGCGACGAGGCCCAGCCGTACCTGCACAACTACGGGGTGGCCGGGATCATCGCCCGGGCGACCGTCCGGCTCGACCCGGTGAGGGACTGGCACGGCTTCTACGCCAGCTTTGACACCTTCGACGACCTGCTCACGGTGCTGCGTCCGATCGGGGGCCTGACGCCGACGCCGCGGCTGGTCTCCGGTGACCTGCCGATGTTGGCCGACGCGCTGCCGGCGGACCCGGCGATCCCGGCCGGCCGGGCCAGCCTGCGAGCGATCCTCGACGTGGCCACGCTGGACGCCGCCACCGCGCTGGTGGAGTCGGTCGGCGGGCGGGTCGAGGACGTCCGGCCCGGTCCGCAGCCGTGCGTCAAGATCAGCACGCTGTCCTACAACCACCCCATCGAGTGGCTGCAGAAGACCTCGCCCGGCCGCTACTTCCACCTCGAGGTCGGCGGGCACGCGCTGGTCGACCGGATCGAGGAGGTGCACGCGGTGTTCGAGGGCGGGATGCTGCACATCGAGGCCCAGTACGACGGCTCGCCGATCGGGATGCTGGCGGGGGTGTACGAGAGCCCCGAACAGGTCTACGCCGGGATCGACGCGTTGCGGGAGCTCGGCGTCGGGGTGCACAGCCCGCACCAGTGGCACGTCGACTTCGAGGTCGAACGCACCCGGGCGCTGGCCGCCCGGACCGACCCGCACGGTCTGCTCAACCCCGGCAAGCTGGTCGCCGAGCTGGCGCCGGGAGCCGGCAAGACCATGGGCGGTCAGACCACGGTCGGCGCGTCCTGATGGCGGGGCGCAAGCTGGCCGAGCTGGCGGGCTCCGCGGTGGCGTCAACGCTGACCGCGGACTCGGTGATCATCCTCCCGACGGGAGCGATCGAGCACCACGGGCCGCACCTGCCGCTGGTCACCGACGCGCTGCTGGCCGAGGCGATGGCGACGGCGGCCGTCGAGCAGGGGGTGGCCGAAGGCCTTGACCTCTGGCTGCTGCCGACGCTGACGTACACGAAGTCCGACGAGCACCACTGGGCGCCGGGGACGATGTGGCTCAACTACGACACGCTGATGTCGACCCTGGTCGACCTCGGCCGGTCGGTCGCGGCGACGCCGGCGAAGAAGCTCGTCTTCATGAACGGGCACGGGGGCAACTCAGCGCTGCTGCAGGTGGCCAACCGCGAGCTGCGGCGCCGGTTCGGGCTGGTCACCTTCGCGATGCCGGCCGGGCTCCAGACCGCCGGGACCGGCGGGACGGACGGCGCCGACGAGCTCGGTCAGGGGATCCACGCCGGGCACGGGGAGACGTCGCTGGTGCTGCACGTCCGGCCCGACCTGGTCGACATGAGCCTGGCCGAGCGGCACGTGCCGGAGCACCTGGCCCAGCTCGAGTACATCGGCATCAACCGCAAGCCGGTGTCCTTCGGCTGGCTCAGCAACGACTTCGGTCCCACCGGGGTGGTCGGCGACCCGACCCAGGCCTCGGCCGAGGCCGGGCGCGCAATCTTCGAAGCCTCGGTGGCCGGTTCGGTGGCCGCCCTGCACGAGATCGCGGCGTTCCGGCACCTGCCGTGACCCCGCACGAGCTGGCTCGGTGCTGGCTGCCGGCGAACGACGACGAGGCGCGACCGCTGCTGACGCTGGCCACGGTGGACGCTGACGGCGCGCCGGTCGCCCGGACCCTGCTGCTGTCAGAGGTCACCGGGACCGGGTTCGCCTTCCACACCGATGCTCGGTCGGCGAAGGCAGCCGAGCTCGAGACCGACCCGCGGGTGTGCCTGGTCCTGCTGCTGCCCGAGCAGGCTCGCCAGCTGGTCGTGCAGGGACGGGCCGAACGGCAGTCGGCGGAGCGCAGCACCGCCGCGTACGGGCGACGGTCGGCCTACCTGCGGCACCTCGCCTGGCTGAACGACGCCGAGCTGGCCGGACTGGACGACGACGAGCGCCGGGCCCGCTGGGCCGCGGCCGTCGCCGAGCTGCCGGAGGGGCGGCCGGAGCCGCCGGGGACCTGGGTGGGCTATGACGTCACGCCCTCGCGGTACGTCTTCTGGGAGGGCGGACCCGAGCTGGCCAGCCGGCGCACCGAGTACCGGCTGGTCGACGGCGGCTGGGTGGTCCGCCACCTGCCGGGCTGAGCTCAGTCCCTAGGATGCCGAGGTGGAACCCTCAGACTCGCGGCTGGTGGCGCTCTACGACCGGGACAACCCGGACGGCCCGGACCACGACTACTACCGGGCTCTCGCCAACGAGGTTCAGGCCCGCACCATCGTGGACCTGGGCTGCGGCACGGGCCT
This sequence comes from uncultured Friedmanniella sp., assembly GCF_964244005.1. Taxonomy (GTDB): domain Bacteria; phylum Actinomycetota; class Actinomycetes; order Propionibacteriales; family Propionibacteriaceae; genus Microlunatus. The sequence continues at coordinate 1,056 of NZ_CAXTHG010000029.1, read as the reverse complement.
GTTGACGGTCTCCCTCGCCACAGGGTCGCGTCGCGTGATCGGCGTCGACCCTGATCCGGAGATGCTCAACGTCGCCCGCGGTCGACCGGGAGGCGACAGCGTCGCATGGGTCCTCGGGGACTCGCGCTCGATCAGCGCGGTGGACGCCGATCTGGTGGTGATGAGCGGAAACGTTGCGCAGGCCATTCTCGGGGAGGAGTGGACGACAACCCTGAGCGACGTCTTCGCGGCCTTGCGGGACGGCGGTGTGCTTGCGTTCGAGAGCCGCAACCCGGCGGTCCAGGCATGGATGCACTGGAACCGAGCCGGGACCTACGGAACGCGTGACACCCCCAGCGGTCGGCTCACCGAATGGCTGGACGTCACCGAGGTGGCCGCGGACGGCAACGTGACCTTCGAGGCGCACAACGTCTTCGGCGCGACCGGTGAGCACCTCATCGTCACCAGCACGCTGGCTTTCCGTGACTGCGACCAGCTGATGGCTGACCTTCAGGCTGCGGGTTTCCTCGTGTCCGGTCTCAGAGGGGGCTGGCAGGGGGAGGAGCTCGGCGAAGCCTCTGGGCTGATCGTGGTGGAGGCGCAGCGGCGCCCCGTCAGCGCCTAGGCGGTGCTGACGTCTGCGGGCGCGGCGGCGCGCCGGACCTGGTCGGCGAACTGGTGGCGTCCAAGGGGCGGGGTGCCCTGGTTGGTGAGCAGGTAGGTGAAGCCGGTCGGGGACCGGAACAGGTACCGGCCGGGTTCGGGTTGTCGGCGGCGCCAGCCGCCGTGGGTGACCGCACGGTGGCTGGACCGGCTGAGCGGACCCCGGTTGGCGAGGCCGGTTTGGCCCGGCGGCCCACCAGAAGCCATCAGGATGTACGGAACGGTGTGGTCCAGGTCGAGATGGGCGGTCGTCCCGACCCCGTAGGGGAACACTTCCGCGGGATGTCGGATCCGCATGAAGTCCCGGATCCTTGTCGGGGTCTCGTAGGCGTCGACCGCGGGCTTCATGGGCCGGATCTACCACTGGTCGGATGGTGAGGTGGCATTGGTGGGCGGTCAACCAGGCCAGGAACT
>NZ_CAXTHG010000028.1:46368-59408 GCF_964244005.1 uncultured Friedmanniella sp. | reverse complement strand
AGCCGACGACGCGCGGGATGAGCATCGAGACGGGCTGGCCGAGCATGGCCGCCTCCGCCTCGATCCCGCCCACACCCCAGCCGACGACACCGAGGCCGTTGACCATCGTGGTGTGGGAGTCGGTGCCGACGCAGGTGTCGGGGTAGGCCTGGAGGGCGCCACCGTCGCCGGTCGCCCGGGTGAAGATCACCCGGGCCAGGTGCTCGATGTTGACCTGGTGCACGATCCCGGTGCCGGGCGGCACGACCTTGAAGTCGTCGAAGGCGGTCTGGCCCCAGCGCAGGAACTGGTAGCGCTCGCGGTTGCGGCCGTACTCGATCTCGACGTTGCGGCTGAAGGCGTCCGAGGTGCCGAAGACGTCGGCGATGACGGAGTGGTCGATCACCAGCTCGGCCGGGGCGAGCGGGTTGATCAAGGTGGCGTCGCCGCCGAGGTCGGCCATCGCCTCGCGCATCGTCGCCAGGTCGACGACGCAGGGCACGCCGGTGAAGTCCTGCATGATGACGCGGGCCGGGGTGAACTGGATCTCGTGGCTCGGGTCGGCGGTGGCGTCCCACGCCGCCAGGCCGCGGATGTGGTCGGCGGTGATGTTCGCGCCGTCCTCGGTCCGCAACAGGTTCTCGAGCAGGATCTTCAGGCTGTACGGCAGCTTGTCCGCGCCCTCGACGGCGTCCAGCCGGAAGATCTCGTAGGTCTGGCCCTCGACGTCCAGCGTCGCCTTGGCACCGAAACTGTTCACGCTCATCTGCACTCCTGAGTCGACCAAAAGTATCTTGATGTCAAGATACCTCACCGCACCAACCTCTCGTAGCCTCTCGCACGGGCCGGCACAGCACCTGGAAAGGGTTGCCTAACTCCGGCGCCCGCCGGGCTACAGCTGGGTACGGACGACCGCAGCCACCAGCACCGCGACCGTCACCATCACGACGGCGCCGAAGGCCGACGCCACGACGCGGTGCTCGCGCTGCACGGCGCCGATCGTCAGACCGCGCAGCAGCAGCCGGTTCGCCAGCCACCGGAACAGGTAAAGGGTGACCACCGCGACGACCGCCGTGACCGAGAACGCCACCAGGCCGACCCCCCAGCCGGTGAAGTCACCCGCCACCCCCTCACGGACGACGATGCCGACCGACAGCAGCACGCCGGCCGCCTCGAAGGCCGCCGTCAGGCCGCCGGCCCGCAGCTCGTCGCGGATGCTCCAGGGCGTGACCGCCTCGTGCAGCCAGAAGACCGCCACCACCAGGGCCAGCCCCAGGCCGCCGAAGACGACGGTGCTGGCCAGGCCCAGGGCCATCGTCGGCGACGCTCCGGTCAGCGAGCCGTTCAGGATGAAGCCGAAACCGAGGTAGAAGCCGGCCTCCACGACCCCGAGGGCGACGTTGCCGCGCAGCAGCTCCGCGTCGTTGGCCGTCCGGCGCAGCAGCACACCATCGACGACGTAGCGGACGGCGACGAACGCCACGACGACCCAGACCAGCTCGTAGGTCTGGCCGAGCAGGCTGTACCAGGGCAGGTCGTCCGCCGTCCTGGTCGTCGTCGGCAGCGCGGCGATCGCGAAGCCCAGGACCAGAGCGGCGCGCTGCACCAGGTACGCGACGCTCCCGTCGCGGAACAGCACCTGGTGGTCGTCGAACCGGGTCAGCCGGTTCTGGAGGAACCACAGCAATCCACCGGCGACCAGGGACAGCAGCAGGCTGACCGTCGCCGCCGGCAGGTTCGAGAGGGTGCCTTGCCAGTAGTCGAGCACGTACTTCTCCTTCTGGTCCGTGGGCCGGGTGGGGCGCTCAGCCCCGGATGACGTGCGGCACGCAGACGCTGAGGTTGTCCACCACGACCGTGGAGCCCTCCCGGATGTCCATCCCGGCCGGCTCCCCGTCCACGTACCAGAGGCCCAGCGTCGGGAAGTTGTCCCCCTCGAACCCGACGAAGTTCGGCGGCGGCGCGTAGGCCTGGACGACGAAACCCTGGTCAGCGTACGGTCCGGGCGTGCTGAGCACGGTCTCGCCGTCGACGACCACGGTGACGTTGGCGCCCTCGCGGCCGAGCAGCGGCTTGCGGACGTAGCTGGTCAGGGTGGGCGGCTGCTCCCCGTCGAACCAGGCGGGAATCAGCAGGAGGCTCCGCTCGGCGTCGCGGCCGAACAGCTGCCAGAGCACCGGGAGCAGGCCCTTGGTCGACCACAGCATCTTGTACGGCGGCTCGACCCAGATCGTCCCGCCCGGCCGCGCCATGTCCTCGAAGACGGCCTGGCCGAACGGCTCCGCGCAGATGTGCTCCCAGGCGTGCAGCTTGAACACCACGTCGAGGTGCCGCTGCTCGCCGTCGGGGAACCGGCCGTCGTAGAAGCGGCCGTCCGCCCCGAGGTGGATCTGCTCGACGTAGAGCCACTGGGTCTCGTACCCCGCCTGCCGGCAGGTCTCCTGCATCACGCGCAGGTTCTGCAGGTCCTCGTACGAGCAGTCCTCGACCCGGATCTGCGACCGCTGCTCCGGCGGCACCGCGTCGAGGAACTCCGGCAGCAGGTTGTCGTGCCAGGTACAGGCGAAGTAGACGCATGGCTTGTGCCCGAGCTCGGCCTCGGCGTGGCTGAGGTTGCGCTTCCAGGCGTCGACGAGCATCTCGAACACGCCGTTCCACTGGTCGTCGCCCTGCTTGGTCCCTTCGAACCAGCTCCACTGGATGATCGCAGTCTCGAGCAGCGAGGTCGGGGTGTCAGCGTTGAACTCGTACAGCCGGATCCGGCCGAGGGCGGCGTCGGCGGCGTCCTGGGCGTCGGTGGTCGCCAGGTCGAGGAAGCGGTTACCTCCGTACACCGCGTCGATCCGGCCGTAGACGCTGCCCCAGTCGACAGGTGCACCCTGGGCGTCGCGGCGGTCCCAGCTGCGGGCGACCTCCAGCCGGGCCCAGCCCGGGATCCCGAGCCGGTCCATCAGCTCGGGATGAGCAAGGATGAAGTCGCCGGCCGTGACGAACATGTCCAGCAGCGTGACCATGTCGGCGTGCATCTGGTCGATCTCGGCTGCGCTGAAGGCGTAGTGGGCGCTCTCGCTCCAGTAGGAACGGGTGCTGCCGTCGGGCATCAGTGTCTGCCAGTACGTCAGCCCCTGCTCGGTGACGACGTCGGGCCAGTTCTCGCGGACGATGCCGCTCGGACGCCGCTCCATCAGCTGCCGCTCCCGCCCCTGGACGAGCCGCCGAAGCCGCCGCCCTTGGACGAGCTCGTCTTGGTGACCTTGCCGCCGAGCCCGCCGCTGCCGGTCACCCGCCCGGTCGCGGGGAGGCCGGCTTGCTGGCGCGCCGCGGTGTCGTTGTAGGGGAAGTGCTGCCCGCCGTTCAGCCGGTACCCGAGCCCACGGCCGCCACCGAAGCCGCCGATCCAGATGAAGCCGCCGCCGAACCCGCCCGGATGGTTCTCGTCGCAGTTTCGCTCGTCGATGACGGTGCCGTCCTCGGTGGCGCAGTAGACGTCCTCGGTGTAGGTCTCCTGCTGGCTGGAGCAGGCGCTCACCGCCCCCGACGCGAGGAAGGCGGTCGCCAGACCCACCCCGACCGACCGCGGAACCCGGGACCTGCGCTGCATCGACACTCCCTGTACGTCCGCGAGGTCGCGGAAGATCGATCCTAGTCGCCACAGAGGCCACCCGGCCGGTGAGCGGTCAGACCTCCGTTGACCCCTGGGTCAGCCGGCGGCTGACCGGTCGGGCTCGAGGATCGCCACGCACTCGACGTGCTGGGTCATCGGGAACAGGTCGAAGCCGCGGATGCTCGTGGCCCGGTAGCCCAGCCGAGCGGCGGTGCCGAGGTCGCGGGCCAGGGCAGCCGGGTCGCAGGCCACGTACGCCACCGCGCGCGGCCGGCGCTCCAGCAGCGCGACCAGCACCTGCTTCCCCGCCCCGCTGCGCGGCGGGTCGAGCACGACCAGGTCCGTACGGCGAGGCAGCCGGGCCAGTCCGCGCTCCACCCGGTCAGCGCGCAGGTGCACCCGGTCGGCCACGTCGGCCAGGTTGCGCCGGGCGGTGAGCACCGCCCGATGGCCCGACTCGAGCCCCCACACCTCACAGCCCGCGTCAGCCAGCGCGCCGGCGAAGAGCCCGACCCCGCCGTACAGGTCGAACGCCCGCTCCCCTCGTCGGGGCTGCAGACCGTCCAGCACCGCGCCCACCAGCGTGTCGGCCGCCGCCGGGTGCACCTGCCAGAAGCCGTCCGCCTCGACCGCCCAGGACCGCCCGGCCGCCTGCTCGGTCAGCTCGGACTCGCCCTGCTGCAGCCGGCCGGCCACGAGCAGCGCCGAACCAGAGGCGGCCGCCGCGCTCACCAGCTCAGCCTCAGCCGGCCAGCGGCGGTCGACCACCGCGGGGGTCCGCCGGTCGGCGATCGGGCAGCCGCCCTCGGGCAGCAGCACGAGGTCACGCGAGCGGTGCGCCCGTAGCCCCGCCCGACCGTCGGCGTCGACGTGATAGCGCATCCGGGTCCGCCAGTGCAGCCCGTCGGCCGTGGCCGGGGTGTCGACCCCGACGACGTCACCGTCCCAGTCGATCTCGGCCAGGCGTTGCAGTTGTTCGGCGACCACTGCCGTCTTGAGCCGCCGCTGAGCGGCCAGGTCGACGTGCTGGAAGTCGCAGCCGCCGCAGAGCCCCGGCCCGGCGACCGGGCAGCGGGGCTCGACCCGGTCCGGGCTCGCGGTGAGGATCTCGACCGCGTCCGCCCGCCAGAAGGAGGCGTGGCTGTCGTCGGTGACCCGGACCAGCACCCGCTCCCCGGGCAGCGTGTGCCGGACGAACAGCACCCGGCCCCGTTCCTGCCCCGGCTCCGGCTCGAGCCGGGCCACGCAATGCCCGCCGTGCGCGACCGGCCCCACGTCGACCGGACCGAGCAGTGGACCGGTTCGACTGCTACTGCTCAAGAGGGACAGGACCGACTCCGAGATTGCGAATTGACTTGGTCAACAGTTGTTTGCCACGGATCTCAATCAAGCAACGCGCATCGCTCGGATCCGACTCTTTCAGGACTTTGAGCCCGGTTACCTTGAGTTGGTCATCGACCTCGGAAAGTGACTGGTGCAAGTAGTCGGCCGCAGCGGTCGGGCAATCACGCTCGTTTCCGTCGTCAGCGGGACCGGCCGCCGCGTACTCGCCGGAGTGGTTGGCGGAACAGGGTACGAGACTCCGTCTCCTGTCGTCGACACATCGCCTCCAGATATCGGCCCCAGGCTCAAGAAACGCGTCGCGACTTGTGCCTTCAACATTGGATGCCGCTTCGAGGAGGCACCGCGAGTCGGAAACAATGGGATTAAATAGAGGAACATCTGTGCCGGGAGCGCCGCCAAGATATTCCACCGCGGCCGCCGTCGTGCACGGGCCCGTCAGCACCTCGAACCGGTGCGGTTGAGCGCAGTCGACAGGACGACGAGCTTGGTCGAGGCAGTTCTCCACCCGATTATCGCCACCCGTTCCCTGCGGGGAAGGCTGCTCGGACGAAGCCGTCAGTACACGCGAGGACGACGCAGAGGCCGACGAAGGGGAATCGTTTGCGGATGGTTGGGACGAACTGACGGTCGGGTCGGTACCGGCACCGATGTCGACGACTGAGGAGATGATGGTGAATATGCTGCCGATGATGCCAAGGACGACCGCCACGAAAGCGAGCGTGTGGTCCTTCGCGAGTCGCTCGATCCGACTGGGTCCTCCCGCTCCGGTCACGTGAGCTTTAGGTTCGTCAAGACCCCGACGACTCTGCTGTTGTAGTCGCAGACCTTACCGCCCAGCCACATCTGGATCTTTAGCGCATTCACATTTGACACTGGCGCTTCGAACGTCCGGATCTTGTTGAACGGAACGCTTTTCTGGTCTATATATCCGCCGTTACCAGTCACCTGGACATACAAGACTGTGTCCGAATCTTCGGAGTCATCGCCTTGGCCAAAATCAAAGCTGATCTTTGCGAAATTGTTGGCCAGTCGCAACTCGATGGTAGTGGTCGAGTCCGATGGTTCCTCCTCGCAGTTTCTCAGTGGCCCGCTGACTCCCGACAACTGCTGCTGCCCAGCGACGTTGAAGCGCCCGTCCCGCCACTCGTCAGGCGTCTTGAAGAAGTCCGCCGTAGTCAGACTGCGACCCGTCGCATCCCGGCTGAGTACCGGTGGACGTGGCGACGCTCCGGTATCGTCAGTGTCGTCACTACCGCCACCGTCTTCCGTGCTTGCCGTCGAGGGAGATGCGGTTTCTTCATCGGTGGGGCTCGGAGAGGCCGGCGTCGGAGTTGCGATTGTCTCGGAAGGCACGGGTGATGCGCTCGATGGCTGAGCTGCCGGAACGGACGGCGTTCCACCAGTTGGGGCACTACAGGCAACCAGCGAGCACGCCGTGAAGAGGCATGCCATCGCTGGCGCCAAGAGCCGACGACGAGAAGTTGTGGACGTCCCCGAGAATGTCACGATCGGCACAGTACAACCTCGGAGGCGACTCTCAGCCAAGTGTCGGTAAGTCTGATCCCGTTCAGACTGCGTCTGTCGAGGCGAGACATCTGAAGCACGCATCCGAACCTTTGCGAGCCGAAGTCGCACCAATACGCTGCACGTACTGCTCGGCTGGACTGCGTTCACCCGCGGCGGATGCGTCGCGCGTTGCCGCTGACGCTCTCGCGCTCGAGGCGTTCCTTGGCCTTGCCGGACGAGGCGAGCAGGTAGGGCACCGAGGTGACCATCACGCCCGGGGTGAACAGCAGCCGACCCTTCAGCCGCAGGGCGCTCTGGTTGTGCAGGATCTGTTCCCACCAGTGCCCGACCACGTACTCGGGGATGTAGACCGTGACCACGTCGCGGGGGCTCTCGGTGCGGACGTTCTTGACGTAGTCGAGGATCGGGTTGGTCACCTCGCGGTACGGCGAGGCGACGACCTTGAGCGGGACGGAGAGCCCGGCGGCCTCCCAGTGCTCGACGAGCCGCTTGGTCTCCTCCTCGTCGACGTCTACGGTCAGCGCCTCGAGACTGCTCGGCCGGGCGGCCTTGGCGAAGGCGAGTGCCCGGAGAGTCGGCCGGTGGAGCTTGGAGACGAGCACGATCGCCCGGACCCGGCTGGGCAGCATTCGGTCGGTGTTCTCGTCCCAGGCGGTCTCCTCGGCGACCGAGTCGTAGTGCCGACGAATCGCCTTCATCAGGATGAAGATCGCCGCCATCGCGATGATCGCGATGTAGGCGCCCTGCAGGAACTTGCTCAGCAGCACGATCACCAGCACGGTTCCGGTCATGGTCAGACCGATCGCGTTGATCACCCGCGACTGGCGCATCCGGCGCCGGGAGGCCGTGTTGGTCTCGTTCTTGAGCAGCCGGGTCCAGTGCCGCAGCATGCCCAGCTGGCTGACCGTGAAGGACACGAACACCCCGACCACGTACAGCTGGATCAGGCTGGTGACGTCGGCCTTGAACGCCACGATCAGCACGATCGCCATCACCGCCAGCACGAGGATCCCGTTGCTGTAGGCGAGCCGGTCGCCGCGGGTGTGCAGCTGGCGGGGCAGGTAGCCGTCGCGGGCGAGGATCGAGCCGAGCACGGGGAAGCCGTTGAACGCGGTGTTCGCGGCCAAGAACAAGATGATGAACGTCGCGGCGATGACGAAGTAGAAGCCGGGGCGGAAGCCGGAGAACACGATGTCGGCGAGCTGGGCGATGCCGGTCTTCTCGACCACGTCGACGCGCTCGCCGTTCAGCGTGTAGTACGACCGGCCGGCGTCGATGAGCTTGAGCTGGGTCAGGTGGGCCAGCACGACGACCCCGATCACCATGGTGACCGCGACCCCGCCGAGCAGGGCCAGCGTGGTGGCCGCGTTCTTGCTCTTGGGCTTGCGGAACGCCGGCACCCCGTTGCTGATGGCCTCGACGCCGGTCAGCGCGGCACAGCCGGAGGAGAACGTCCGCGCCAGCAGGGCGACCATCGCGAAGCCCGTGAACGCGGCGTACTGGGGGTCCGGCTCGATCCCGTACTGCGCGCTCTCGGCCAGCAGGGGCTCGTTGAGCACCAGGATCCGGAAGAGGCCGTAGAGGACCATCGCGATGATGCCGAACATGAAGCAGTAGGTCGGTACCGCGAACAGGCCGCCCGACTCGCGGACGCCGCGCAGGTTGAGCGCCATCAAGACGACGACCGCGATCGAGGCGGCCAGCGCCTCGTGCCCGTCCAGGAAGTGCAGCAGCGGCACCGACTTGGCGTTCTGGACGCCCGAGGAGATCGAAACGGCCACGGTGAGGACGTAGTCGACGAGCAGCGCGCTGCCGACGGTGAGCCCGGCGTTCGAGCCGAGGTTGGTGGTCGCGACCTCGTAGTCGCCGCCGCCGGAGGGATAGGCGTGCACGTTCTGCCGGTACGAGGCGACGACCACCAGCATCACCACGGCCACCGCGATGGCGATCTTCCACGAGAAGGAGTAGGCGGCGAGCCCGGCGAGCGACAGGGTCAGCAGGATCTCGTCCGGCGCGTACGCCACCGAGGACAGCGCGTCCGAGGCGAAGACGGGGAGGGCGATCCGCTTGGGCAGCAGGGTCTCGCCCATCTGGCTGCTGCGGAGCTTGCGGCCGACCAGTAGCCGCTTGCCAACGTCGGACAGGGTGGCCACGCAGACACACTCTCATAGGCCTGGCGCGGTCCCGACTCGTCGCGACGGCGCCGCAGTGAGGAGCGCGTAAGGCCGACCCGCCCCGGTCACTAGACTGCCTCGGGTGCACATCGTGATCATGGGCTGCGGACGCGTCGGCTCCAGCCTGGCCCGGAGCCTGGAGAAACGCGGTCACTCCGTCGCGGTGGTCGACATCGACGCCGACGCCTTCCGTCGGCTCGGCCCAGACTTCGCCGGCCGGTGCGTCAAGGGGGTCGGCTTCGACCGCGAGGTGCTGCTCGAGGCCGGCATCGAGGGCGCCGACGGTTTCGCGGCGGTCTCCAGCGGTGACAACTCCAACATCTTGTCGGCCCGGGTGGTGCGGGAGAACTTTCACGTCAGCAACGTCGTGGCCCGGATCTATGACCCGGGGCGCGCCGAGGTGTACGAGCGGCTGGGCATCCCCACCGTCGCGACCGTTCGCTGGACCGCTGACCAGGTGCTGCGCCGGCTGCTGCCCGCCGGGTCGGAGCCGCACTGGCGCGACCCGTCCGGGTCGGTCCGGCTGATGGAGGTGCACGTCGACCGGGGCTGGGTGGGCCGCACCCTGGCCCAGATGGAAGAGGCCACTGAGGCCCGGATCCCCTTCCTGTTCCGACTCGGCTCCGGCATGGTGCCCAAGCCCAAGACCGTTTTCCAGGACGGCGACCTCGCGTACGCCGCCGTGGCCGACGCGCGGTTGGCCGAGGTCGAGGCCGTCCTCGGAGCGCCCCCGGCCAAGGCCGACTGACCCGCGCCCCTCCCTCTTCCTCAGCCTCGACCAACTCTGCGCAGCCTCGACAAACTAGGAGCAACCATGCGGGTGGCCATCGCCGGTGCCGGTAACGTCGGCCGGTCCATCGCCGCCGAGCTCGTCGAGAACGGGCACGAGGTGCTGCTGATCGACCGCAACCCGCGGGCGATCAAGTCCGACACGCTGCCCGAGGCGGAGTGGTTGCTGGCCGACGCGTGCGAGCTGTCCTCGCTGGAGGAGGCGGGCATCGACACCTGTGACGTCGCCATCGCCGCCACCGGGGACGACAAGGCCAACCTGGTGATGTCGCTGCTGTGCAAGACCGAGTTCGGCGTACCGCGGACGGTCGGCCGGGTCAACCACCCCAAGAACGAGTGGCTTTTCAACGACGTCTGGGGCGTCGACGTCGCTGTCTCGACCCCCCGGCTGATGTCGGCCCTGGTCGAGGAGGCGGTGACCGTCGGCGACCTCGTCCGGCTCCTCACCTTCCACGAGGGCGCGGCCAACCTGGTCGAGATGACCCTGCCCAACGACTCCCCGACCGTCGGCATCCGGATCGGCGAGCTCGACTGGCCCGGCGACGTCGTGCTGGTGGCCATCATCCGCGACGGCCACGCCCAAGCCCCCGACCCCGACGGCGCCCTCGAAGGCGGCGACGAGCTGCTCTTCGTCACCGCCCAGGACTACGAGCAACAGCTCGCCGACATGCTCTCCCCCCGCGAAGGCCGGATCGCCGTCGCCAAGCTCGCCCCCCGCGTCCAGACGATCTAGCCGCTCCCCCGGCGCCCCTGGGCTCGCCGAGGCGCCCGTCTCAAGTCCCCGGTAGAGCCCGGACGGTCACTTCACAGGGTCGCGGGCGACCCCACACGTGCGGGCGAAGCAGTGAAGTCGCCCGCGACCCTGTGAAGTGGGGGTCCTGGGTGTGCCCAGGACGGTGGCTGGCGAGCCGGGCGGACAAGCCCGGGGGGTCAAGCGGAGGGGGCGGGTCAGGAGGCGGGGCCGTCCAGCAGCTCGTAGCGGGGGTTGTAGACCAGGCGCTTGCCTTCGTGGCAGCTGATCCGGCCCCAGACCTTCAGCGTGCGGCCGGGATCGATGCCGGGGATCTGACGGCGGCCGAGCCAGAGCAGGGTGACGGTGCCGGAGCCGTCGCGCAGCGCGACCTCCAGCGCCGGGTGGCCGGCGCGCGGGGTGATGGTCACCGTGGCGACCGTCCCGGTCAAGGCGACCTGCTGCCGGTCCTCACAGGTCTGGATCGGGACGGCGCCCGCCTCCCGGACCTGCTGCTGCAGCTCCTCGGACTCCAGCTCGGCGTTGGAGGAGCCGAGCCGACGGAGGGCACGCTGCAGCCTGCTCTCCTTGGGCGGCTTCACTTCGGAGGACACGAGAAACTCCTGGTACATCTCAGACGTAGGGGGCTGACGCGGGCTGCGGCCCCTGCTCCAGCATCTCACCGTCGACGACCGCTGTCAGCCGACCCCCGGGGAGGTCGGCTCAGACCTCGTCCTCGGGCTCCTCGGCCACCAGGTTCTGCGGCATGGTCAGCGGCAGCAGGTCGCCGGGGGCCATGGCTTCGTCACCGCGCCGGACCACGATCTGCCGGAAGGCCTCGACCAGCTCGGCGACGGGCGACTCGACCCCGTCCTCGAGGGCGGCCTGGCCGTAGACGATGCCGCGGAGCAGCCAGCGCGGCCCCTCCGCCACCCACATCCGCGACGGCTGGTAGCCCTGATCGCCCTCGGGGGTCGTCACCGGGATGAACCGGCGCAGCTCCACCCCGAACGGTCCCTCAGCCAGGGCGGCCGACCCGCCGACCTCGATGGCACTGGCCATGATCTCTTCCCGCAGCTCGCTCCACAGCCCGCCGCTACGGGGGGCCGCGTACGCCCCGACCTCCAGCGCCGACTCGGCGTGCAGCAGCATCGCCGACACGATCTGCTGGGTCTCCTCCGACATCTGCAGCCGCAGCTCCGCGCCCGGAAAACCGGCCAGCACCATGGCGCCGAGGTCGATCCGCGGCACCTCGGGGGTGCCGGTCAGGTCGTCGACCTCGCTGATGTCGTACGGGCCCTCGGTCCGCCAGTCGGTGGCGTCCAGCGCCTCGACGTCCAGCTCCACCTCGGCCGACTCATCCGCCTCGTCCTCCCCGGCCTCGTCGGCAGCACCCTCATCGACCAGCTCGGCGTCGGGGTCGGTCGACTCGTTGCTCGTCTCGGCGTCCAGACCGGCGTCCTCGGTCTCGAGCTCGTCGACGCGCTTCTTGTTGCGGCGGAAAATCACCGGGCCAGTATTCCCCCGGTCGACCCGAACCCGCCAATTCCCCGGACCGAGTCGGGCAGTTCCTCGACCACCTCGAACTCCGCCCGGCCGACCGCCGAGACGACGAGCTGGGCGATCCGGTCACCCGCGGCGAAGGACACCGGCTGGGAACGGTCGGTGTTCAGGAGGCAGACGCAGATCTCGCCGCGGTAGCCGGCGTCGACCGTGCCCGGGGCGTTCAGCACGGTGACGCCGAAGCGGGTCGCCAGCCCGGACCGCGGGTGGACCAGACCGACGTACCCCTCAGGCAGGGCCAGCGCGACCCCCGTACCGACCAGCCGGCGTTCACCGGGAGCCAGCGTGAAGGGCTCCAGACAGCGCAGGTCGGCGCCGGCGTCGCCGGGATGGGCGTACGTGGGCAGCTCCGCGTCAGGGTGCAGCCGACAGAACAGCACCCGGACGGGCCCGCCGGACCCCACCACCGAAGGCCCGGTCACCGGCCCGTACCGGCGAGGGCGGCGGCCAGTCGGGCGGGTCGACGGCTCGAGACCAGCCAGTACGGCACTGGGTCGTCGGGGTCGTCGAGCACGACCTCCACCGCCGTCCGGATGTAGGGCTTGAGCACCAGGTGGGCCCGGGCGTCCGCCTCGACGCCGCCCCGCCGGTCGGTGGCCGCGGCGTCGAGGGCAGTGACGGTACCGACGTAGGAGCGCTCGATCACCGCGCGGCCGATGCGCAGCTCGGTGTCGTCGACGCTGACCACGACCCCCATCGTGGTGAAGATGAGTGCGGCGGCCCCCATCGAGACCACGGCAACCCCGATACCCCACGCCGGGCCGAGGTAGAAGCCGATCGCCGCCAGCATCGACACGGCGAAGAGCGCGGCCAGCACCCACCAGGCCACCGGCACGGTGAGGCGTTCACGGAAGAGCATGCCCCGTAACCTACGCGGCCGGAGCCGTCCGCCGGCGCCCGTTCCGGGGAACTAGGATCGGCCATCGCGGGACACCGCGAAAGAGAACCAGCACCAGGAAGGCGGCACCATGGGTGCGTCAGAGAAGCTCCTCTGGAAGGTCTACGTCGGCGTCATCGGCGCCGTGACCACGATCATCGCCCAGCGACTGGTCTCGACCGGCTGGAAGGTGGTGACGGGTGACAAGCCGCCGTCGCCCACGGACCCGGAGATCTCCAACGTCGAGGCGGTCAGCTGGGCGCTCGCGAGCGGCGTGGGCGTCGGGGTCACCCAGCTGCTCGTCAAGCGGACGGCGGCGCGGCGCTGGGCCACCCGGATCGGCCAGCACACCCCGGACGGCGGCAAGGTCAAGGTCAAGTTCTGAATCTTCGGCGGTTGATCATCAAGCCCGCCTGAAGCGACCACCAGCCCTCGCGGCGAGCGATGTACGGA
>NZ_CAXTHG010000028.1:0-46268 GCF_964244005.1 uncultured Friedmanniella sp. | reverse complement strand
TCGTGGGGCGGGAGCGAAGCGACCACCAGCCCTCGCGGCGAGCGATGTACGGATCGTGGGGCGGGAGCGAAGCGACCACCAGCCCTCGCGGCGAGCGATGTACGGATCACCGCCTCGCGCCTGGAGGACGCGAGGCGGCTTTCTGTCCGGTCTGACTGCCCCCAATCAGCCCGGCACATCTCGGCAGCTCCGGCAGACGGGGAGCAGGCCTGGCGTCGGAACAGGATGATCACCGACGACAAAGAACTGGCCTGCACCCTGGTTGTCGAAAACCAGAAGTGCAAGCCAAGTTGATCATGGGAGCCCGCCTGCGGCTAGAACCCTTATCCAATTGTGATGTAGCGCTGCCGCCAGGGCTGACCGGCTCTCAGCCGGCGCAGTCGAAGCAGAACTCGTCGCCGTTCGCCCGCTCTTCGGCGATCTGGCTGCGGTGCCGGACCAGGAAGCAACCGGCGCAGGTGAACTCGTCGGACTGCCGCGGCAGCACCCGGACGGTGAGCTCCTCGTGCGACAGGTCAGCACCGGGGAGCTCGAAGGCCTCAGCGGCCTCCGCCTCGTCCTCGTCGACCTTGCCCGAGTTCTTGTCGTTGCGACGAGTCTTCAGCTCTTCGATGCTGTCTTCGTTCATCTCTTCGTCGGTCTTGCGAGGGGCGTCGTAGTCGGTCGCCATCTCACTCCTTCCAGGGCGGTTCCCCGCCCAGCGTTCGTTTGCCCGTCACACGGCAGTTCCGCGATTCGCGAGCGCATGCCTATCACACTGAGCCGAGTCGGCGCTGCTCTGGAGCTCTCGCGCCCCCTACAACGCAGCCGGCCGCACGAAATTCCCACCCCTGACGTGGGTGTCCAGGAAGCTCAGGACCGCCTCGTACCAGATCACCGCATGCTGCGGTGAGAGCACCCAGTGGTTCTCCTCGGGGAAGTACAGGAACTTGTGCGGCAGCTCCTCCTCGGGTCCGTCGTGGCGGCTGACGAGGTCGCGCCACAGCGCGAGCCCCTCCGAGATGGGCACCCGGTAGTCGCGGTCACCGTGCACCACCAGCATCGGCGTCGTGATCTGGTCGGCGAACCGGGCGGGCGAGGCCCGGTGCCGCATCTCGGGCGTCAGCTCGATCTCCCAGGCCCACGGGTGGTCGGTGGTCCGCAGGAAGGTCTCCAGGTCCCACAGGCTGGCGTGGCTGACCAGGCAGCGGAACCGGTCGGTGTGGCCGGCGATCCAGTTGACGAGGTAGCCGCCGAAGGAGCCCCCCATCGCGGCGGTCCGCTCGCCGTCGATGTCGGGCCGCTGCTCGACGAGGTCGGTGATCCTCATCAGGTCGGTGTACGGCGTGTCGCCCCAGTGGGTCCAGCCGCGGGCGATCATCGCGCGGCCGTAGCCGGTGGACAGCGCCGGGTCGGGCAGCAGGACGGCGTACCCCTGGGCGACGAGCAGCCACGGGTTCCAGCGCCACGACCAGGCGTTCCAGGAGCTGAACGGACCCCCGTGCGCCCACAGCACCAGCGGCGCCGGGGTGCTCCGCGACGCGGTGGCGGGGGTGAGCAGATAGCCGCGGACCCGGGCGCCGTCGGTCGCGAGCACCTCGACGTTCTCCATCCGGCCTGGCGGCAGCGGGTAGTCCACCGGTCGCGGCAGCACCGTCACCACCCCGGTGGCGGTGTCGACCGCCACCACCGAGCCCGGGTCGCTGTAGTCGCTGCGGAGCGCGTAGAGGGTGCGGCCGTCGGCGGCGAGCCGGACCGCGGTGTGGGCGCCGAGGTCGGTCAGCCGGCGACGGCGGCCGTCGGCCACCGCGACCTCGTACACCGGGGCGTGGCCGTTCTCGTCGACGGTGACGTAGACGTACGCGCCGTCGGCGGAGAACGCGGCGGGAACGGGCCAGCGGTCCCAGTCGGCCGCGAGCACCTCACCGGCACCGGTGGCGACGTCGATCAGGTAGAGCCGCTGGTCGGCCGGCTCGTCGGCGGTGCCGCGGGAACGGCGGACGCAGACCACCTGGCGGCCGTTCGCGGAGATCCGCGCCGCGGAGAAGTCGTGCTCGTCCGTCGCCGCCGCCAGGATCCGCGGCTCGGCCGTCTCGACCAGGTCGAGCAGCGCGATGGAGGTGCGGACGACGCCCCGCGGGCCGTTGACGGCCCAGGTGACCACGGCCCGTTCGCCGGCGGCGTCGAGGTCCGGCGCCGAGTCCAGCGCCCGGCCGGGGGTGACGAGCACCCGGAGTGCGGCGGGGTCGAGCGCGTCGGCAGCCGTGAGCGGTTCGGCGACGCCGTCCAGGTCGGCGCTGAGCAGCCGGGGTCCGCCCGGCCCGAGGTCGTGGTCCCAGTGCCGGACCGGGGCGGCCTCGTGCAGCAGGGCGGTGACCGTCCGGTCGCGCCGGGCCGCCTGGGCGGTCTCGTCCTCGGCCACCGTGGTCGCGCCGGTCATCAGCTGGGCCCCGAGCACGACCCGGAAGCTCTGCCGTGCCGTGGTCACCGACTCCCAGGCGCCGCTGCGGCGGGTCAGCACGTACGCCTCCCCGCTGGCGGGCAGGCACCAGACGGCCCGAGACTCCCCGGCCCCGTCGGCCGTACCGCCGGGCACCGGACGCGAGGAGGTGAAGAGCAGCCGGCCATCCGGCAGGAAGGCGGCCGCACCTTCCCCCTCGACGGACCGGGTCAGCCGGCGGGGCGGCGCCGCGCCCGTGGGGTCGAGCTGCCACCACGCGGACCGGAAGCCGGTCGCCTCGGCGTCCAGGGTGGAGACCGCGACCAGCACCTCACCGCTCGGCCCGGTCAGCAGGTCGGTCAGCCGCGGTAGGGCGACGTAGGCCTGCAGGTCGGTCCAGGGTTGAGTCGGTTCGCTCATCCGGCGGCGCCGGCCGTGGCCGGGGCCACGGTTGCGGCGTCGGACCGCCGGCCCGCGGCCTGGCAGAGGGTGGGGCGGTCGGGCTGCCGGGCGTTCACGCAGCAGTCGGGCTGGCAGTCGTACCAGCCGACGACCCCGCCCTCGACGACCGGTCGGTCGGGCTGCTCGCCGCGGGTGGCGGCGGCGCGCTCGACCAGCAGGTCGACCAGGCCGCTCACGAAGGCCGGGTGGGTGCCGGCGGTGGCGGCGCGGGCGAACGTCAGCCCGAGCTCGGCGGCGGTCTCGGCGGCTTCGGTGTCGAGGTCGTAGATGACCTCCATGTGGTCGGAGATGAAGCCGATCGGGATCACCACCACCCCCGGCACCCCGGCCGCCTTCAGCTCGGTCAGGTGGTCGTTGACGTCCGGCTCGGCCCACGGCTGGCCGGGCGGGCCGGACCGGGAGCAGAACGCCAGGTCACCGGTGTAGTCGCGGCCCCGGCGGGCGCTGACCTGTCGCGTGACCTCCGCGGCGACGGCGAGGTGCCAGTCGACGTAGCCACCGTTGGCGCTCCGCGGCGGCGGACCGGAAGCCTCGGCCATGGTCGTCGGGATGGAGTGGGTGACGAAGACGAGCCGGGCGGCTTCACCCTCGGCCGGGTCGGCGTCCTCCCCCAGCGACTCCAGGGCCGCCAGGGTCGCGTCGACCGACGCGGTGACGAATCCGGGGTGGTCGGAGTAGTGCCGGATCTTGTCCACGGTCACGCCCAGCTCGGCGGCCCCGCTGCCCTGGACGGCGTCGTAGAGGTTCTCCCGGTACTGCCGACACGAGCTGTACGAGGGGTACGCGCTGGTCAGGACGGCGAGCACCCTCCGGTGTCCGGCGGCCGCGAGCGCCTTGATCTCGGTCTCCAGGTAGGGGTCCCAGTTCCGGTTGCCCCAGTAGAGCGGGGTGGCAAGGCCGCGACCGTCCAGCTCGGTACGCAGGGCGCCCAGCAGGGCGCGGCACTGGTCGTTGATCGGGCTGCGACCGCCGAACAGGAAGTAGTGCTCGCCCACCTCGACGAGACGTTCACGTGGGATACCCCGACCCTTGGTGACGTTCTCGAGGAACGGCACCACGTCGTCCGGCTGCTCGGGACCGCCGAAGGAGACGAGAAGGACCGCGTCATAGGGGTCGAGTACGGTCGGGGCGGCTGGAGAGGTCACCAGCGAATCTTGTCAGAGGAGGAAAAACGTGCCCGCCGGTCTGGGTGCCTACCGGGTCGTGCTGGCCGACCCGGCCGCACGGGCTTTCAGCCTCGCCGCCCTGGTCGCGCGGCTGCCGATCTCGATGACCGGTATCGGCATCGTGCTGCTGGTCTCACTCGAGTCGGGGTCGTTTGGTCGCGCTGGGCTGGTGACCGGCGCCGGCACCATGACCGCGGCCGTCAGCGCCCCGCTGTGGGGCCGGGCGGTCGACCGGCTGGGGCAGGCGTCGGTGCTCGTCACCGCGAGCCTGGTCTGGACGGTCGCCCAAGGGCTGCTGGTCACCGGCGTGCTGCTCGGCTGGCCCTTCGGAGCCGTGGTGGCGGCCGCGGTCGGTGTCGGACTCGGGTTCAGCTCGGCCGGCTCGGCGGTGCGGGCCCGCTGGAACCACCGGCTGCAGGGATCACCGCTGCTGGACACCGCGTTCGCGTTCGAGGCGGTCCTCGACGAGGTCGTCTTCATCGTGGGCCCGGTGCTGGTCACCTTCCTGGCCACCCGCATCCACCCGGCCGTGGCGCTGGGGGTCAGCGCCGCGCTGGGTCTGGTGGGCGCGCTCGCCCTGGCCGCGCAGCGGGGTACTGAGCCGCCGCGTCAGCCCCGGCGGACGGCCGACACCGTCCGGGCCCGGATCGACCCGGGTGCGCTGGCCCCCGTCGTGGTCGCCTCGGTCGCTCTCGGCGCGATCTTCGGCGGGATGGAGGTGGTGATCGTGGCCTTCGCCACCGAGAGCGGGGTGCTGCCGTGGGCGGGCGCCATCTTGATGGCCTGGGCGGTCGGCTCGCTGCTGGCCGGGGTGGTCGCCGGCACCCTCACCTGGCGGCGGTCCCCGGCCGCCCGGTTCCGGATCGGCGCCGCCTGCCTCGCCCTGTCGCTGCTGCCGCTGCCGTGGCTGCACGCGCCTCTGCTGCTCGCCGCCGTGCTCGTGGTCGGCGGGATGGCCATCGCTCCGACGATGATCGCTTCGGTGAGCGTCACCCAGGCGGCCGTCCCGCACTCGCGGCTGACCGAGGCCCTCGCCTGGAGCTCGACCGGGCTGGCCGGCGGGCTCGCCGTCGGGGCCGCCGCGATGGGGCTGCTCATCGACCGCGGGGGCTCCCAGCTGGGCTTTGCCGGGGTCGTGGGCGCCGGGGTCCTGCTGACCGTGGCCGCGCTCGGGGTCCGCGCCCGGCCCGTGGCCGCTCCCTGAGCCGGTCGAAGGGCGAGTCCAACGCGTTCCGAACGTGTCGAGGGCCTCGAAGAGGTTGCGCCTCTCTTGGCCATGACCTAGCAGAACGCGCACCCCTGCTGAGCCCGACAGACTGTGAGTTTGTGTCCCGACTACGAGACCTTCACTCACACTCTGTGCGTGGAACTCAAGACGTTCTCGCGGTGAGCGCAAGCCCTTCGCCGGCTTCCAACCAAGCTCAGGGCGAGACGGTCTCCAGGTACGCCTTCAGCTGGTCGGTGGCGAGACCAGGGACGAAGCCGGTGGCTTCGAGCTTGGCCAGGGCCAGCGCGCTGTGCTGCGGCCGGGGGGCCAGCGTCTTGCCCTCCCCGTACGTGGCGGTGCTCACCGGCGTCACGTCGGTCGCCGACCGGCCGCGGGCGACGAACACGGCCGTCGCGATGTCGGCCCAGCTCATCACCTCACCGGCGCCGCTGACGTTGTAGGTGCCGTACGGCGCCCCGCTGGTCAGCAAGTGGTCGACCGCCCGGGCGATGTCGGAGGTGAAGGTCAGCCGGCCGTACTGGTCGTCGACCACCCCCGGGGAGATGCCGCGGTCGGCGAGCGAGGCCATGGTGGCCACGAAGTTCTTGCCCGCGCCGATCACCCAGCTGGTCCGCAGGATGTAGTGGGCGGGCAGGGTCGCCACGAGCGCGTCGCCCGCGGCCTTGGTCTGGCCGTAGACCCCGAGCGGGCTGAACGGCTCGTCCTCGGTGTGCTCGGCTTGAGTGCCGTCGAAGACGTAGTCCGAGGAGACGTGCACCAGCGTGCAGCGGTGCTCCCGGGCCGCCCCGACCAGCGCCGCGACGCCGGTCACGTTCGCCGCCCAGGCATCCTTGCGGCCCTCGGGCGTCTCGGCGGCGTCGACGGCGGTGTAGGCGGCCGCGTTGACCACCACCCCGTACGGCGCGAAGTCGAACGCCGCGACCGACGCTGGGTCGGCGAGGTCGAGCTCGGCCCGGGTGACGGCGGTGGCGTGCGGCCAGGCGGCGCTCAGGGCCTGGCCCAGCTGGCCGCCGGCCCCGACGACGAGGGTCTTGGCCGCAGGCATCGGCACCACGTCGGCCAGCCGCGGGTGCGCCCGGTCGGCGTCGGAGAGCTCGGCCTGCGCCAGCGGGATCGGCCAGGCGATGGCCAGCGTCTCGTCGGCGAGGTTGACAAAGGTGTAGGAGTCCTTGGCGGCGAGGCTCCAGTGGTCGTTGACCAGGTAGGAGTAGGCGGTCTCGTCCTCCAACGTCTGGAACGCGTTGCCCACCCCACGGGGCACGAAGACGGCGGTCTCGGGCCCGAGCTCGAGGGTGACGCAGGTGCCGAAGCCGGGGCCCGGACGCAGGTCGACCCAGGCGCCGAAGATCCGGCCCCGGGCGAGCGAGACGAACTTGTCCCACGGCTCGGCGTGGATGCCCCGGGTGGCCCCGGCCGCGGTGTTGAACGAGACGTTGTTCTGCACCGGACCAAAGTCGGGAACGCCGAGGTCGACCATCTTGCGCCGCTGCCAGTTCTCCTTGAACCAGCCGCGGTTGTCCGCGCGGACGTCCAGCGCGACCACGAGCAGGCCGTCGATCGCGGTCGGGGTGACGCTCAGGGCAGCCACCGGCGTCACTGTCCCTGGGTGGCGTACTTGGCCTCGGTCGCGGCCTTCTGCGGTCGCCACCAGGCCTCGTTCGCCTGGTACCACTCGATGGTGGCCGCGAGCCCCGCGTCGAAGTCGGAGTAGGCCGGCGTCCAGCCGAGCTCGGTGCGCAGCTTGGTCGAGTCGATGGCGTAGCGCAGGTCGTGGCCGGGTCGGTCGTTGACGTGGTCGTAGGCGTCGCGCGGCTGGCCCAGCAGCTCGAGGATCGTCTCGACGACCTGCAGGTTGTTGCGCTCGCCGTCCGCGCCGATCAGGTAGGTCTCCCCGATCGTGCCGTCCGCCACGATCCGCAGCACCGCCGAGCTGTGGTCGTCGGCGTGGATCCAGTCGCGGACGTTGGTGCCCGCCCCGTACAGCTTGGGTCGACCACCGTCGATCACGTTGGTGATCTGGCGCGGGATGAACTTCTCCACGTGCTGGAACGGCCCGTAGTTGTTGGAGCAGTTGCTGATGGTCGCCTGGACGCCGAACGAGCGCACCCACGCCCGGACCAGCAGGTCCGAGCCCGCCTTGGTCGAGGAGTAGGGGCTGGACGGGTTGTAGGGCGTCGACTCGGTGAAGCGTTCGGGATCATCGAGCTCGAGATCGCCGTAGACCTCGTCGGTGGAGATGTGGTGGAAGCGGACCTCGGCGTGCCGGACCGCCTCGAGCAGGGTGTAGGTGCCGATCAGGTTGGTGGTCAGGAACGGCGAGGGGTCCAGCAGGGAGTTGTCGTTGTGCGACTCGGCGGCGAAGTGCACCACCACGTCGCTGTTCGCCACGAGCTGGGCCACCAGCCGGGCGTCGCAGATGTCGCCCTTGACGAAGGTGAAGCGGTCAGCGGGCAGACCCTCGACCGACTGCGGGTTCCCGGCGTACGTCAACAGGTCCAGCACCGTCACCGTCGCGTCGGTGTGCTTGAGCAGGTGCCGCACGAAGTTGGAGCCGATGAAGCCCGCGCCGCCGGTGACCAGGTACGCCGTCACCGTGAGCCCCCCTGCGGACGTCGAAGGTCAGCCGGGCTGTGGGGGGTCGCCATGGCGGACATCCTAAGCGCGAGAGGCCCCGGTGCTTCGGCGCTCGGCTCACCCTGCGGGAAGACGGGCCTCGACGGCCCACCCGCCCACGGCGGTCGCCCCCGCGTCGAACTGCCCGCCGAGCGTCCGGACCCGCTCCCGCAGACCGATCAGGCCGCGAGCGGTACCGGCGAGCGGCGACTCGGACTGCGGGGTGCGGTCGTTCTCGACCCGCACCCTCAGACCACGCCCTTCGCCGTCCACGCTGATCACGACCCGGACGTCGGCGCCGGGGGCGTACCGCAGAGCGTTCGTCAGGCTCTCCTGCACGACCCGGAAGGCCAGGTGGCCGACGGGCTCGGACACCTGATCGCGGTCCCCCTCGAAGCGACAGGTGACGTTCAGCCCGCTGCGAACGGCCCGGGCGACCACCTCGTCGACGAGCGACAGGTCCGCGCCGCCACGCTCGCCGCCCTCCAGCAGCTCGATCAGCCGCTCGACGTCCTGCCCGCCCTGGCGCGCCGACTCCGAGATGGCCGCGAAGGCCGCTCGCGCCCGGACCGGGTCGGCGTCGACCAGTCGCTGCCCGGCGGCCGCCTGGATCACCATCACGCTGATCGCGTGGCCGATGATGTCGTGCAGCTCGCTGGCGATCCGTGCTCGTTCGTGACGCAGGGCGATCTCGGCGAACAGCTCGCGCTCCTCCTCGAGCTCGGCCGCCCGCCGCGCCAGCTCGTCGGCAGTCTCCTGCCGCAGCCGCAGCACCGTCCCGGCAACGTAGGGGGGCACGGTGAACATGAGCGCCGCGACCCAGCTGTCCGTCCCGCTGTGCACGTAGAACGCCACGAGGTAGAGCGCGCCGCAGCCGGCCGCCACCCAGGCCGAGCGGCCCGACCAGCCGAGGGCGAGCACGGCAAAGCTGGCGGAGAAGAGCGCGATCCCCGTGTCGGGAAACCAGCCGATCTGGGTGACGGTGAGCAGGAAGGCCGTGAGCGCCACCGTCGACGCGACGCGCGGACGGCGGCGCCAGCCGACCAGCGCCAGTCCGCCACCGATCACGATGAGGGTGGTGAGGTTGCCGCGGAGCGTCGTCGGCCAGCCGTGCAGCGCCGTCGGCAGGGCGACGAGCAGCAGCACGGCGACGGCGATCGCCGCTCCCTCCACCCGTAGCCACCGGCTCACGAGGAGCTCGCTAGGCCAGGACGGGTAGCTGGGCGACGGCGCGGGCCCGGCCGCGACTGACCCGTACGTCCAGCGAGCCGCCGAGGAACGCGGCACGCTCGCGGGCCCGGGCCACGGCAGCCTTGAGGTCGGCGGTCCGGCCGACGAGCCCGTCGACCCGGATCTCGAGCGCGTGGTCGTCGAACCGCACGCCTACCTCGACGCGGGAGTCCGGCTGGTCGGCGAGCACGCTGACCAGGTGCTCGACGATGCGGTACGCGGACAGCTCGACGGCCGCCGGCAGGGAACGCGGGTCGCCGGCCACGGTCAGCCGCGCGTCCGCCCTGGTGTGCCGAGCCAACAGGGCGTCGAGGTGCGCGACCGTGGGCGCCGGCGCCAGCGCGACGTCGCCGCCCCGCAGCAGGCCGACGATCTCCCGCATGCCGTCGAGCGTCGCGCGGCTGTCGGCCTCGATCGAGGCGAAGAGCGCCTTGGCGTGGCTCCGGTCGAGCTCGGGGCCCGACTCGGCCGCCGTGGTGAGCTGACCGAGCCGCTCCCGGAGCAGCCCGTCGAGCTGGGACGAGAGCCGGGCCCGGTCACCGGCCACCTCCAGGGCCACCCGCTCGTCGCGCAGCCGCTGCAGCTCGAGCGTCCGTGCCTTGAGCTCGGCACTCATGGCCGTCCGGTGCCGGACCGCCCGGCCGATCCCGAAGACGATCAGCACGATCGGGAAGGCCAGCACGAACGGTTCGAAGCCGGTGGTCGCGTCCACCACCAGCACGGCGGCGGTCAGGAGCGTGCTGAGGCCGAGCGCGACCCACGCCCGCGCCCGGTCCAGGGACACCGCCCCCAGGTACGCCAGCACGAACGCGAGCGGGAGCCCGGCCCCGCAGCGGGTCACCCAGCCGAAGGCCAGGTCGTGCAGGATCATCACGGCCAGCGCGACCCCGGTGACGGCGATGACGCCACGCCGCCACCACAGCACCGAGAGTGGCGCCAGCAGGAAGACCGGCAGCATCAGCCACGAGTGCGACCCCATCGGGTGGATCATGACGTGGGCCGCCACCTGGCTGGCGACCTCGTCGTCGGCGACCTGGACGTTCTCGACCATCAACACGTAACCGAGCCCGGTGAGGGCTCCCGCCAGGAGCACGTCGAGGAGACGGATGTCCCGGAAGGTCCGGCGAAAGCCCTCACGCATCGCTCGACCCCTCAGGCGTGGACGTGCTCGACGGAGTCCAGCGTAGGTTCGGCAACCCGCTTGGCGCTACGGGCTTGCACGACCAGGCCGGCTGCGTAGCCCAGAGCGGCGGCGGGCAGTCCGACCGAAAGGCCGCCGAGGCCGCCGGTGGAGGAGTCGTGCACCAACACCACGATCTGCAGGGCGACGATGCCGACCAGCCCGATCAGCTGGTTCTGCTTGCCGCCGGCGAAGCGAGCCACGGCGTAGGCCATCGCCGCCGACAAGGGCAGCGCGAACCCGCAGCGGGTGAGCCAGCCGAAGGCCAGCAGGCTCGCGGCGATGACCACGAGCGAGACGCCGATCGCGGCCAGGATGTGGCGTCGCCGCCAGAGGATGGGCAGGGCGGCGAGGGCGAAGACCGGGACGATGAGCACGGACTGGGAGTCGAGGGGGTGCGCCAGGTCGTTGACCGGCCCCGCGGTGACGTTCTCGACCCCGAGGAAGACGGCGAGCGCGACCATGGCGGCCGCCAGCACGTAGTCCAGCGGTCGGATGCCGGTGGTGTTCATGGTGGTTGTCCTTTCGGTTCAGGGTCTGGGTGACCCCGTTGGGCCCAGACTTCCGTTGCGGGCGGGTCGTCCACGTCAGCACCGAGGATGATCATCACGGCCGACGTCATCCTTGAGGATGAGTCGCGGCAGGCCGTCCGGCGGTGAGAATGAGGGCGTGATCAGGGTCCTCATCGCCGACGACCAGGAGCTGGTGCGTACCGGCTTCCGGGTGATCCTGGAGGCCGAGGGCGACATCGCGGTCGTCGCCGAGGCCGACACCGGGCTCGAGGCGATCCGTCAGTCGGCGCTGACGAAGCCTCAGGTCGTGTTGATGGACATCCGGATGCCCGAGCTCGACGGCCTCGCCGCGACGGAGCAGATCCTGCGCCAGCCGGACCCGCCGACCGTCGTCGTACTCACCACGTTCGACCAGAACGCCTACATCTACCGGGCCCTGCGCGCCGGCGCCGCCGGGTTCCTGCTCAAGGACGCGCCTTCGTCCCGGCTCATCGCCGCCGTCCGCGCCGCGGCGACCGGGGACTCCCTCATCGAGCCGTCGATCACGCAGCGGCTGGTCGAACACTTCGCCGAGCCGGCGGTCACCCCCGGGGTCCCGGCTCGACTGGCAGCACTGACCGAACGGGAGCTCGAGGTGCTCCGGCTGGTCGCGCGCGGCCTGTCCAACGCCGAGCTCGCCGCCGAGATGGTGGTGGCCGAGACCACCGTGAAGACCCACGTCGCCCGCATCCTCGCCAAGCTCGGCGTCCGCGACCGGGTCCAGGCCGTCGTGGTCGCGTACGAGACGGGGTTCGTCAGCCGCGGGCGGTGAGGTGCCACACTGGTGCGCCATGCGAGGCATCATCCTGGCCGGCGGTTCCGGCACCCGGCTGCACCCGGTCACCTTGGGCATCAGCAAGCAGCTCGTCCCGGTGTACGACAAGCCGATGATCTACTACCCGCTGTCGACGTTGATCTTCGCCGGCATCCGGGACGTGTTGATCATCACCACCCCGCACGACGCCCCCGGTTTCGAGCGGCTGCTGGGCGACGGGTCGCAGTTCGGCATCTCGATCAGCTACGCGCAACAGCCCTCGCCGGACGGGCTCGCGCAGGCGTTCGTGATCGGGGCCGACTTCATCGGCAACGACCACGTGGCCCTGGTGCTCGGCGACAACATCTTCTACGGCCCCGGCCTGGGCACCCAGCTGCAGCGTTTCGCCACCGTCGACGGTGGCGCGGTCTTCGCCTACTGGGTGGCCGAACCGAGCGCGTACGGCGTGGTGGAGTTCGACGCCGAGGGCCGCGCGGTCTCGCTGGAGGAGAAGCCGACGAAGCCGAGGTCCAACTACGCCGTGCCCGGCCTCTACTTCTACGACAACGACGTGGTGCCCGTCGCCCGCGGGCTCGCACCCTCGCCGCGCGGGGAGTACGAGATCACCGACGTCAACCGGCACTACCTCGAGGCCGGCAAGCTGCAGGTCGGCGTGCTGCCGCGCGGCACCGCCTGGCTCGACACCGGGACGTTCGACTCGATGAGCGACGCCGGGAACTTCGTCCGCACCATCGAGGCCCGGCAGGGACTCAAGGTCGGCTCGCCCGAGGAGGCCGCGTGGCGGCAGGGCTTCCTGAGCGACGACGAGCTCGAGGAGCGCGCGACGAAGCTGCTCAAGTCCGGCTACGGCACCTACCTGGTCGAGCTGGTGCAGCGGCACCGGCAGTCACGCTGATCCGCACCACCCACTCCTCCTCCGAGTTGTCAGCGGCAGTGGCTGCTCGGGCGACCACGGGGGCTGACAGGTCGGGACGAGGCCGTGGCTGAGCGGGGACACACCCTCGGCGCGGTCCTGGCCGGCGTAGTCACCGCGGTGGTGGGCTTCTCGTCCTCGTTCGCGCTCGTGCTGACCGGGCTGACCGCCCAGGGGGCGAGCACGGCCCAGGCCGCGTCCGGACTGCTGGTGCTGTGCCTGGGCATGGCCGTCGGCATGCTGGTGCTGGCGCTGCGCTACCGGATGCCGCTCGTGCTGGCCTGGTCCACGCCCGGAGCCGCCCTGCTCGCCGGCGGGAAGGGTGCGGCGGGAGACTGGCCGGCCGCGGTCGGGGCCTTCCTCGTGGTCGCCGGACTGACCGCCCTCACCGGCTGGTGGCCCTGGTTGTCCCGCCGACTGGCCGCCATCCCGGGTTCGATCGCGAACGCGATGCTGGCCGGCGTGCTGCTGCCCATCTGCGTCACCGCGTTCACCACGCTGGGCCGCACGCCCCGCTACGCGGCCCCGATCCTGATCACCTGGCTGGTCGGCTACGCGCTGCTACGCCGCTGGGCCGTCCCGCTGGCCCTGGTCGCGGCGCTGGTCGTGGTGGCGCTGACCCTGGACGCCACCCCGACCACCGCCGCGCTGCTCCCGCAGCTGACCTGGACGACGCCCGTCTTCGACTGGCGGCTGGTGATCGGGCTGGCCGTGCCCCTGTTCCTGGTCAACATCGCGTCGCAGTACGCACCCGGGGTCGCGGTGCTGGGGACCTACGGCTACCGCGTCCCGTGGCGACCGACGATGCTCGTCACCGCCGGCGTGTCGGCCGCAGCGGCCCCGTTCGGCGGCCACGCCGTCAACCTGGCGGCGATCTCCGCCGCGCTGGCCGCCTCACCCGAGACTCACCCAGACCCTCGTCGTCGCTGGATCGCGGCCGTCGCCGCCGCCGGGAGCAACGTGCTGCTCGGGCTCGCGTCCGCCGCCGCGGCCTTCGTGCTCACCCATTCCCCGCCCGGGCTGGTGATCACCGTCGCGGCGCTCGCCCTGCTCGGGCCCCTCGGTGCCGCCCTCGAACGCTGCCTGGCCGAGCCGGACGACCGGGTTGCCGCCGTCGTCGCGCTGGTCGCCACTGCCTCCGGGATCAGCCTGTTCGGGGTCGGCGCAGCCTTCTGGGGCCTCACGTCCGGCCTGCTGGTCCGAGCCGTGCTCCGCTGGGTCGCCACCCACCGGAGTCTCAGCCGCTGACGGTGCTCGAGGAGCGTCGGAGCCAACCACGGTGGCGTCGGGGAGCTGGTCAGGCGGGCGGCTCGTCGAGGCCCGACTCCTCGAGCTGGTCGGCCTCTTCCTTGGTCTTGTGCACCGCGCCGTCGGCGTGCTCGGGCGGACCGTACACGGTGTAGAGGACCAGCGGGTTGGGGCCGGTGTTGACGAAGTTGTGCTTGGCCCCAGCGGGTACGCAGACGAGGTCGCCCTGGGCGACCTTGCGCTTGCTGCCATCCACGGTGGCCTCGCCGACGCCGCTGACGAAGGTGAGGATCTGGTCGGTCTCGGGGTGCACCTCGGCCCCGATCTCCCCGTCCGGCGGGATGGTCATGATGACCAGCTGGGTGTACGTGCCGGTCCACAGGACGCGGCGGAAGTCGGCGTTCTTCTCGGCCTCGGTGGCGATGGTCAGATGTTTCATGCTCCACTTCTACCTCGCCGCCTTGTCAGACACTCACCGGGCTCTAGAGGGTGGTGACTGTCGGGGTCAGCGGCGGCCGCGGCGGGCCTTGAGGTAGTCCGACACCACGTACTCGCCGAGCCGGCCGATGTCGGGAGTGAACACCCGGCCCCCGGCGCGGCGGGCGATGGCGTCGACGAACCGGGCCAGGCCCTCGTCGTCGCCGAGCATGAACGTGTTCAGCGTGGCGCCGTACCGGCCGAGCTCGTCGACCTGGGCGATGGTGGCCCGCAGCGTCTCGGTCGTCGTCGGCCAGCGGAAGTATGCGCCGCCGTCGCCGGTCAGGTGCGCGGTCGGCTCGCCGTCGGTGACCACCAGCACCACCGGCTCGGCGTCGGGATGCCGACGCAGGTGCCGGGACGCGATCAGCAGGGCGTGCTGGAGGTTGGTGCCCTGCAGCATGGTCGGCTCGATCTCGGCCAGCTCGACCGGGGACAGCCGCTGCGCCGTCCGGTTGAAGCCGATGACCTGCAGCGCGTCTTGGCGGAACCGGGTCTCGATCAGGTGCTGCAGCGCGAGCGCCGTCTGCTTCATCGGGCCCCAACGGCCGTCCGCGAACATCGAGTACGACAGGTCGACGCAGAGCGCCACCGCCGCGCTCGTCCGCCGTTCGGTCTCGGTCACCTCGAAGTCCTCGACGTCCAGCTGGACCCCGGCGCGATCGCCGGACGCATCGGGCAGACCGGCCCGCCGCAGCGCGTTGGCCACCGTCCGGGGCGCGTCGAGAGGCAGCTCGTCGCCGAACTCCCACGGCCGGGTCAGGCCCGTCGGCTCGTCGGCCGCGCCCGTCCGGTGGTCCTCGTGGTCGCCGTGCCCGGCCGCCGCGATCTGGGCGAAGACCCGCTTCAGCGCGGTCTGCCCGAGCCGGCGGACCGCCCGTGGGGTCAGCCGTAGCCCGTCGTCGGTCCGCGTCAGGAAGCCCTGCTCCTCCAGCTCGCGCTCGAGGTCGCGCAGGCCCTGGAAGTCCCGCAGCGCCTCGTGCCCCAGCCGCTTCTCGAGGGTGTCGACGTCCACGTCGTCGAGGGTGGCGCCCGGGTAGCCCTGGGCCAGCTGGTTCTCCAACGCCTCCAGGTCAGCCAGCTCGGCGACCGCCTCGACGGCCTCGCTGTAGCCGAGGCATTCTCCCCCGGGCCTCATCCCCGACGGCGACTCGCGGTCGAGCCCGGGCCGCAGGGCGCGCAGGTTGTCCGAGAGCTGCGCCATCTCCGAGGCCAGGTCGGCGTCGCCGAGCGCCTGGCTCATCAGCTGGCCGAGCTGCTCGCGCTGCTCCGGGCTGAGCGAGGCCATCATCCGCTGGGCGGCGGCCTGCCGGCGGGCGAGCGCGTCGATCAGCTCGTCGACGTTCTCGGGCTGCTCGGGGAAGAACTCCCCGTGCTTGGCCATGAAGTCCGCGAACTGGTCGGTGGTGTCCTCCTGCCGCGCGTGCGCCGCCAACAGGGCGTTGAGGTCGGCGAGCATGTCCTTGACCCGGGCCATGGCCTCGGGGTCGGGCGACTCGAGCGCCTGCTTCATGCCGGCGAACTGGGCGTCGAGCACCTCGCGGCGCAACATGTCCTGGATGGCCTCGTACGTCGCCTTCGCCTCGGGTGAGGTCCAGTCGTAGCCGTCCAGCGCGCGGACCGCCCCGGCGACGTCGTCGGGCAGCGTGTCCAGCTCCATCTCCGCCATCCGGGCCTCGTCGCCCTCGGTGGCGGCGAGCGCCTCCCGCTCGAACGCCAGAGCCTGGTCGAGCGCAGCCCGGACCTGGTCGAGCGTGCCGCCCAGGTCACCTCGCCGCCGGGCCGCCGCCCGCAGCTTGCGCAGCTTCTGCGCCAGCTTGTCCAAGCCGCCGCGGCCGTCGACGCCACGCCGCATCAGGTCGCGCAGCGAGTCCCGGACGTTGCCCGCCGACATCACGTCGGAGCCGATCTGGTCGACCGCCGCCCGGACGTCGTACGGCGCCGCCAGCGGGTCAGGCCCGCCCCGCCACGGACCGTAGCGGACGTTCCGGTGCGGATCAGGGCTCTCGTACCGCTCGGCACTCATGACGTCAGCCTAGGTCGCCCGGGAAGGAGGCTGTCCCGGCTATTGGGTCTCTCAAACCGGGACAGCCTCCTGCTCGTGCCGACCACCCACCGATCCCGGCTACGGTCCCGTTTCAGACCGTCGGATCGGGCCGCGCCGACGCGGGCCATCAGCCGCCGCCGGTAGTAGCCGACGTCTCGACCGTCGGCCCGGACGACCGTCAGACCGGCGCGCTCGAAGAGCTCCTCGCGGACGTTGTCGGCTCGGTGCTGGTCGCGGTCGCGGTGGCCGCCGGCCACGGGTGATCCTGACCACCGCGAACCGTCGAACTCGAGCACCAGTCCCGCCTCGACGTCCAGCAGGTCCGGTACGCCGAGCAGCCGGCCGTCGAGGTCGTACACCGGGTGGTTGACCAGCGGCATCGGGAGACCCAGCTCGAGCACGTAGAGCATCCGCAGCCGGCTCTCCCACGTGCTTGCTACGCCAGCACGGGCAAGCGTGAGGGCTTCTCGGGCCTGCCGTGCGCCGCGGCGGCCGGGGGTGAGTGACAGGTCGCGGACGGGCAGCCCGGCGGCGAGCATGGCGTCGAGAGCGACCACCGCCTCCGTGAGGTCGGTCGCCGTGTGCAGCAGGTCCGACGCCGTCCGGGCCGGACTGGTCCACGGGATCCCGGCTCTCGTGCTCACCTCGTCCTCGGCGAGTCGGTGCTGCTTGTAGTCGATCCCGGCGACAGGCACACGATGGCCGCCCGGCGGCAGACGAGGACCGGCAGCGGAGCCATCGTGAAGTCGTCGAGACCGTCCAGCAGATCGGCTCCGCAGGCGTACGCCGCGGCCCAGCCGCCAAGAGCCGCCCCGGGCTGCACCACAGCCGCGGCTTCGATGATGCGCTGGGTGGGCGAGCTGGGTACGCCGGTGGACGGCACGTAGTAGCCCCTGCTGGTGCGGCGCCACCGCGAGCCTTCGAGGGCGTGTCGGCTCACACCTGCGGCTACGAGATCAGCTGCCGCACGCGGAGAGATGGTGGCGGGGAGCTCACCCTCGAATCGACCCACGTGGGCAGCATGGGGTGCCCGGAGCCTCGCGACGAGATATCCACAGGGTCGCCCTCACGAAGAGGAGGCTCTACCGGACAGCGACGCCGAAAAAGCGGCACAACCTCCTGCTCGCGCTCAGGCGGCGCCGTAGACCGTACGGCCGTCGACGGTCTCCTTCTCGATCCGGCGGGTCAGGTGGAGGCCTTCGAGGGTGAGCTCGACGGCGGAGGCGACCTGGCCGCGGCTGGCCGCGTCGCCGTAGCCGAGCCGGTCGAGCACCTTGGAGAGCCCGGACACGCTGCCGAGCTGGGTCAACAGCTCGCGCGCCGGGACGAGCTCGCCGGTCTCGACCACGGCGCCCTCGGCGAAGACGCCGGTGAACCCGGCGAGGTCGAGGCCGCCGAGGCGGTCACGGAAGGTGGCGGCGACCGCGAGCCGCAGCAGGTGGTCGAGCACGGCGCGTTCGCGACCCTCCTCACCCATCTCGAACTCGACCTTGCCGAGCAGCGTGGGCAGCACGACGCCGATGTCGCAGATCCGGGCCACCGCCTCGTCGTCGCCGGTCCGGGCGGCCCGGCGTAGCGCGGAGGCCGACACCGCCTCAGCGGCCGCGATGGTGAAGCGGGCTGACACCCCGGACCGCTGGTCGACTGAGGAGGACGACCGCAGGTTCGCGGTGAACCGGGCCAGCACCTCCAGGAGCGCATCGCCCACCTCCGACACCAGCTCGGCCTCCTGGCGCAGCAGGGACACCTCATCGGCCAGCTCGGTCAGGTAGTGGGTGCGGATCTCGGCGCCGAAGCGGTCCTTGAGCGGGGTGATGATCCGGCCGCGGTTGGTGTAGTCCTCGGGGTTGGCGGTGGCCACCAGGAAGAGGTCGAGCGGCAGCCGCAGCGAGTAGCCGCGGACCTGGATGTCCCGCTCCTCGAGCACGTTGAACAGGGCGACCTGGATCCGCTCGGCCAGGTCGGGCAGCTCGTTCAGCCCGAAGACCCCCCGGTTGGCCCGGGGCACCAGCCCGTAGTGGACGGTCTCGGGGTCGCCGAGGGTGCGGCCCTGCGCGACCTTGACCGGGTCGACGTCACCGATCAGGTCACCGACCGAGGTGTCGGGGGTGGCGAGCTTTTCGGTGTAGCGGTCGTCGCGGTGCCGCCAGGCGACCGGCAGGTCCTCGCCCAGCTCGGCGGCCAGCGCCCGGCAGCGGACGCAGACCGGCGTGTACGGGTCGTCGTGGATCTCACAACCCTCCACCTCGGGGCTCCACTCGTCCAGCAGGGTGACCAGGGTGCGCATCAGCCGCGTCTTGCCCTGGCCGCGCTCACCGAGCAGGACCAGGTCGTGCCCGGCCAGGATCGCGCCCTCGAGCTCGGGCAGCACGCTGTCGTCGAAGCCGACGATGCCCGGGAACGCGGTCTCCCCCGAACGCAGCCGCTGGAGAAGGTTCTCGCGCAGCTCCTGCTTGGTGCCGCGGGTGGTGTGGCCCGACGCTCGCAGCCGACCTACCGTGGTGGGCTCGGGGGCGGCCGAAGGAGTGGGCTGAGCGGGGTGCGCCTCGGTCATGTCCGAAACCCTACGACCGGCCCGCAAGGCTCGTTTGGGCTCAGGCCCGTCATCGACGAGAGTGCTGCCCCGAGCCGCACGGTCCTGCTGCGGTCACGACGTGCACCCGGACCGGCCGGCGCTCTGGCTACGGAGCCTCACCACGCTGGCCGAGACCCTGCTCGTGTCGCGAAGCGGAGGGAGACATTCCGATAGGTTGGGCTCCGACACGACCATGACCGCCTGAGGGAGCCGCCACAACCGATGCGCAACGCGCGACTGGTGGGACCGGGCCCCGACGGCACGTCGCTCATCCTGACCGACGACGACGGCGAAGAGCTGGTGCTCGCCGTTGACGACCGGTTACGGGCGGCGCTGCGTGCCCCCGGCCCCCGACCGCCTGCCCTGGAGACCCCGATGGACAGCTCACTCAGCCCGCGGGACATCCAGGCACGCATCCGGGCCGGTGAGTCGCTGGCGGACGTGAGCGCCGTCGCCGGCCTCGAGCACGACCGGGTCGAACGCTTCGCCGCCCCGGTGCTGGCCGAGCGGGACAACATCGCGCTGATGGCGCTGGCCTGCCCGGTCCGGCGGCGGGGTGAGACCGCCGGCCACCGGCTGTTGCGGGCCACGGTCGCCGACCGCTTGCTCAAGCGTGGCGTGGACGTCGACACCATCGACTGGGACGCCTACCGGCTCGAGGACGGACGCTGGGCCGTCACCGCGGCGTACCGGCTCGGCGCGGAGGACCAGCGGGCGTCGTTCGCGTTCGACCTGCGCGGCCGGTACACGATCGCCTCCGACGACCCGGCCCGCTGGCTGATCGGTGAGGAACCCGCAGGCTCGGCCGGCCCGGGGCGCGGCCCGCGCGAGTCCAGCAACGAGCCGACCGTCGACCTGAGCGACGAGCTCGCGCTCGTCCGGGTCGTGCAGGAGCCGGCGCCCGAGGTGCCGGCGACCCCGGAGCCGACGCCTGACCTGCCGCCCGTCCGGTCGCTACGCGCCGTTCCCGCGGCCGAGTCCGGGGACGTAGCGGAGCTGCCGCGGGACACCGACGCAGCCCAGGAGCCGGCCGCCGATGAGCCGGAGCACGCCGACCAGCCCGAGCCGGCGCCCGAGGTCGCGGAAGGCTCCGAGCTGACGGCGCTCTACGCGATGCTCGGCCCAGACGGCTACAGCGAGGACTCCCCCCGGGTCTACGCCGGTCTGAGCGACGCCTCAGCCGTGCCCGAGACGGCCGGCGGCGGGTGGGAACCAGCCATCGTCGTCAACTACCCGGTCGAGCCGAGCCTGGCCGAGGAGGCCGAGCTGGCGCCGGCCGAGCACCCCGACCGCAGCCAGGTGCCGATGGACGACAAGTCCTCGGTCGAGCTCAGCACCCCCGTCGACGACGGTCCCCCGCCCGCCGACCAGCTGCCCGGCACCGACGAGCCCGCCCCGCCGTACGCGCGGACCGACGCGGCGGACCGGGCCGACGAGGCGGGTGAGCTCACCGACGCGGAGGAGTTCCAGCTGGAGGAGGCGCCCGCGCCCAAGCCGGCGAAGCGCAAGCGGGCGTCCGTACCGAGCTGGGACGAGATCATGTTCGGCGGTCCGAAGCCGCCCAGCTGAATCCGCTCACCACGACTCAGCGCGGGGAAGGTCCTCCTCGTCGCGCTCGAACGGCAACGGGTCCGACAGCGTGGCCCGGGCGACCGCCCGGCTCACCCGCCGCCGGTGGTGCCGTCGACAGAGCACCTCGTACGCCACAAGAGCAGCCTCCGCCCCGGGCGCCGCGGTGTCGCCGACCATGACCTGGTCGCCCTCCACCACCATCACCCCGTCGACCGTCCGGGCGTTGTGGGTGGCCCGTTCGCCGCACCAGCACAGCGCGCGGACCTGCAGCAGCTCGATCGAGTCGCAGAGCTCCACCAACCGCTGGGACGCCGGGAAGAGCCGGGTCTGGAAGTCGGTCAGGATGCCGAGCGCCATCACGTCGAGCTGCAGCTCGTCGACCACCCGGGCCAGCTGGTCGATCTGGCGCGACTCGTAGAACTGCGTCTCGTCGCAGATCAGGTAGTCGACGCGTTCGCCGCCGGTCAGCTGCGAGACGACGTAGTCCCAGAAGTCGAAGCCCGGCGTCACCTCGATCGCGGGCCGGACCAGGCCCAGCCGGGACGAGATCGTCGCCTCACCGGCGCGGTCCTGGGACGTGAAGAGCCGGCCGTGGCGCCCGCCCGCGGAGTGGGTGTGGTCCAGCTGCAGGGCGAGGGTGGACTTGCCGCAGTCCATCGGGCCGGTGAAGTACAGGAACTCGGCCACCCCCTGATCCTGCCATCCGCGGCGACCACGACGTGCGCCCGACCCGCGAGACGACGCGCGCACCGCGGTGTACCCGCGCTCCTCCGGGCTCCCAGGGTTGCCGCGTATTCTCCGGCTACGGATGACGCGAGCACCAGCACGGCGCCGCTGCTCTTCCGCCGCGACGAGAACTTCGCGCCGCCGCTGGTCGC
Organism: uncultured Friedmanniella sp.; assembly: GCF_964244005.1. Classification (GTDB taxonomy): domain Bacteria; phylum Actinomycetota; class Actinomycetes; order Propionibacteriales; family Propionibacteriaceae; genus Microlunatus. The sequence goes on along the minus strand of NZ_CAXTHG010000028.1, from coordinate 24,934 downwards.
TGGCCGTGCGGTGAAGCGGGACAGCCCCTTCGCCGACCAACCGGTCTGGGTCGTCACCGACTGGGCGGACGCCCGGGAGGTGCTCGGGGACGCCGAGCGCGTCAGCCGCGGCCGGATCGAGTTCCGTCGAACCCGGCCGGCCCGCGTACCGGGAGCAGACGTTCGTCTACGGTGTGACCGAGCTGCCGGTGACCTTGGTGAGGAGCCGATCATGAGGGTGGAAGCAGAGCCGGACGTGTGCATCGGCGCCGGCAACTGCGTGCTGTCGGCGCCCGAGGTGTTCGACCAGGACGAGGACGGCATCGTGCAGGTGCTGCAGGCCGAGGTGCCCGCCGGGCAGGAGGACGCCGCCCGGGAGGCCGTCGAGCGGTGCCCGGCCCGGGCGCTGTCGCTTGGCTAGAGCCGGCCGCTGGTCAGGCGATCAGCAGCGGGACGAGCATCTCGGCGGGGGTCAGCGAGCCGTGCATGCCGACGAGGCTGAGCTCGCGCGGGTACTGCCGGGTCATCACGGCCCAGGTGTCGCGCATCGCGACCAGGACGTGGCCGTAGCGCTCCCGGACGTTGCCGGCGACCGGCCCGAACCAGCCCTCGTCGATCGCCTCCTCTCGGGTGCGCACCCAGGCCCGGTCGCCCAGCAGGTCGCGCCAGCGGGCGGCGACGGCCTCGGGGTTGTCGTGGTCGACGTAGAGCTGTCGGAACCGGCCTTCCCCGGCCAGCGCGTCGACCCCGGCCATCAGGTCGGGCTCGTCCTCGGCCAGCACCTGGTGGCTGGTCGGGATGTCGACCATGCCGTGGTCGCCGGTGATGACCAGGACGACGTCGTCGGGCAGGGCGTCCCGGATCCGGTCGCACATCGCGTCGACCCGGATCAGCTGCCGTAGCCAGTCCTCGGAGTCGCAGCCGGAGGAGTGCCCGACGTGGTCGAGCTGCCGTTCGTAGGCGTAGACCAGGCTGCGGTCGCCGCGGGCGACGGCCTGCTGGATCAGGGAGATCCTGGTCTCTTCGGCTCGTTCGTGCTCGAACGGGACAAAATCAGCACCCCGCAACGCTGCCTCGGTGAGGCCGCTGCCCGCGAAGCGCTGCAGCCCGACGGAGCTGACCGCCACGCCGGCCGCCACGGCGCGTTCGAAGAAGGTCGACCGGGGCTGGACGGCCCGGCCGAGCAGGTCGGACTCCCAGGTGAGGGCGTTCAGGATCTCGCCGGTGTCGGGGATGCGCGCGGTGTAGCCGACCATGCCGTGCTGGCCGGGCGGCAGTCCCGTCCCGAGGCTGGTCAGGCTGGTGACGGTGGTGCTGGGTACGCCGGAGGTGATGGACTGCCCCTGGCGCAGCAGGCCGCCGAGGTACGGGACGTCACGGGACGCCCGCCGCAGCAGCTGCCAACCGAGCCCGTCGACGAGCACCACCACGTACCGCGACGACGGCGGCAGCGTGAGTGGGTCATGGTCGCAGCCCGGAACGCCGAGGTGGTGACCGATGCCGGGCATGAGCTCGGCGAGGGTGGACGTGGAGTAGGCCGGCAGAAGCAGGGGGGGCAGCGGCGCCGTCGTCGCTGCGGCGGTCACCCGGTGCTCGTCAGCTCTGTCAGGTCGGAGCTCGTCTGACTTGGGCTGGTCACAGGGCAGCCGCCCGCTGCAGGGCGCTGGAGAACCTGGCCAGCCGGGCCACCCGGTCGGGTCCGTCGGCGGCGGCGCTCATCCGGACGGTCAGGTCGTCCCCGACCAGCGCCCCGGTGTAGCCGTGGTCGGCCTCGCACTCGGGATCGGGACAGCTCGCCTGCTCCAGGTCGAGCCGGCGCACCGCACCCCAGCCGACGGACAGCCACGTCTCGGCGACGTCGGTCGACCCGGGCCGGTAGGACTCCGGCCGGCTGACCACCCGGGTCAGCACGACGGTGTTGATCTTGGACAGGGCGACCGACTCGGTCGAGGAGGCCGCCGCGATCCCGGTCATCGGCGGTTCAGCCGGCTGGTCGTCGGTGTGGCCGACGATCAACCGGGTCGGCGTCAAGGCCAGCACGGTGACGTGCCGGTGGATCTCGTCGTGGGCAAAGGTCGGCTCGTGGTGCACGACGAAGTCGAGCAGCTCCTCCTCCGCCACGGCGAGGATCACCGCGTCCTCGACGAGGTCCGGAAAGTACCCGCACGCCTCGATGTCGGCCCGCAGGTCTCTCCGCATCGATCCAAGCCTCATGCCGCTCACTGTACTGTCCCGCTCGCGCTCGGCCGTGCCGCCAAGACGCTGTCTTCCTCCCTCGATCGCAGACGGAAAAGCGTGTCTGCTCTCTCGATCGTCCAGACAGCGCCGCGGCCCGACCTACCCGACGCTCGCAGGGGAGTAGCGCGCGTCGGGTTGCGAGCGCCCGGGTCCGGTCTGGACGACCGAGCGAGCAGACACGCTTTTCCGTCTGCGAGCGAGAGAGGAAGATCGGATCTTGAGGGCGCGAAGCAGGCCCGACGCCAGGAGTCACAGAGTTCTCGCCATCGGGTCTCGTCGGTCGTCGGTCGGCGCGGTGAGGATGCGGGCGCCCAGGACGGACATGGCACTGCGGGAGGCGACACAGGGACCGAGGGCGACGGAGGCGAGCTGGGGCAGGTCGTCGGCGAGCTGGGCGACGCGGTGCAGCAGGTCCTCGATGCCGTCGATGTGCACCCGCGGGCTGCCGTGCCGACCGAACAGGGTGGGGGCGGCTTTGAGGTCGCGGACCATGGCGGCGGCGTCGACGGTGGTCAGCGGGGGGACGCGGTAGACGGTGTCGCCGAGGAGCTCGGTCGGAATGCCTTCGAGGCCCATCGAGACCAGCGGCCCGAAGGCGGCGTCCTCGCGGCTGCCGACCACCAGCGCCACCCCGGGGGGTGCCATCGCCTGGACGACCGGTTCGCCGACGGCGCCGATGTCGCCGCCCAGACCGAGCTCGCTCACCAGGGTGTTCAGCTCGGCCCAGGCGGCGGCGAGGTCGTCGGCGCCGGCGAGGTTGCGGTGCACGTTGGCCTGGTCGGGGCGGCTGCGGACGGTGGCGGCGGTGGCTTTGAGGACGACGTTCCACCCCAGGTGCTCCGCAACGGCGGTCGCCTCCTCGAGGCTGGAGACCGGGTACCGGCGGACGAGCGGGATACCGTACGCGGCGAGCACCTCGGCGGACTCCTCGTCGGTCAGCTCGCGGCCGGTCGGGTGCGCGGAGAGCACGCGGTGCACGACGCGCTTGGCGCGCAGGATGTCGGGGTCGAGCAGTGGCACGGCGCCAGGGTCACGTTCGCGCCAGTGGGCGTACGCAGTGAGCGCGGACAGGGCGTGGATGGCGTCGGCCGGGGCGTCGAAGCGCGGTAGCTCCCCCATCACGTCGACCTCGTCCTCCCGGTTGAGCGGCAGGTGGAAGTCCAGGAACACTCCGACCAGCGGGATGTCGCCCTCGTGCGCGATCTGGTCGAGGGCAGCGATGACGTCCTCGGTGCCTTCCTCGTAGACGTTCACAGCCGCGCAGATGACGGAGTCGCAGGTCGGGTCGGCCAGGGCGGTCCGGGCGGCCGCGACGAACTCCTCCGGTCCGGCTTCGGCGTGCAGCAGCACCGGCTCCTCCTCAGTCAGCAGGCCGACCGCGGTGAGGGTGTGCACCATCTGCTGGCAGAGGGTGAAGGAGTTGGTGATCAGTCGTACCTGGGAGCCGCGGGGCAGCGGCTGGCGGGCGGCGATCTTGGCGATGTCGAACATGGCGCCCCGCCGGTGCACGACCATCACCCCAGCCTGGCGGAAGAGCGCGTCCACGGCCTCGTCCGGCGCGTGGGCCAGACCGCCGCGGACCCCGGAGTGGCTGGACCGGCTGGTACGCCCGGGCTCGATCACCACCACGGGCTTGCGCCGGGTCAGCCGGCGGGCGATCCGGGAGAACTTGCGCGGGTTGCCGATCGAGTCCAGCGACAGCAGGCAGACCCGGGTGGCCTCGTCGTCCTCCCAGAACTGCATCACGTCGTTGCCGGTGACGTCGGCGTAGTCGCCGGTCGAGATGAAGGAGGACAGGCCGAGGTCCTGCCGCAGGGCCCGGTTGAGCAGCGCCACCCCGACGGCGGCCGACTGGCAGAACAGGCCGACCCCGCCGCGGCGGGGCATCGGCCCAGGGGTGGAGTTCATCTCCACCTCCGAGTGGGTGTTGATCAGGCCGAGGGCGTCCGGTCCGAGGGCCCGGATGCCGTACGCGCGGGCCAGGTTGACCACGGTGCGGTTGTCGCTCGGCGAGTCGTCGGTCCCGGTGAGGACCACGATGCCGTGCGCACCCTTGTGGGCGGCGTCGATCACCACGCCGCCGAGCTCAGCGGTCGGCACCGAGAGGATGGCCAGGTCGAGCCGGCCGGGGACGGTCGCGATCGAGCTGGCGGTGGGCACCCCGGCGACCGGTGTCCCGTCCGAGCTGACCGCGGTGACCTCACCGCGAAAGCCGCCGCGGAGCATCGCGTTGACCATCCCCTGGACGCGGCGGGCGCGGCCGTAGATCACGACCCGGGTCGGGTGCAGCAACCGGTGCACCGACGCGCTCTCGGCCCGGTGCTCGCGCCGCTCCATCACCCCGACCGAGGTGTCGGTCGGCAGGATCGGGAACTCGACGCTGAGGACGCCGTCCTCGATCCCTTTCGACACCCGGTAGCCCGCGTCGGCGAAGACCTGGGCCATCCGCCGGTTCTCGGGCAGCACCTCGGCGACGAAACCGACGATGCCGCGCTCGCGAGCCGCCTCGGCCAGGTGCTCCAGCAGCAGCTGGGCGATGCCGCGTCCCTGGTGGGCGTCCTCGACCAGGAACGCGACCTCGGCCTGGTCGGTCTCGATCCGGTCGAAGCGGCCGACGCCGATCATCTCATCACCCAGGGTCAGGATCAGGGCGACCCGGTCGACGTAGTCCACCTCGGTGAACCGCTTGACGTCGCGGATGCTGAGCCGGGGGTACGGGGCGAAGAAGCGCAGGTACTTCGACTCGGGCGAGACCCGCTCGTAGAAGGCGACCAGCAGGTCGGCGTCGGCGGGCACGATCGGTCGCAGCCGGGCGACGCCGCCGTCGGTGAGGACGACGTCTGCTTCCCACTCGCGCGGGTAGCCCGGGGGGAGCTGGACCTGGCTGACGGACACGAGGGAAAGCCTACGCAACCCCGGTGACACTGCGGTGTCCGAATCCCCGGGAGGCCGGGCCGGTGCGTCGTCCGCCGCGTCCGGAGTGCCCGGTCACCAGGCGCCTCGCCCAGTGGGAAACACTAAGGTCACAGTCATGGCCGACTTCGTCGCAGCAATCGACCACGGAACCACCAGCACCCGGTGCATGATCTTCGGCCACGACGGCCGCGAGGTGGGCCGGGCGCAGACCGAGCACCGCCAGATCATGCCCGGACCGGGCCTGGTCGAGCACGACGCCGCCGAGATCTGGGCGAACACCGAGCAGGTGATCGTCGAGGCGCTCCGCACCTGCGAGCTCACGGCGGGCGACCTCGCCGCAGTCGGCCTGGCCAACCAGCGCGAGACCACGGTGGTCTGGGACCGGCACACGGGCGAGCCGTACAGCAACGCCCTGGTCTGGCAGGACACCCGGACCGACCACATCGCCGCGGCGCTGGATCGCGACCAACGGGGCGACGTCATCCGGCACCGCGCCGGACTGCCGCCGGCACCCTACTTCGCCGGCGGCAAGCTGCAGTGGCTGCTCGAGAACGTCGACGGGCTCCGGGAGGCGGCCGAGGCGGGCGACGCGCTGTTCGGCACGACCGACAGCTGGCTGCTGTGGCACCTGACCGGCGGCGTGGACGGCGGCCAGCACGTCACCGACGTCACCAACGCGAGCCGGACCATGATGATGGACCTCGAGACCCTGGACTGGGATGAGGAGCTGGTCGGCTTCTTCGGCGTGCCGCGCTCGATGCTGCCGACCATCCGACCCTCGTCGCACGCCGAGGCGTACGGCAGCACCCGGGGGGACGGCCCGTTCGGCGGTGAGGTCCGGATCGGCGGCGTGCTCGGCGACCAGCAGGCGGCCATGGTCGGCCAGGTCTGCCTGGAGGCGGGCGAGGCCAAGAACACGTACGGGACGGGCAACTTCCTGCTGCTCAACACCGGCCACGAGCTGACCCGGTCCAAGAACGGCCTGCTGACCACCGTCTGCTACCAGTTCGGCGAGGACCGGCCGGTCTACGCGCTGGAGGGCTCGATCGCGGTCACCGGCTCGGCCGTGCAGTGGCTGCGCGACCAGCTCAAGATCATCCGTGGCGCGGAAGACTCCGAGACCCTGGCGCGCGAGGTCGACGACGCGGCCGGCATCTACTTCGTCCCCGCGTTCTCGGGCCTGTTCGCCCCGCACTGGCGCTCCGACGCCCGGGGCGCGATCGTCGGTCTGTCCCGCTTCCACACCGGCGCGCACATCGCGCGGGCGACCCTGGAGGCGATCTGCTACCAGAGCTGCGACGTCGTGTCGGCGATGGAGCTCGACTCCGGCGTCCACCTGGAGGTGCTGAAGGTCGACGGCGGCGTCACCGCCAACGACCTCTGCATGCAGATCCAGGCTGACACGCTCGGGGTCGAGGTCAGCCGGCCGCAGGTCGCCGAGACCACCGCTCTCGGCGCGGCGTACGCCGCCGGTCTGGCGGTCGGCTTCTGGTCCTCGACCGAGGAGCTGCGCGAGAACTGGCACGAGGACCGCCACTGGACCCCGGCGATCACCGCGGAGCAGCGACAGGCGGGGCACGCGGGTTGGCAGAAGGCGGTCTCACGCACACTGGACTGGGTCAGTGTCTAATAGGCGCCGGGCCCGACCGGCGCTTCGGGTGCAGTCTTCCTCCCTCGGCAGTCCAGACGGCACCGCGCCAATCGACCCGGACGCTGAAAGAGGTTGCCCACTTTGTTGACCACCACTGCCCCGCTGAGCCCCGCGGCCCGAGCGGCGGCCCTGGACCGGATGGCGGCCGAGGAGCTGGACGTGCTCGTGATCGGCGCCGGGGTGACCGGCGCGGGTGCCGCCCTCGACGCAGTGACCCGGGGTCTCAAGGTCGGGCTGGTCGACGCGCGGGACTTCGCCGCCGGCACCTCGAGCCGCTCCACCAAGCTCTTCCACGGCGGGCTGCGCTACCTCGAACAGCTCAACTTCCACCTGGTGTTCGAGGCCCTCAAGGAACGGTCGCTGGTGCTGAACCGGCTGGCCCCGCACCTGGCCAAGCCGGTGTCGTTCCTCTACCCGTTGCAGCGGCCGGTCTGGGACCGCGCGTACGCGGGTCTGGGGATCGGCGTCTACGACCTGATGGGTGCGGGCCGCGGCGTCCCGCACCACCTGCGCCACCTCGGCCGGCGCAAGACCCTCGAGGCGTTCCCCTCCGCCAACCGGCAGACGTTGCGGGGCTCGATCGAGTTCTACGAGGGCCAGGTCGACGACGCCCGGCACACGATGATGATCGCCCGGACCGCCGCCCTGTACGGGGCCGCGGTCGCCAACAGCGCCCGGGTGATCGGCTTCCTGCGCGAGGCCGACCGGGTGGCCGGGGTCCGGGTCCGCGACCTGGAGTCCGGACGTGAGCTGGAGATCCGGGCCAAGCAGACGGTCAACGCCACCGGCGTCTGGATCGCCGAGCTGCAGGAGCTGGTCGGCGGTCGCGCTCCGTTCACCGTACGGGCGTCCAAGGGCGTGCACCTGGTGGTGCCGCGCAACCGGATCAACGCCCGGAGCGGGCTGATCACCCGGACCGAGAAGAGCCTGCTGTTCATCGTGCCCTGGGGCGCGCACTGGATCCTCGGCACCACCGACACCGACTGGCAGCTCGACCGGGCCCACCCCGCAGCCAGCCAGGCCGACATCGACTACATCCTCGGCCACGCCAACGCGCTGCTCGCCGACCCGCTGACCCGCGACGACGTCGTCGGCGTGTACGCCGGGCTGCGGCCGCTGCTGGCCGGGGAGTCCGACTCGACCTCGACGCTGTCGCGCGAGCACGCGGTCGCCTCGCCCGTCCGCGGCCTCACCATGGTGGCGGGCGGCAAGTACACGACGTACCGGGTGATGGCCGCCGACGCGGTCGACGCCGTCGTCCGGGAGCTGCCGCAGCTCGTGCCCGCCTCGTGCACCGAGGACGTGCCGTTGATCGGGGCGGAGGGGTACCACGGGCTCTGGAACGCGCGGACGCTGCTCGCCGAGCAGACCGGGCTGCGGCTCGGCCAGGTCGAGCACCTGCTCAACCGCTACGGGTCGCTGATCCCGGAGCTGCTCGAGCTGATCAGCGCCCAGCCCGACCTCGCCGTACCGCTGGCCGGGGCCGAGGAGTACCTGCGGGTGGAGGCCGTCTACGCCGCCTCGCACGAGGGCGCCCTGCACCTGGACGACCTGCTGGCCCGCCGGACCCGGATCTCGATCGAGACCTGGGACCGGGGGCTGGCCGCCGCCCCCGAGGTCGCCGCCCTGGTGGCCCCCGTCCTGGGCTGGAGCGAGGCCGACGTCTCCCGCGAGGTCGAGCACTACCGGCTGCGGGTCGCCGCCGAACGGGAGTCCCAGCACCAGCCCGACGACCTCTCCGCCGACGCCGCCCGGCTCGGCGCCCCCGACGTCCGCCTCGCCCATTCCTGATCCCCCCGTTTCGACCGACTTGTCAGAACGCAGTTGTCCCAGAGGACAACTGGTTTCTGACAACTTGGGCCTAGCGGTAACGTCGCGGTCATGACGCTGCCGTCGCTGAACCGACACCTGCGCGCGGCCCGCGACTTCCTGGTGCAGCACCGAGACGACTACGACGTCGCCTACGCCGGGTTCAGCTGGCCCGAGCTCCCGCTCTTCAACTTCGCCACCGAGTGGTTCGACGGGTTGGCCGAGGAGAACCCGGACGGGCTGGCCCTCTGGGTCGTCGACGGCGACCGCGAGACCCGGCTCACCTACCGCGAGCTGGCCGACCGGTCGGTCGCGGTCGCGCAGTACCTGCACCACCTGGGGCTGCGTCGGGGTGAGCGGCTGCTGGTGGTGCTCGGCAACGTCGTCCCGCTGTGGGAGGTGATGCTCGGCGCGATCCGGCTCGGGGCGGTCCTCATCCCCGCCACACCTCAGCTCTCAGCCACCGACCTCGCCGACCGGGTCCGCCGCGGCGACGCCCGGCTGCTGGTGGCCGACGTCCGCGACGCCGACAAGTTCGCCGACCTCGAGGTGCCGCTCGGCCGGCTGGGGATCGACGCGAGCGGCGCCGGTGATGTGCCTGAGGGCTGGCTGGACTACGCCCGGGTCGAGGACTTCCAGCACACCGACCGGCACCTGCCCGGCGTCAGCAAGGGCGATGACCCGGTGCTGCTCTACTTCACCTCGGGCACGACGGCGCTGCCCAAGCTGGTCGAGCACAGCCAGACGTCCTATCCCGTCGGGCACCTGTCCACCCTGTACTGGATGGGACTGCGGCCGGGCGACGTGCACCTCAACATCTCCTCCCCCGGCTGGGGCAAGCACGCCTGGAGCAACTTCTTCACGCCCTGGCTGGCCGGCGCGACGGTGCTGGTCTACACCTACGCCCGCTTCGACCCCGCCGAGCTGCTGGACGTGCTGGTCCGCTGCCGGGTGACCACCTTCTGCGCCCCGCCCACGGTGTGGCGGATGCTGGTCCAGACCGATCTCGCGAGGACGCAGACCGAGCTGCGGGAGTGCCTGTCGGCCGGCGAGCCGCTCAACCCCGAGGTGATCGACCGGGTCCGCAACGCCTGGGGACTGACCATCCGGGACGGCTACGGCCAGACCGAGACCACGGCTCAGGTCGGCAACCCGCCCGGGGCGGCGGTCAAGCTGGGCTCGATGGGCCGTCCGTTGCCGGGCTACGCCGTCGTCCTGGTCGATCCGGCCACCGGTGAGGTGAGCGAGACCGAGGGCGAGCTGTGCTTGGTGCTGGAGCCCCACCCGGTCGCGCTGATGAAGGGCTACAAGTCCACCGCCGACACCTTCGACGACGAGCTGAACGCCGAGTCGTTCACCGGCGGGGTCTACCACACCGGCGACGTGGTCAGCCGCGACGCGGACGGCTACCTCACCTACGTCGGCCGGGCGGACGACGTGTTCAAGTCCAGCGACTACAAGATCAGCCCGTTCGAGCTGGAGTCGGTGCTGATCGAGCACCCGGCGGTCGCCGAGGCGGCCGTGGTCGCCGCCCCCGACCCGATCCGACTGGCCGTACCCAAGGCGTACGTGATCCTGGCCGCCGGCCATGCTCCTGACGCCGACACCGCGCGCGCGATCTTGGGCCACGCCCGGGAGCACCTCGCCCCGTACCAGCGGGTCCGGCGGCTCGAGTTCAGCGACCTGCCCAAGACGATCAGCGGCAAGATCCGCCGGGTGGAGCTGCGTGAGGCCGAGGAGGCCCGGACCGACCGGGCCGAGAACGAGTTCCGCGACTCCGACTTCACCTGGTGAGAGGTTGCCGAGCCCCAGGGGTCGGCTCGGGCAGAATCGCGCCTGTGAGCGAGCATGGCGCGTAGTCCCCGCACCCCGGCCCCGGCTGAGGACGACTTCGTCGAGCGCATCCTCGACGTCGACGTCTCCTCGGAGATGCAGACCAGCTTTCTCGAGTACGCCTACTCCGTCATCTACTCCCGCGCGCTGCCGGACGCCCGCGACGGCCTCAAGCCGGTGCAGCGCCGCATCCTGTACGCGATGAACGAGATGGGCGTCCGGCCGGACCGCGCCCACGTGAAGTGCGCCCGGGTGGTCGGCCAGGTGATGGGCCTCTACCATCCGCACGGGGACACGGCCATCTACGACGCGTTGGTGCGGACGGCCCAGCCGTGGACGATGCGGCTGCCGTTGGTGGACGGCCACGGCAACTTCGGCTCGCTGGACTCCGGACCGGCCGCCATGCGCTACACCGAGTGCCGGATGGCGCCGGCGGCCCTGTCGATGACCGCCGGGCTGGACGACGACACCGTCGACTTCAAGCCCAACTACGACGGCAAGGACGTCGAACCGACCGTCCTGCCCGCGGCCTTCCCCAACCTGCTGGTCAACGGGGCGAGCGGCATCGCGGTGGGCATGGCCACGAACTGCGCGCCGCACAACCTGGTCGAGGTCGTGCAGGCGCTCCGGCACCTGATCACCCACCCTGAGGCCTCCGTGGACGAGCTGATGCGCTTCATCCCCGGCCCCGACCTGCCAGGAGGCGGCAAGATCATCGGGCTCGACGGGGTCCGAGATGCTTACCACACAGGAAAGGGCTCGTTCCGGGTCCGGGCCAGCGCCCGGGTCGAACAGGTCCACCCGCGCCGCAAGGGCATCGTGATCACCGAGCTGCCGTACATGGTCGGGCCCGAGCGGGTGATCGAGCAGATCAAGAACCTGGTCACCGCCCGCAAGCTGCAGGGCATCGCCGACGTCAAGGACCTCACCGACCTGACCACCAACGGCACCCGGCTGGTGGTGGAGGTCAAGAACGGCTTCAATCCCGAAGCGCTGCTGGAGCAGCTGTACAAGCTGACCAAGATCGAGGACAACTTCGCGATCAACGCCGTGGCGCTGGTCGACGGCCAGCCGCGGACGCTCAGTCTGCGCGAGCTGTTGCGCGTCTATCTCGAGCACCGCTACGAGGTCACCCGGCGTCGGACCGAGTTCGCCCGGCGCAAGGCCAACGACCGGCTGCACCTGGTCGAGGGGCTGCTCCTCGCGATCCTCGACATCGACGACGTGATCGCCATCATCCGGGGCAGCGACGACACCGCAGCCGCCCGGTCCCGGCTGCGGGAGGCGTTCGAGCTGAGCGAGCTGCAGGCCAACTACATCCTGGAGATGCCGCTACGCCGGCTGACCCGGTTCTCGACGCTGGAGCTGGAGACCGAGCGCGGCACCCTGACCGCCGAGATCGCCGAGCTGACGGCGATCCTGGACGACCGGGACCGGCTACGGTCGATCGTCGGCGACGACCTGGCGGCGATGGCCAAGACCCACGGCAGCCCCCGGCGGACGATCCTGCTCGCGGCCAGCGGCGTGGTCACCACGGCGGCGGCCCCGCTGGAGGTGGCCGACGACCCGTGCTGGGTGTTGCTGTCCTCGACCGGCCTGCTCGCGCGGACGGCGCACGCGGATCCGTTGCCCGCAAGCGGTGAGCGCACCAACCACGACGTGATCCAGAGCGTGATCATCAGCAGCGCACGGGGCGAGCTGGGTGTGATCACCTCGGCGGGCCGGCTGGTCAAGATCAGCGCCCTCGACCTGCCGACGGTGCCGACGACCGCGAGCGCCCCCAACCTGCAGGGCGGTACGCACGTCAGCGAGCTGGTCACCCTGGCCGCCGACGAGCAGGTGCTGGCCCTGACCACGCTGGACCCGCAGTCCCTCGGGCTTGCGCTCGGTACCGCGGCCGGGGTCGTCAAGCGGGTCAACCCGGAAGTGCTCGCCCGGGACGTGTGGGAGGTGATCCGGCTGGAGCCCGGCGACCGGCTGGTCGGGGCGCTGGAGCTGACCAGCGCCGCCGTCGACCTGGTGTTCGTCTCCAGCGACGCCCAGCTGTTGCACTTCCCGGCGGCTGCGGTTCGGCCCCAGGGCCGCTCCGGCGGCGGGATGGCCGGGATCAAGCTGTCCCCGGGGTCCGCTGCGGTGTTCTTCGGGGCCGTCGCGGCCCCCGACCAGGCGGAGCAGGCGCTGGTGGTCACCGTGGCGGGCAGCTCGGCCGCCCTGCCCGGTACCGATGCGGGCACGGTCAAGGTGACGCCCTTCGCGGAGTACCCAGCCAAGGGGCGGGGGACCGGCGGGGTCCGCTGCCACCGCTTCCTGCGCGGCGAGGACGTGCTGCTGCGGGCCTGGGCGGGGCCGGCCCCGGCGGTGGCGGCCGCGGCCAGCGGAGCGCCGGTCGAGCTGCCACCGGCCGAGGGTCGACGCGACGGGTCCGGAACCCCGGCCAGCCAGCCGATCGCCGCCATCTCCTCGCCGCGGGCCTGAACGCCGGACTGTCAGTCCGCCCCTCTAGGCTGCTGCCGTGACCGATCCGAGCGCCCCGTCCGGTGGCTTCGCCGACCTCCTGACCCAGAACGCGGCGTACGCGACCGGATTCACCCACGGCGGCTTCGACGGCATCGCCCGCGCGGGCGTAGCCATGGTCACCTGCATGGACTCCCGGATCGAGCCGCTGCAGATGATCGGGCTCAGCATCGGTGACGCCAAGATCATCCGTACCCCCGGCGGCCGGTTGACCCCGGACGCGCTCGTCGGCTGCGTCCTCGGGGTGCACCTGCTCGGGGTGACGCGGATCCTGGTCGTGCCGCACACCCGCTGTGCGATGGCCAGCGGTGAGGACGCCGACATCGTGGCCAAGGTGCGTCATGCGACCGGCGAAGACCTCAGCGACCTGCGGATCGGCGCCTCGACCGACCAGCACGCCCGGCTGCTGGAGGACGTGACGGCGTTGCGCGAGCACCCGCACGTCCAGGGCCGCGCGCTCGTCGGCGGCTTCCTCTACGACGTCGACACCGGCACGCTCACCCAGGTGCTCTGAGGTGACGCACTTCTACCGGCCGGCCGAGGGCCACCGGCTGCGGCACGACCCGTTCAACGCGATCGTCGCGCCCCGGCCGATCGGCTGGATCAGCAGCCTGTCCGCCGCCGGCGTCCGCAACCTCGCACCGTACAGCTTCTTCAACGCCTTCAACTACACCCCGCCGATCGTCGGCTTCAGCAGCACCGGCTACAAGCACTCGGTCCTCAACATCGCCGAGACCGGCGAGTTCACCTGGAACCTGGTCGGGCGCGACCAGGCCGAGGCGATGAACGTCAGCTCGGCCAGCGTGGGCAGCGAGGTGGACGAGTTCGAGCTCGCGGGGCTGGAGGGAGCACCCTCAGTCGAGGTGGCCCCGGAACGCGTAGCCGGTGCCCCGGTGAGCTTCGAGTGCGTCTCCACCCAGCTGATCCAGCTGTCCGACCGGCACGGCACCCCGGTCGACACCTGGCTCACTCTCGGTGAGGTGGTCGCCGTGCACGTCGACGAGGCGCTGATCGTCGACGGCGTCTACGACACCACCGCGGCCAGGCCCGTGGTCCGGGGCGGCGGCCCGAGCGCGTACTACGAGATCACCGCCGACCGTCGCTTCGACCTGAGGCGGCCGGCATGAGTCGAGTCGTCGTCGTCGGCTCGGTCAACGCCGACACCTCCCTGCACGTCGAACGCATCCCGGGCCCCGGCGAGACCGTGGCGGCGACGTCCTCCCACGTCTCGGCGGGCGGCAAGGGTGCCAACCAGGCGTGCGCGGTGGTCCGGGCGGGAGCCCCCTGCCTGATCGTGGGCGCCGTGGGCACCGACCAGGCTGGCGACATGCTCACCGCCGAGCTGGACCGCCGTGGCGTCGTGCTGGAGGAGCTGAGCCGGCTGCCCGACGTCCAGTCGGGCGGTGCCACCGTCCTGGTCGACAGCTCCGGCGAGAACTGCATCGTCATCGTCGGCGGCGCGAACGCCGCGTTGGCGCCCGCCCAGGTCACCGCCGCGCTCGACCGGACGTCCGACGTCGGGGTGGTGCTCACCCAGGGCGAGCTGAACGTGGCCTGCGTCGAGGCGGCCGCGGCGTGGGCAGCGGCCGCCGACGTGCGCTTCGTGCACAACCTCGCCCCGTACCGCGCCGCCACCGCAGAGCTGCTGGCGGTCTGCGACCCGCTGGTGGTCAACGAGCACGAGGCGGCCCAGCTTGCCGCTGAGCTCGGCCGTCCTAGCGACGACGTCGACGACCTGCTCGCCCTGCTGCAGACGCACTGCCGCTCGGTGGTCATCACCCTCGGTGACGCGGGCGCGGCCTACTCCTCCGCCGCCGGGACCGGCCGGCGAGCCTCGGCCCAGGTCACCGTCGTCGACACCACCGGAGCCGGCGACGCCTTCGTCGGAGCCGCGGTGGCCAGCCTGCTCACGGACGACGACCTGGGCCGGGCCTGCGAGGCCGGCGTCGCCGCCGGAGCCGTGGCCGTCCAACACCCCGGCGCCTTGCCTGCGAGCGTCGGGTAGGTCCTGCTCGGGTCCGCTCTGGACGAGCGAGCGAGCCGAAACGCTTCTCGTCGGTGATGGAGTGCGGAAGAGCGGATCTTGAGAGCAGGACCGAGCGCGAGCAGGAGTGCTACGCGTCGATGGCTGCGGCGTCCAGGCTGTAGGCGCCGTCGATGATGAACTCCTTGCGCGGGCCGACGTCGTTGCCCATCAGCATCTCGAAGACCGTCTCGGCGATCAGACCGTCGTCGACGGTCATCCGGCGCAGCATGCGGTGCCGGGGGCTCATGGTGGTGTCGGCAAGCTGGTCGGCGTCCATCTCTCCCAGCCCCTTGTAGCGCTGCGGCTCCTTGAAGGTGAGGCCCTTCTTCGTCAGCTCGGCGGCCTTGCGCTGGTACTCGGCGTCGGAGTACGTGTACAGGTACTTGGCCATGCCCTTGCGCGGGTTGGTCAGCTCGAACCGGTGCAGCGGCGGGACGGCGGTGAACACCCGCCCGGCGTCGACGAGCGGCCGCATGTAGCGGAAGAAGAGCGTGGCCAGCAGGCAGCGGATGTGGGCGCCGTCGGAGTCGGCGTCGGCCATGAACACGACCTTGCCGTAGCGGGCGGCGTCGAGGTCGAAGCTGCGACCGCTCCCGGCCCCCACGACCTGGATGATCGAGGCGCACTCGAGGTTCTTGAGCATGTCGCCGACCGAGGCCTTCTGCACGTTGAGGATCTTGCCCCGGATCGGCAGCAGTGCCTGGAACTCGGCGTTGCGGGCCAGCTTGGCCGTCCCGAGCGCCGAGTCGCCCTCGACGATGAACAGCTCGGAACGGTCGACGTCGCTGCTACGGCAGTCCACGAGCTTGGCCGGCAGCGACGAGGACTCGAGCGCGTTCTTACGCCGCTGCGCCTCGCGGTGCGCGCGGGCGGCCACTCGGGCGCGCGAGGCGCCGACCACCTTCTCGAGCACGGCCCGGGCCTGCGCCTTGAGCGCCGTCTTCGTCGACTGCAGGAACTCCCCCAGCTCGCGCTCGACCACCTTGGCCACCAGTCGGCTGACCGCGGGCGTGCCCAGCACCTCCTTGGTCTGACCCTCGAACTGCGGCTCGGCCAGCCGAACGGTGACCACGGCCGTCAGCCCCTCGAGCACGTCGTCCTTGGTCACCTCCTCGCCCGTCTTCAGCAGCCGCTTGCCGACGAGGACGCTGCTCACCGTCTTGGTCAGGGCGCGCTCGAAGCCGGCGACGTGGGTGCCGCCCTTGGGGGTGGCGATGATGTTGACGTAGGACTGGATGCGGCTGTCGTAGCCCTCGCCCCAGCGGACCGCGATGTCGACCTCGAGCTCGCGCTCGACGTCGGTCGGCTCCATGTGACCGGCGTCGTCCAGCATCGGCACGGTCTCGGTGAAACGGTCGGTCCCCTGCAGCCGGACGACGTCGGTCACCGAGCGGTCCGGGGCCAGGAACTCGCAGAACTCGCTGATCCCGCCCTCGTGCCGGAACGTCTCCTCAGCGACCTCGTCGGTCCGGGCGTCGGTCACCTGCAGAGCCAGCCCGGGCACCAGGAAGCTGGTCTGCCGGGCCCGGTTGTGCAGGTCGGTCAGCGAGAGCTCGGCGCCGGGCAAGAAGATCTGCCGGTCGGGCCAGTAGGTCACCCGCGTCCCGGTCGTGCCCTTGGGCGCTCGGCCGAGCTTGCGGAGCGGTCCGCCGGCGGTGAACGTCGCCTGGGGACCGTCGCCGTCGAAGATGCCCGGCACGCCGCGGCGGAAAGACATGCCCCAGGTCGCGCCGAGCCGGTCGACCTCGACGTCCAGCCGCGCCGACAGTGCGTTCACCACCGACGAGCCGACGCCGTGCAGACCGCCGGTGGCGTTGTAGGAGCCGGCCCCGAACTTGCCGCCGGCGTGCAGCTTGGTGAACACCACCTCCACACCAGAGAGACCCGTCCGCGGCTCCCGGTCGACCGGGATCCCGCGACCGTGGTCGGTCACGGTGATACCGCCGTCGCCCCGCAGGACTACGGCGATCTCGCGGCCGTGACCCCCCAACGCCTCGTCCACCGCGTTGTCGATGATCTCCCACAAGCAGTGCATCAGCCCACGGGTGTCGGTCGACCCGATGTACATCGCCGGCCGCTTCCGGACCGCCTCCAGACCCTCCAGGACCAGCAGGTGGCGCGCCTCGTAGTCGCGGTTCTCAGGCGTCGGACTGGCGGCAGGCACGCGGCGAGCGTACCGCCGGCAAGACCTTGAACCCCGCACGTAGGCTGACCAGTCCAAGCGGGTGTTGCTGCCGAATGGGAGGGCAGGACCCGGGTCTACCAACGGCTTGAGGATTTGTTACACAAGAGACACGGGTCCGAGACGGCCAACCGGAACAATCAGAGCCAAGTTCGATGTTGACTAGGCACCGGGGACGGCCGACAGCCAGATGTTCGACCTGCTCGGCCCCACCCGGGGCAAGTCCGACACCACATGAAGATCACGTGATCATCAGGAAACGAGGCCGACCGTGAGCACTACAGTCATCGAGGGCGCCGAGTTGACGGCCGCCGATCGCTGCGACCGGTGCGGGGCACAGGCCTACGTGCGCGTCACGCTGGCCAGCGGGTTCGAGCTGCTCTTCTGCGCCCACCACAGCAAGGAGCACGCCGACAAGCTGCGCCAGGTGGCGCTGCAGATCCACGACGAGTCCGAGCGCATCAAGTAGCCCCTCCCAGACGCCGCCAGCCCCTCGCACCGTCATGGTGCGGGGGGCTGTGTCGTCTCCGGACCGCGCGAGTGGCTCGGCGGCGGACAGAGGTCAGGGGCGGTTGTCCTCGAACCAACGAGCCAGCTCGCGGTCGCTGGTCAGGCCGGTGCGTTCGTCGTAGCTGGGGTTGCGGGCGAGGATCCGGGTCAGCCGTTCCTGCTCGGCCGGCGGTGCCCACGCGCCCGGTCTGACCCTCACCCGGTGCGGGAGCCGCAGCACGAGCAGCTCGGCGCCGAGGATTGCCGCGACGAGCGCGACGATCACGATGAGCAACCAGGGGTTGAGCGACATCACAGACCTTTCGAGGACGGACCCTCCGCGGTCCCGGCCACGGAGGGAGCCGGACCGGACCGACGCACGCGTCGGTCCCGTCCTCGGCGGCGCCGGCCAACGACCCCCCGATCGAGGCCGGCCCCACCCAGGCAAGCAAGCTTGCCGTGGTGAAGTACACCAGACCTACGACCGGACCGGCAGGGGTTTGCGCTCCGGTGTCCGCTTCTGGTCATGTCCGAAAACGGACATGCCCAACGGAGTCGTGGCGAAGGGCCGGTAGCGCCTCCGAAAGTGACGCGCATACCGATTCGCCAGGCAGTGACCGGAGCGCTCCAGCCGCCGGCTCGGTCCCGCCCCACGCTGCATGTCGCCGTCCAGACGCTGCATCCTGCTCGTCTGTGCACCTGGGTGACAGTGTTCGGCCTGCTGCTGGTGGCAGGCCGCGACGCTCCGCCCCTGGGTCTCGAACCATCCGTCGATGGTTGGACCGCCGAGGACGAGGGCGAAACGGCAAGAGCTCGAGAAGCAAAGTTATGAAGCCGTGACGACCGCGGGCGCCAACGGGCGACCGGGCCCTGTTATGTTTGCGCGCACTACTTAGACCGTCAACGCTGACGCGGTCTGCGCCTCCTCCCGGACGATCGACCGGCCGGCGGGCGCGCGCGAGGGCACGACGGACACGTTCGGCGTATCTGTCGATGCGCCCTCTGGGTCCAGCAGCATGGCTGGCCCGAGAAAGGTCCGTACCCATGAACAAGCATCTGCTCGGCATCGGAACGCTCGCCGCCGCTGCGGCCCTCACCCTCGCCGGCTGCGGCGGGGGCGGCTCGGACTCGGGCCAGCCCGCCGCCTCGAGCTCGTCCGCCGCGGTGAGCGGCAAGATCGGCGTGATCCTGCCCGACACGGAGTCCTCGGCCCGCTGGGAGAACGCGGACCGGCCCTCCTTCCAGAAGGCCTTCGACGCTGCCGGCGTCCAGGCCGACATCCAGAACGCCCAAGGCGACGCCACGCAGTTCCAGACGATCGCCGACGGCATGATCAGCGCCGGCGTGAAGGCCCTGATCATGACCAGCATCGACCCCGACTCGGGCGGCGCGGTGATCAAGAAGGCCACCGACGCCGGCATCCCGGTCATCGACTACGACCGCGCCAACCTCGGCGGCGGGGCGAAGTACTACGTGTCCTTCGACAACGTCAAGGTCGGCCAGACCATCGGCGAGGGTCTCCTCAGCTGCATCAAGGCCAACGGCACGACCTCGCCCAAGATCGTGGAGCTCAACGGCTCGCCCGACGACAACAACGCCACGTTGTTCAAGCAGGGCTACGACAAGGTCATCCGGGACGCGGGCTACGACGTCGTCGCCGACCAGGCCGTGCCGAAGTGGAACAACGACGAGGGTGGCCGGCTCTTCGAGCAGATCTACACCAAGCAGGACGGCAAGGTCGACGCCGTCGCCGCTGCCAACGATGGTCTCGGTGGTGCCGTGGTCTCGGTCCTGACCCGCAACGGACTCCAGGGCAAGGTCCCCGTCAGCGGCCAGGACGCCACCGACGAGGGCCTGCAGCGCATCCTGCTGGGAACCCAGTGCAACACCGTCTACAAGGCCGTCCAGAAGGAGGTCGACGCCGCCTCCCAGCTCGGCATCCTGCTGGCCAAGGGTGACGTGGCCGGAGCCGATGCGCTGGCCACCCAGACCTTCGACGACCCGAAGGCCGGTTCCAGCAAGAAGGCGATCCTGCTCGACCCGGTGGGGATCACCAAGGACAACGTCAAGTCGGTCATCGACGACGGTTACACGACGTCGGCCAAGGTGTGCACCACCGCGGCGCTGAAGAAGGCCTGCACCGCCGCGGGCATCTCCTGACCCATTCCGCTCGCCCTGGCCGTTCCGTCTCCTCCTGAGACGGGACGGCCAGGGCCTTTCCGCACCAGATCCAGGAGGATCGATGACGACCGAACCCTCCAGCTCGCTCGCCGACGGCCAGGAGCCGCTGCTGAGCCTGCGGGGCATCACCAAGAGCTTCGGGGCGGTGGACGTCCTCAAGGGCGTCGACCTCGACTGCTACCTGGGCAAGGTCACCGCGCTCGTCGGTGACAACGGGGCCGGCAAGTCGACCCTGGTCAAAGGCATCGCCGGCACCCACACCTTCGACGGCGGCACGTACCTCTTCGAGGGCCGCGAGGTGAACGTCACGTCGCCGAAGGCCGCCAGTGACCTGGGCATCGAGGTCGTCTACCAGGACCTCGCGCTGTGCGACAACCTCGACGTGGTCCACAACATGTTCCTCGGCCGCGAGGAGACGACGGGGATCGTCATGGACGAGACGACGATGGAGCGGCGGGCGTCGGAGACGCTGCGCGGCCTCTCCGTCCGCACCTTGAAGTCCGTCCGCACCTCGGTGTCCCGGCTCTCGGGCGGGCAGCGTCAGACCGTGGCCATCGCGCGGGCGGTGCTGTGGAACAGCAAGCTGGTGATCCTGGACGAGCCGACCGCGGCCCTGGGCGTGGCCCAGACCGAGCAGGTGCTGAACCTGGTGCGCCGACTGGCGGACAGCGGTCTGGCGGTCATCCTGATCTCGCACAACATGAACGACGTCAAGCAGGTCGCCGACACCGTGGCCGCTCTCTACCTGGGCCAGCTCGCCGCCACGGTCCGCGCCGAAGACGTCACGACCGGACAGATCGTCGAGCTCATCACCACCGGACGCAGCGGCGAGCTGGGTCTCACCGCCGACAGAGAGGTGCTGCGATGAGCTCCACCACCGAGCAGCTCCCCACACCGATGCAGGAGATACCCGAAGGGGCGACCCTGGGCAGCGCCGCCCGCGAGTACCTGACCCGCGTCCGCGGTGGCGACGTCGGCTCCCTGCCGGCCATCGCCGGCTTCGTCTTCCTCGTGGTGCTGTTCACGATCCTGCGGCCCGACAACTTCGCCACCAAGCTCAACTGGGCCAACCTGCTCAACCAGAGCGCCTCGGTCATCTTCATCGCCATGGGGCTGGTGTTCGTGCTGCTGCTCGGCGAGATCGATCTGTCCGCGGGCTACACCGCCGGCGTGGGTGCCGGCACGCTCGCGGTGCTGCTGACCTTCAAGGGCTGGCCGTGGCCGGCGGCCTTTCTCGCCGCCCTGGTCGTCGGGATGGTCATCGGGTTGCTGATCGGTCTCCTCGTGGCCAAGCTCGGCATCCCGTCGTTCGTCGTCACCCTGTCGGCCTTCCTGGCCCTGCAGGGTGTCCTGCTCACCGTCATCGGCACCGGCGGTACCGTCCCGGTGCGAGACCCCTTCGTGCTGGCGCTGATGAACGACAACCTGCCGCCCGCCCTCGGCTGGGTGATGTGGGTCGTCGTCGTCGTCGGGTACGCGCTCGTCGAGGTCCTCGGGATGACCCGGCGCCGCAAAGCCGGCCTGCCCACCCCGTCACCGTTGCTGCCTGGGCTGCGCATCGCCGTTCTGGCCGTGGTGCTCGGCGTGGTCGTCTACCTGTTCAACCTCGAGCGAGCCGTGAACCCGGCCATCAAGTCGCTGCGCGGCGTACCCCTGATCGTGCCGATCGCCGTGGTGTTCGTCGTCGTGCTGAGCTTCCTGCTCAAGCGGACCCGCTTCGGCCAGCACGTGTACGCGATCGGCGGCAACGCCGAGGCGGCCCGACGTGCCGGCATCAACGTCGACCGGGTGAAGATCGCCTGCTTCATGATCAGCTCGACCCTCGCCGCCTTCGGCGGCGTGCTGCTGGCGTCCCGGGCCAACTCGGTGTCGCCGTCGACCGGGGGTGCTTCGACCCTGCTGCTCGCCGTCGGGGCCGCCGTCATCGGCGGGACGTCGCTGTTCGGCGGCAAGGGCCGGATCATCGACGCGATCATCGGCGGCCTGGTGATCGCCGTCATCCAGAACGGCTTGCCGCTCATCACCCAGCGGGCGGAGATCCAGTTCATCGTGACCGGCCTGGTACTGCTGCTGGCGGCCAGCGTCGACGCCATCTCCCGCCGACGCGCCGCAGCCACCGGGCGATAGCCCGAGGGACGGTGGCAGATGAGCGTCCGGGAGACACTCGCCGGCTCGCCGGACGTACGGCGGACGAACCTGGCCGTGCTGCTGCGCCACCTGCACCTCGACGGGCCGATGCGTCGGGCCGAGCTGACCGACCGGCTCGGTCTGACGCGCAGCACCGTGGCCGACCTGGTGGGCGAGCTGGCCCGGCTCGGTGCGGTCGAGCAGCTGGTGGCCGACAACAGGGCTGGTCACACCGGCCGGGGACGTCCGTCCCCCGTGGTCCGTCCGTGTGCGCTCGGCACCCAGGTGCTCGCGGGCGAGGTCCAGGTCGACCAGGTCGAGGTCGCCCTCGTCGGGCTGGGCGGGACGGTACTGCGCCGTGACCGCCGCCCCCTGCCCGACCGCGCTCCGACGACGGCCGCGGAGCTGGTCACCACGATCGCCACCGAGCTCGCAGCGAAGGCGCCCGGCCGGGTCCTCGGACTCGGCGTCGCCGTGCCGGGGGTGACCCGGGACGCCGACGGCAACGTGCGCTTCGCGCCGAACCTGGGCTGGCGGGACGTCACGTTCGGACGACTGCTGGAGAGCCGGATGCCGGGGGCGCACGTGCAGGTCGTCAACGACGCGGACGCCGGAGCGCTGGCCGAGCACCTCCGCGGCGTGGCCCGCGGTTGCGGAGACGTCGTCTTCGTCGAGGGCGACGTCGGTATCGGCAGCGGCGTGATCATCGGTGGCCAGCCACTGGTGGGCGCCGGCGGCTACGCCGGCGAGCTCGGTCACATGGTGGTGGTCGGCCGGGAAGGCCAACGGTGCCGCTGCGGCTCCGTCGGCTGCTGGGAGACCGAGATCGGCCGGCAGGCGGTCGCCCGGGCCCTGGGTCTGCGCGCCGATGTGCCGCGGAACAGCCTCGTCGAGGCGCTGCACGCGATCGGGCCGGACGGGCCCAGACTGCTCAGCCAGGTCGCCAGACACCTGGGGTCGGGCCTGGCGAACGTCGTCAACATCTTCAACCCTGGCCTGATCGTCCTCGGCGGGCTGCTCCGCGAGGTCTACCCCCTGGTCTCGTCGGAGGTCCGGCACAGCATGTTCGCCGGCGCCCTCGCCGCCCCCGCCGAACAGGTGAGGCTGGCGCTGCCGGAGCTCGGCGACGACGCCGTGCTCTTCGGTGCAGCCGAGACGGTGTGGCGGCGAGCGCTGATCGACCCGGCCGGCGCCCTCGCCGCCTGACGGGGACCGGCCGGCCGTCGACCGGTCGGACTCAGTCCGGGTAGCGGCCCAGCGGCTGTCGACGGGCGGCGCGGCATGACTGTCGACCAGGACCCGGGCTTCACCAACCTACGAGCAGTACGCCGCCGCGCACGCCGAGCGTGCAGCCACTTGGCTTGGTCGTGGCGTCAGTTTCACCGCGACGGACGGACGGGTTCACACTTGGTGCAGATCACCGCAGCCACCGCGTCGCCCTGGGGTGATGACGGGCAGCTTCCAGGTCGACGCCACCGACCAGTTCGGCAGGAGTGGTTCGACCTTCCCGAGGACTGCTTAGGCGTCGAGCTACGGCTGATCGGCGCGAGGCCGCGGTGATGGCGGGGCTAACGCCCGGAGCCGGGCTGCCACTGGCTAAGGCAGTGGCATTCAGGCAACAGCGCCCCCCGCCAGAGTTAGTGGCGGGGGGGCGCTGCGTACGTCAGGCAGCAATGAGGCACTGCTCAGTCCGTTGAGCGCCCACATCCCTTGACGAGCTGCTGGGCGCGCTGGAACGAGACGCCCATCACCTTGCCGATATCACGCATGCTGAGGCCGGCCTTCGCCAGCTCGCGCGCTGCCGCTCGAGACTCTCGCGCCGCTCGCTTCTGCGCTTCCTCGTACTCGGTTCTCGCCTCTGCCGCAGCCGTCATGTGCCGGCGAGTCGACTCCGAGATGACCGGGATCACGTCGACCTCGACGCTTTCCTCGAGGACCTCAGCCACGAACGCGATCGCTTCCCGCATGTGTTCCTCAGCCTGGTCAAGTCGACTGACCTGCGACAACGCCCCCGGCTCCTCCTCACACTGCAATGCCCACCACTTACCGGAGCGCTCCGCACGCACCGTGTACCTGGTCACTTCCACCACCCCTTACCGAGGACATCCTCAAACTGCTTGTAGAACTTGAGGACAGTGACCTCGTCCACCTCGTTGTGCCGACCGATCGTTGACCGCTTGCCACCGACGATGATGCCGGTGTGGTTGGTCAACTCGACCTCGCTGTACGTGAGGCCAGCCTTGTCGGCTGCCGCCTTGATTGACTTGAGGACTGCCCTGCGCTTCATAAGATCTGTCTAGATCTACTAGACAAAGTCAAGGTGGGATAGACAATATGAACACCGTAGCGCAGGAAGACCCAGCACAACTACCGCAGGCAGACACCGCCGTCTGTCACTGCCTTTGTCAACGCCTGCCAGGCGGCATCCTCGGCTTCCTTGATCGCAGCTTCCTGCGGCTACCACGTCTCCGCACGTTCGCGGTCGAACGCATCGGGCCGTGCCTGCCGATCGGCCTCGGCATCGGCCTGGCGCTGCGCGTCGAACTCGAGCCCAATATTCTGGACGAGAGCACCATGCAGTGCCACGGTCAGCGTGTCAGGCCCTGATATGAGCGCAAAACTGTCCGAATCGGCTGACCGGTCAGTCCAAGTAGTCGCGCAGGACCTGCGAGCGCGACGGGTGCCGCAGCTTGCTCATGGTCTTGGACTCGATCTGACGGATCCGCTCACGGGTCACGCCGTAGACCTTGCCGATCTCGTCCAGCGTCTTCGGCTGTCCGTCGGTCAGGCCGAAGCGCATCGAGACCACCCCGGCCTCACGCTCGCTGAGGGTGTCGAGGACGTCGTGCAGCTGCTCCTGCAGCAGGGTGAAGCTCACCGCGTCCGCCGGGACGACCGCCTCGGAGTCCTCGATCAGGTCGCCGAACTCGGAGTCGCCGTCCTCGCCGAGCGGGGTGTGCAGCGAGATCGGCTCGCGGCCGTACTTCTG
>NZ_CAXTHG010000027.1:0-61795 GCF_964244005.1 uncultured Friedmanniella sp. | reverse complement strand
CCCTACCTCTAACCCCTGTGACCCAGATCACTCACACAGACATCTTGACAGGCTCTTCACCGCAGCATGGCCTAACGCCCAGTCGACCCGCGGGTTCCCGGCGACCTTGGCCATCGTGACCGTCGCCTCCATTTTGGCGCGGATCTTCTGCGTCCCCGCCGCGCAGGCTTCGGACAGCCACACCCGGGCGCCGTCGCCGATGGCCAGGAACTCCCGCTCCGCCTGGTTGCGGGGCCGCAGCACGTACTGGCCGGGCTCCTTCGTCGACGGGCCACCGAAATGGTCATCGCAGATCTGCGGCGAGCCGGGCGTGGCCCGTGGATGCCGGGCGACCTCGACCGGCCCCTGCTGGCCGTGGTGCACGACCACGACCTGTTCCTGGCTGCCGGCGCCGTGGGCTCGGACCCACACCTGTGCACCGAGCAGGTGTTGCGGGACGGAGTACTGGCCGTGCTCGAAGCTCACCATCGGCGTGTTCGGCGGGACCCGGCGGGCCAACCCGAACACGACCGTGTGCCCCTCCTCAGGCACCCGGTGCAACCGGACCCGTTCCTCGGCGAGCATCTCGACCGGGACCCGCCGGGTCACCCGATGCACCCGACCGTTCACCTCGACCATGAACGCCTCGCACGCAGCCTCCAGCTCGGCGAACGAGCCGTACTCCTCCCGCAGGTTCGTGTCGGTGGGCACCAGGTCGGCTTTGGCGACCTTCACCGACGCCTCCACCCCACCCTTCGACGCAGGGTCAGCAGGCTGGCAGGTCAACACCGTCACCCCGTAATGCCGGCCGAACGAGACTGTCTCCCGGTTCCGGACCGGCACCCCCGCCACATGCTCCACCGTCACCGTCTTCTCGTTGTCGGTCAGCACATACGTCGGCGCCCCACCCACCAGCCGGAACGTCCGGTCCAATGCGGCGATCACCGACGGCTGCGTCCGGTCCCGCAACGCGAACACCACCCGGAACCTCGACCACGCCACCCAGGCCACAAACAGCACCGTCTTCACCCCCTCCACCACCGGGCCGTCGCCGAAGTCGTACTGCAACCACATCCCCGGCTCGGTGACCCACGGCCGGTGCACCCGCACATGCCCGAGCCGGTACGCCGCCTTCACCCCGGCGACCGCCCGCCGAGTCGACCGGTCCGACCCCCGATAGCCGAGCGCCACCAGCTTCCCGTGCGCGACATCGGCGCGGATCCGGCCCTTCGACGCCTCCACCCACTCCTCAATCTTCTCCAGGAACGGGTCCACCGCCTGCGGCCGGCGGGACAACACCCCAACCGGCCGGCCCGCGTCCCGGGCCGCGACATGCGCAGCGACCGTGTGATGAGAACACCCCACCAGATCAGCCGCTGCCCGGACCGACCCGAGCAGGTCAAACGCAGCAAGAATTTCCATGATCTCTCCGTCAGACTTCACATGGCCCTCCTCGGAGCTCAGAGTTCGACTCGACACCGAACATCGAACCCGAGGAGCGGCTCCCGAACCCGCCAAGCGGGCCAGGACCAATAGATGACGTGGGCAGATCTCACGGCCACCAGCGGGCAGTTTTCACGGCCACCACTGGGCAGTTTCGTGACCGCCTACGGGCACTTTTCCATGGCCGCCGACAAGCAGGTCCCTTAACAGCCGGTGCCCCGAGCAACATCGAGGCTGACGGCTTCCCTGCCAGGTCAAGCCGACGGGAATGTCAGCGGGCGCTCGTACCCTCAAACTGACGGTCCCAGTCCTCTCGCTGAGCGGCTGCGACCGCGGCCCCGTGCCGGACCGTCGACCCGTAGTCTCCCCGACCGCAAGGAGTTCCTCGTGGCAACGCTCGCGACCCTGTTCGTCTCAGCCCTGAGCAACATCCAGCCCGGCGACGACGCCAAGAACGCGCCCATGGCGCACAAGCAGGTCTCCGACGCGATCACTTCAGACGAGCTCCTTCGAGAGCTCGGAGCTGACCCCGTCCTGATCGGGTCCTACAAGCGGGACGTCTCCATCCGCCGCGTGAAGGACGTGGACGTTTTCGTCCGGCTGAAGAACGCCGACGACAGCCTTCGTCCGGGTGACATCCTCACGCACACCATCGAGGTGCTCGAGGACGCGTTCCCCGGCCGAGTGACTCGGCAGCACCGGTCAGCCATGGTGGACTTCCCCAAGTTCGACCTGTCGGTCGATGTCGTCATCGCCCGCCCCTGCGGGAACCACCCAGACGACCACTGGCAGATCCCTCAGAAGATCGAGCAGGACGGCCGGGCCTCGTGGGTGGAGACCAACCCCACCCGGATGACAGAGCTGAAGACGCAGGCCAACCAGCAGTTCCTCCTCAGCGACGACGACCCGACCAGCGGGGCCTACGTGCCGGTCGTCAAGCTCGTCCGCCAGATCCGCCGCGCCTGGGACATCAACAAGCCCGGCGGCTTCTACTTCGAGGTGCTCGCCTACCAGGCCTTCCAAGACGAGCAGCCCAACGAGAACACGGTCGCCGACTACCTGACGGCCGTCCTCAGGGCGGTGGCGGACGCGCTCGCGACAGGGGCCAAGCCTGCCGACCCGACCCTCGAAGGCCGCACCATCAGCACGAGCGCCACCACCGCACAGCTCGAGGAGGCCGCTTCACGCATGGACGAAGCCGCCACCCTCGCCGACGAGGCCCTCAAGGCCGAGGACACTTGCCTCTCCGCAGCAAAGTGGCGCCAGTTGCTCGGCACCACCAAGCACACGGATGACCCCGAGCACGCTTCCCGCTCCCCGACTTCTGCAACACCGACGGCACCAGGAAGAGCTCCAGCACGATCACACGCGGAGCACCGGCCGTTCCCGCGGGGAACGACCGCTACGCATGACCCTGACCGAGGGTCCCGAGGCGCTGCTCTGGAGGGAGAACCTGGTCAAGGCCGGATTCTCCGACGACGGTGCACGTCTGCGGGGCCCGGTCACCTGGGAGCACCCGCAGAAAGGCCTGACCACCGCGAGGGCGGAGATCGAGGCTGAGAACTTCCCGTTCGCGCCCCCGCAGGTCCGAATCCTCGACCCCGGCGTGCCCCTCGACCTCACGTTCCACGTCGATCGACCGGCGCCCGGACAAATCCTGGGCAACCTGTGCCTCTGGGAGGACAGTTGGTCGGCCGACGTCGCGCCCTGGCTCGAAGCGCAGACCGTTCTTGACCGCATCGCCCACTGGCTGCGCCGAACGGCGCTGGGGTGGCCGGGTGACCGCGCGTGCGACCTAGAGCGCTACCTGCCGCGGAAGGACACGCTCGTCCTGTACGACTCCGCTGTGCCGGCTCACGCCCAGGCGCTCGGCCGACGCAACCTCGTCGAGACAGGCAACTCCTACTTCGGCGGTACTTACATCACACTCGAGCGCGCCTACAGCCGCCTGATGGGCCACGAAAACCGCAAATTCGTCCTCGGCTTCCTCCTCGCCGGTCTCAACGCCTACATCGAGAGGGGCTGGCGGATCCGCGAGATCCCACAGCGCAGGCAGCCGGACTCAGGCCAAGATCGCGCAGAAACGCCAGCGCCCAAGAAGCGAGCTCGGAGGCGACACAGCACGCTCGCAGCAGTCCGTAAACCCGAAGAAGAGGCGCCCGCACACCACGGACACACAGATAAACCAGCCGCAACGCGGAAACGCTGCTGAACGCCACGAAAGTCCACCGCAATCGAAGAAGCAACACGTCAGCCCTCGACCACCAGGTCGGGGGCTCCAGGTGCTTCCAACCGCGAGCGTCAACTGCCCGAAGCGGCCACCGCACGATGAAGATGAGCGCACGGCCCCGCAGATCTGGGGAAAACTGGCCCCTAGCACTGCCCAGGCATACCTTCTGAGGCAGAAAACACGGGAAGGGGCCGCACACTGACCAAATCGGGAACAGTGCACGACCCCTTCCGGGAACATGCCTGGGTGGAGGTGGCGGGAATCGAACCCGCGTCCTCGGACGACGAACCAGGACTTCTCCGGGCGGAGCTAGCTAGACGATTTTCTCAGCCTCGACACTCGCGCTAGCACGTTGCCGACAGGCTCAGTCTCAGTTGATGTTCCCGCTAAGCCCTCAGACGACTCTTAGCAGGTAAGCCTCCTAGATGACGCCAGTACCCGGGACGGAAGCACACCCGGACTGACGGTTCGATCACTGCTCAGGCAGCGAGAGCGAACGAAGTGCGCTTAGAGTTGGCACTTGTTGGTTTCCAAGGGACATTAACGAGTTGACCTTGGATTCTCGGCCCGCTTCTCCTGGGACTATCGACCCAAGTCGAAACCGATCACCCCCTGTGGAGTTGTCCCGTCCCGTGCCTGGTGCTCGCACGATCCGGTGGGCAGCCTCGGCTG
Source organism: uncultured Friedmanniella sp. (assembly GCF_964244005.1). GTDB lineage: Bacteria > Actinomycetota > Actinomycetes > Propionibacteriales > Propionibacteriaceae > Microlunatus. The sequence continues at coordinate 57,471 of NZ_CAXTHG010000027.1, read as the reverse complement.
CGTCGCCAAGTGTACCTGCTGCGAGTCGGCTCAAGCCAGACATCATCGACCACCGCGCCGAACAGTCACTTTTCCTTCAGCACCTGCAGCCGGGCCACGTGCCGGACGGGGTTGTGCCAGTTCTCGCCCTGCGCCGCCTTGGCGCCGCCGATGATGGTCAGCACGACCCAGCCGACGAAGATCACCCCGGTCAGCATGTCGAAGAGGTCGAGGTTGGTGACGTTGGCGATGATGCTGCTGCCCACCAGGCCCAGGAAGGTGACCAGGGTGAAGTTGAACGCCTTGGCCGCTTCCCGGCGAGCGCGGGTGCCCGGGCTGGACAGGGCGTAGATGACGGCCGGGCCGAGCAGCCAGGCGAAGAGGGTCGAGAAGTGGGCGAGGGCGGCGACCCCGTTCCCGGCGCGGTCCCGGACCTCCGGCCGGACCAGCGGCTGGTAGGCCGGGTGCAGCCCGACGGCGGTGGAGCTGCTGGGCACGTGCACCAGCCCGTAGAAGGCCTGGTTGAGGTCCTTGCGGGTGGTGGCCCCGAGCACCTGACCGATCCGGGAGTCGAACTCTGACTCGCTGACCCGGCCGTCGGCGTACGCGTCCTTGAGCCAGTCCTCGGCGCGATCGCGCTGCTCAGGGGTGACAGACATCTGCAGGCTGGGGTGTTCGTACGCGGCGGGCATAGGTCAAGGATGCGTCGCGGACCCGTTCGGCGCCATCGGGCCCGACCCCGGACCGACCCCGAGGACAGCCCTGGACCTGCGGCCCACCGCGCGGGTCGGCGGAGCTAGGTTGGACGGCATGACCGCAGCCAAGCCTGAGATCGACTTCCCCGACGGCCCGCCCCCGCAAGAGCTGGAGGTCACCGACATCACCGTCGGCGACGGCGCCGAGGCCGGACCCGGCGACTCCGTCCGCGTCCACTACGTCGGCGTGGCCTACAGCACGGGTGAGGAGTTCGACGCCTCCTACAACCGCGGCGCCCCGCTCGACTTCCCCCTCGGCGCCGGCCGGGTCATCGCCGGCTGGGACACCGGCGTGGCCGGGATGAAGGTCGGCGGTCGCCGTCGGCTCGTCATCCCCCCGCACCTCGCCTACGGCGACCGCGGCGCCGGTGGCGTCATCGGTCCGGGAGAGACGCTGATCTTCGTCGTCGACCTGGTAGACGTCCGCTAGAAGCGCGGCTCACCAGCTGCTGCTGCCACCGCCGCCACCGCCACCACCGGAGAAACCGCCACCGCCGAACGAGCTGCCGCCGCCGAAGCCGGTGCCGCTGCTGCCCGAGGTGGAGGGCGCCGGCGCGGCGGCGGTGGTGAGGCTGCTGGTCAGGAAGGCGGCGTTGAAGTAGCCCATGTTGTCGTTGCCGACATACCAGTACGGGGTGGTGTCAGGCAGCCGACCCATCGCCACGAGCTGGCGGCAGATGTCGGCCCAGCGGTCGGCGAGCTCGAAGATGATCGCCCAGGGCAGGTAGCGGGAGAAGATGTCCTCCCCCTCCTCGAACTTCAGCTGCTCGGCCTCGGCCGTGGCGAGGTAGGTCCGGAACCCCTCGACCTGGTCGCAGACCGCCCGGCCGTCCGGGGTCCGCTGGCCCCGCCGCAGCTTGCGCCGGATGACGGCGATGGTGATGACGATCGGCAGCAGCAGCACCAGCACGAGCAGCAGCCAGGCACTGACCTGGAAGGCGATGAACACCACGACAGCGACCGCTCCGAAGCCGAGGCTGCCGGTGGCGGTGGCTGAGGGCACCTTGCGGAACCAGCCGCGGGAGGCGACCTGGTTGATCACCGAGGTCTGCATCGCCTGATGGGCGCTCGTCATGCTGCCGCGGGACGAGAGATCCACGGTCGAGCCGGGCGGCTCGCCGTTGAACAGCGAGCTGAGCAGCACCATCTCGTGCGGGGCGACCGCAAGGGCCGGGTCGAGCAGGGTGACGCGGAAGTCGTCGTCGGACTGGCTCTCCACCCGCACAGCACCGCGGACGGCGAGGTCGACGATGGTGGCTGCGGTCTCGCGGGTGTCGACCTGCCCGTCGGCCAGCAGGCCCGCTTCGGCCACCGGGATCTTCGGCGGCGCGAAGGCGACCGGGATCGGAAGGTCGGGGTCGTTCGGCACGACGGTGAACGGGTCACCGGCCCGCGGCACGGTCCCGGGCGCCAGTCCGGCGTAGCGCTGGTCGCGGCCGTGCTTGCGCCACCAGGCCATCCCGACGAGCGGCGATCCGACGAGGAGACCGGCGCCGACGACGCCGGCCGCTGCCAGTCCGGCCTTCGCCGTCCCGCTCAGCTTGGAGGCATCAGGCTCGAGGTGAGGTCGAGGGTCGGTCACGATCCCTGAGGTGATCTTGGCCCCGACTGACATGTTCTGCTGGGCCGGCAGGTTGGTGACGCCGTACTGCCCGACGCCGGCGACGACCTTGTTGGTCGGGCAGACGGTCTTGCTGCCCACCTCGCCGTAGAAGCAGCTCGTCTCCAGGACTCCTCCAGGAACGGTGACCTGCGCGGTCAGCGTCTTGATGGCGGGATTGGCGGTTCCGGTGGCATCCCAGGAGAACTCGTCGTAGGTCGCAAAGGTGCGCATCGCGCCGGCGACGTCGTAGTCGAGCACGTAGGTCACGCTCGCTGCACTGATGGTCCGGTTCGGGTCACCGATCTTCACGTTCAAGAAGACGGTGCGACCGCCGTCGGTGTCGCTGGTCGACTGACTGGTCTGGGTGGAGGCGCCGGTCGGGCTTCTCACCTCGAGGTTGCTGACGTCGTAGACCGCGTCGTTGTCGGCGTCGTATTTCTCCCGGGTCACGAGATCGCGCTGGATGCCGTGCCGACCCGAGCTGTCACCGAAGCGCCAGTCGATGGTCTCTTGAACGTGCAGCACTCCGCTCTTCTTGACGGTGTAGACGACCGCGAAGGAGCTGATCTGGTCATCAGCCGCGTGTGCCTCCGGAGCGGCAAGAGCGAGAAGCCCCAGGGCCAGCGCCAACGCCGCGAGCAGCCGGGTCAGCCGGGCGAGGAGCCGGAGTCTGGTCAACCCCGCTCCCCGCGGTTACGGGCGGCCAGCGCCCGTTCGGCCTCGCGCCGGCCCTCGCGCTCGGCGAGGGTCTGTCGCTTGTCGTACTCCCGCTTGCCGGTGGCGAGGGCGATCTCGACCTTGGCGTAGCCGTCGGAGAAGTAGATCGACAGCGGGATCAGCGTGGTGCCGGTGTCGGCGAGGTCGCGCTGGATCCGGCTGATCTCGCGCTTGTTGAGCAGCAGCTTGCGGGTCCGCCGGGCGGTGTGGTTGGTCCAGGTGCCGTGGGTGTACTCGGGGATGTGGGCGTTGCGCAGCCACACCTCGCCCTCGTCCACGGTAGCGAACGCGTCGGTCAGGCTGGCCCGACCCTCGCGCAACGACTTCACCTCGGTACCGCCGAGGACGATGCCGGCCTCGTAGGTGTCACCGATCTTGTAGTCGTGCCGCGCCTTCTTGTTCTGCGCGACGGGCTTGAGCCCCTTCTCCTTGGCCATGTCCCATCCTCTCCGTCCCCTGTCCGCCACGCCTCCTCGCAGAAGCCGGCGGTGCGTCGGGCCGCGGACGAACTCTACCCAAGGCGTGGGTCGACCGACTCGGATCAGGGAGCCGTGCGTCTCAGCCGGGCAGCGGGGCCAGCGCGACTTCAGCACCGGCGGCGGCGGAGGCGTACGCGGCCTCGACCATCCGGACCACCTGGACGCCGTCGGCCACCGGGGCCAGCGCGGGCTCCCGGCCGAGGCAGGCCGCGACGAAGTTGGCGATCTCGGCCCGAAAGCCGTCGTCGGCGTCGAAGGTCAGGCTGTCCAGCTGCGGCACCGAGGTGAGCATCGTCTGGTGCCGCTCGGTGCTCAGCCGCAGCTGCGGCTCGACCTCGGCGCCCCCGCGGTCGCCGTACACCGCGACGCGGAGCTCGTCGGCCGGCGCGTGCAGGGAGTAGCTCGCCTCGACCAGCAGCGACGCTCCGTCGGCGAAGCGGATCACCGCGTTGGCCAGGTCCTCGACCTCACTCGGTACGCCGGAGTCGCGGGCAGTGTAGCGGCGGGGACCGACACCCGGTCGCGGACCCAGCCGGGCGTACCGGTTGGCGCTGACCGTGACCGGCTCGGGGCGACCCATCAGGTACCAGCAGAGGTCGAGGACGTGGCTGCCGATGTCCATCAGCGGGCCACCGCCGGACCGGGTCGGGTCGCCGTACCAGCCGCCCGGGTGCCCGGCGCGTCGCAGGTTGGTGGCCCGCCCGTAGTAGAGGTCACCGAGGTCGCCGGCGTCGATGAACCGCTTGAGGGTGCGGACGTTTCCGGAGAAGCGCCGGACGAAGCCGACCTGCACCACGCTGCCGCTGCGGTCGGCGGCGACCTGGATGTCGAGGGCGTCGGCCAGCGTGGTGGCGAGTGGCTTTTCCACCAGCAGGTGCCGACCTGCGTCGAGGGCGGCCACCGCCAGCTCGGCGTGGGAGGTGTTGGCCGTGCAGATGCTCACCGCCCGTACCCGGTCGTCAGCCAGCACCTCGGCCAGCGAGCCGTACACCTGCTCGATCCCGTACGCCGCGGCGAGGGCCCGCGCCCGCTCGAGGTGCCGGTCGCCGACGCCGATCACCTGCGCGTCCGGCTCCGCGGCGTAGGCCCGCAGGTGGTCGGCGGCGATGGTGCCCGCACCCACGACCGCGACGCCGAGCGGTACCGTCTCCCCCACTGATCGGTCAGTACCAAGTCATCGGGTTGACCACGGAGCCGTTCAACCACACCATCAGGTGCAGGTGGCAGCCGGTGGAAAAGCCGGTGGTGCCGACGTAGCCGATCACCTGGCCTTTGTCGACGTGCTGGCCGACCGAGACCACGTAGCGGATCGCGTGGTTGTAGCCGGTGGTGACGTAGCGACCGTCGACCCGGCCGTGGTCGATCATCAGCCGGTTGCCGTAGCCCGCGTTGTAGTAGCGCTCGGCCACCCGGCCGGGGTACGGCGCCCGGATCGGGGTCCCGCAGGAGGCGCCGAAGTCGGTGCCGTCGTGCAGCTTCCAGTAGTGCAGCACGGGGTGGAACCGCATCCCGTACGGGGAGGTGATCGGCGCCGAGACCGGGTAGTCAAAGCCATGGTGCGCGCCGGACGAGCTCGAGCCACCGCCACCGGAGCCGCTGCTCGGGGCGGGCGCGGGTGCCGGGGCGGGCTGCACGGGGGTGCTGCGACGGACTGGCGTCTTCGCCGACGTCTTGGCCCGCTTGGCGGCGGCAGCCGACTTCGCTGCGGCCTTCGTGGCCGCCCGCGCGGCGGCGGCCCGTACCGCGCGCTCATGGGCGGCCTGGCGTGCCGCCGCGACCTTCGCCTTGGCCACCCGGACGGCGATCCGGTGCTCGACCGACGCCCGCTCCTGGGCCAGCTTGGCGTACTGCGCCTTGTCCTGGGCGACCTCACCGGCGGCGGCGTTCTCGACCGCCTGCCGCTGCTGGACGAGTGCGGTGACGCTACGCTCCTGGTCCGCGGCCTGCCGCTCGAGCTTGCGCTTGAGGGTCAGGTTGGCCGCCGCGGACAACCGGTCCTCGGCGACCTCCGCGGTGAGCTTGGCCTGCACGGCCTTCTCGGCCGCCAGCTTGGTCTTGAGCGCGGTCAGCTTGTCGATGGTGAACGCGCTGGTGTCGAACATGGTCCTCGACCACTGGATCCGGGTCTGCAGGTCAACGGTGGAGTCGCCCTGGATCAGCACCGCGAGCGGCAGCAGGTTGGTCTGCTGCTGGTACTGGTCGCGGAGGATCGCGCCCGCCATGGCCACCTCGGCGTCGAGAGCGCGCTGCGCCTTGGCCACGGCGCGCTTGGCGGCGACGAGGGCGGCCTTCGCGAGGACCAGCTTCTTGGCCATCGCCGTGTCCCGCGCCCGAGCGTCGGCGAGCTCAGACTCGGTCTGGGCCAGCGCGGCCCGGGCCACGTCGAGCCGCGACTGCGCCTGGTCCACGGCCACGCCGGCCGCCGACAGGGCCCGGCTCGACTCGTTGAGGTCGCTGCGGGTCTTGGCCAGCTGCTGAGTGACCTGCTGGCGCCGGTCGGTGAGGCTGTCCGCGGCAGCGCCGGGAGCTGACAGTCCGAGGGTCAGGGCGGAGGCCAGCGAGACCGCCAGCACGGCGACGGGCAGCCGCACCAGCCAGCCGGCCACGACAGCCGCAGCACGACCGGCACGACCAGAGTCGTGTTCGGTCGAGCGTGAGCGAGTATCGGGAAGATCCGGCACAGCAATCCCCATCCCAGTTGAGTGTCACAACCAGGACCCGGTCACGTAGGACGCAGCCGAACCCCCACCCTCAAGTAGAGATCGAGACTCGTCCTCGACTCAGACTCTCAAGTACTTCCTGGTTGTTACCAGCGTCGGAATGATAGACAGCATGAGTCCGACGGCCGCAACCCCTGCCATCGCCCACCCCGCCTGAGACCAGCCAATCCAAGGTAAAGACTGGATCGAGACTTGAGCTTTGCGCATGATGATGAAGTAAACGCCTGAGGCCAATGTTGCGCAGGCCAACACCGCCCCGGCGAGCGCAGAAATCACCGCTTCCAACAGGAAGGGCAGCGTGATATAGAGGTTGCTCGCTCCCACCAGCCGCATGATGCCGATCTCTCGACGGCGGGCGAAGGTGGCCAGCCGGATGGTGTTGCCGATCTGGAGAGCGGCCGCGGCCAGGAGCAGGGCGGACGCGGCGATCGTGCCCCACTGGAGGAACCGGAGCACCCGGAAGAACGGGTCGAGGTACTTGTGCAGGTCCTGCACGGTGTCGACGCCCTTGAGCCCGACCACGGAGCTGACCACGCCCTGGTACTGCTCGGGGTTGAGGAGCTTGACCCGGAACGACTCCTGCATCTGGTCGACGGTCAGTGAGCTCTGGATGGGGTTGCCCTCGTACGCGCGCTGGAAGTCCTCCCACGCCTGCTGCTTGTCCTCGAAGAAGACCCCGTCGGGCGCGACCTCCGGGTTGCTGACCAAGGCCTGCTGGACGGCATCCTTCTGGGCCTGGGTCACCTCGGTGTTGGGCTCGCACTGGTCACCGTTGCTGTACTGAGTGCAGAGGAAGACCGAGATCTCGATCTTCTCGTACCAGCGGCCCTTCATCAGCTCGACCTGCTGGTTGGCCAACAGCCCGGCCCCGAAGAGCGACAGCGACACCCACATCGTCATGACGACCGCGAGGGTCATGGTGAGGTTCTGCCGCAGACCAGCACCGGTCTCGGAGAAGATGTGGCGGAAACGCATTGATCGTCCTTCGTCGTCAGGGATGCGGCCAGGCAGTCCTACGGCCGCAGGAACGGGCCCGGCTCACTGGTAGCCGTAGACGCCCTTGCTCTGGTCACGGACGACCTCGCCGTCGTCCAGCTCGATCACCCGCTTGCGCATCTGGTCCACGATGGTCGAGTCGTGGGTCGCCATCAGCACAGTGGTGTCCGCGCGGTTGATCCGGTCGAGCAGCTTCATGATGCCCACGCTCGTCGCGGGGTCGAGGTTCCCGGTGGGCTCGTCGGCGATCAGGATCATCGGCCGGTTGACGAAGGCGCGGGCGATGGCGACCCGCTGCTGCTCACCGCCGGAGAGCTCATCAGGCAACCGACCGCCCTTGCCGTCCAGCCCGACCAGCTCGAGCACCTCGGGGACGACGCGCTTGATCGTGGCGGACGGCTTGCCGATCACCTGCAGCGCGAAGGCCACGTTCTCGGTGACGGTCTTGTTGGGCAGCAGTCGGAAGTCCTGGAAGACGGTGCCGATCTGGCGGCGCATGGCCGGGATCTTCCAGCTGTGCAGCTTGTTGAGCTCGCGGCCGGCGACGAAGACCTTGCCGCGGGTCGCCCGCTGCTCGCGCAGGATCAGCCGCAGGAACGTCGACTTGCCGGACCCCGACGCCCCGACGAGGAAGACGAACTCCCCCTTGTCGATGTCAACGTTGACCCCCTCCAGCGCGGACCGGCGCTGGCCCTCATAGGTCTTGGTCACGCCTTCGAAACGGATCACTTCTGCCTCGCACGATCGACGACTTCCGTGCCGCACCACGGTTGGCGCCGGACGGCCACGGTCGAGTGTAGGTGAGCATCCTGCGCGTTCCCTGGTCTGCGGAACTGCAGGCGCGTCGTCTGGTGCCGACGTGGCGAGGGCCGGTCTTCCCCCGGCGCCAGGCTCAGCTCGACGCGACCTCGCTGGTGCGCCGCCAGCGGATCCCCGAGTCGATGAAGCCGTCGATCTCGCCGTCGAAGACCGCGTCCGGGCTCGACACCTCGAAGTCGGTCCGCAGGTCCTTGACCATCTGGTACGGGTGCAGCACGTAGGAGCGCATCTGGGAGCCCCAGCTGTTGCCGCCGTCGCTCTTGAGCGCGTTCATCTCGGCCTCGCGGTCGTGCCGGGCCTTTTCCAGCAGCCGCGACTGCAGCACCCGGAGGGCGGCGGCCTTGTTCTGCAGCTGGGACTTCTCGTTCTGGCAGGAGACGACGATGCCGGTCGGCAGGTGGGTGATCCGGACCGCCGAGTCAGTGGTGTTGACGCTCTGGCCGCCGGGCCCGGACGACCGGAACACGTCGATCCGCAGGTCGGCCTCGGGGATCTCGATGTGGTCGGCGGCCTCGGTGACCGGCAGCACCTCGACGCCGGCGAAGGAGGTCTGACGCCGACCCTGGTTGTCGAAGGGCGAGATCCGGACCAGCCGGTGGGTGCCCTGCTCGACCGAGAGAGTGCCGTACGCGAACGGCGCCTTGACCTGGAAGGTCGCGGACTTGATCCCCGCCTCCTCGGCGTAGGAGGTGTCGTAGACCTCGCATGCGTACCGGTGCCGTTCGGCCCAGCGCAGGTACATCCGCAGCAGCATGGCGGCGAAGTCGGCGGCGTCGATCCCACCCGCCTCGGACCGGATGGTGACCAGCGCCTCGCGTTCGTCGTACTCCCCCGACAACAAGGTGCGCACCTCGAGGGCCTCAATCGCCTTCTGCAGCCTGGTGAGCTCGGTCCCGGACTCCGCCAGGCTCGCGTCGTCGCCCTCTTCCTCGCCCATCTCGACCAGCAGCGCGAGGTCGTCCAGCCGGGAGCGCAGGGCGCTCACCCGGTCGACGTCGGACTGCAACGACGACAGCTTGGAGGTGACCCGCTGCGCGTTGTCGACGTCGTCCCAGAGGTCGGGGGCGGACACGGCTTCCTGCAGCTCGGCGATCTCGGCACGCAGCCGGTCGAGGTCGAGCACGGCCTCGATCGAGCTCAGCGCCCGGTCGAGGGTCGCGATGTCTACGGAGAAGTCGGGGCCAGCCACGAGGAGTCACTCTACCGAGGTCCCACGACCTCAGCGGCCACGGCGCGGGCCGTAGGCTCGCCGGCACCGGCTGGACAGAAGGGGTGGGCGATGAGCGAGCAGGTACTGGCGGTCGACATCGGCGGGACGAAGATCGCCGTCGCGGTGGTCGACGAGACCGGCGCCATCGCCACCGAGGTGGTCCGGCCGACGGTGGCGTCGTCGGACCCGGACGCGGTCTTCGCGCCGGCGGCGGAGGCTGTCCGCGAGGCCCTCGGTGCGTTGCGTGATCCAGGCGACCCGTTGCGGGTGGGCATCGGCTCGGCCGGACCGATCGACGGCCCCGGCGGGACCATCTCGCCGGTCAATATTGCGGCCTGGCGAGGTTTTCCGGTGGTCGACCGGGTGGCCGCGGTCGTGACCGAGGTGGTCGGCGGCCAGCCCCGCGTCGGTCTCGCCGGCGACGGGCACTGCTTCGCACTTGGCGAGCACTGGCTGGGGGCGGGTCGTGACGTCGACTCGATGGTCGGCCTGGTGCTGTCCACCGGGGTCGGTGGCGGCGCCGTGCTCGACAACGTCCTCTTTGCCGGGACGAGCGGCAACGCCGTGCACCTCGGTCATGTCAGCGTCAACGCCTGGGGGCCGCGCTGCGTCTGCGGTTGCCACGGGTGCACCGAGATGTACGCGCGTGGGCCGGCCATGGTCGCGCTAGCGCAGGAACGCGGCTGGCGGGGCGGCGACGACGCCAAAGCGCTGACCGACGACGCCCGGGAGGGTCACCCGATCGCGCTGGAAGTGATCGACCACGGGATGCGGGCGCTCGCGGCGGGGATCGCGACCACGGCGACCGAGCTGGACGTCGCGACCTTCGTCCTGGGCGGCGGGGTGTCGAAGGCCGGCGAGGTGATCTTCGAGCCGCTCCGGCGGCACCTGCGCGACTTCGCCGTGCTGGATTACGTACGCGACCTGGAGGTGCGGCCCGCGGTGCTGGAGAACGCCGGCCTGCTCGGCGCGGCCGCGCTGGCGTTCACGCTCTAAGCGAGCCTCACGCGCAAGACGGTGCGACATGGTGCCGCGAGTACGCGGCACCATGTCGCACCGTCTTTGCCCTGACCCTCATTCTTCTTCGTCGCGCTGCAGCTCTTCGATGGTGACGAGCCGGTCGTTCCCGCGGGAACGCCGGACCGGCCAGTCGCTGACCCAGATGATCACCGATGCGGCGAGCGAGCAGGCGAGCGCCAGCACGGGGCCGACCACCGATAGCCAGACCACGCCGCCCCCGATCGCGACGAGCGCTGCCACCAACACCAGCCGGGCCCCGGCGACACGACCGTGCCGGGCCCGCCAGGCCACGTAGACGACCCAGGGCACCATCGCCGCCAGCACCACGACCCAGGCGAAGCGCGACATCGGGCCGTTGAAGGCGCCGGCCGCGAGCCGGGCCATGGCGGTGAGGCTGAGCAGGCCGGTGAAGGCGCCGAGCAACAGGGCGAGCGAACGCGAGCCAGCCGGTCGGCGCGCCGGTTCGCCGGTCACCACGTTGCCGGCGGCGGCAGGGCTGAGGGTCGGCACAGCTCACTCCTCGGGTCGCGTCTGCACGGACTGGGGGCGTCCGTGGTGCGGCCCAACTTAGACCAGTTGAACGGCTCCGAACGACAACGACGGGCATGTCGGCCCGTCGCCCACGGTTGGCGGCGGTGGGCGATCCCACTACTCTGAGCCGTCGGCCCGGGGAGCATAGCTCAGCTGGTTAGAGCACCTGCCTTACAAGCAGGGGGTCGGGGGTTCGAGTCCCTCTGCTCCCACTGGAGGCCACCGACGGCCCGCCTCGCCCCCAAATCGTCGTTTCCCGGGTCGACCAGGAAGGGTGGAGGGCATGGCCAAGAAACCCGCCGTCTCCGACGAGCAGATCACCCGCGCCCTCGCCCTCTACGCCGTCATGGTCGGCCACGTGCTCGCCAACCCGCAGCGTTGGCTCGGACTGGACGACGAGCCGCCACCCTCGGCGAGCTTTCCGCTCAAGGCGCTCGACGCGTTGCGCGACCGTGCGTTCGGTGACGTGACGCCCGCGTCCGAGCACTGGGGCGACCTGCCCGTACAGAAGCGGGTCGACTGGTGGGTGACCCGGATCGGGATCAGCGCCGGTCTGGCCGCCGCGGCCCCGCGCTTTGCCGGTGCGCTGGCCGACCGGATCCCGCTGCAGGCCGCCCTGGGCGCGTCAGCCGCGGGTCTGTCCGTCTGCGCGACCGCCCGCGAGCATGGAAAAGCTGAGCCGGCGGACTGGGTGCCGCTGCTGGCTCAGGTGCTGTTCGACCGTCAGCTCACCGCCGCCGCACCGGTGGTGCCGACGGCCGAGGAGGCCGAGCAGGAGCTGAACGCGGCCGACGAGACCGAGGCCGAGGCGAGCGCGGTGGCCAAGGTCGGCCGGGGCGCCGCCCGTGCAGCTCGGACGCTGTGGCGGCTCGCCCGGGCGTTCCTCGGCGTCAACGCCCTGCTGGACGAGCGGCCACGTGGCGGCCTGTTCTCCCGGCTGGTCGCCAAGGTCCCGGTGGTCGGCGTCGCCGGTGGCTGGCTCGACGAGCGCGGCGGCATCCGCAAGGCGTCCCGCGAGACGATCGCGCTGCTCGGCTGACGACGCGGTCGCCCAGGCACCCCTGTCACCCCCGAGGCATCCCCTGCTGGCGGTGCCTCGGTTGACGTACGGGGTGCTTGGTGCGCTACACGAAGAGCGGTTCGAGGCCGAAGGCGGACTCGAGCGCGCGCATGTCCTCCTCCGACGGCCGGCCGGTGAACCGCTCGGCAGCGTCGAGGACCAGGGGCAGGATGTGGATGTCCCCCACGGTGTTGAGGAAGACCCCGTCACGGCCGAGCACCCAGGCCACGGCCGTGTCGATGGCCGCCTGGTCGCGCAGCGGCTCGTACCAGGTCGCGGCCGTCTGCTCCCGGTCACCCCAGGGTGCCCGCGTGATCGCCTTGATGGTCTGCACCGCCACGCCACGCTCGCCGCAGGTCGCGGTCAGCGCCTCGAAGTCGGCGAGGTAGGCCGCGTTCTGGCTCATCGGGAAGTTGTAGGGCAGCAGCACCGAGTCAAAATCGAACTCGGCCAGCGACCGCAGGTGCTGGGCGGCGACGGTGACCCCGTGGCCGGTGACGCCGATGTGGCGGACCAAGCCCTCGTCGCGAGCCCGGACGACCGCCTCGAGGACGCCGCCAGGGGCGAAGGCCGTCTGCCACTCGTCCTCGGCGACCAGGTTGTGCAGCTGGATCAGGTCGACGTGGTCGGTCTGCAGCCGCTCGAGCGAGGAGTTGATCTCGGCGTACGCGGCCTCACTGGTGCGCTTCTCGGTCTTGGTGGCCAGGAAGTACTCGTCGCGGTGCTCAGCCAGCCACGGCGCCAGCCGCAGCTCGGCCTCGCCGTAGCTCGCGGCCGTGTCGAGATGGTTGAGGCCGTGCTGACGGACCAGCTCCATCGTGGCGTCGGCCTCGTCCTGGGTCACCGCGCTCAGCGCGGCGGCACCGAAGATGATCCGGGTGCTGTCGTGGCCGGTTCGGCCGAACGGAATCGATTCGATCATCTGCTCACTCCTTGGGGTCGGTCCGCTCGGCGAGCAGGATCGGGATCAGCCGGTCGGTCTTGCGCTGGTACTCCGCGTACGCCGGGAAGGCCTCGACGGCGCGCTGCCACCAGACGTCCCGCTCCTCTCCGCTGAGCTCGCGCACGTGCGCGTCGAACGGCTCGGGCCCGTCTTGAACCACCAGCGCCGTCGGGTCGGCGGTGAGATTGTGGTACCAGACCGGGTGCTGGGGCGCTCCGCCCTTCGAGGCCACGAGCAGGTAGGCGCCGTCGTGCTCGACCTTCATCAGCGGGGTCTTGCGCAGCTTCCCGCTCTTACGCCCGCGCGTGGTGTAGATGACCACCGGCAGACCGGTGTCGCGAAGCGTGTTGGCCTCACGGCCGCCGGTCGCCTCGTACCGCTCGACCTGGTCGCGGACCCACTGTTCCGGGCTGGGCTCGTACTCACCTTCCAGGGGCATGGTCGCATCCTAGGCCGGGCCGCCACTCCGGTTGGCGCGAGGCCCGGGCGCGCGCGTGAGGTTCGGTGCGTCGATCATGGAAAGGTGAGCTCCGTGGTGCCGACCCCCTCCGCTGTCACGACGACCGCCCTTCCGACGACGGCCGACGTGCACGCCGCGGCAGCCCGGCTGCGGCCCTACGTCCGGCGAACCCCACTGCTCCGGGTCGCCTTCGACGGCCGCCCCCTGGTGCTCAAGCTCGAGCAGCTGCAGCTCAGCGGGTCGTTCAAGCTGCGGGGCGCGTTGAACGCGGTGCTCGACGGCCACGGGCACGACCACGTGGTGACGGCGTCCGGCGGTAACCACGGGCTCGGCGTCGCGACCGGCGCGAGCCTGCTCGGCATCACCGCGACCGTCTTCGTCCCCGAGTCCGTGCCTGAGATCAAAGCCCGGCGGATCGCCGCGACCGGCGTCCGGCTGGTCCGGCACGGGCGGACCTACGCCGAGGCGGCCGCCGCTGCGGCCGAGCTGGCCGCCCAGCCCGGACACCGCTACATCCCCGCCTACGACGACCCGCTCGTGGTCGCCGGCAACGGCACGGTCGCCGCCGAGGTGGTGGACGAGGCACCCGAGGTCGACACCGTGGTGGTCGCGGCCGGCGGCGGCGGGCTCGCGGCCGGTACGGCGCTGGCGATCGGGTCGCGGCTGTTGGTGGCGGCCGAGCCTGAGCGCTGCCGGGCGTTCCATGACGCGCTCGAGGCCGGCCATCCGGTGGACTCAGCCGTGGAGTCCGTGGCGGCGTCGGCACTCGGCGCGACCCGGGTCGGTGAGGTGCCCTACGCCGTTCTGGCCGCCCGCCCGCCGAGCCAGCTCGCGTCAGTCCTGGTCAGCGAGCAGCAGATCCTCGACGCCCGGGAACGACTGTGGGAGGAGTGCCGCCTCGCCACCGAACCCGCTGCCGCCGTACCGCTGGCTGCCTGGCTGGCCGGGCTGGTGCCCGGGGACCTGCCCTGCCTGGTGATCTGCGGCGCCAACGCCGAGTGGACGCCGCTCTGAGGTCAGGTTTGCCAGCGGGAGAGGAAGCGCAACCCCTTCGGGGCCTTCGACAGGCTCAGGGCGCGTGACGGGCCCTTCCGCCCCCCTGCAGGTCTGGTTCGAGTCAGGCGGCGAGGGCGGCGAGGTGGTCGGCGATGTCGCGGGGTTCGCCGATCCCCTGCGAGATCGCCCAGGTGATGACGCCCTCGGCATCGAGCACGAACGAGCCGCGGCGGGCCACCCCGACGACGTCGTCGAACACCCCGTACGCGGAGGCGATCGCCCCGTGCGGCCAGTGGTCGCTCAGCAGGTCGAAGCCCAGGCCCTCAGCCTCGTCGAAGGCGCGCAGACTGAACATCGGGTCACAGCTGACCGCGAGGACCCGCGCACCGACACCGGAGAACCGGGCCAGGTCGTCGCGGACCGCGCACAGCTCGCCGGTACAGATGCCGGAGAAAGCCCAGGGATAGAAGATCAGGACCGCCGGTGCGCCGCGCAGGTCGGTGAGGGCGACGTCTTGGCCGTGCTGGTTGCGGGTCCGGAAGTCGGGGGCCGCCGCACCGACGGCGGGTACGGACGGTGACGTCACCGGCGCGTGCCCTTCGGCCGGACGAGCTTGGTCGCGGCCCAGTCCGAGGACACCGAGGCGCTGGTCGTGAGGGCCAGACCGGCGGTCACCGCGGCCTCAGCCAGGTCGGTCGCGTCGACGTAGCCGTCCCGGCCCACCTTCGGCGTCATCAGCCAGATGTAGCCCGCGTCAGTCAGGTCGGGCAGGGCGTCCACCAGGCCGTCGACGAGGTCGCCATCGCTCGCCCGCCACCAGAGCAGCACCAGGTCGACGGCCTCGACGGCCTCTTCCACGAGCTCGTTGTCGACGGTGTCCTCGATCAGCACCCGGACGTCGTCGTCGACGTCAGAGTCCCAGCCGAGCTCCTGAACGACCATGCCGCGCGTGAGGCCCAGCTTGTTGGCCGGGCGAGGCTCGACCTCGGTCCCGCTGACCGCGACGGCTCGTTCGTCCTCGAACGCACTCACCGTGACCGCCGTGACCGTCCCGGCGCCTCCAGAACGAACGCTTCTGGAACGCGAGAACGCAGCTCGCTCATCTCGGTGTGAAGCCTCCTCGTCCTGGGCCCCCGCGGCGGGGACGCTGACCCCACCTTGCCAGAGGACCCAGCCTCTAGGAAACCCCTCCCCCTCGACGAGGTGCTGCAGCCAGGCGGCCGCCACGTGGTCGTCGTCCGCCCCCGTACCGGTGCGCGGCCGGGGATGACAGGATCGGGGCTGGCAGGATGGGAGTGACAGGATGGGGCGTCGGGCGATCACCGACCCCCAACACCTAAGATCCACAGGCGTACGCCGGCGTCACCATCGCTGGAGATCGTGAGGAGCAGGCATGGCTAAGCCCGGAACCCGTCCGGCCATCACCGCGGAGGGACTGCTCAGCCAGCTCCCGGACATCGACCCGGACGAGACCGCAGACTGGCTCGAGTCCCTCGACGGACTGCTCGACGAGAAGGGCAGGAACCGCGCCCGCTTCATCATGTTGAAGCTGCTCGAGCGCGCCCGCGCGGCCGCCGTCGGGCTGCCGGCCCTGCGCAGCAGCGACTACATCAACACCATCCCGCCCGAGGCCGAACCCTGGTTCCCCGGCGACGAGCACATCGAGCGCCGGCTGCGCGCCTACATCCGCTGGAACGCCGCCATCATGGTCAGCAAGGCCAACCGCAAGGGCCTCGAGGTCGGCGGCCACATCGCCACCTACCAGAGCGCCGCCAGCCTGTACGAGGTCGGCTTCAACCACTTCTTCCGCGGTAAGGACGCCCCCAACGGCGGCGACCAGGTCTTCATCCAGGGCCACGCCTCCCCCGGCATCTACGCCCGCGCCTACCTCGAGGGCCGGCTGAGCACCGACGACCTCGACGGCTTCCGCCAGGAGGTCTCCCGCGGACCGGGCAACGGCCTCTCTTCCTATCCGCACCCGCGGTTGATGCCCAAGTTCTGGGAGTTCCCGACCGTCTCGATGGGCCTGACGGGGATCAACTCGATCTACCAGGCCCGTTTCAACCGCTACCTGCACAACCGCGGCGTCAAGGACACCACCGACCAGCGCGTGTGGGCATTCCTGGGCGACGGCGAGATGGGCGAACCCGAGTCCCTCGGCGCCATCCGCGTCGCCTCGCGGGAGGGCCTGGACAACCTGACCTGGGTGATCAACTGCAACCTGCAGCAGCTTGACGGGCCCGTCGTTGGCAACGGCAAGATCGTGCAGGAGCTGGAGTCCTACTTCCTGGGCGCCGGCTGGCACGTGATCAAGGTCCTGTGGGGCCGGGACTGGGACCACCTGCTCGCAGCCGACCGCGACGGCGCCCTGGTCAACAAGATGAACACCACCCCGGACGGCCAGTTCCAGACCTACCTGGTCGAGGACGGCGCCTACATCCGCAACAACTTCTTCTCCGACCCGCGGCTGAAGAAGATGGTGTCGGGGATGAGCGACGACGACATCAAGGTCCTCTCCCGCGGGGGGCACGACTACCGCAAGGTGTACGCCGCGTTCACGGCCGCCACCGAGCACGTCGGGCAGCCCACCGTGATCCTCGCCCAGACCGTCAAGGGCTGGACGATCGACGCACTGGAGGGCAAGAACGCGACCCACCAGATGAAGAAGCTGACCACCAAGGACCTCAAGGCCTTCCGGGACCGGCTCTACCTCGAGATCCCCGACAGCCAGCTGGAGGACCCGTACAACCCGCCGTACTTCCACCCCGGCCCCGACTCCGACGAGATCACCTACCTGCAGGACCGCCGCCGCGCGCTGGGCGGCTACCTGCCCGAACGCCGGGTCAAGCCGCTGGAGCTCAAGCTGCCGGGCAACGAGGTGTACGCGCCGCTGCTGGAGCCGGCCGGTGAGAAGACCAAGGTCGCCACCACCCAAGCCTTCGTCCGGTTGCTGCGCGACCTGATGCGGGACAAGGAGATCGGGCACCGGATCGTCCCGATCGCCCCGGACGAGTTCCGCACGTTCGGCATGGACTCGATGTTCCCGACGGCGAAGATCTACAACCCGCACGGCCAGACGTATGAGTCGGTGGACCGCAAGCTGCTGCTGTCGTGGAAGGAGAGCACGTCAGGTCAGCTGCTGCACGAGGGCATCTCCGAGGCCGGCGCCATGGGCTCGACCATCGCGGCCGGTTCGTCCTACGCTCAGCACGGCGAGCCGATGATCCCGTTCTACATCTTCTACTCGATGTTCGGGTTCCAGCGGACCGGTGACTCGATCTGGGCGATGGCCGACCAGATGGCCCGCGGCTTCCTGCTCGGCGCCACCGCCGGCCGGACGACGCTGACCGGCGAGGGCCTGCAGCACGCCGACGGGCACTCCCCGCTGCTGGCCAGCAGCAACCCGGCGGTCGTGCACTACGACCCGGCGTTCGCGTACGAGATGGGCTACATCGTGCAGGACGGGCTGCGTCGGATGTACGGGCACGAGGACCCCGAGCACCCCGACGGTGAGAACCTCATCTACTACATCACCATGTACAACGAGCCGGTCTCCCAGCCGGGGGCGCCGGAGAACCTGGACGTGGAGGCGCTGCTCAAGGGCATTTACCACTACGCCACCTCCCCGCTCGAGGGAGACCACCCGCGCTCGCAGATCCTCGCCTCGGGGATCGGGATGCCGGCCGCGCTCAAGGCCCAGCAGCTGCTGGCTGAGGAGTGGGGCGTGGCCGCCGACATCTGGTCGGTGACCTCGTGGAACGAGCTCCGCCGCGACGGTCTCGACGTCGAGCGCTGGAACCTCAACCACCCCGGTGAGGAGCGGCGCCACCCGTTCGTCACCCAGGCGCTGCACGGTGCTCCCGGACCGGTCGTGGCGGTCAGCGACTACATGCGCGCGGTCCAGGACCAGATCCGGCCCTGGGTGCACCAGCCCTGGTGCTCACTCGGCACCGACGGCTTCGGCTTCGCCGACACCCGGGCCGCGGCTCGCCGCTTCTTCGAGGTCGACGCCGAGTCGATCGTGGTCGCCACGCTGCAGACGCTGGCCCGCGAGGGCCACTACGACAGCGACGCCGCCAAGAAGGCGTACGACCAGTACTCCCTCGGCGACCCCACCGCCGTCGCCCACGTCGCACAGGAGGGCGCCGGCGCCTAGCCGCCGGCGCGCCTCACCACCGCCCCGGGGTTCCTCATGACCCCGGGGCTTGGCACCGCCTGGACGGTCACTTCACAGGCTCGCGGGCGACCTCACATGCGCTCGCGGGGCTGCAAAGACGGCCGCGAGCCTGTGAAGTGACCGTGGAGGGTGGGCCCGGGCGCAGTGCCGGGCTCCCGGGGCGCCTAGGGCGGCCCCGGGCCGAGCGCCCCTGGTCAGCCTCGCAGGGCGGTACGGGCGTCGGCAACGGCCTGTCGGTTGCCGGCGAGCTGCCAGGTGGTGGCGCCGACCGTGACCTGTTCGGCCACGCCGCCGGCGCCGATGACCAGCGCGGCGCCGGGATACCAGTCCCAGGGGTGCAGGTTGCCCTGCAGGAAGACACCCAGCCGGCCGCTGGCCACGCCGCCGAGGTCGACCGAAGCCGAGCCGAGCATCCGGACGGCAGCCGCCGCCGAGGTGGCCGCGTTCCAGGACGCGGTCCGGACGGCGTCGTGGGTGTAGCGGGGGTGGAAGTAGGTCGCCACGGACACCCCGGCCAGCGGGCGGTCCTCGAGCGGGGCGACGGGCACCCCGTTCAGCGTGGTCGGCCGGTCGCGGCCGCCGACCCACAGCTCGTCGCGGGCCGGGAAGTAGACCGCGCCGGCCAGCGGCCCCTCGTCATCGACCAGGCCGACCGCCGAGCACCAGTACGGGATGCCGGACAAGAAGTTGTACGTCCCGTCCACCGGGTCGACGTACCAGGTGCGGGAGCCCGGCCGGGAGTGGCCTTCCTCACCGATCAGGCCGTCCTCGGGACGCTGCTCGTCCAGCCGGGCGACGACCAGGTCCTCGGCCGCGTGGTCGGCCGCCGAGACGACGTCCGAGACCGAGGTCTTGTACTCGGTCTCGAGTCCCTCGTCGAGCATCCGGGCGGCCAGCAGGCCAGCCTCGCGTACCAGGTCGGCGGCCAGGGAGAAGTCGTCCACATCGGTCACCCTAATCGAGCGCGCGCAGCGGCCGGCTCAGCCGCCGCCGCACCAGGCCAGCAGCCGCTCGACCGGCCAGGTGTTGATCACCCGGTCGGCGTCGAGACCGAGGTCCTCGGCGCGGGCGCAGCCGTAGATCTGGAACTCCAGCTGTCCGGGCGCGTGCGCGTCGGTGTCGATCGAGAACACGCACCCCATGTCCATCGCCAGCCGCAACAGCTCGTCCGGCGGGTCGCGCCGTTCGGGCCGGGAGTTGATCTCCACGGCCACGTTGAAGGTGCGGCAGGCCTCGAAGACCACCTCGGCGTCGAACACCGACGGCGGCCGGGTGCCGCGGTCGCCCTCGATCAGCCGGCCGGTGCAGTGGCCGAGCACGTTGGTCCGTGGGTTGACGATGGCGCCGACCATCCGGTGCGTCATGGTCTCCGAATCCGAGCGCAGCTTGGAGTGGACGCTGGCCACCACCACGTCGAGCTCGGCGAGCAGCGCGTCGGTCTGGTCCAGCCCACCGTCCTCCAGGATGTCGACCTCGATCCCCTGCAGCACGCGGAACGGAGCCAACCGCGCCGCCAGCTCGCGGGTGACCTCGATCTGCTCGCGCAGCCGCTCGGCGGTGAGCCCGTGCGCGACCTTGAGCCGCGGCGAGTGGTCGGTGATCGCGCAGTACTCGTGCCCGAGGTCGCGGGCGGTGGTCATCATCTCCTCGAGCGGGCTGCCGCCGTCGGACCAGGTGGAGTGCACGTGCAGGTCGCCGCGGACAGCCGCCCGCATCCCCAGCCCACCCTCGACCAGCGGTTCCCGGGCGTCCCGCAGCTGCTGCAGGTACGCCGGCACCTCACCGGCCATCGCCTGGCTGATCACCGTGGCGGTCTTCGGCCCGACGCCAGTGACGGTGTTCCAGCTGTGCGCCGTCTGGTGGGCCGTCCGCTGCTGAGCCGTCATCGCCGCCACCGCGTCCGCGGCTGCCCGGTACGCCTTGACCCGGAAGGTGTCCGACCGCGAGCGTTCAAGCAGGAAACCGATCTCGCGCAGGGCGGCGACAGGGTCGCCCGGCGGCGGCGCTTCGAGCTCGCTCACGCGTTCCTTCCCAAGTCGGACCGGGACCGGCCCGCACTACAGTTCAGCCTATGGCCGTGTCCACCAGGGGGATCAACAAGTCCCTGCTCCCCTCGGCGAAGGCCCGGGCCACCATCGCCAAACGGCTCTCCGGCGCGACCGGCGCGATGACCACCGCCACCATCGCGGAGATGGAGCAGCGGCACTCCTGGTTTCGCCGGCTCAGCGCCGAGCACCGGTCCTGGGTCACCCTCGTCGCGCAGGCGGGCATCGACGGCTTCGTCCGCTGGTTCGCCGACCCCGACCTGAGCGGCCCGGTCACCTCGGAGGTGTTCGGCTCGGCGCCGCGGGAGCTGGCCCGCAAGATCTCGCTGTTCCAGACCGTCGAGCTGGTGCGCACCACCATCGAGGTCGTCGAGGACCAGATCGACGAGGTCACGCCCAAGACCGACCGGCCGATCCTGCACGCGGCGATCGTCCAGTACAGCCGTGAGGTCGCCTTCTCCGCCGCCGAGATCTACGCCCGGGCCGCGGAGATGCGCGGCGCCTGGGACGCCCGGCTGGAGGCCCTGGTGGTCGACTCCGTACTGCGTGGCGAGACCGACGAGACCGTGCTGTCCCGCGCGTCCACCCTCGGCTGGCGCTCCACCGCCGCGGTCGTGGTGGTCGTCGGACCAGCACCGACGGGTGAGCCAGCCCCCGCCCTGGAAGCAGTCCGGCACGCCGCCGCCATCGCCGGCGCCGACATGCTCGGCGCCGTCCAGGGCGACCGGATGGTCGTGGTGCTCGGACACGCCGACCTGGCGTCGGCCGAGCGGGCGCTCACGGTCGTGTCCTCCTTCACCGGCAACTTCGGCCCGGGGCCGGTGGTGATCGGACCGGCCGTGGAGCACCTGATGGAGGCCGCGACCAGCACCCGCGCAGCGCTGTCCGGCTTTCGGGCCGCCGCCGGCTGGCCCGAGGCCCCGCGTCCGGTCGCGTCCTCGGACCTGCTGCCCGAACGGGCGCTGTCGGGCGACGGGCACGCGCGTCGGGCGCTCGCCCGCGACCTCTACGACCCGTTGGTGGCGGCCGGGGGCGGGCTGCTCGAGACCCTGGTGACCTTCCTGGACGCCGGGCTCTCGGTCGAGGCCGCCTCCCGCGGGCTGTTCGTGCACGCCAACACGGTCCGCTACCGGCTTCGCCGGATCCACGAGGTCACCGGCTACAGCCCGACCGACCCGCGCGACGCGTACGCGCTGCGGCTGGCGCTCACCCTCGGCCGGCTGGTCCACCGGTCCGCCGCGACTGCCGAGGCCTGACCGCGAAGGAAACCGGTCGCTGGTCAGAAACCGCACCTCCACTGCGGCGTGTCGCTGGCGTTCGGGACAGTTCACGGGGGAACAGCCGGCCACGGCACGGTGACGGCTTCATGACCGTTGTAGGAACCCGACAAGACTCGCCCGTGAGTTTGGTGGTGTCCCTGCACGGGTTCGAGGCTCAGGTCACGAAATAGTAAAGACGTGCTCGCGATCGTCGCGCCCGGACAGGGCGCCCAACAGCCAGGGTTCCTGCAGCCCTGGGTCTCAGCGTCTTCCTTCGCCGATCGGCTGGGCTGGTTCTCCGCCGTCTCGGGTCTGGACCTCGAGTACTACGGCACCAAGGCAGACGCGGAGACCATCCGCGACACCGCGGTGGCGCAGCCGCTGCTGGTGGCCGCCGGCCTGCTGGCCGCGCTGGAGCTCTTTCCCCATCCGGCCGACGCCTTCCCCTACCTCGGCGTGGTCGCGGGCCACTCCGTCGGTGAGATCACCGCTGCGGCCGGCGTCGGCGTGCTGTCGGCCGAGCAGGCGATGGTCTTCGTCCGCGAGCGGGGTCGCGCGATGGCCGAGGCCAGCGCCGTCACCCCGACCTCGATGACGGCCGTCATCGGCGGCCAGCCCGAGGAGGTGCTGGCCGCGCTCGCCGCGCAGGGGCTGACGCCCGCCAACGCCAACGGCACCGGTCAGATTGTCGCCGCCGGCACCGTCGACCAGCTCCAGGCCCTGGCTGCGCACCCGCCGGCGCGGGCGCGGTTGATTCCCCTCAGCGTCGCCGGCGCCTTCCACACCGTGCACATGCAGCCCGCGGTCGAGCGGCTGACCACCCTTGCCCGCGGCATCTCCACCCACGACCCCCGCACCCGGCTGCTCTCCAACGCCGATGGCCAGGTGGTGCACGACGGTCAGGACGTCCTACGCCGGATCGTCGGCCAGGTGGCCTCTCCCGTCCGCTGGGACCTCTGCCTGGCGGCGATGGCCGACCTCGGCGTCACCGGCCTGCTCGAGATGCCGCCAGCCGGCACGCTGACCGGGATCGCCAAGCGCAACCTCAAGGGCGTCGAGCTGTTCGCCCTGAACACCCCCGACCAGCTGGAGGAGGCGATGGCGTTCGTCCGCGCGCACGGCGGCGCGACCTCGGCCTCACCGATCGCCGGCAACCCCACCTGGCGGCTCGTGGTCTCCCCCGGCAAGGGGCAGTTCACCCGGACCGAGGACATCGAGCTCGACACCGTGCTGCCGCTGCACAGCACCGTCGGCATGGTCAAGAACCGGCGCGACGACATCGCGGTCAGCGCGCCCCACGGCGGCATCGTCGTCGAGTGGCTGGTCGAGGACGGCGACCCCGTCTCCCCAGGCCAGCCCCTGCTGCGGTTGCACCCGACCGTGGAGTCTGCCGACGCGACGGAGGTCACCCGCTGATGAACCCGACACTGAACGTCTCCCGCGGCGCCAAGTACTCCCGGATGCTGGGCGTGGGTGGCTACCGGCCGCGGCGGGTGGTCGACAACGCCGAGATCATCACCTACATCGACTCCTCCGACGAGTGGATCCGGACCCGTTCCGGCATCACCGAGCGTCGCTGGGCCAGCGACGACGAGACGGTCTCGATGATGAGCCAGGCCGCCGCCCGCAAGGCGATGGAGCGCGCGGGCGTCGAGCCGGGTCAGATCGACACCGTGATCGTCTCGACGGTCACCCATCTGCACCAGACGCCGGCTATCGCTACCACGATCGCCAGCGAGCTGGGGGCCAAGAACGCTGCCGCGTTCGACATCTCCGCCGCCTGCGCCGGCTTCTGCTACGGCACCGCGATGGCCGACTCGTTCATCCGGACGGGTGCGTCGAAGTACGTGCTGGTGATCGGGGTCGAGCGGCTCAGCGACCTGACCGACAAGCACGACCGCTCGACGGCGTTCATCTTCGCCGACGGCGCCGGCGCGGCCGTGATCGGTCCGAGCGACACCCCGGCCATCGGCCCGGTGGTGTGGGGGTCCGACGGCGACCAGGCCGACCTGATCGTGCAGAACGAGCCCTGGACGACCGCGATGGACGGCTCCGCCCACGACGACGGTGAGCCGCACTGGCCCAGCTTGAGGATGAACGGCAACCCGGTGTTCAAGTGGGCCTCGTACACGATGGCCAAGACCGCCGCCGAGGCGATGGACGCCGCCGGCGTCCGGCCCGAGGACCTGGAGGTCTTCGTCCCGCACCAGGCCAACATGCGGATCACCGACGCGATGTTCAAGGCGCTCAAGCTGCCCGCCGGCGTGGTCGTCGCCCGCGACATCGCCCGGACGGGGAACACCTCCGCCGCCTCGATCCCGCTCGCCATCGAGGCCCTGCTCGAGTCCGGCGAGGCGCACAGCGGCCAGACCGCGCTGATCATCGGCTTCGGGGCCGGCCTGGTCTACGCCGGTCAGGTCATCCTGCTGCCGTAGCACAAGATCAACACCGACCAAGATCAACACCGAGCAAGATCAACACAAGGAGAGATGCGCAGATGCCCACCACCGAAGAGGTCCGTACCGACCTGGCCGACATCGTCAACGAGGTCGCCGGGGTCCCCACCGACGACGTCCAGCTCGACAAGTCCTTCACCGACGACCTGGACGTGGACTCGCTGTCGATGGTCGAGATCATCTACGCCGCCGAGGAGAAGTTCGGGGTCAGCATTCCCGACGAAGAGGCCAAGAACCTCAAGACCGTCGGGGATGCCGTCGCCTACATCGAGCGCGCCGCCTCCTGACCGCCGCCGATGATCATGGTCCGGGGAGCACCCGGACCATGATCATCGTCGAAGTTCCACACCGTCCAGACCCAGTACCGCAGGAGATCAGATGCCGCAGACCCGTGTGGTCGTGACCGGGATCGGGGCCACCACCCCGCTCGGTGGCGACGCCCCCAGCACCTGGGAAGCCCTGCTCGACGGCCGCTCCGGCGTCCGCCGGATCAACAAGCCGTGGGCTGAGGACCTGCCCGTCAAGATCGCGGCCACCATCGCCGTCGAGCCGACCGACGTCCTGGACCGGGTCGAGGCCCGGCGGCTGGACCGCTCGGCCCAGTTCGGTGTGATCGCCGCGATGGAGGCCTGGGCTGACGCCGGCTTCGGCCTGCAGGAGGACAACCCCGTCGACCGCACCCGTCTCGGGGTGGCCATCGCCACCGGCATCGGGGGCCTGAACACCCTGCTCGGCCAGTGGGACATCCAGCAGGAGAAGGGCTACCGCCGCGTCAGTCCGCTCTCCATCCCGATGCTGATGGCCAACGCCTCCTCGGCCAACGTCAGCCTGCGGCTTGGCGCCCAGGCCTTCGCCACGACACCGGTCTCGGCGTGTGCCTCGAGCAACGAGTCCCTCGCCCACGCCCTCGACCAGATCCGGCTGGGTCGCGCCGACGTGGTGCTCGCCGGCGGCACCGAGAGCGTCATCCACCCGATGCCGATCGCCTGCTTTGCCCAGATGCAGGCGATGAGCCGCCGTAACGACGAGCCTGAGCGCGCCTCCCGGCCGTGGGACGTCGACCGGGACGGCTTCGTCCTCGGCGAGGGCGCCGCGATGCTGGTCCTGGAGACGCTCGAGCACGCGCAGGCCCGCGGGGCCCGGATCTACGGCGAGCTCGCCGGCGCCGGCATCACCGCCGACGCCCACGACATGGTGCAGCCCAACCCGACCGGGGAGACCCAGGCGCGGGCCATGACCTTCGCCCTGCGCGAGGCCGCGCTCTCCCCCGGCGACATCGTGCACGTCAACGCGCACGCCACCTCGACCCCCCAAGGCGACCTGACCGAGCTCAGCTCGATCCGGCAGGCGCTCGGCGAACAGACCGAGGCCATCGTCAGCGGTACCAAGTCGATGACCGGCCACCTGCTCGGCGGTGCCGGCGCGCTGGAGTCGCTGGCCACGCTGCTGGCGCTCTACCACCGCCAGGTGCCGCCCACCATCAACCTGGACAACCCGGAGGCCGACCTGCGGGTCGACGTGGCCACCAAGGTCCGGGACCTGCCCAGCGGCGACCTCGCCGCCATCAACAACTCCTTCGGCTTCGGCGGCCACAACGTCGCGGTCGCCTTCACCAACGCCTACCGCACAGGAGCCTGACGTGACCGCGACCATCCCGGCACCCCCGATCACCGCCGAGACCCCGAAGCCCGCGGCCCCCGGGCGCGACACCAAGGTCAAGCTGCCCCGCGACCAGGACCCGCGCAACCCGAACTACCGGCTGGCCGCCCTGCTCGACCCGGGGTCGGTCGAGCTGATCACGCCCGACGACGACTCGGGCATGCTGGCCGCCGTCGGCACCATCAACGGCTGCCGCGTCGTCGCCTTCTGCTCCGACGCCACCGTGATGGGCGGGGCCATGGGGATGCAGGGCTGCGACGTCGTCGTCCAGGCGTACCAGCGGGCGATGCGCGACCAGATCCCGATCCTCGGCATCTGGCACTCGGGCGGCGCTCGGCTGGCCGAGGGGGTGCTGTCGCTGCACGCCGTGGGCCTGATCTTCCACGCGATGACCCAGGCGTCGGGCAAGATCCCGCAGATCTCGATCGTGCTGGGCTTTGCCGCGGGCGGGGCCGCGTACGGGCCCGCGCTGACCGACGTGGTGATCCTCGCGCCCGAGGGCCGGATCTTCGTCACCGGCCCGGACGTCGTCCGCTCGGTCACCGGTGAGGACGTCGACATGTTGCGCCTCGGCGGTCCCGACACCCACGGCCGGCGCTCCGGTGTGGTCCACCTGGTGGCCGAGGACGAGCAGGACGCGCTCGAGCAGGGCCGCCGGATCACCAGCCTGCTGGCCGACCAGGGTCAGACCGCCGTCGACGTGGCCGACACCGACCTGGCGGCCCTGCTGCCGGAGTCGCCGCGGCGCGCGTACGACGTGCACCCGCTGATCAACGGCGTGCTCGACGAGGGGTCGACCGTCGAGCTGCACGCCCGCTGGGCGCCGAACGTGACGGTGGCGCTGGGCCGGCTCGGCGGCCGAACGGTCGGCGTGGTGGCCAACAACCCGCTCCGGCTCGGCGGCTGCCTGGACTCCCTGAGCGCCGAGAAGGCCGCGCGGTTCGTCCGGATGTGCGACACGTTCGGGGTCCCGCTGGTCGTGCTGGTGGACGTCCCGGGCTACCTGCCCGGAGTCGGCCAGGAGTGGGACGGCGTCGTCCGTCGCGGCGCCAAGCTGCTGCACGCGTTCGCCGAAGCCGTCGTGCCGCGGGTCACGCTGGTGACCCGCAAGGCGTACGGCGGCGCCTACATCGCCATGAACGCCCGCTCCCTCGGGGCGACGAAGGTCTTCGCCTGGCCGGGAGCCGAGGTCGCCGTGATGGGTCCGATCGCCGCCGTCCGCGTCCTGCACCGGCGCAAGCTGGCCGCCGTCGCCGACGACGTCCGGCCCCAGGTCGAGGCCGAGCTCGCCGCCGAGCACGAACGGATCGCCGGCGGGGTGGAGCGTGCGGTGGAGATCGGCGTGGTCGACGAGATCGTCAGCCCGGCCGTGACCCGCTCGGCCGTGGCTGCGGCCATCCGCGACGCCGACGCCGGACAGCGCGGCTCGCACACCAACATTCCGCTCTGACCTGGCCGACCTGTCAGCGCCGGTGGCTGCGATAGCGACCACTGACGCTGACAGGTCGGAATTCCGTTGACTATCGGCCAGACGATGGCGGTAGCGATTGCGATGCTCCCGCCGGTGGTGCAAGTTGGTTGGTGACTAGTCACCTCCATCCACACCACTCCAGTGAAAGCCGAGGTTATTCCTGATGGTCAAAGCAGCAGTTTTCTGCAGGTGATGTCGTGATACCTGACTGGTCGAGCCGTCAGGCCACAACCCGTCGGGGTCCGGGCTAACCACACCCCGTGTTGATCATCCCGATCGCCCTCGTGGTCGTCCTGGGACTCGTCGCCGCCTGGTACATCTCGTGCCGGCGGCACGGTCTCTACCCGACCGTGTCGATGCCCGCTTGACGTCCGCCGGCCACTACCGCGCCGAAGTCCGCTGCCGTAGCCGCCGGTGGAGCTGGAGGTACTCCGCTCCGGTCAGCGCGGACGGCAGCGGGAAGACGGGGAGTCCGCGGCCTTGCTGACCTCCATGTTGCAGATCTTCCGGCACAAGGGCGGCGCCATCCTCGTGGCGACTTACGACATGTTGCGGGCCGAGGTGAGCTGCGACGAGATCGGCCTCATCAACCGGGGCTCGATGGTCGCCACAGGTTCGCCGCGGAACTTGTGCGAGCAGTTCCAGGCCCGGGATCTCGAAGAGGTATTCCTTCAGTGAGGAAAAGGGAAATGAACCGATCAAGCAGAATGTTGATCGCCGCTGTCAACTCAGCCGTGTGCGCGGCCTGCGCCGTGTTCCTGGCGTGCGTGGCCACCGGCGGGCTCGCGCTGGTCTCGGGATCGGCCTCCCTGCCGGGAATCTTCACCGCCTCGAGCGGACAGCTGAACGGCATGCCGTACCTCGACTTCCGGCCCCGGAGCGGAGGGATCGTGACAGTCATCGTCACCGTCACGCTGCTGGGAAGTCTCCTGGCGTGGCGCCGGCAGGATCGACCGCCGGGCAGGTCGGCCGATACGGTCCGCCGGGCCGACCGGACCCGGTGACGGTGTCTGCGGCCCCGTCCGGCTCGCCCGGATCCCACGTCCTCCTCGTCGCCCAGATCTCCTCCCGCATGTGGCTGCCGCAGACGGCTGAACGGCAGCAGGATCACCTTGGTGGTCGGCGCGACCTACGTCGCCCTGTCTCCGCAGCGCCAGCGGTCTCGCTGGTGGCCGCATCGGCCTGCTGGTCGTGGGGTCGGCCCACCTCGGCTGCCTGCTGTGGCCCTCGGGCGACGGGCTCGCCCTGCGTCACGCGCTGCAGGAATGGTGGATCCGGGCCGCCGCCCCGTCGCGGACTCAGCGGCCGGAAGGCACGAGCCGGTAGACGGCCCCGGCGTAGTCGTCGGTGACGTAGACCGCCTTGTCCGGGCCGACCACAGCCATCACCGGGCGGCCCCAGCGGTCACCGTCGGCGTCCTGGAAGCCGCTGAGCAGCGTCTGCTGGTTGCCGAGCGACCCGTCGCGCCAGGGGAAGAACGCCACCTCGGGCGGTCGCGGCGGCTGTCGGTTCCACGAGCCGTGGATGCCGACGAGGGCGCCGGTGCCGTACGGCTGGGGCAGCCCGGTCGCGAAGCTCAGCCCGAGCGGGGCCGAGTGCGCGCCCATCCCCTGCTCCACCGGCGGTAGGCCGGCGCAGTCCAGCTGCGTACCGTCGTCGTTGGTCTGGACGTCGCGCACGAACGGGCGGTCGGCGTAGGTGAGCGCGCTGCCGGCCACGCCGGGGTCGACGTCGGGGTCGGGGTTGCAGTACGGCCAGCCGAGGTCGCGGCCGGCGGTCAGCTTGGCCAGCGGCTCCAACGGGTGGTCCGCGACGTAGGCCGGCAGCACCTCGCCCTGGTCGGACCCGCTGTCGCCCGCCTCGAACGCCCGGTCGTAGGGGTACTGGATGTTGTCGCGGTTGTTGACGGCCGTCCAGACCGCACCGTCGGGGTCGAGCGCCAGCCCGGTCCCGTTGCGCACGCCCCGCGCGAAGACCGTCGCCGCTCCGCCGCCGGGCGGGACCCGCAGAATCGTCGCCCGCTGCGGGTCGGCGTCGCGGTCCTCGGCGGAGATGTTGCCGGTGGAACCGACCGAGACGTAGACGGCACCGTCCTCGCCGACGGCCACGCTCTTCAGGGCGTGCGCGTACGCGCCGCGGAGATCCGGGCTCTTGGCGTCGGGCAGTCCGTCGACGACCGTACGACGGTTGGAGACCTCGCCTGACCGGTAGTCGTAGGCGTCGACCCGGTTGCTCTCGGCCACGTAGAGCGTCGAGCCGGCAAAGGCCAGCCCGTGCGGCTGCTCGAGCCCGCTGACCAGCGTCGTCTGCCGCGGCGGCCCGGAGGCGGACGGGGTCAGCGCGACCACGTCACCCGACTTCGGGCGCGAGATGAGCAGCGTGCCGTCCGGCGTCCAGGCCTCGAGCCGGGCGCCGTCGACGCGCGCCCAGACGCTGACCGTCCAGCCCGCCGGGGCAAGCACCGTACGGGCGGTGCCCAGGGGTGAGCCGTCGAGCCCCGCGCCGACCGCGAGGGCGGACTCGACCAGGGCGGGTCCGCTGGTCGACGGGGCAGCCGCGGGTGGGGACGTCGGGCCGACGCTCGAGGTGCAGCCCGCCGCCAGCAGCAGGACGGCACCGCCGAGGGCCCGGACCCGGGTGCGGGAGCTCATCGGAGAACCGTAACCGCCGCCCACAAGTCAGCGGCAGGTGCCGTTGGTGACCGGCGCGCTGCCGTCGGTCACCCGGTTGTCGCAGCCCACGACGGTCTCCCGGTCCGGGTGCAGGCCGATCAGGACGCCTTCCTCGTCGTCGGTCGCCAGGTCGCTACCGACGTTGCCGGTGAAGGCGTTCCCTCGGCCCCAACCCTCGGCGACGTCGTGGTTCTGGAAGCCGTCGACCGGGGAGTGGGCCCCGGTGTTGCCCGTGATCTGCCAGTCGTTGCCCTTCGCGTCCAGCCACGAGTCGGCCCCGGTCAGGGCCGAGCCGTCGAAGGTGTTGCCGGACACGACGCCGTGACTCGTGCCTTCCTTCAGGTCCACGCTCTCGGCGGTGGTGGCCGAGATCTGGTTGTCCAGGATCAGGTTGCGGTCGCTGTGGTCGGGCTCGCTGTCGCTGATCCGGCCCCAGTTGCTGATCGCGGTGCCCACATAGATGCCTTCGCCGAACTTCGCCCGGCGGTGGCCGGTGTCCCGGATGGTCGAGTCGCGGACCACGTTGTCGCTGCTGCTCCGACGCAGGTGGACGGCCTCGTCACCGGTGGTCTCCACGGTCAGGCCCTGCAGCACGCTCTGCTGGGTGGCGTCGAGCATCACACCCTTCTGCCCGTTGCGGACCGTGATCCCGACCACCCGCCACCACGCCGCGCCGTCCAGGTGCAGCACGTACTCCTCCTTGATGCCGCCCGCGTCGAGGACCGCGCCGGCGCCACCGCAGAGAAAGATCGGCTGCTCTCGGGTGCCCTGTGCCGTCGCGACGAAGTTGCCGGCGTACGTCCCGTCGGCGAGCGCGATCACGTCGCCGGACTTCGCCGCAGCCAGGGCCGCGGTGAGCTGGTCTTCGGTCGACACCTGGGTCGTGGCGCTCGGGCAGGTCACCGGTGCCGGGCGCCCTTCGACGGGCTCAGGGACCGGGGAGGACGGCGACGGGGACGGGGGCTCCGGGGTCGGAGCGGGCGCCGCGCATCCCGCCGCCACCAACAACAGAGTTGTCAGCACCAGCGGCCGCCACAGCGACCACCCACGCTGACACGTCGGGAGCCCACGCATCAGGCCCAGCCCTGGGTACGCGGGTCGGGCGGCAGCCGTGGGTTGAGCAGGTGGGCGACCAGAGCGGTCCAACCGGTCTGGTGGGTGGCACCCAGACCCTCGCCGGTGTCGCCGTCGAAGAACTCGCAGAAGGTGGGGTGCTCGGCCCAGAGCGGGTCGTCGCTGGCCTCGATCCGGTTCCCGTCGGCGGGTCGGCGGCCGTCCACCGGGCGGAAGAGCGCGGTCAGGCCGCCGTCGATCAGGTCAGCCGCCTGGGTCAGCGTCTTCTGCTGGCCCGAGCCGGTGGGGATCTCGATCGTGAACGAGTCGCCGAAGTGGCGGCCGTAGGTCCGCAGCTTGTCGGCCAGCAGCACGTTGACCGGAAACCAGACCGGCCCGCGCCAGTTGGAGTTGCCGCCGAACATGCCGGTCCGGGACTCCCCCGGCTCGTACTCGATCGACGTGCTCTGGCCGTGGAACTCAAAGCTCACCGGCTCGGTGTAGGCCTTGGACAGCGACCGGACCCCGTACGGCGACCAGAACTCCTCAGGGTCGAACATCCGCTCGAGGATCCGTCGCAGCCGAGCCGGGTCGACCATCGAGAGCAGCCGGCGCTGGCCGCCACCGGCCCCCTCAGCGGTGGACTCGGTCAGCAGCGGCCCGACCAGTCCGGGCCGGCGCCGCTGCAGCCAGCGCAGCCGCTCGCCGACCCCTGGGCACTCGTCCTCCATCCAACGCGGCACCTCGGTGGCCCCGAGCAGCGGCAGCAGCCCGACCATCGAGCGGACGCGCATCGGGTGGGCGCGGCCGTCCGGCTCGACCAGGACGTCGTAGTAGAAGCCGTCGGTCTCGTGCCACAGCGAGATGTTCCGGCTGCCGAAGGAGCTCATCGCCCGGGCGATCTGCAGGAAGTGCTCCAGGAACTTGGTGGCCGTGTCGTCCCAGGCCGAGTCGTGGCGGGAGAGCTCGAGGGCGATCTTGAACATCTGCTGGGCGTAGAAGGCCATCCAGCTGGTGGCGTCGGACTGCTCCAGCCGGAAGCCGGGCGGCAGCGGCGCCGACCGGTTGAACAGGCCGATGTTGTCCATCCCGAGGAAGCCGCCCTCGAACAGGTTGAGCCCGGCCGCGTCCTGCCGGTTGACCCACCAGGAGAAGTTGAGCAGCAGCTTGGTGAAGATCCGGATCAGGAACGCACTGTCCCGGTAGCCGTCGATCCGGTAGACGTGCCAGGCCGCCCAGGCGTGCACCGGTGGGTTGACGTCGCCGAAGTCCCACTCGTACGCCGGCAGCTGACCGTTGGGGTGCATCGCCCACTCCCGGCACATCAGCACCAGCTGTTCCTTCGCGAACGCCGGATCGACATGAGCGAGCGGGATGGTGTGGAAGGCGGTGTCCCAGGCGGCGAACCAGGGGTACTCCCACTCGTCCGGCATGGAGATCACGTCGGCCAGCGACAGGTGCTGCCAGTGCAGGTTCCGACCGTCGGCCTGTCCCCGCGCCGCGGGCGGGGGCGGCTCGGCCGGGTCACCCTCCAGCCACTGTTCGACGTCGTAGCGGTAGAGCTGCTTGCCCCAGAGCAGACCGGCGTACGCGCGCCGGGCGACGTGAGTGTCCGCGGCGTCCAGGCCGGGGTGGATGACCCCGGCGTAGAACTCGTCCGCCTCGGCCCGACGGGTGGCCAGGGTGTCGGCGAACTCGGCCCCGAACGTCTGGTCGTCGGGGGGCGCCGCGGACAGCCGCAGCCGCAGCGTCACGGTCTCCCCCGGCGCCACCGCGTCGAAGACGTAGCGGAAACCGACCTTGGTGCCGCCGCGGCGGGCGTTGACGGCGTCCCGGACGCCGTGCACGACGTGGTCGTTGATGCCGTCCTTGGTGTAGCGGGTGGCGTTCATGCCGGTGCCAAAGAGCTTGAGCTGGTTGGTCTCGTTGTCGCAGAACATCACCTCGGGGCTGCCTTCGGCGGCGAGATGGACCGTGCCGAGGTGCTGGTGCGGCAGCGCCACCGCCGCGAAGCCCCGCTCCGAGCCGGCGCCGTCGAACGGGGTGATCGTGGAACGCCGGTCGTCGCGGCCCCAGCTCCAGGTGTTGCGCAGCCACAGCTGCGGGATGATCTCCAGCGGCGCCGGGTCGGGCCCGTGGTTGGTCGCGGTGACGGTCATGCACAGGTCGTCGGGCGACACCTTGGCGTAGGTGGTCAGCACGTCGAAGAAGCGGTTCTCGGCCAGCACGCCGGTGTCGGCCAGCTCGTACTCGCGCTCGTCGCGGCCGCGGGCGGCGTTCTCGGCGCGCAGCTGGGCGTACGGGTACTCGGCCTGGGGGTAGCGGTAGAGCCACTGCATCCAGCTGTGCGTCGGCGTGCAGTCGAGAGCCCAGAAATGCTCCTTGACGTCCTCACCGTGGTTGCCCTCGCCGTTGGCCAGGCCGAAGAGCCGCTCCTTGAGGATCGGGTCACGCCGGTTCCAGAGCGCCAGGCCGAGGTTGACGAAGCCGAAACGGTCGCAGACCGCACCCAGCCCGTCCTCGCCCCAGCGGTAGGCGCGGGCGTACGCGTGGTCGAAGGGAAAGGAGTCCCAGGCGTCGCCGCCGGCGGAGTAGTCCTCGCGCACCGTGCCCCACTGACGGCCGGCCACGTACGGGCCCCATTGGCGCCAGGGGGCAGAGGACGCGGCCGACTCGGCCAGCCGGCGGTGCTCAGCGGCGTCGGGACGCGGCCGGGGGGAAGTCTCCGACATCACGGCAGCAGTCTGCGCCCTCCGGGTTTCCGCCCCGTAACGCGAGGGTGGCCGAGTTGTCAGAACTGAGTTGTCCTATGGGACAACTGGAGTCTGACAAGTCAGGGTAGGTGCCTCAGACGACCTCGTGCAGCAAGCGGACCTCGGCGCCGTCGCCGGCGTGCCGGAAGGGTTCGAGCTCGTCGTCCCAGGGCTCGCCGAGCAGGTCCGCCAGCGCCACCGAGAGATCGCGGCCGCGGCCGGTCGAGGCCATCGCGTGCCGCAGCCGGTCCTCAGGGACCTGGATGTCGCCGTGCAGACCGGTGACGGCGGAGAAGATCCCGAGAGCCGGGGTGTAGGAGTAGCGCTGGCCCTCCGAGGTCGGCGTCGCCTCCTCGGTCACCTCGAAACGCAGCTTCTGCCAGCCCTTCAGCACGCTGGCCAGCCGGGCCGCCGTCCCGATCGGGCCGGTCCAGGTGTGGTCGGTCCGGTACGCGGCGCGCTCGATCGGCTGCGCCGTCCATGCGATGCGCGCGGGCGCACCAAACACGCCGCCCACCGCCCACTCGATGTGTGGGCACACGGCTGACGGCGCCGAGTGGATGTACAGGACTCCACGGGTCGTGCTCATGCGGTCCTCCTCGTGCTGACCGACAGCCTGAGGGCTGCCTTCCCCGACATCCTCAAAGCCGGTCGCACGTGGACGAACAACCGCTATTCTGCCTCATCAATCACTCTCACACCACCGCTGAGCAGAGCTCGTGCGGCAAAACCGATCGAGCCGCTCTTCCGGTATTAGCGCCGTCATTGGTGACCACGGCTTGAGGGTGAAGACCGGCCCTCTCGGGCCGGTAACGTACTCCTCCGGAAACGCCTTCAATCCCCGAGGAGCACCACGTGAGCGACGCCGACCAGCCGGGCGGACCGCCCCCCGAAGGCCAGCAGCCGCAAGGTCCGCAGCCGGGGTCGCCGTACGGCCAGACCGGTCCGGCGAACCCCTACGGCCTCCCGCAACCCGGCCAGCCGAACCCGTACGGCCTGCCACCGGTCGCGCAGCAGCCCGGTCAGCAGCCGCCGACCTACGGCCCGATCCCGCAGGGTCCGTACGGCCAGCCCGCGTACGGAGGCGAACAAGCCGTCCGACGCGGTGCAGGGCTATCTGCAGGCCCTGGCCGACCAGGACCCGGACAAGGCGATCGGCTACCTCGACGACGAGCCCGCGGACAAGACGTTCCTGAGCAAGGAGGTCCTCGCCGCCTCGGCCAAGACTGCCGCGATCTCAGCCGTCAACGTGCCCGAGGTGACCGACAAGTACGCCTACAAGGTTCCCGCCAGCTACAAGCTCGGTGACAAGTCGGTGACCGAGGACTACAACGTCACCGAGGTCGGCGGCTCGTGGAAGCTGACCCGGGCCGTGACCGAGCTCGACCTGTCCTACCAGCGGGACGAGACGCTGCCGATGAAGGTCAACGGCGTCGAGGTCAAGAACGACAAGATCTCGCTCTTCCCGGGCCACTACGTCTTCACCACCGACAACTCCTTCGTCTCCTACGGCGGCAAGAACACCCTGACTCTGACCGGTCCGTCTGACTACCGCAGCCCGCAGCTCACCCCGGCGCTGACGTCGGCCGGCAAGGACGCCTTCGTCAAGGCCACCAAGGCCGCGTTCGAGAAGTGCCTCGACCAGCACAAGCTGCAGCCCTCGGGTTGCCCGAACAAGATCAAGGAAGACAAGGGTCAGAAGTTCAAGGAGAGCACGGTTCGTTGGAGCGTCACCAACAACCCGTTCAAGAATGTCCGCGCCTCCATCGACAGCCGCGACCCCACCACGGTCACGGCCAACTTCACCACCGACTACAACTTCAAGGCCGACGCCACCCTCAACGGCCGCAGCGTGCGCTACGACGGCGAGCCGATCGGGCTGTACTCGTTCACGTCGACCGGTGACCTGTCCAAGAAGTCGATCGCGGTGACCCTGAAGAACGGCTACTGAGGGTGAGCCCGCAGACGTCGGCGGACTGGTACGTGCTGACTCCGATGATGGCCGTCGGTGCTGTCGTCGGCAGCATCTTGGGGTTCTGGGTCGAAGTGATGATGTTCGACGAGGAGCCTGTGCTCGCCAGCCGGGTTGCGCTGTCCGGGCTGGCGGGCGTGCTACCCGGCGTAGCTGGCGGGGTGCTGCTGGCCGTGCCGCCGGCCGTCGCCTTGCTTGCCCTTCAGTCGCGAACAGCTCGACCGGCTCGGGGCGTCCAGGTTGCGGTTCCGGCGCTCGTCGCCGGGGCGTTCATCAGCCTGGTCTGGATGGTCGTGACGGGCTTCAACCCCGTCCCGTCCGCGGTGGGGTTCTCGGCCCTGGTCACCGGAGTGCTCGCGGGTCTGACAGCAGCGTGGCTCAGCAGGTCGGACCGGTCTACCGGCCACCGGGAGGGTCAGTCGGCGTCGGCGTAGCTGCGGACGCGGGCGACCTCGAGGGCGAACTCCACCGGGAAGCGGCCGAAGAGGAGCTCCCCCGCCCGGCGGGCCGCGGCCCGGACGGCGTCGGTCACGGCCGGCGCCAACGCCTCGGGCGTCTCGACGATGACCTCGTCGTGCAGGAAGTAGACCAGGACAGGTCGCCTGCCGTCGACCTCCCCCAGCTCGGTCAACGCCCGCCGGAGGTCGGCGAGCCAGCAGGCCGCCCACTCGGCCGCAGTGCCCTGGACGACGAAGTTGCGGGTGAACCGGCCCCAGTCCCGGGCCGAGGCTCGGGCCCGACGCTGGTCGGCCGCGGTCGCCTCCGGCAGGCTGGCACGACGCTGGACCTCGTGCCAGGACTCCGGCGGGGGCGCTGAGCTGCGGCCGAGCCAGGTGGTGACCACGCCACCCCGTTCCCCGGTCCGGGCGGCCTCCTCGACCAGACCGGTCGCGACGGGGAACGTCCGCAGCAGCCGGGGCATCAGGTGGCCGGCCTCGCCGGAGGTCGCACCGTACAGCGCGCCGAGCATCGCGACCTTCGCGTGCGCCCGGGTGTCCATCACCCCGGCGTCGACCAGCGCCTGGTAGAGGTCGCCCGCCCGGCTCGCCCTGGCCATCGCCTCGTCCCTGGCCATCGCCGCGAGTACCCGCGGCTCCAGCTGGGCGGCGTCGGCGACGACCAGACAGCAGCCCGGGGCGGCCACCACCGCCGACCGGACCTGCTTGGGCAGCGAGAGCGCGCCCCCGCCGCGGGTGGCCCAGCGTCCGGTGACCACGCCGCTCGGCACGTAGTCGGGCCGGAACCTGCCCTCCCGCACCCAGGCCGCCATCCACGCCCACCCGTTCGCACTGAGCAGCCGAGCCAGCTGCTTGTACTGCAGCAGCGGCTCCACCACCGGGTGGTCGAGCCGTTCGAGCTCCCCCTGGCGGGTGCTCTCGGCCTCGATCCCGGCGGTGTGCAGCGCCCGCAGCAGCTCGGGCGGCGAGTCCGGGTTGAGCCCGGGAGCGGCCAGCTCGGCGCGGATCCGCACCGCCAACGCCTCCAGCCTGGCCGGTCGACCACCGGGCACCGGCTTGGGTCCGAGCAGCTCGGTCAGCCTGGCCGCGTGCACGGTCTCGTCGAACGGCAGCCCGCGGTGGCCGAGCTCGGCCGCGAGCAGGGCGCTCGCCGACTCCGCGGCCAGCAGCAGCCGTAGCCGGTCCGGGTGGGCGGAGGTCGCCACCGCGTGGACCTGGCGGGCGTGCTCGGCCACGGCTTCGGTCAGGACCACCGCCGGCGTGGCGCTCGGCAGGTCCAGCAGGCTCGGTGCGGCGTCGACCACGACCGGCTCGCCGCGCGCCCACCGGTCGTCCGGGAGCTGCTCGCCGGCCGCCCCGACGTAGGTCGACCCGGCCAGGATGGCGTGCGCGAGGCGCAGGTCGTGGGCCCGGGCCACGGTCACGCCCGCGGCCAGCAGCCGGGGGTACACCGCAGCCGTGTCCGGCCAGACCCACCGGGGCCGCCGCGCCTCGAGCCGGCGAACCAGCGCGGGCAGCTCGTTCCAGGCGACGACCTGCGCCCCCTCGGCACGCCCGCCGAGCTCGACCACCTCAACCCCGCCACCGGCCTCCACCAGCACGATGTCCACCCGGCCAACTCTCGAGCTGTCAGACGCTGCGGGGGCTCGAGCACCGTGAGGGTCTGACAAGTCGGTGCTCAGAGGGTCCGGACGAGCGCCCGGCCGACCGTAGTGCCGGTGCAGAGGCAGCCGCCGAGGAAGGTGCCCTCGAGCCGGTCCCAGCCCGCGCCCACGATGATCAACGTCTGCGTCCATGCCCCATCCTCTCCTCGGCACCACCGTACGGCCCCGAAGGGTGGCGCCCCGACCGCTCAAGTCCGGTGTGGCGGGCCGCGTCACTGATCCATCACGCCTCGTTGTGCTCAAGGTTGACGAGCGCGACCGTCCGTGATGGCTCCCTCACCATCGACGACGCCTCTCGTACCAGGCCGCACGTCTCGAGCCTGCAGCATCCCCGCAGGTGCCCTGAGGCCTGCGGCGTGACCCGCCTGCCGGGCGATCGCCGCGAGCGAGCGGCCCTCCGTAGGGTTGGCGGCATGCCTACCGCACCGTATGGATCCTGGACCTCCCCGATCACGGCCGACCACCTGACCTCGGCCAGTGTCGGACTCTCGGAGGTACGGGTGGACGGTTCTGACCTGTACTGGTTGGAGTCCCGGGCCGACCAGGGCGGCCGGATCGGCGTCTGGCGGGCTCCGCTGGCCGGCGGTGACCCGGTCGAGGTCACCCCAGGCAGCGCCAACGTCCGTACCCGGGCGCACGAGTACGGCGGTGGAGCCTACGACGTGCTCGACGGTGTCGTCGTCTACTCCGACATGACCGACGGCCGGCTGCGTGTCGTCCGTGACGGCACGACCAGCGAGCCGATCACCCCAGCGGCCGACCTGCGGTACGCCGACCTGCGGGTGCACCCCGACCTCGACCTCGTGCTGGCCGTCCGCGAGGACCACCGCGGCGGCGGCGAGGCCATCAACACGATCGTCGCCCTCGAGCTTGCCGGACCGAACGCCGACGGCGGTCGCGTCCTCTGCGTCGGCGCGGACTTCTACGCCACCCCCGAGCTGAGCCCGGACGGCCGGCTCGCCTGGGTGCAGTGGCTGCACCCCGCGATGCCGTGGGACGCCACCGCGCTGCTGGTCGGCCGGCTCGACCGCGACCCGGCGACCGGCTGGCGGCTCAACGAGCCGCGGCAGGTGGGCGGTGGTGCCGAGGAGTCGGCGGTCCAGCCGCGCTGGCTGCCCGACGGGACGCTGCTGCTGCTGTCGGACCGGACCGATTGGTGGAACCTCTACGCCGTCGGTCTCGACGACGACCAGCTGCGTCCGCTCTGCCCGGCCGAGGCCGAGTTCTGTGGGCCGCAGTGGGTGTTCGGCCAGACCCCGTACGCGGTGCTGGACGCCGACCGCCTCGTCTGCTCGATCACCCGCAGCGGGGTCGAGTCGGTCGAGGTGCTGCGGCTCTCCACCGGCGAGCTGACCCCGGTCACCCCCGACGACACCGGAGCCGCCGACCTGGCCGCCGGCGACGGGCGGGTCGCGGCCGTCCTCACCCACCCGGACCGGCCGCGCGGTCTGGCCGTCCTGGAGGCTGACGGCAGCTGGACCGAACGCCGCCCCTCCAGCACGCTGACGCTGCCGGCCGCGGCGATCTCGCTGGCCCAGCCGGTGCACTGGCCGGCCCCAGGGGAGACCAGCTCGGACGGCTCGGGTGACGTACACGGTTGGTACTACCCGCCCACCTCCGCCGACCAGACCGGCCCCGAGGGTGAGCTGCCGCCGCTGATCACGCTGTCCCACGGTGGCCCGACCGCGTTCAGCTCGTCCGCGCTCAGCCTGGGCTACCAGTTCTGGACGTCGCGGGGGTACGCGGTGCTCGACGTGAACTACGGCGGCAGCACCGGCTACGGCCGGCGGTACCGGGAACGGCTGGTCGGCCGGTGGGGTCTGGTCGACGTGGCCGACTGCGCGGCCGGCGCGGTGGCGATGGGCGAGCGCGGACTCGCCGACCCGGACCGGCTCGCGGTCAAGGGCGGCAGTGCCGGCGGCTACACCACCCTGCGGGCGCTGACGGCCACGACGGTGTTCGCTGCCGGGATCAGCCAGTACGGCGTCGGCGACCTCGAGGCACTGGCGCTGCACACCCACAAGTTCGAGTCGCGCTACCTCGACGGGCTCGTCGGCCCGTACCCGGAGGCGCGTGACGTCTACCTCGACCGCTCACCGATCCACCACCTGGACGCCCTCGCCGCGCCGATCCTGCTGCTGCAGGGGACCGATGACAAGGTCGTCCCGCCCGAGCAGGCCGAGGACATGGCCGCTGCCGCCCGTGCTCAGGGGTTGCCGGTCGCGCTGCTGATGTTCGCCGGGGAGGGCCACGGCTTTCGCCGGGCCGAGAACATCCGCGCCTCGCTGGACGCCCAGCAGTACTTCCTCGGCCAGATCTTCGGCTTCACTCCGGCCGACGATGTGCCCACCATCCCGATCGACAACCTGTCCTGATTCTTGTGTTGAGAAACCCCTCGACTACGCAAGGTTTCTCAACACAAGTTCTACGTGTGGACGGCCGGGCGGGCGCCGAACAGCGCCTGACCGACGCGGACGGTGGTCGCGCCGTGAGCGATGGCCAGCTCGAAGTCCCCGGACATGCCCATCGACAGCTCGTCGTAGCTGCCGGGGGCGGCGTCGGTCTGGCGTAGCCGGCGCTGCAGCTCCTGCATCCGGGTGAAGCAGGCGGCCACCTGGGCCTGGTCGTCGGAGAAGACGGCCAGGGTCATCAGCCCACGCACCCGCAGACTGGCGTACGGGCGGAGCGCGAGCGCGAACGCCTCGACTTCTTCCGGCGCCAGCCCCGACTTGGTCTCTTCGCCGGAGGAGTTCACCTGGACGAAGACGTCGAGGCTGCGACCGAGCTCCTGCAGCCGACGGTCGAGCTTCTGCGCCAGCCGCAGCGAGTCCAACGCGTGGAACTCCGCCGCAAAGCCCAGCGCCGCGTTGACCTTGTTGGTCTGCAGCGGACCGATCACCGCCCAACGCAGATCGGTCCGGTCGGCGAGCTCGTCGGCCTTCGCTGCCGCTTCCTGCACCCTGTTCTCACCGAACAGCCGCAGCCCCGCCGCGTACGCCTGCGCCAGCACGTCCGTCGGGTGGGTCTTGGTCACCGCCATCAGCCGAACCTCGTCGACCTCGCGGCCCGCGGCGGTGCAGGCTGCGGCGATCCGGGCCCGGACCTCGGCGAGCCGCCCTTCGCCAAGCTCAGAGCGCGTCATGGCCAGCGGGCGCCGAGGGAGATCATGCCGGCGGCGGCGAGGATGGCGAGGAAGAGGCCGAAGCCGGCGTAGCGGGAGGTGACTTCCTGGTCGACCTTCTCCTTGCCGACCGAGCTGCCGATGTCGCGGTAGACCTCCTTGAGCTGACCGGCCGAGGTGGCGGTGTACGCCTCGCCGCCGGAGATCCGGGAGACCCGGGCCAGCTCGGCACGGTCGACCGGGACCGGTTCGCGCCGGCCGCCGATCTCGATGTAGCCGTCGGCGGTGCCGTAGGCGATCGTGTAGACCGGCACCTTCTGGGCCTTGGCCGCCGCTGCGGCCTCGTCGGACGGCCGGCCGACCTGGGTCTTGCCGTCGCTCAGCAGCACGATCCGAGCTGGCGCCACTGCCGTCGAGTCGCTGGGGTCGGGCGGCACCTGCGCGAGAGCGGCGAGCGAGGTGTAGACGCCGTCCCCGATCGCGGTCGACTGCTGCGGCTCGAGCGCGTCGATGGCGGCGGTGACGGCGCCTCGGTCCAGCGTCGGCGGGACGAGGGTGTTGGCGGTCCCGGCGAAGGAGACCAGGGCGACGTTGAACTTGGGCGGCAGGCTGTCGACGAAGTCCGACGCCGCGACCTTGGCGGCCTCGAGCCGGGTCGGCTGGACGTCGGTGGCCTCCATCGAGAGCGAGACGTCGATGGTGACCACGATCGTGGCCCGCTCCCGCGGCACCGACACCTCGTCCTTGGGTTTGGCGAAGGCCAGCGTCAAGGTGAGCAGGCTGGCGATCGACAGGCCGACGGCGACGTGCCGCAGCCAGGTCCGGTCGCGCGGGATGACCAGGTCGAACATGGTCCGGCCGGTGGCCCGGGTGCGCTGCCGGCGGCGCCGGACCAGCGCCAGATAGAGCCCGACCAGGGCGGGGATCAGCAGCAGCAGCCAGAGCCGGGACGGCGCCAGGAAAGCCAGCTGGGGCACCAGGGTCAGCCCAGGGATCGTCAGGACGCTCATCACGGCCACCGCGCCCCGAGCGAGATGGCTCCCAGAGCCGCGAGCACGGCCAGCGCGAGCCCGTACCCGGCGAACCGCGAGGTCACCTCGCGGTCAGCCTTCTCGTACCCCACGGCGGAGCCGATGTTCTCGTAGACGGTCTTCAGCTGGTCGGCAGTCGCAGCGGCAAAGTACTGACCGCCGCTGATCTGGGCAACCCGGCGCATCTCGTCGTGGTCCACCGGCACCGGCTCGCGCTTGCCGTCGAGATCGACGTAGCCGTTCTCGGTGCCGTAAGCGATCGTGTAGACCGGCACGTTCGCGACCTTGGCGTCGGAGGCGGCCTGCTCAGGGGCTCGGCCGGCGGTGTTCGAGCCGTCGCTGAGCAGCACGATCGCGCCGGGGGCGGGAGCGTCGGGCTGGTCGGGGTCTTTCGGCGCCTGCTGCAGCGCCCGCAGTCCGGCGTAGATCCCCTCCCCGATCGCGGTAGAGTCCTGCAGCTTGATGGTCCCGATCGCGTTCTCGACCGTGTTGTGCGCCGTCGTCGGCGGGACCAGGATCGCCGCCGAGCCGGCGATCGAGACGATGGAGACGTTGTACTTCTCCGGCAGCGTCGCCACGAACTCGACGGCGGCCTTCTTGGCGGCGTCGAGCCGGCTGGGGGCGACGTCGGTGGCCTGCATCGACAGCGACGCGTCGAGGACGAGGACCACGGTGGCCCGCTCGCGGGGGACCTTGATCTCGGTCTTGGGTCGGGCGAACGCCGCCGTCAGCGTGATCAGGCTCAGCAGCGACAGCGCGACCGCGACGTGGCGGCGCCACTGCGACTGCTTGGGCACCACGGCGGCCAGCATCGAGGTGTTGGTGAAGCGCATCCCGCGGCGGTTCTTGCGCCGGGCGGCGAAGATGTAGGCCCCGACCAGCAGCGGGATCACCAGCAGGATCAGCAGCCGTTCGGGATCGAGGAACGCCAGCTGCGGGACGAGCCCGGTGAGCTCTGGGGTCACCGTGTCACTCCCTGCGGCGGTGCGTGCAGCATGCTCGCCACCCGCCGGTAGGCCAGCACGAACCGGGCGATGTCGGTGACCCAGTCCCGGTCGGTCCGCAGCTGGATGTGACCGACACCGGCACGACGAAGCGCGATCCGGATTCGTTCCCGCTGAGCGGCGCTGGCGGCGTCCATCCGGGCCCGGGCGCCGGGGTCGGCGGTGTTCACGTAGCGCTCGAAGCTGGTCTCCGGGTCGCGGATCAACATGTCGCCGACGTCGGGGAACTCGACCTCACGGCGGTCCACGACCTCGATGGCCAGCACCTGGTTGCGGACACCGATCCGGCGCATCGACCGCTCCCACTCCGGCTCCACGTTCGGGTCGAGCTCGTGGTCGCCCGGGGTGAGGAAGTCCGAGACGACGACCCGCAGGCCGCGGCGGCGCTGGGTGCGGGACAGCTGCTCGATGCCGGCGGCGAGGGTCAGGTTGCCGCTCGCATGGTCGGGCACGAACGGCTCGGCGAGCATCGAGCGCAGAAGCCCGTACAGCGCCGACCGGCCCGAGCGTGCGGGCAGCCGGCGCAGCGTGTCGGGCCGCATGACGTAGCCACCGAAGCGGTCGCCCATCTTTTGGCTGAGGAAGCCGATGGTCGCGATGGCTGCGATCCCGAGGTCACGCTTGGTGACGCCCTCGGTCCCCCAGTTCATCGACGGGGTGA
Organism: uncultured Friedmanniella sp.; assembly: GCF_964244005.1. Classification (GTDB taxonomy): domain Bacteria; phylum Actinomycetota; class Actinomycetes; order Propionibacteriales; family Propionibacteriaceae; genus Microlunatus. The sequence goes on along the minus strand of NZ_CAXTHG010000027.1, from coordinate 13,727 downwards.
CGTCGAGCAACGCCCAGACCTCAAGCTCACGGTCAGACATGGTGTCGCGGACGTAGGGCACCGTGGTCCGGGCGGTCACCGACCAGTCGATCTTGCGGACGTCGTCCTCGCCGGCGATGTAGAGCCGGGCGTCGTTGGCGTCCGAGCCGGGACCGGGCAGCAGTCCGAGGTGGTCACCGTGCAGATAGCCCTCGAGCCGACGGACGATGGTCAGCTCGAGCCGACGCAGTGCCGCCTCGGGCGCGAGCTTGTTGAGCGGGATGGTGGCCCGCGTCGGCTGGCTGAGCACGGACGCGACCGCGCCGAAGCGCTCCTCGGAGCTGCTCGCCGACGGCGGTCCGGGCAGGGGGCGGGGCACTGGGGACTGAGACGACACCAAGGTCCTCAGGAGTAGTCGGGCGGCGGGTACTGTCCCGGCGGCAGCTGACCGTACTGACCCTGCGGCGCCTGCGGCGCCTGACCGGGGTAGTGCTGGGGGTTACCGGGCTGTGGGTAGCCGTCCTGGGGGTAGCCGTTCTGGGGGTAGCCGTTCTGGGGATAGCCGTTCTGGGGCTGTTCGTGCGGCGCTGGGGCGGGCTGCGGGGCGGACCGCTGCTGACCGCCGTTCCACACCGGGGTGGGCGGCGGGACCATTGCGACGATCCGCTCGATCACCTGGGCGGCGGAGATGTTGTCGGCGACGGCGTCGAAGCCGAGCACGATCCGGTGCGCCATCACGTTCTTGGCCACGGCCTGGACGTCGGTGGGCAGCACGTAGTCGCGGCCGTGGATGAGGGCGAGCGCGCGGGACGCGGCAACCAGCCCGAGGGTGGCGCGGGGGCTGCAGCCGATCTGGATCACCGAGGTGAGGTCGGTCAGGTTGAACTCGGCGGGGGTCCGGGTGGCGAGCACGAGCCGGACGATGTACTCAGCCACGAGGTTGTGCACGAACACGTCACCGGCCTGGCGCTGCAGCTGCAGCACCATGTCCGGATCGAGCACGGCGGAGGCGCTGGGCGGGTCGACGCTCATCCGACGGAGGATCTCGAACTCCTCGTTGCCGCGCGGGTAGGGCACGTCGATCTTGAGCAGGAACCGGTCGCGCTGGGCTTCGGGCAACGGGTAGACGCCCTCGGACTCCACGGGGTTCTGGGTGGCGATGACGATGAACGGCTGCGGCACCGGATAGGTCGTGCCGCCGATCGAGACCTGCTTCTCGGCCATCAGCTCCAGCATCGCCGCCTGCACCTTGGCTGGGGCGCGGTTGATCTCGTCCGCCAGCACGAAGTTGACGAAGATCGGGCCGAGCTCGACGTCGAACGTCTCCTGGCTGGCCTTGTAGATCCGGGTGCCGACGATGTCGGAGGGGACCAGGTCCGGGGTGAACTGGATCCGGGCGAACTCCCCGCCGACGACCGTGGCAAAGCTGCGGACGGCCAGCGTCTTCGCGACGCCAGGTACCCCCTCGAGCAGGCAGTGGCCCTTGGCCAGCAGGCCGACCATCAGCTGTTCGACCATCGACTCCTGGCCCACGATCACCTGCTGGACGCCGGCGATCGCGTCCTTGAGCAGCCCGGAGGCCTGCTCCGTGGTGAGCTGGGGCGACGCGCCTCGACCGTTCTGGCGCTCCAGCACGGAGGGGGGCCCCGACGGGACGGCCGGGCCGTGCGACGGACTGCTCACTCAACTGCTCCTCATGCGTCTCGGTTGCTCCGGGGAGGCGCGTGATGGCCGCCGGGTGCAGACCCGCGCCATTCTCGCAGACGATCCCAACCCGCCCGGGCTTCACGCGGGGACGGTCGGCCCGCTAATGGCCGACCTGGCTGAGGTCGAGGTCGTCGTGACCCACGGCGAGCGCGCGACTCTGCGCGTCGGTGACGGCACTCGGCCGCCTCACCGGCGAGTGCGCGTGGCTCGTCACCAACGGCGTCCTTCCTGCCGGCCTGGTGACGCGCAACCGTCGCATCGCCGAGGCGGCCCTTCGGCCCTGGACACCCGTGTTCGTGCACGGCGACCTGCACGTCTCCCACGTGTTCGTCGACGGTGACGAGATCACCAGCGTGATCGACTGGTCCGAGGCGAGTCAGGGCGACGCCTGCTACGACCTCGCGACCTTGACGCTCGGACACGAGGAGCACCTGGCCGAGCTCCTCGACGGCTACGGCACCGAGGTCGAGGAGGACGTGATCCGCGGGTGGTGGTCCTGGCGATGCCTGGTGGCAGCCCGCTGGCTGATCGAGCACGGGTTCGACCCGGACTCGCCAGGGGCCGAGTTCGACGTGCTGCGAGCACGGATGTAGGGGCTGGCCAGCGAGGTGTCGCTTCGCCGATCGGTACGCCTCGAGGCGGCGAATAGACTGCGACGATGCCGCGCTGCGGCACGCCGGTCGGCCGCCGACCACCGAAGCGATCCGAGAGGGACCGATGTCGACGCCCGAGCCACCGCCCCCATCGGGTGACTCCTGGCCCGGGTCGGCCGCGCCTGAGGGACCCGGTGTCGAGCCGGGAGCTCTCGAGTACGTGCCGGTCAGCCCGCTGCTGCCCGAAGACCCGCCCCGGATCGGCGGCTTCTGGCTGGATGCGCGGCTGGTAGCCACGCCGGCGGGGGTCGCCTTCACCGGCCACGACGCCGACGGCCGGTCCGCCGTGCTGATCCTGCTGTCGGAGGGGGCGACCGCCGACGCGGCCGCCCGTGACCGGTTCGCCGGCGTCGTCAACGCCATGCACATCGACGCCGTGCTGGCCCGCGGCGGCCACGGCCAAGACAGTGGCCGGCTCGGCCGGAAGTTCCAGCCGGAGTCCGAGCTGCCGGTGGCGCCGGACGACCGGATCGTCGCACCGTGGACGGCGCTGGCCTGGGACGGTTCGGCGACCGTCGCTGCGGAGGCGTCCCGGGTGCTGGACGAGGTGCAGATCGCGAGCCTGCCGCCGCAGGGGGCCGCGGCCGGACCGGACTACCAGCACTACTGGATCGACCGGGTCAGGCCGGGGCTGGCCCGGCTGTGGCCGCTGCCCTGGCCCGGTCGCTACGACCGCGCCGGCTGGCGGACCATCCTCGTCTCGTGGCTGCTGATGGTGCTGCTTGCCGCCCTCGCCGTACTGATCGCCATCCTGATCTTCCGCAACCAGCCGCCCCAGCAGCCGCCGCCGCCCACCCAGGGCACCGGCAGCCCGCCGCCGGCCAGCAGCTCCGCGTCGCCGCAGTCCGGCTCGCCGTCGCCACAGTCCGGCTCACCCTCACCCTCGGGTTCAGCGTCACCGTCGCCGTCCGGCTCGGGGTCGCCGTCACCCTCACCGTCAGACTCCGGCTCAGGCTCTCCCTCACCTTCGGGCAGCGAGTCCGGTGGCGGGCAGCCCACGCCCGGTCAGAGCGGATCCCCGAACGCCAGCGAGTCACCCCGGTCGAGGCTCTGAGTGAGCGCCCCGACCCGCGGTCCCCGCTCGCCCGTTCCTCAGCTGGTGGTGACCGACCTCGACGGCACCTTCCTGTCCCCCGACGGGACGGTCAGCGCGGAGAACCGGGCGGCCGTGCTCGCCGCTCAGAGCGTCGGTCTGCCGGTGCTCTTCGCGACCGGTCGGCCCGTCCGCTGGCTGGACGTGATCCGCGACCTGCCCGGCAGCCACCCGACGGTCATCGCCAGCAACGGGGCGGTGCTCTACGACCTGGGCACCGACCAGATCCTCGACCGGCTCTGCCTCGACCCGACGGTGACGGTGGCGGCCGTGGCGGCGATCCGCGCGGCCGTACCGGCGGCTCGCTTCGCGTTCGAGTCGGGTACCCGCTTCGGCTACGCGCCGGGCTACCGCACGTTGCGCGTCGACGACGGCAGCGATCCGGCGGTCTTCTCCGGACCGGTGGAAGAGCTCGCGGGCCGGGCCGACTGCGTCAAGATGCTGGTCCAGGACCAGACCCGGACCGCCGACGAGCTTCGGGCGGCGGTCCTCGCCGTGGTCGGCGACCGGCTGACCGTCACCCACTCAGTCAGCAGCGGCTCCGGCCTGGTCGAGGTCAGCGGTCCGGGGGTGAGCAAGGCCTCGATGCTGGAGCGTTGCTGCCGGCGGCTCGGCGTCGACCAGGCGCTGGTTGCCGCCTTCGGGGACATGCCGAATGATGAGGAGATGCTCACCTGGGCGGGGATGCCGCACGTCGTCGCGAACGCGCACCCGCAGCTGCTGGACGGTCCGTACCGCGTCGTCCTCGGCAACGACGCCTCCGGGGTGGGCCGGACGATCGCCGGCTGGGTGGCCGAGGTGCAGCGGGACGCAGCCCGGCCGGCCCAGCTCGCCCCACCGTCGCGTTGACCACGTGAACCAGCAGCTGCCGTGACGAGGTTCCTACGCGGGCTGCTGATCTGCGTCGCGCCCGTCCTGGTCGGTCTCTACGTGGCCGCCACCACGTTCGGTGGCGGCACGTTCCTGCCGTGGCGGCCGATCATGGTGGACCTCGACGTGTACCGGCGCGCCGGCACCGTGCTGCTGCAGGGCGGTGACTTCTACGTCCTGCCCGGCTCGCTGCCGTTCCTCTACCCGCCGTTCGCCGCCGTTCTCGCGGTCCCGCTGGCGCTGCTGCCCGCCACGGTCGCCCAGATCGGCTGGGCGACGGCCGGCGTGCTCGCCTTGTTGGCGGTGCTGCACCGCTTCGGGCTGCACGGCTGGTCGCTGAGCCTGGTCGGGACGGCGACGGTGTGGTTCGTCGAGCCCGTCGTGGAGACCCTGGCCTTCGGCCAGCTCGGTATCTTCCTCGTCGCGCTCGTCGTGCTCGACCTCGTCCCTGGGCCGCGCATGCTGCGCTGGGGCCGCGACGGCGGTCGGCTGCTGCCCCAGGGCACCCTGACGGCGCTAGCCGCGGCGGTGAAGCTGACCCCGGCGATCTTCGTCGTCTACCTGCTGGCCGTCCGCCGGACCCGGGCCTTCGTCACCGCCGTGCTGACCGGGCTGGCCGTCACGCTGGCCAGCGCGGTGATCGCGCCGCGCGCGTCCCTCGGCTTCTGGTCACGACTCGCCCACGGCGACACCGGCCTCGGGCACAGCATCATCTACTACACGAACCAGTCAGCGATGGCCGACGTCGTCCGCATCTTCGGTCTCGGCTCCGGCGCGGCCGCCGCGGCACTGCTGCTCTCGGCCGGGATCGCCGCGCTCGGCGTGGCCGCCGCGGTCCGCTGGCACCGGACCGGCGACGTCGCGATGGCGGTCAACCTGTGCGGGGTCGCGAGCTTGCTGGCCTCCCCCGTCTCGTGGTTGCACCACTTCGTCTGGGTGGTGCCGCTGGCGCTCAGCCTCGCGCGTCGGGGCGGCGGCACCCTGCCCCGGCTGCCGGGCTGGTTCGCCGCGCTCGGCTGGGTGTTCCTGGGCTGGGTCATCGCCTCCCCGTTCCGGCGGCTGCCGAACGGCGCCGACGCGGAGCTGACCTGGACCGCCGGCCAGAACCTGCTCGCCTCGACCACCGCGTTGCTGGGCGTAGCCTTCCTGGTCGGAGGCCTGCTGGTCCCGCTCTCGGCCCGAGCGGTGACCAGTCGCGGTCTGGAGGCCTCTCCGAGCGCGAGCACCTACTCATCGGAGGCGGCATGACCGGCACCAGAGACGACCCGTGGGCGCTGACCACCGCCCCAGGGACGTCCGCGTACACGATGTACGCCGACCGCGACGCCGACCCGCCGGTGCTGGTCTGCCAGGTCGGCTCGACCACCTTGCGCTACGACCTGCGCGCCATCGAGGACCTGCACGCCTGGCTGCGAGAGCAGGGCGACTGGGTCGATCTGGGCGCGGCGGACGAGAAGAAGGACGCCGCTGCCGGCACCGTGGAGGGCTGGGGCCGCTCCCCCGACAATCCCGTCGGCGGCTGGTACGGGTTGCGCAAGGGCTACCGCGGCCGCTTCGGCATGTACTTGCCGCCCCTGCTGGAGGCCCTCGGCTTGGTCGAGCTCACCCACCAGCCTCGCGGCAACAAGGTCCGCGCGCTCGACTGAGTCCCGGCGCCCCTAGCGCAACCCAGACCAGGCCCTGCACGAGTGTCGGCAAACCGCACGAGAATCCGCGCCTGAGATGCGGAATCCCGACACTCGCTGGGCGATGCCCGGACAGTGCGCGGGGTACTGAGTGGGCCGGGGTGGCATCGTAGGGCGGTGCCCAGGACTGTCCCGACCCCGCCGCGGTCGCCGGCAGACACCGAGCTCGGCAGCGGGATCGGCGCGTACGTCCGGCTGCTCGCCCACCAGCCGGCCCGCGACCCGTTCCTGGCTGCGCTGGTGGCGCGGCTCCCGATCGCCATGGCGCCGATCGGCATCCTGCTGCTGGTGCAGAGCGAGCGCGGCACCTACAGCCTGGCGGGGGTGGTGACCGGCGCGTACGCGATCGGCAGTGCCGTCGGGACGCCGTGCTGGGGCCGGTTGATGGACCGGTTCGGCCAGGTCCGGGTGCTGCTGCCCACGGCGCTGGCCAGCGCGTCCCTGCTCGCCGCACTGGCGGTGGCCACCGTGGTCACCGGGACGCCGACGCTGCTGATCGCGCTCGCCGGGCTGGCCGGCTTCAGCTATCCCCCGGTGAGCCCGGCCATCCGGGCCTCGTGGCGGACCGTCTTCACCGGCGAGGAGTCGCGCCGGGTGGCGTTCGCCCTCGACGCGACGTCGGTCGAGCTGATCTTCGTCGGCGGGCCGCTGCTGCTCTCGATACTGCTGGCCCTGACCACCCCGGTCGTGCCGCTGCTGGTCACGGCGGCAGCAATGGCGGCTGGCACGCTCGCCTACTGCCGGACCGGGGCCGCCCGGCACTCCCGGCCCACGGGTGTCGACGGTCTGCCGCGCCGGCCGGCCGGTCGACGCGAGGGGGCCCCGCGCAGCGCGGCCACCGCCGCCGGAGTGGGGTCGCTGTTGCTCGTGATGGTCGCGCTGAGCGTCGGCTTCGGCCAGCTGGACACGTCGATGGCCGCGACCGCCGGCGTGCTGCTGGGCGGGACCGACCGGGTCGGGCTGCTCTTCGCCGCCATCGCCGGCGGCAGCACGGTCGGCGGGCTGGTCTACGGCGCACGCCGCTGGCCGTTCGACGAGCGGCGGGCCGTCCCGGTGTTGATGACCATCTTCGCCGTGCTGCTCGGGGCGATGGCGGTGCTGATGTCGCGGAGCACGGTGCCGCTCGGCCTGGTGGTCCCGTTGCTGTTCTGCACCGGAGCGACGGTCGCGCCGACGCTGATCATGCAGCAGAGCCTGCTCGACCACCTCGCCCCGGCCGACCGGCTGAACGAGGCCCAGTCGTTGCTGACGGCCTCGAACACCACCGGAGCTGCGGCCGGCACCGCGCTGGCGGGGCTGCTGATCGACTTCCGCGGGCTCGACTACTCCTTTGCCGGGGCCGGCTTCTGTGCAGCCCTCGCCGCGGTGCTGGCCCTGGCCAGCCGCCGCCGCTGGGCGTCCGCCCTGCCGCCGACATAGGGTGCGGAACGTCCCGGCGACGACGCCGGCGCCAGACCAGGAAGAACTGAGGTGCTCACGCCCCGCGAACCGACATCTCGAGCCTGACCGTCCGGCTGGACGGTCAGGTGGCCGTCGTCACCGGCGGCGCCTCGGGTATCGGGCTGGCGATCGCGGAGCTGTTCGCCTCGTTCGGGACTCGGATGATGATCGTGGACCGCTACCTCGAGGCGACCTGCGGCGCTGCGGACATGATCAACGGCGCGGACCTGGTCGTAGACGGCGGGTTCACGATCCGCTGACCGACCCGCGCACGATGGTGTGTGCAGTTCTGTGGCGTAGTCGCCATAAAACTGCACACACAATCCCGGTTTGTCCCGCCGGGCGAAGCCGTACGGTAAGTCCGTGCCCACCGAGCGCGCCGCGACGCAGGCGCCCGGATCGACCAAAGCAGCGCCGTTGCGCAGACGTCGGGACCGAGGCCGGGGAGGGTTGCGCTGGGTCTACCGGCACCAGACGCTGGCGCGGGCGCCGGGGGCGCCCTACTGCGAGGTGAAGCCGCCGTCCACGGGCAGCGACACCCCGGTGATCATGGATGCGCCGTCGCTGAGCAGGAAGACGATCGGCGCAGCGATCTCGTCCTCGGTCGCCCACCGGCCGAGCGGCATCGCGGCCAGGAACGGGCCTTGGACGTCTTCTCGACCCCAGTACCAAGCCGACATCGGCGTCATCACGACGGTCGGGTTGACCCCGTTGACGCGGATGCCGTACTGCCCGAGCTCGAGCGCCGAGACCCGGGTGATGTTGTCGAGCGCAGCCTTGGACGAGCCGTAGGAGATGTGCCCGCGCAGCGCGACCAGGCTGGCCTGGCTCGACACGTTGACGATGGCGCCGCCCCGGCCCAGCCGGATCATCGAGGCCGAGGTGTACTTGATCACCAGCAGCGCTCCCCGCGCGTTGGTGGCGATGACCTGGTCGAAGACCTCGATGTCGGTCTCCATCGGCGTCGCGATCTCGCCACCGAAGCCGCCGCAGTTCACCACGCCGTAGACGTCCACGCCCTCCAGCGCGCCGCGCACGCTCTCCTCCGAGGTGAGGTCGAAGGTCAACGTACGGCAGCCCGTCTCGGCCGCCAGCTGGTCGAGGGCTGTCGCCGACCGTCCGGCGGCGATCACGTCGGCGTGCGCCGCCACCAACGCGCGGACCGTAGCCCCACCGATACCGCCGCTCGCACCGGTGACCAGCACCGTACGGCCGTCAAAGTCCGTCATGCGCCTCATCCTGGCAGCACCGGACTTTGTCAGCCTCAGTGGTCGCCCCGGCACCCACCGACGCCGCAAACTCGTCCTAATATGACCTTGAACGATTAAGAAGGGATCAGTTGAACGCGCGTCTTCCAGGAGCTCCTATGACCACCGTCGCGGCCGAGCGACCGGACACGGCCGTACGGATCGTCGCCCGCACCCCGTTCTTCCGCTCGGCCTTCCTCGCCCTGTTCGTGGCGGGGGTCGGGTTCTCGGCGACGCTCCCCCAGCTGACGCTCTTCCTCACCCGGGACCTGGGTGCCTCCGTGCCGGTGGCCGGTCTCTACTTCTTGACCAACCTGGGTGCTCCGGTGGCCGGGTTCGCGGTGGGTGTGCTGTCGGACCGCCAGCCCGACCGGCTACGCCTGGTGCGGTTCTGCGCCGTGGTCGGCGGACTGGGCTGGCTGGCCATGGCCGGCGCCACCCGGATCTGGATGCCGTTCGTGATCAGCGTCGTCGCGCTCAGCGTGTCCGGCGCCACCATGGCTTTGCTCTTCGCCGCCGTCCGCGACGAGCTGAGCCGACGGCCGACCCCGGCGGACAGCCGGGTGGTGGCCACGGTCCGGATGGCGTTCACCGCCGGCTGGATCGTCGGGCCGGTCTTCGGCAGCTGGTTCGGCAGCGCCTTCGGGCTGCGGCCGCTGCTCGTCGCGACGGCGCTCTGCACGCTGGGCCAGCTGATCCCACTGGGCCGGCAACGGGTCGCCCGGCACGTTCTGGCCGCCGAGCAGGCCGACGGGCGGCCGGCGCGGCGGTCGTGGCGGCGGCTGGCACCCCTGCTGGTCTTCACCGGCCTGTCGGTGCTGGTGATGAGTGGGGACACCATGAAGTTTGCGTACCTGCCGCTCTACATGGCCGACGACCTGCACATCTCCGACACCCTCCGGGGCTCGGTGATCGCGGTCCAGCCGCTGCTCGAGTTCGTGCTGATGCCACTGGCCGCCTGGTGAGCGGACCGGATCGGCGCGGTGACCGTGCTCGCGGTCGCCGGGGTGCTGGCCGCCGCCGCACACGTCAGCTACGCGACCAGCAGCGGCGTCACCGCCTTGTTCGTCGGCCAGGCACTGACCGCCGGCGCCTGGGCCGCGCTCGCCGGTCTGGGCGTGACGGTGGCCCAGCAGCTCTACCCCGAGGGGGTCGGGCTCGCCTCGGGGCTCTTCATGAGCGCGCTGACCATGGGCGCCGCCCTCGGCGGGGTGGTCGGCAGCGTCGGCGTCGCCACGCTGGGCCTGCCGCACGTCTTCTTCGTCCCGGCCGCCCTCGCCGCGCTCGGCGCCGTCGGGCTCCTTGCGCTGCGAGCCCGCATGCCGACCGCCGAGCGCATCGAGGCCTGACCCTCGGAAATCGCCCGCGGCTCACTCCGACGCGCCGCTCAAGTCACTGTCGGTGGCGTCCACATCGCTCGGGGGCTGGCTCGTCGGGACCTTCAACGTGCATGGCCCCTTCTGCACCAGATGTTGGGACTGCCGCGAAGAGGCTTCGACGAGTAGCGGGGACAGCGCCTCAATCGCTTTCGTCATGGTGCGTTCGGGCTGCTCTCTGGCGTGCCGCTCCGGCGTCACGCACGACGGTCGACGACTCCCGCACGGGGACGACTACTGCGTGCGTCCCGCACGAGGGTCGGCTTGCAGCACGTTCAAGAGCTCGCTGCGCTCAGCCGAGCCGGCCAGGAGCGCAGGGCCTCCACGGCTCCCGGGAACGTCTCGATCAGCGTTCTAGCAGTGTGGTGCTCGACGCTGCAGGTGGCCGGGTCGCTATCGAGACAGGCTTCGACGTTTCGAAGTAGCCAATCAAGGTCAACTGCTTCGACAGCCATCGCCAGCGGATCGGCAGCGGTGGCGTTCCCGCCCGCCTCGCGGTAGCTGTGGACGAACGCAGCGACCTCGGCGTCGTTGGTGCCAAAGGAGGTAGCCGCTGTCACCAGCTCGACGCCAGGCAGGACCGGCCCCGCATGGTCCCAGTCGGTGATGACCAGCCGGTCGGCTTGGTCGACCACCGCATTCCTGGGGTCGTAGTCACGGTGGCTGACTCGCATGGGACGACGCTGAGCCCGCACCGGATCGACGTCAGCATTCAGGTCCTCCACCAGCGGCGTCAGATCAGCCAGCAGCCCGGCCCACTCGATCCGACTTCTCGCAGCTGCTCGGACCGCGCGTTCCCAGCGGTCGACGTCGAAGACCGGCAACTGGGCGGTGTCACCACCAGGCTGATCCATGGCGTGCATGAAACCCAGGTAGGCACCAGCCGTCTGCAGCAAAGGGAGGGGCAAGGGTGCGCTGGCCGGTGTTCCGGCCACCCAGCTATGGCACCGAGCGAGGCGTTGACCCGCAGGTGTCTCAAGCTCGACCAGCCACTGCGCCGAAGCGGTGACCGGCCGAGGGACCAGCACCTTTCCGCTGCCCAGCACCAGCGACTCGAAGGCCATGCCCGCCTCTAACTGGCGGCGACCCCGAGCCGTCATACCTGTCGGGAACAACTTGACGGCATACACACCAGTAGTGGCAGCGACCCGCCACACCTCGTTCGACCAAGCGCGACCGACCGGGCGAGCACGGCCCATCACGTCACCCAGCTCAAAGTGACGCGCAGCCAGCAAAGCATCGCCATCATCCGCCACCGCCGCAGACTTAGCCCTTACTACAGTTCCGGCGGAGCACCGCTACCGCGAAGAGAGGTGCTCCTCCACCGAACCTCGCACTGAGACCCGCGCTCCGAGCGGAGGCGGGCCTTCAGCCCTCAACCCGTGAGACCTCCGAGTGCGGCCAGCCGCGCTACCCCCGGGCCGAGGTAGCGGTCCAGCCGACCGACCGCTTCGTCGAGATCGGGGGAACTGGCGCGCTCGGGCGGGATGCGGGCCGGGTTCACCGCGATGCTGTCGGTCCAGTCCTTGATGTCGGGCTCCGCGGAATAGGCGGCCGTGTTGCGCGCACCCAGGACGTTCATGCGGGCCCAGTCGGTCAGTGAGTTCCCGTACGAGGACGGCCGGCAGAGGCGGTTCTTCTCCGCGTCGTCGACGCGCGTGGCCTCGACGTACCCGGCCAGAGCGGCGCCGAAGCAGGGAAAGCCCGCCCGGACCGGCTGCAGCGTGATCACCTCGGAACCCCAGATCGGGACCAGCGGCGGGTTCTTCAGACCGTCAGCGGCACAGTTCACCACCAGCGCGTCGTCAGCCACCGCCACCGATCCCTCCTCCAGCTCCAGTCGACCCCGACGGGCCACTCGGAGGTGGCCCCGCCGGACGACATGTCCGATGCTGCGGAGCCCGTCGAGCTCCCACATGCCCAGAGTGGGCGCCTTGGCCATCGTAGGAGTCACCGAGCGGTCGATCCGCAACATGATCCCGGCGTCCTCCAGCTGCCCGAAGAGCTCAGGCAACGACCGGGCCACAGCTGCCCGGCGCATCATCTCGGCCACCATGCCCAGATAGATGGCCGGTTCCGGCTGGACCAGGGACCGGTTCAACATCCACGGATCACGCGATCGAACCCAACAGATCGCGTCCGGGTCGACGCCTCGACCCAACAGCCAGACACAGGCGTCCGTCGCGGTCTTGCCCGATCCCACGACGACGTACTGGCTGGCCGTGCTCTCGCGCGCCGGCAGGTCGTTCACCGGGATGACCCGCACTCCCTCGGTCACCGCGAATCTCGGCGTACTCTCCGCCGGGATCTCGGGCTCGAGGTACCGCGCGTCGACGACCCGGCAGCGGTCGGGCACCTCGAAGCGCTCGCCCGAGGCTCGCGAGACGAAGGCGCGGCCACCCACGTAGTCGCAGCCAGGGAAGAACTCGACCCGTCCTCCGCCAACCATCCGCTCAGCCAGCACCTGCTCGTAATAGGCGCAGATGGTCGGCTGGTCCGCGCGCTCCTGCAGGCCGGCCTCAGGCCCGGTGGTCTGGATCCGACCGCCGCCGAGCACACGTGAGGCCACGCCGTAGAAGGTCGAGGACTGGTGCAGCCGCACGAAGGGGTACGCCTGGCGCCAGTGCCCGCCGACACCGTCACGCCGGTCGACCAAGGCCACGCGAACGTCGGCATGGTCGATCAGTGCGTCGACAAAGCCCATCCCCATGGCACCCGCACCCACCACGAGATAGTCGGCTTCCACACGGCTGGGCACCGAACCACCCAAACACAGCATCAGCATTCCCGCCAGACGCAGACGCCACGGGGCTCGAACCACAGGAGGCGCCCCAGCCCGGCTGACGTGCGCGGCTAGGTGGCCGGCTCGTCCGAGCTCGTCAGTCCGATCTCGTGGACGAGTCCCGCCGCTAGCGAGCGAGCTCGGCTGCTTGGTGCAACTCGACCAAGCTTCGAGTGAGCCCCTGTCGCCACGTCCACCACATCGGCCGGCCGCAGGCGGATGGTCGCTGTGCACGTGTCGCCGCTCCAGACCCTGAGGACGACGAGTTCAGTCTCGGAATGTGCAACTGCCCGGCCAAACTGCTTGAATCTTACGGATTTGTGTCGAGTATCCGCGCTGCTGGGATAGTCGACTGGTCCCATGACGTGCCAGGGAATCGGACCGCTAGGTCAACCATGATATCGAGTCAAGGTCGATACTCAGAGGGACTTCCACCCAGAATTTCCGTTCGCCGTCCTCAAATTTGTCGATTCCAAGCGGACGGATCCAGACCGGATACTGCCCGACCGCCCGGTGGATGGCCCTTTCTGGAGCGTCCGGCGGAACGCATGTGCTGGCCTTGCTTCCTGGCGAAGCGACGCAGATCTCGACGACTTGCGACGTATCGGAATCTCCAAGGCGAAAGTCCAGCGTTCGGACGAACATCGCGCCGTTCACGCTTTGCTGATAGCCAGGACCAAGGAAAACATACTCGGCCGGCAGAGTCGTGGGTAACACCAAGGGTACACCGGGGGCCCGCCTCATATAAGTCTTCAAGGCGTCGCGGTCCGTCGAGGGTGTGCTTGTATCGCTCTGGCACGAAGACAGAACCAGAACGGACAGCACCACCAATATGGGCAGATACCGGCTCTTCATAATCTGGGGTGTAGTTGGGGTCGGAACCCGCCGGTTTCGA
>NZ_CAXTHG010000026.1:0-65111 GCF_964244005.1 uncultured Friedmanniella sp. | reverse complement strand
CTCATGATCAACACCTCTCAGTCAGGTGTTGCACCAATTCCTTGAATCTGAGGCCATGATCGGGCCCTCAGAGCCGTTCTCGGGGTCGATTTTCAGGGAGGGTCAGCGGCGACCGCCGCCCAGCAGCCCACCCAGCAGGTCACCGATGCCACCGGCGCCCGGGGCCTGCTGACCGTCACCGAGCATCCCGCCCAGCAGGTCGCCGATGCCGCCATTCCCGGCCCCACCGCCGGCCGCCCCGCCGAGCAGCGAGCCGAGCAGGCCGCCGACGCCTGCGCTGCCGCTCATCCGCTTGGCCAGGTAGGACATGACGATCGGGGCGAGCAACGGCAGCAGCCGACGCACCAGGTCGCTCTGGTCGCCGCCGCCGAGGTTGGCGCCGAGCGTCTGAGCCACCCCGTCGGCATGACCACCGAAGATGTTGCCGACGATCTTCTGCCCGTCCGCGGGGTCGACCTGGCCGAGGTCGACGCCTCCCTCGATCAGGCCGGCCGAGTGGGTGCCGAGCGCACCAACGAGTGAGGCCTCGCCGGCTGGGTCCTGAGCGTTGGCGTGCAGGCCACCCAGCAGCGCCGGCAGGGCCTGCTGCACCGCGGCGCTCGCCGTCGGTTCGTCCGTGCCGAGCTGGCTGGCCAGCTGCGCCAGGGGGATCTGCTGCATGATCTCATCGACTGCGCTCATCAGGTACCTCTCCTCGGGCCGCCGGGGAGGCGGCCGCGTCGCCTCACCGTAGGCGACGACGCGTGGTCAGCTCGGGCGGCCGGACGCGACCCAGGCGCCGGGGCCGGGATGGACCGGCGCGTGCACCGACCGCCAGGGGGCGGCCCACCGGGACGGCTCGGGGGTCGGCCGTTCAGCTTCGGGGGTGGTGACGCTCTGCAGCGCCACCAGCACCGCGGCTAGCTCCTCGTCGGTCGGCGTCCCCGCCACCACCTGCAGCACCGGGTCCTGCTCGCTCACCCCACCCACGCTGCTCACAGGGGGATGTTCCCGTGCTTCTTCGGCGGCAGCGTCTGCCGCTTGGTGCGCAGCAGCCGCAGCACCCGGGTGATCTCGACCCGGGTCTCGTGCGGGGAGATGACGGCGTCGACGTAGCCGCGCTCGGCCGCGATGTAGGGGTTGGCCAGCTCGTCGTCGTACTCGGTGATCAGCTCGGCGCGGCGGGCGTCGGCGTCGGGATGGTCGGCCAACTCGCGCCGGTAGAGGATGTTGACCGCACCCTGGGCGCCCATCACCGCGATCTGGGCGGTCGGCCAGGCCAGGTTGAAGTCGGCACCCAGGTGCTTGGAGCCCATCACGTCGTACGCGCCGCCGTAGGCCTTGCGGGTGATCACCGTGACCAGGGGCACCGTGGCTTCGGCGTAGGCGTAGATCAGCTTCGCGCCGCGGCGGATGATGCCGTTCCACTCCTGGTCGGTGCCCGGCAGGAAACCGGGCACGTCGACGAAGGTGATGACGGGCACGTTGAAGGCGTCGCAGGTGCGGACGAAGCGGGCGGCCTTCTCGGAGGCGTCGATGTCCAGGCAGCCGGCGAAGTGCAGCGGCTGGTTGGCCACGACCCCGACGGAGCGGCCGTCGATCCGGCCGAAGCCGATCACGATGTTGGGGGCGAACAACGCCTGCACCTCGAGGAAGTCCCCGTCGTCGAGGACCCGGCCGATCACCTCGTGGATGTCGTACGGCTGGTTGGGGGAGTCCGGGATCAGCGTGTCCAGAGCACGATCATCGTCGGTCACCTCCAGTGAGACGCCGGCCGCAAAGGCGGGCGGCTCCTCGAGGTTGTTCTGGGGCAGGAAGCTGATCAAGGTCTTCACGTACTCGATCGCGTCCGTCTCGTCCGAGGCCAGGTAGTGCGCGTTCCCGGACTTGGTGTTGTGCGTCCGACCGCCGCCGAGCTCCTCCATCGTCACGTCCTCACCGGTGACGGTCTTGATCACGTCCGGTCCGGTGATGAACATCTGCGAGGTCTTGTCCACCATCACGATGAAGTCGGTCAGGGCAGGAGAGTAGACGTGACCCCCCGCCGCCGCCCCCATGATCAACGAGATCTGCGGGATCACCCCGCTGGCGTGGGTGTTGCGGCGGAAGATCTCCCCGTACAGGCCGAGGGAGACCACGCCCTCCTGGATCCGGGCGCCGCCGCCCTCGTTCAGCCCGATCAGCGGGCAGCCGGTCTTGAGGGCGAAGTCGATGATCTTGACGATCTTTTCCCCGTACACCTGACCGAGGCTGCCGCCGAAGACCGTGACGTCCTGGCTGAACACGCAGACCGGGCGGTCGTCGATGGTGCCGAAGCCGGTCACCACGCCGTCGCCGTACGGCCGCCGGGCCTCCATCCCGAAGGCGGTGGAGCGGTGCCGGGCAAACTCGTCCAGCTCGGTGAAGGATCCGAGGTCCAGCAGCAGCTCGATCCGCTCGCGGGCGGTGTGCTTGCCCTTGGCGTGCTGCTTCTCCACCGCCGCCGCCGTACCGGCGTGCACCGCCTGCTCGATCCGCTCGTCCAGGTCGGCGAGCTTGCCGGCGGTGGTGTGGATGTCCGGGGGGTGGGTGTCGAGGGTGGGGTTGCGAGCGTCCATAGGCGCACCCTAACGACTTCGGCCCCCGGCCCCGGACCACTAAGGTCGGCTGCGTGCTGAGCGGTGACCACCTCGACGTCGACGTCCTCCGACGCGAGCTGCTCCGCCCGGGTGGACTGTGGCAGGCGGTCGACGTGGTGGACCGGACCGGCTCCACCAACGCAGACCTCGCCGACCGCGCCCGGCGGGGGGCGGCGTCGGGGTCGGTGCTGGTGACGGACTTCCAGGACGCCGGCCGAGGTCGGCAGGGCCGGACCTGGGTCGCGCCGCGGGGCACCGGGATCGCGCTGTCGGTACTGCTGAGACCCGACGGGGTGGACCCGGCTCGCTGGAGCTGGCTGCCGCTGCTGGCCGGGCTCGCCGTGGTGGAGGGCGTCCGCCGCGCGGCCGACGTGCCGGCGGAGCTGAAGTGGCCCAACGACGTGCTCGTGGCCGAGCGCAAGCTGTGCGGGATCCTGGCCGAACGGGTCGAGACTCCGACCGGTCCCGCCTGCGTCGTGGGCCTCGGGCTGAACGTGTGGCTGAGCGCCGACGAGCTGCCCGTTCCCAGCGCAACCTCGCTCGCCCTGCTCGCCGCCGAACGCGGACCGGGGGAGCGGCCGCCGTCGCGCAACCTGCTGATCGCGACGATCCTGGCGGCGTTCGACCTGATCTACTCCCGCTGGGAGGTGCTCGACGACGACAGCCTGTTCGCTGCCTCCTACCTCAAGCGCTGCGCCACGATCGGCCGGCAGGTCAAGGTGCTGCTGCCTGACGACGTCGAGGTCGAAGGGCAGGCGGAGGCGGTCGACCACGACGGTCGTCTGGTCGTGCGGACAGCGACCGGCCTGCGCACGTTCAGTGCCGGGGACGTCGTCCACCTCAGGTAACGGCCCGGTGCCGATCCTGTGGAGAGCACGAACTATCCCCGAGATGCGGGGTACCCTCCCATGACCGGGGGGTGCGGCGTCCGCGAGACGTGTGGTCGAACCATTCCGTGGACGACCGACAAACCGAGGACCGAAGGGCAACACCGTGCAACGACCGCTCCGACTGATCCCTCTGCTGCTGAGCGTGACTCTCGCGCTCGCGCTGCCGCTGTCGTCGGCGGCGACCCCCGCCACGGCAGCGAAGGTGGTCCCGCAGGTCAGCACGCCGGCCTTCAAGATCAAGCCGGCGCTGACCTTCAACGACCCGACCGGCAGCAAGGCCGCCCGGATGCGGATCGTCACCGAGGTCATCAAGGCGGTCGACAACGCGCCGAAGGGCTCGACGATCCGGGTCGCCAACTATCTCTTCGACCTGCCGGACCCGGCCAAGAGGCTGATCGAGGCTTACCGGCGCGGCGTGCACGTCCAGCTGCTCATCGACGACAGCCCGATGTCGCGGCAGACCCTGCGCGTCCGTAGGGAGATCGGGACCAACAAGAAGAAGCAGAGCTTCGTCACCCGGTGCACGAACGGCTGCATGTCCAGCCAGCCGGGCGTCATGCACGCGAAGTTCTACCTGTTCTCCCAGTCGGGCGCGTCGACCTGGGTCTCCATGATCAGCTCGGCGAACCTCTACACCGGGAACTCCAGCACCAGCTGGAACAACCAGCACACGATCGTCGGCGACAAGGTCATCTACGCCTCGTTGAGCAGGTACTTCGACGACATGGTCAAGGACAAGGACCAGCCCAACTACTACCGGACCACCACCAGCGGGAACACCACCTTGTTCTTCTACCCCCAGGTGGCGGGCGCGAACTCGAACAAGATCGTCCCGCTCGCCGCGCTGCGCGCCGTGAAGTGCAAGGGCGCGGCCAAGGGCTACGGCGACGCCGACCGCCGCACCATCGTGCGGGTGGAGCAGTGGGGCTGGAGCGTCAAGCGGCTCGACATCGCCAAGCAGCTGGTCAAGCTGAAGGGTCAGGGCTGCAACGTCCAGGTCATCCTGAACAACTTCAAGACGGGGACGTCGATCCGGCGCGAGCTGCTGCACAACACCAAGTACGGCAAGGTCAAGGTCTACAACGCCGGCATCGACACCAACCACAACGGCAAGCACGACAAGTACATGCACCACAAGGCGATCATGATCAACGGCGTCTGGCGGGGCGACAAGAGCTCCAAGCTGGTCTACACGGGGTCGGCCAACTTCACCGGCCTGGCCACCCTGACCAACAACGAGCTGATCATGCGGGTGATCAGCAGCGCCACCTACAACGCGTACGCGGCCAACTTCATCTACATCCGCAAGGACTGGACCAAGAGGGTCCGGACCGCGCCGAGCCTCAACGTGGTGGCCGACCGCAAGCTCGAGGCCGAGCTGGAGTCCGAAGAGGGCGGGGATTGACAAGGGCGGGCGGCCCGCCATCGTGACCACAGCTACCTCTCCAAGCGTCGGGTAGCTGGCGCCCGGGCCCTATCTGGAGGAGCAAGCAGCGAAGCCCGCCTTGGGCAGCGACCTCACGAGGGCGCCACCGTGGCGGGCTCTGCTGTGCGTGGGGAAGACAGGGTCTGGAGGGCGCGAGCGAGCGCGAGGAGGACCAGGCCTGTGGCACGCTGGGGTGATGGGACTGCCAGCCAAGCTCCTCGGGGCCGATGAGCAGGAAGTGCTGCACACCCGGACGCACGGGAAAGCCCTCGTGCTGCCGGGAGCGGCCTTCGTGCTCGTCGGGGCGGGCGTCGGGGCTGGGGCGGCGCTGATCCCCGGCTCGGCCCGGCCCGTCGGCCAGCTGGCGATCCTCGCCGTCGGGCTGCTGCTCGTGGTGTGGTGGTCCCTGATCCCCTTCCTGCGCTGGCGGACGACGACCTACACCCTCACTACCCGTCGGCTCGTCACCCGTTCGGGGATCCTCAACCGACGCAGCCACGACCTGCCGCTCAGCCGGGTCAACGACGTCTCCTCCGAGCGGGGTCTGACCGACCGGCTGTTCGGCTGCGGCACGCTGGTCGTGCAGACCGCGGCCGAGGGCGGCACGATCGTGCTGGTCGACGTCCCCGAGGTGGAGCACGTGCACCAGACGATGACCGACCTGCTCCTCGGCGGGCGCGACTCGTCCTGGCCAGACCAGTCCTGGTCAGATCAGTCAGGGTCAGGGCAGCACGGGTCCGGGTCGTACTGGTCGGAGCAGGCCTGGCCGGACCCGCGTGGCTGAGCTTCCGGCGCCGGTCGAGCTGCCGCTGACCGAGCGCTCCTCGCCGATGGCGCTGCACACCCAGCTGGTCCGGTTCGTCCTCGTGGGTGCCCTTTCCGCGGTCGTGGACTTCGGCCTGCTGGTGGCGCTGATGGCCGCCGGACTCGGGCACACCCCCGCCAAAGCCCTGTCCTTCGTGGCGGGCACGACCACCGCGTACCTGGTCAACCGGCGCTGGACCTTCCGCGCCGAACCCTCCCGCCGCCGATTCACCGCCGTCGTGGTCTTGTACGCGGTGACGTTCGCCCTGCAGGTCGGACTGTTCAGCCTGCTGTTCGGCCGGCTCGTCGACGCCGGACTCGGTCGGCTGGCCGTCCAGGTCGTCGCGTTCGTGATCGCCCAGGGGGTCGCCACCACCGTGAACTTCGTGGTGCAGCGGGCGGTCATCTTCCGGCTCCGCTGAGCGTGGCGGCCGGGCCTGGCCGGGGTTCGTTAGGCTTCCGCACCGTGACCTCCACCGCTGACCAGAGCCCGCGCCCCTTCGTGGTCGGCATCATCGGCGGCGGCCAGCTGGCCCGGATGATGTACGGCGCCTCGATCGGGCTCGGCGTCGAGGTGCACCTGCTGGCCGAGGGGCCGGACGTCTCCGCCGCCGGGGTGGTGCACCAGGTCACCGTCGGCGACTACACCGACCCGGCGACCGTACGGGCCTTAGCCGCGACCTGCGACGTCATCACCTTCGACCACGAGCACGTGCCGGGCGGCCTGCTGCGCGAGCTGGAGGACTTGGGCGTCGTCGTCCGGCCGGGGCCGCAGGCCCTGCTGCACGCCCAGGACAAGGCGGTGATGAGGGAACGGCTGAGCGCGCTCGGCCTGCCCTGCCCGGCGTACCGGGTGGTGGCTGACGTCGCGGCGCTGGTCGCGTTCGGCGACGAGCAGGGCTGGCCGGTGATCGCGAAGACCTCCCGCGGCGGCTACGACGGGCATGGGGTCTGGAAGCTCGAGTCGGCCGCCGAGGCCGCCGAGCCGTTCGCCGACCTCGGCCCCGGGATCCAGATCGTGGCCGAGGAGTTCGTCGACTTCGCCCGTGAGCTGAGCGCGATCGTGGCCCGTTCCCCCTCGGGACAGGCGGTGGCCTACCCCGTCTCGGAGTCGGTGCAGCGTAACGGCGTCTGCGTCGAGACGGTCACCCCGGCCCCGGGGCTCGACCCCGACCAGGCCGTGGCCGCCGAGCTGCTGGCCCTCACCGTCGCCCACGAGCTCGAGGTCGTCGGCCTGCTCGCGGTCGAGCTGATGCAGCGCCGCGACGGCTCGGTGGTGGTGAACGAGCTGGCCATGCGGCCGCACAACACCGGCCACTGGAGCCTCGGCGGCGCGCACACCTCCCAGTTCGACAACCACCTGCGCGCGGTGCTCGACCTGCCGCTCGGCGACCCGGCGGCCCGGGCGCCCTGGACGGTGATGGCCAACGTGCTCGGCGGGACGGTCGAGGACCTGCCCTCGGCGTTGCTGCACTGTTTCGCCCGCGACCGACGACTGCAGGTGCAGCTCTACGGCAAGTCCGTTCGCCCCGGTCGCAAGGTCGGGCACGTCACCGCCTACGGCGACGACCTCGCCGAGACGCGCACCCGCGCCCGACACGCCGCCGCCTACCTGATGGGAGACCCGGATGCCTGAGACCCCTGGCTCGACCGCACGGGTCGGGATCGTGATGGGGTCCGACTCCGACTGGCCGGTGATGAGCGCGGCCGCGGCCGTGTGCGCCGAGTTCGGCGTGGCGTACGAGGCCGACGTGGTTTCCGCCCATCGGATGCCGGAGGCGATGATCAGCTACGGGCGGTCGGCCTACGAGCGGGGGCTGCGGGTGATCATCGCCGGGGCCGGCGGTGCGGCCCACCTGCCGGGGATGCTGGCCGCCGTGACGCCGCTGCCCGTGGTCGGGGTGCCGGTGCCGCTGAAGCACCTGGACGGGATGGACTCCCTGCTCTCCATCGTGCAGATGCCGGCCGGCGTACCGGTGGCCACCGTCTCGATCGGGGGCGCCCGCAACGCCGGTCTGCTGGCCGTCCGCATCCTCGCCGCGGGCGACCCGGCCCTGGCCGCGGCCATGGTCGAGTTCCAGGACCAGCTGCGGGCGACGGCTGAGGCCAAGGGACAGCGGGTCCGTGACGGCGCCCACGACGGCTGAGCCGATCGGCGGAGCCGCGGCTGAGCTCGCCGGCGGCGTCGGGCTGCTCGGCCGCGGACTGGGCCTCGTCGCGCGCCGACCCCGGCTGTTCCTGCTGGGGGCGCTGCCGCCGCTGGTCACCTCGATCGTGTTCACCGTCGTCCTCGTGGTGCTGCTGACCCACCTGGACGCCTGGCTGCCTGCGCTGACGCCGTTCGCGGCCGCCTGGTCGGCGGGCGTCCGGTCGCTGGTCGAGCTGCTCGTCGGTCTCGCCCTGGTGGCCGCGTCGGTGTTGGTGATGGTGCTGACCTTCACCACCCTCACGCTCGCGCTGGGGGCCCCGCTGTACGACCTGATCTCGGAGCACGTGGACGCGGAGCTCCCCGGTCGGGCTGAGTCTCCGGCCGCCGAGCAGGACCGGCTGCTGCGGTCCGCCGGCCGCGCCGTCCGGCAGTCGGTCGCGCTGATCGCGGTGTCCGCCCTGGCTGCGGTGCTGCTCTTCGCTGCCGGCTTCCTGCCGGTGGTCGGGCAGACCGTGGTCCCGGTCGTCTCGGCTCTCGTCGGTGGCTGGCTGCTCGGGATCGAGCTGGTCGGCTCGGCTCTCGAACGCCGCGGCGTGCTCACCCTGCGCGGCCGGCGCGAGCTGATGCGCGGCCGCCGGCTGCGGGTGCTCGGCCTCTGCGTCCCGACCTTCCTGCTGCTGTCCGTACCGTTCCTGGGGGTCGTGGTCTTCCCGGTCGCCACCGCCGCCGGCACCCTGCTGGCCCGGCAGCTGCTCGGGGAGTCGACGGTCCACCCCGGACCTGCCTGACACCGCACCCGCGCGAGGATGGTGCGGTGGCGGGAGCGAGCGGGTCGACGCAGCGGGTGGAGTTCGTCAACGCGAACTGGGACGCCGGCACCGAGGGCGGAGACGGCCGCTTCGGACTGCTGGTGGTCACCGCGGACGGGGAGCGGTACGAGCTGCAGCCCAGCCCGGCCGCGATGACCGCCCTGGTCGCCCTGACTCAGGCCAGCAACGTCCTCCTCTGGGACCCCGAGGGCGCCACTCTCATCGTGGCGAACCTGGTGGGGGAATGGCTACCTCCGGACACCCGTCAGGACGGCGGCGGCGGAGCGGTGCTGGCGCGGACCCGCAACGCGGGGGTGGAGTCCAGGTAGGCACCCGGCGGGGCTCCGTCGATGAGGCCGAAGAGCCGGCGGCCGACGTGGGCGCCGAAGCTCACCACGTTGTGGCTCATCGCCGAGAGCCGCGGGTGGGTGATCTCGCAGAGCGGCGAGTCGTCCCAGGCCAGCACGCTGACCTGCCCGGGCACGGCGACCCCCAGCTCGGCCAGCGCGGCGAGCGCGGCTACCGCCATCAGGTCGTTGTCGAACAGGATCGCGGTCGGTCGGTCCGGCCCCTCCAGCAGCGCCCGGGTGGCGCTCCGGCCGGCCGCGGCGGACAAGTCGGCGTCGACGATCCGCCCCTCGACCGTGAGCCCGCCGACCGAGTGCCGTTCGGAGGCGGCGAGGAAGGCCGCGTTGCGGATCCGGACGTGGCTCAGGTCGCCCAGCGCGGTGACCCGGGCGAGCCGGCGGTGGCCGAGCCCGGCGAGATAGCCGACGGCCTCGTCCATGGCCGCGGCGTCGTCGGTCCAGACCGTGGTGAAGCCGTCGGTGACGCTGGGGTCACCCACGAGGACCGCCGGCAGGCCGACCTCGCGCAGCACGGCCAGTCGCCGGTCGTCGACCCGCAGGTCCATCACGACCGCCGCGTCCACCCGGCGTTCGGAGCTCCACGTGCGGTAGGTGGCCAGCTCGCTGTCCATGTCGGGACAGACCTGCAGCAGCAGCGCGTATCCTCGCGAGCCCAGCTCAGACTCCATCCCGGCCGCGAACTCCATGGAGAACGGCTCGCTCGCCAGCGTCCGTGGGTCCCGGCCGAGGATCAGCCCGAACGAGTCGGTCCGCGAGCCCGACAGCAGCCTGGCCGTCCGGTTGGGCGCCCAGCCCAGCTGGTCGGCCACGGCGAGGATGCGCTGGCGGGTCGCGTCGGAGACGCCGGGGCGGCCGTTGAGGGCGTAGGAGACCGCGCCCTTCGACACACCGGAGCGGCGCGCGATGTCGTTGATCGTGACCCGGGACATGCCTGCCCCCTCTCCGTCGCCGATCGTGATGCGTAATGTAGCGACTGAACCGGTTTTGGTACGTTCGACATGACCTTGACGCGCCGGCCGTGGCCGGCCCCCACCCCAGGAGGATCATGTCCCAGCACGACCTGTCGGTACAGCTCTACACCGTGCGTAACGCCTTGGCCGAGGACTTCGACGGCACCCTGGAGCGCATCGCCGGCTTCGGCTACACCCAGGTCGAGCCCTTCCAGTTCGTCAACTTCCTCGACGGCCTCGGGGCGCTGGCCAAGCACGGGCTCACCGCACCTACTGCTCACGTGGGTCTGTTGGCCGGCGACCAGGACGAGATCTTCGGGGCCGCCGAACAGCTGGGTATCGGCACGGTGATCGAGCCTGCGGTGCGTGAGCCGCAGTGGCAGGGGGCCGACGCCATCCGCGAGGTCGCCGCCCAGCTGAACGCAGCGGCCGAGAAGGCCGCCGAGCACGGTCTGCGGGTCGGCTACCACAACCATTGGTGGGAGCTGCAGTCCACGGTCGAGGGCCGGCACGGGCTCGAGGTGCTGGCCGACCACCTGGCCCCCGAAGTGGTGCTCGAGGTCGACACCTACTGGGCCAACGCCGGCGGCGCCGACGTGCCGGCCTTGCTGGGTCGGCTCGGCGACCGGGTCGTCGCGCTGCACGTCAAGGACGGCGACGGCAGCCTGGACACCAAGAAGCAGGTCGCGGTGGGTTCGGGCACGCTGCCCGTCTGGGACTACATCGCCGCCGGCCCCGAGAACGCGCTGCGCGTGGTCGAGCTCGACGACAGCGCCGGCGACCTGCTGGACGCGGTCCGGGACAGCCGCACCTACCTGCTCGCGGGACAGGGCGCCTGATGGCCGGGGCGACCCGGCGGACCGGACCGGTCGGCGTCGGCATCATCGGCGCCGGCGTGATCAGCACGACCTACCTCGACAACCTGACCGCGTTCGGCGACACCGAGGTGCTCGCCGTCGGCGACCTGTTCCCCGAGGCGGCGCGGGCCCGGGCGGCCGAGTACGGCGTGGGCGTCGCCGGTGAGGTGTCCGACGTCCTCGACCACCCCGACGTTGAGCTGGTCATCAACCTGACCATCCCGGTGGCCCACGCCGAGGTGGCGGGCCAGGCGGTCGCCGCCGGCAAGCACGTCTGGAACGAGAAGCCGCTGTCGCTGGACCGGGCGAGCGGCCAGGCGCTGCTCAAGGCGGCGGACGCGGCCGGGCTGCGGGTCGGCTGTGCCCCGGACACCTTCCTCGGTACCGGTCTGCAGCAGACGCGCCGGCTGCTCGAGTCGGGGGTGATCGGTACGCCGCTGAACGCCCTGGTGCTCATGCAGGGTCCGGGCCCGGAGTCGTGGCACCCCAACCCGGCGTTCCTGTTCGCCGAAGGCGCCGGCCCGCTCTTCGACATCGGCCCGTACTACCTGACCGCGCTGACGCAGTTCTTCGGCGCGGTCAGCTCGGTGGCCGCGATCAGCGCCAAGGCCCATGACACCCGGACGATCGGCTCCGGCCCGCGGGCGGGTGAGGTGTTCGACGTGACCGTCCCCAGCCAGCACGCAGCGCTGGTGGCGTACGCGTCCGGTCAGTCGGCCACGATGATCTTCTCGTTCGACTCCGCCGTGCCGCGGACGTTGCTCGAGGTGACCGGCACCGACGGCGCGCTGCTCGTTCCCGACCCGAACCAGTTCGCCGGGGAGATCAAGGTGCGGCACCGCGACGACGAGGACTGGCAGGTCGTGGCCGAGACGACCGAGGTCTCCTCACGCGGCACCGGCGCCTTGGACATGGCCCGGGCCATCCGCGAGGACCGGCCGCACCGGGCCCAGGGGGCGCTGGCCTACCACGTGCTCGACACCATGATCGCGATCAGCGAGTCGGCCGAGCAGGGCGAGTTCGTCCGGGTGGCGAGCACCGTCGACAAGCCCGAGCCGCTGCCCGAGGACTGGGACCCCACGGCGGTCACCGTCTGACCGACGCGGGGGTCACGCTGATCGATCCTGTCGCGACTACGCGTCAGGATCGATCAGCCTGAGTCCGACCAGGTCGTTGACCGACCGCAGCACCGGCTTGGTGGTCAGGGCCGCCTCGTCCACGGCGACGCCGACGACGGTGAAGGTGTGCTGCTCGCCGGCCAGCAAGGTGACGAGGCCGGTGTCGACCCGGGCGGCCGGGTCGAGCCGGTCGGGGAAGAGCATCAGGTCCTTGACCAGGGCGGCGGCGGTCACGGTGACCGTCCAGCCACCGGCGGCGAGCTCGACCACCACCTCGGCGGCAGTGTCGGCGTCGACCAGCGCCAGCGCCGTGTCCTCGACGAAGTAGCCGTACGCCGGCGCCATCTCGGCTGCGGTCACCGCGATGACCTCGGCACGCGGGTCGGCGGGGGAGAGGACGTCGGCGTCCAACGCCACCGAGACCGCTGACCGCGGCTCCAGGTGGAACGCTGCCCGCTGCTCCGCCAGGACCGGCGAGCCGAGCCCCGTACCCCGCCTGGTGATCGCGAGCTCTCCCGACCAGGCTGCGTCACTGTCGTTGTGCGCGAACAGGGTGAGTACCGACGCTTCGTCCCCGTTCCCTGAGCCTGTCGAAGGGCGTGGTTGCAGCGTGGCTAGGTGCGGTGCGTAGACCCGGCGCAGCGCGTGCCACAGGGGCTTGCGGATCCCGGCGCTGTCGACCGCCGCCCAGGAGACGACGGGCCAGTTGTCGTTGAGCTGCCAGACCACCGCCCCGCGGTTGCGCGGGTACCAGCTGCGGAGGTGCTCGATGCCGTAGGCGACCGCCCGCGCCTGGTTGAGCGAGGTCAGCCAGTGCCAGTCGTCCATGTCGGCTCGGCCGTGCCCGTCGACCGGCCAGTGCGGCAGGTGGTCGCCCAGTCCGCGTTCGAGCTTGAGGTTGCCCTCGTGGGCCTTCTGGTGCACCAGCATCTGCGGGCCGTACGGGTCGAGCGGCTCGTCGTGCACCACCGCGGTCAGCGTCGACCACGCAGCCGGCCCCTGGAAGCCGAACTCGGAGACGAAGCGTGCCGGGTAGTCGCGGTAGTGGGTGTAGTCGACCTGGTTCCAGACGTCCCAGATGTGCATGGTGCCGCTGCGGTGGTCGTTGGGGTGGGAGTACTTGGCGAACGAGTACGGCGACCCGGGAGTGTACGGGGTGCGCGGGTCGAGCTCGGCCACGATCGCCGGCAGCAGCTCGGTGTAGTAGCCGTCGCCCCAGCTGCGGCCGGCCAGCGAGGTCTGCCAGTTCCACTCGACGAAGCCCCAGATGTTCTCGTTGTTGCCGTTCCAGACCGCGAGGCTGGCGTGGCTGCTGAGCCGGGTGACCGCCTCGCGGGCCTCGGCCTCGACCTCGCTGCGCAACGGCTCGTCCTCGCTGTAGGCGGCGCAGGCGAAGAGGAAGTCCTGCCAGACCAGCACGCCGAGCTCGTCGCAGACCGTGTAGAAGGACTCGCTCTCGTACAGCCCGCCGCCCCAGACCCGAAGCAGGTTCATCCCCGCGTCGACCGCGTCGCGGATGCTGGTGCGGTAGGTCTGCGGGGTCAGCCGGGTGATCAGCGCGTCGTCGGGGATCCAGTTGGCGCCGCGGACGTAGACGGGACGGGCGTTGACGGCGAGCACGAACTCGTGTCCCTGCGGGTCCGGCGCGGTGCTCAGGCTGATGGTGCGGAACCCGACCCGGCCGGACCAGTGGGCGAGCGCGTCGTCCGACGGTCCGAGGGTCACCGAGACGTCGTAGAGCGGCTGGTCGCCGTAGCCGACCGGCCACCACGGGCTGACGTCCGGCACCCGGGCCGTGAGCGCGATCGACGACTGCCCGACTGCCGCCGTTCCGGCCACCACCGTGGAACCGACCTGGACCGTGACCTCCACCTCGCTGGCTGCGTCCGGCAGCCACGCGAGGTCGACGTGGGTCTCGAGCACGCCGTCGGCGCCGTCGAGACCGGCCAGCGGGCGCACCGCAACCAGTCGTACGTCGCTCCAGCTCTCGATCCCGATCGACTTCCAGATGCCGACCCCGGCGAGGTCCGGGCCCCAGTCCCAGCCGTACTGGCTGGCCATCTTGCGGAGCGCGTTGAAGGGGTGCCCGTAAGCGCGTGGCCGGTCCCCGAGCTCGGCCGAGAGCCGCTGAGCGCCCCGTACCGGCGACTCGAAGCGCACCTGCAGCGTGTTGTCGCCCTCGACGAGAGCGTCGGTGACGTCGAACCGGTGACTGCGGTGCTGGTTGGCCGTCCGGCCGATCTCGGTGCCGTTCAGCACCACGGTGGCGAGGGTGTCGAGACCGTCCGCGACCAGGTCGTGCCGCGCCTGCAGCCCGCCCGCCCACCAGAAGCTCGTGGCGTAGGCCCAGTCGGTCTGTCCGATCCAGGCCAGCGCCGCCTCGTGCGCGCCGTCGAAGGGGTCCGGGATCAGACCCGCCGCCAGCAGGTCGACGTGCACCTCACCCGGCACGGTGGCAGCGAGGTCGCCCTGACCCACCGCCGCCCAGGCCTCGGGTACCGGGCTGAGCGCCGTCAGCGTCCAGGCGGTGCCGGCGGCGGAATCGAGCGAGGTACGGCGCAGCGGTGTCGTCTGTTGAGGGCGCGCCGTCCTGGTCGGGTCCGAGGTCACGCGCGGCACGCTACTTGACCGGTTCAGCAGTCCTCAAGACCGGCCACGTCCGGAGTTGTTACCCGCGAGTAGGTTCCGGCGCTACGCTGACGCGATGAGTGACTTCGACGTCTACCGGCTCACCGACGAGCACGACGCCTTCCGGGCCGCCGTCCGGGAGGTATGCACCGAGAAGGTGGCACCGAACGCGACCGAGGTCGACGAGCTGGCCGAGTTCCCGAAAGCGTCCTTCGAGGCCCTGCGGGCGGCGGAGTTCCACGCCCCGCACATCCCCGAGGCCTACGGCGGCGTCGGCGCCGACGCGCTGGCGACGGTGATCGTGATCGAGGAGGTGGCCCGCGCCTGCGCCTCCAGCTCGCTGATCCCGGCGGTGAACAAGCTCGCCACGTTGCCCTGGATCCTGGCCGGCAGTGAGGAGCTCAAGCAGCGCTATCTGCCGGCGGTGGCCCGCGGCGACGCGATGGCCTCCTACTGCCTCTCCGAGCCGGGCGCCGGTTCCGATGCGGTCAGCATGACGACTCGCGCGGTCCGGGACGGCGACGGCTGGGTGCTCAACGGGGTGAAGCGCTGGATCACTAACGCGGGGGTCTCGGACTTCTACACCGTCTTCGCCGTCACCGACCCGACCGCCCGGTCGAAGGGGATCAGCGCGTTCGTGGTCGAGCGGTCCGACGCGGGCGTCTCGTTCGGGGCGCCGGAACGCAAGCTCGGCATCAAGGGCTCGCCGACCTGCGAGGTCTACCTGGACGACGTCCGGATCCCGGGCGACCGGATCATCGGCGCCGAGGGGACGGGCTTCGCGACCGCGATGCGCACCCTCGACCACACCCGGATCACCATCGCCGCCCAGGCGGTCGGCATCGCCCAGGGGGCGCTCGACTTCGCGCTGGGCTACGTCAAGGAGCGAGAGCAGTTCGGCCGCGCGATCGCGGAGTTCCAGGGTCTGCAGTTCATGATCGCCGACATGGGCATGAAGCTGGAAGCCGCGCGGCAGCTCACCTACGCCGCCGCGGCCAAGTCCGAGCGCGGGGACGCCGACCTGACCTACTTCGGGGCCGCGGCCAAGTGCTTCGCCTCCGACACCGCCATGGCGGTCACCACCGACGCCGTCCAGCTGCTCGGCGGCTACGGCTACACCCGCGACTACCCCGTCGAGCGGATGATGCGCGACGCCAAGATCACCCAGATCTACGAGGGGACCAACCAGGTGCAGCGGATCGTGATGGCCCGTCAGCTGCTTCGAGGGCTGCCCTCGAGCTGACCAGGGCCTTCGCGGGAGCGCCCCCGCGAGACCCGCCGCCGCTGTCGCCTCGGTCGTGGTGACCGTCGCGCTGGTGCTCGTGTCCCGAGCCCGGATCTCGACCAGCAGCCAACCCGGGCTCGTGTCGACCCTGTTGCCCGGGCTGCTGATCACCGTGGCCCTCGAGACGGTCGTCGCCGTGGCGATCTGGGTGCTGCGGGACCGTCCCAGCCGGTGAGCCGCCAGGGGGATCGGGTCTTCGGCCTGGGTTCGTTCACGCTGCGCTGCGACGGTCGGGCCGTCGCTCCGCTCGCGGTGGCCGAGACCTCGGCTACCCGGAGCAAGGGTCTCGGGGGGACCGACCGCATCGAGGGCGCCCTGTGGATCACCCGGTGCCCCTCGGTGCACATGGTGGGCATGCGCTACCCGATCGACGTCGCCGTGGTCGACCGCGGCTGACCCAGCCGTCATCGACGCCGGGTGCCTCGTGCCGCAGGGCCGCCGGTGCGGTCAGGCCGCCACCGAGACGGTGGCGGCGAGGGCGAGCAGGGCGCGTCGGCCACGGTGGGCCCGTTCCCAGCGGTCGCGGGTGTCCGACCAGCCCGAGGCCGGTGGGTCGGTGGGCCGCCAGTCCCGGATCTGGACGTTGACCGGCTCGTTGCCGCGGAGCGTGACCGCGATGGAGGCGCCGACGAGCGCGGCGGTCAGGGCCCGAGCCGCCGCTCGCCGCGGCCGCCGCTCGGTGGCCGCCACCGCGGCGGCCAGTGCCGCACCGGCTGCGGTGGTGAGGAAGAGCGGTGGGGCGAGCCGGGACATGACCCGGTCGAGCCGCTGGTGGCCCGCGACCCAGCCCGACCAGTCCGGCGCCCGGCGCAGGTACGCGGTCGGGTCGAGCACGACCAGGCCCACCGTGGCCCCCAGGCTGCCCAGGTGGAGTCCCTCGGCGAAGGCTCCTGCGTTCATCCGGCCAGCCTGGCGGATGAGCGGCTCCGGCGGCAAGCCCTGCCCCCTCCGTGGTCCGGGGCGGGGCCCTGGTCGAGGATGTCGGGGAACAGATCAGAGGAGGTCGTCGGTGATCCGTCACACCGTGTCGTTCGTGCTGGTCCACCCGCCGGGGTCGGCGGAGGAGACAGCGTTCCTGACCCAGGGCCGGACTGTGCTCTCCGCGATCCCTGGCGTGGAGGACTTCGTGGTGTCGGCTCAGGTGAGCCCGAAGAGCCCGCACCGGTTCCAGTTCGCGATGTCGTTCGCGGACGAGGCGGCCTACCGGGCCTACGACGCGCACCCCGCCCACGTCGGATTCGTGACGTCGTCGTGGGTTCCCGAGGTCGCCGACTTTGCTGAGCTCGACCTCGTACCGCTGCCGCCCGAGGGCTGACCACGACCGAGAGCTACGCGAGTCGGCTAGCGCGCGGTGCGCTCCTGGTCGGCGATCCGTGCGAGCTGGTCGTCGGCGACCAGTCCGGCCACCACGACGGCGGAGCCGCCGCCGAGCACGGGCCCGAGGGCCGCGGCCCGGGCCGTCGGCCAGGCCGTCGAGGGTCGGACGAGCTGGCGGCCTGTTGGCCAGCTGCCGCTGACCAGGTCGGCCTGGCTCAGCCGGCGTTCGGGATCCTGCCAGGCCAGGGCCACGGCGGGCTGGGCGGAGGGGGCGTAGCGGTCGGCCTGGCCCCGGACCTCGAGGGCGTAGTCGAGCACGCTCGAGGCCAGTCGACCGCCGAGCGGCAGCCCCAGCGGGTGCAGCGAGCAGGCCACGACGTCCGGTCCGGCGTCGGCGTACGGCACCCAGTCGGGGCCGGTGACCAGCAGCCGTGCGTCGGTCGCCGCGCCCTGACGCACGAGCACCGGTCCGACGATCACCGCGGCGCCCACCTGCCAGCAGGCCAGCTCCCAGACCACGGTCACCCAGTGCCCGGGCGCGGTCTCGGCCAGCACCAGGGCCACCCGGTCGCCGGCTGTCACGTCCAGCTCGTCGAGCAGGTGGGAGGTCTTGTCTACCCAGTTGAGCAGCGTGGTCGCCGACAGCTCGATCCGGGTGCCGACGGCCGGCTCGTAGTAGGTCAGCAGCGGATCCGGACCCGCCTCGGCGGCCCGCCGGCGCAGCCGCGCGGAGACCGAGTTGTCAGACACCAGTTGTCCCATAGGGCAACTGGCTTCTGACAAGTCGGCGAACGGTTACTCGGCGGCCGGTCACTGGGCGTACTTCTTCAGGTCGGAGGTGTCGCCGCGGGCGACGTCGGCGAACATCGCCTTGGCCTTCGCGTCGTCCCAGAGGACGGCCGACCCGACCGGGGTCGAGGCGTCGGGGTTCGAGACCGGCACGGTCAGGGTGAGCCCGTCGCCGTTCGCGATCGTGCGCATGGCCAGGCCGAGGGAGGCGACCTGGGCCAGCGAGGTGTCCTCGCCGAGGGTGACGGCCTTGGCGGTGGCGGTGTTGAGCCGCCAGTAGCGCACCGGGTTGACCACGGTGGCCGGCGAGGCGGCCTTGGTGGCCACGGCTGCCAGCATCGCGCGCTGCCGTTCGACCCGGCCGAGGTCGCCGCGGGGGTCGGCCTTGCGCATCCGGACGTAGCCGAGCGCCTCGGTCCCGCCGAGGGTCTGGCAGCCCTTGGGCAGGTCGAGGTGGCTGTCGGAGTCCTTGATCGCCTTGGGCAGGCACATCCGGATGCCGTCGAGGGCGTCGATCACGTTCACGAAGCCGCCGAACCCCACCTCGAGGTAGCCGTCGATCCGCAGCCCGGTGCTCTGCTCGACCGTCTGCTCGAGCAGCTTGGGCCCGCCGAACGCGAACGCGGCGTTGATCTTGTCCTGGCCGTGCCCCGGCACCGGCACGTAGGAGTCGCGGGGGAGGGAGATCAGCGCCGGCTTGCCGCCGGGCGGCACCGAGACCAACATGATCGTGTCGGTCCGCTGACCTGCGGTCGAACCGGTACCGAGCTTCTTGCGTTCGGCCTTGGTCAGCCCTGCGCGTGAGTCCGACCCGACCAGCAGAAAGGTGCTGCCCGGCTGCTGGGCCGGCCGGCTCCCGGAGGGGGCGTCGTCGACCCGGCTGACCTGCTGCCAGGCGTACGCGGGCACGCCGACCAGCCAGCCGATGATCAGCACCAGCAGCACGGCGAGCACCCGCAGCACGGTCCGGACGGGCCGTCGGCGTCGGGCCGGCCGCCCTGACGGAGCTACGGGCGGGACAGATCCTGGCGGCGGTCCGGGGGTCTGCTCCGGCGGCGGCGCAGGACGATAGGTCGGGGCCGGCGCTGGGGCTGGCGCTGGGGCGGGCGCCGGACGGGGTCCCGCGAAGCCGGGCGGCGGGGCCGGCAGCACCCGAGTCGGCTCGGGCTCCGGCCGCTCCGGGGCGCGACCGTACAGCCAGTCGAGGTCGTCATCGCGGCTGGGCGGCATGGCAGGAGGCTACTCGTCCGCACTGTCACCGACCATCGACACGTGGACCACGAAAGCGGGTCGGTCCCGGCGTGGCACGGCCGGCGGTCGGCCCTCGCGCGGACATACTTGCGGAGATCTGCCGGGGCGGGCCCCGGTCGGTCGTACCCCGTCGCAGACCGAGAGGCCCCCGCGTGACCAGTAGTACCGCGGAGGACCCGCGCCACCTCCCGGGCGGGACCGGCACCTCTCAACAGCGCAGCGAGCGGGTCAAGCTGCGCCGGGGGCTCACGTTCCTGGGGATGACGCTGGTGCTGCCGGGCTCGGCCCAGATCGCCGCCGGCAACCGTCGGGTCGGCCGGATCGCGCTGCGGATCTGGGTGGGGCTCTGGGTGCTGCTGGCGCTCGTCGCGCTGCTCGCGCTGGTCTGGCGCAGCGGGGTGATCGGCCTGGTCACCTTCGGCCCCACCCTGCGGGTGGTGCAGGTCGCCCTGATCGCGCTCGGCCTGGGCTGGGGACTGCTGCTCATCGACGCCTGGCGGATCTCCCGCCCGCCGGAGCTCGCCCGACGACACCGGCTCGGGTTTGCGGCGCTCAACGTCGGCCTGGTCTTCGCGGTCGTCGGCGGCCTGCTCGCCTCGGCCTCGGTGGTCTCCTCCCAGCGGGACCTGATGACGACGGTGTTCGCCGGCGGTGGCGACCACCACGTGAAGTCCGGCCGCTACAACGTGCTGCTGCTCGGTGGCGACGCCGGCAAGACCCGGGTCGGCCTGCGGCCGGACAGCATGACGGTGGCCAGCGTCGACGCCGAGACCGGACGCACCGTGCTGATCAGCCTGCCGCGCAACCTCGAGGACGTTCCCGGCCTCCTCGCCGCTGCACGCCAAGTTCCCGCGCGGCTACTCCTGCCCCGACCACTCCTGCATGCTGAACGCGATCTACACCTACGCGAGCGAGCACCAGGAGCTCTATCCCGGCGTCAAGAACCCCGGGGCCCAGGCGACGCTCGAGGCGATCGAGGGCGTGACCGGCCTGGAGATCAACTACTGGGCGCTGATCGACCTCAAGGGCTTCGAGGACCTGGTCGACGCGGTCGGCGGGATCACCATGGACGTCTACCGGCGGGTGCCGATCGGCGGCGGCCACGTCAAGATCTACGGCTACGTCGAGGCGGGCAAGAACCGCCACCTCGACGGCCGCGAGGCCCTGTGGTTTGCCCGGTCGCGGTCGGACTCCAGCGACTACGACCGGATGGTCCGGCAGAAGTGCGTGATGAACGCGATGCTCGACCAGCTCGACCCGACCACGGTGCTGACCAAGTTCAACAAGATCGCCGAGGCCGGCAAGGAGGTCGTGGCCACCAACGTGCCCACGTCGGAGATCAACACCATGATGGAGCTCGCGATGCAGGCCAAGCTCCTCCCGACCTCCAGCCTCGCCGTCGTGCCGCCGCTGATCCAGCCCGGTGAGCCGGACTTCGCGGTCATCCGGTCGGCGGTCAAGGCCAAGATCGCCGCCTCGGAGGCCAAGGACGCCCCCGCCCCCTCGACGACCCCGACACCCAGCGCCAGCCCGTCGGTCAAGAAGAAGAAGAAGGCGTCGACCTCGTCCGACGACAAGGCCGACACCGACGACCTGACGGCCGTGTGCTCGGCCTGAGCGGGACCGCGACTGCCAGGATGGTCCGGTGACCACAGCCGGCCCGAGCGCTCCGACGCCTCCCGCGGCTGCCTGGCCCGGGGTCAGCGTGGTGATCCCCGTCCTCAACGAGGAACGGCACCTCCGGGCGGCCGTCGACCGCGTGCTCGGCCAGGACTATCCCGGTGAGCTCGAGGTGGTCCTTGCCGTCGGGCCGAGCCGGGACCGGACCCACGAGATCGCCGCGGCGCTCGCGGCCGGTGACCCGCGGATCCGGGTGGTCGACAACCCGGCCGGTCGGACCCCGCACGCCCTCAACGCCGGGATCGCGGCGGCGCGGCACGACATCATCGTCCGCGTCGACGGCCACGGCGAGCTCACCGACGGCTACATCGCCCGGGCCGTCGAGCTGCTCGAGGAGACCGGCGCGGCCAACGTCGGCGGCGTGATGGACGCGCAGGGGACCACCCCGTTCGAGCAGGCGGTCGCGTCGGTCTACACGAGCCGGGTCGGGCTCGGCGGGTCGCGGTTCCACCTCGCGTCCTCCCCGGCCGGTGAGGCCGAGACGGTCTTCCTCGGGGTGTTCCGGCGCGAGGCGCTGCAGGCTGTCGGCGGCTTCGACGAGTCGATGCACCGGGCTCAGGACTGGGAGCTCAACTACCGGCTGCGCGGCAGCGGCCAGCGCGTCTGGTTCTCCCCGGAGCTGCGGGTGACCTACCGGCCCCGCTCCTCGCTGGGGGCCCTGGCCAAGCAGATGTACGACACGGGCAAGTGGCGCCGGGAGGTGGTCCGGCGACACCCCGAGACCGCGAACGTGCGCTATCTCGCCCCGCCCGTCGCGGTCGCGGCCATCGCCGTCGGCAGCCTGGCGTCGGTCGTGGGTGCGGTCACCGGTCGCCGGCTGCTGAAGGCAGGCTGCGTCGCCCCGCTCGGTTATCTGGCCGTGGTCACCGGCGGGTCGCTGACCGCCGAACGAATGCCTGCGGCCGCCCGGGCCTGGTTGCCCGTGGTGCTGGTGGTCACCCACCTGTGCTGGGGAGCCGGCTTCCTGGTCGGCTTGGACGACCGGCCGTAGTTTGACTCTTATGTCCTGACAAAGTGCAGGATGAGGCAACCGCCCGTCAGGAGCCCCGCATGCCTCTCGTCCGTATCGACGTCCAGACCGGCCGTACGCCGGCCGAGCTCCGCCGCCTCGCCGACGTGGTCCAGGAGGTGATGCTGGACGTCTTCGCCGCTCCGCCGCGCGACCGCTACCAGATCATCACCGAGCACCCGGTCGGACACATCATCGCCGAGGACACGGGGCTGGGGCTCGAGCGCAGCGACGGGGTGCTGGTGGTGCAGATCTTCCAGCAGGGCCGGACGCGCGAGCAGAAGGAGGCGGCGTACGCACAGCTGGCCCGCCGGCTCGAGGCCGACTGTGGGGTGCGACCGACCGACCTGATCGTCTCGGTGACCGCCAATGAGCGGGCGGACTGGTCCTTCGGTCTGGGCCGCGCGCAGTTCCTCACCGGCGACCTGTGAGCACCGACTCGTCCCAGCCGGCGCTTGACGGTTTGTCTGTACAAAATCTTGACACCTGTCGAGCCCAACGCCTACGGTTTCTGCAGAGTCGGCCGGCGGCGCAGCCAGGTTCGGCCAAAGGAGAGTTATGAACAGCGACTCCGCCGTCTCGGGCGGTCCCTCTGGTCCGCCGTGGGAGGTGCTCACCTTCGGCCGCGCCGGGGTGGACATCTATCCCCTGCAGGTCGGGGTCGGGCTCGAGGACGTGACGTCGTTCGGGAAGTACCTGGGAGGAACGACGGCCAACGTCGCGGTGGCCGCTGCGCGCTTCGGCCACCGGACCGCCATCATCACCGGGGTCGGCGACGACCCGTTCGGACGCTACGTCCGCCGCGCGCTGCGCGACCTGCGCGTGGACGACCGGCACGTGGTCACCAACCAGACCTACGCGACGCCGGTGACCTTCTGCGAGATCTTTCCGCCGGACGACTTCCCGCTGTACTTCTACCGCAAGCCCACGGCGCCCGACCTGCAGGTGCGGCCCGCCGACATCGACTTCGACGCCGTCCGCGGCACCGCGCTGATGTGGCTGTCGGTCACCGGGCTCAGCGAGGAGCCGAGCCGCGAGTCGCACTTCGCGGTGCTCGAGGCACGCGCCCGCCAGCCGCACACCGTGCTCGACCTCGACTACCGGCCGATGTTCTGGGAGACCCCGGCGCACGCGACCGAGCAGATCCAGAAGGTGCTGCCCCAGGTCACCGTCGCCGTGGGCAACCGCGAGGAGTGCGAGGTCGCCATCGGCGAGACCGAGCCCGAGCGTGCCGCGGACGCCCTGCTGGCGGCCGGGGTCGAGCTCGCCGTGGTGAAGCAGGGGCCCAAGGGTGTGCTGGCCAAGACCCGGTCGGGTGAACGTCTCGAGAGCCCGCCCATCCCGATCACCCCGTTCAACGGCCTGGGCGCCGGTGACTCCTTCGGCGGCTCGCTCTGCCACGGTCTGCTGGCCGGCTGGCCACTGGCCAAGATCCTGCAGCACGCGAACGCCGCCGGCGCGATCGTGGCCTCGCGGCTCGAGTGCTCCACCGCCATGCCGACCGAGGCCGAGATCGAGACCCTGCTGGCCGGCGGCGACCCCAACGAGGGCCTGTCCGACCGACTGGCCGTCCATCCCGAGGCCCTCGGCCACGCCTTGGGAGGCGGCCGATGAACCCGACCCTGACCCCGCTCGACGTCGTCGGTGCGCCCCCCGCCTTCGTGGGTTCGGTCGCCGAGATCAACGAGGTCCGGGTGCGTGAGCCACAGCGGATCCGTCAGCTGTTGCTGTCGCGTCGCCGCCGCGAGCTGCTCGGCCCGGACGGCAGGCTGATGATCGTCGCCTGCGACCACCCGGCCCGGGGCGCGTTGGCGGCGGCCGGCCGGCCGACCGCGATGAACAACCGGCGGGACCTGCTCGAGCGCCTCGCCACCGCCCTCGCGCGGCCCGGCGTCGACGGTCTGCTCGCCACGGCCGACATCGCCGAAGACCTGCTGCTGCTGGGGGCGTTGGAGGGTCTCCTGGTCTTCTCCTCGATGAACCGGGGCGGGCTGCAGGGGGCGACCTTCGAGATGGACGACCGGCGGACCGGCTACGACGTCCAGGGCACGATCGACGCCCGGTTCGAGGGTGCCAAGATGCTGACCCGGATCGACCTCGACGACCCCGGCACAGTGGCCACGCTGGAGCAGTGCGGCCAGGCCGTCACCGACTTGAACCGAGCCGAGCTGATCGCGATGGTCGAGCCGTTCATGTCGCGGCGGGTGGGCGGACGGGTGGTCAACGACCTCAGCCCGGACGCGGTGATCAAGTCGGTGCACATCGCCCAGGGCCTCGGCGCCTCCAGCGCGTACACCTGGATGAAGCTGCCCGTGGTGGCGGAGATGGAGCGCGTGATGGAGTCGACCACCCTGCCCACCCTGCTGCTCGGCGGCGACCCCGACGGCGCGGCCGACGACACGTACGCCTCCTGGCGGGCCGCGCTCGCGCTGCCGTCGGTCCGTGGGCTCGTGCTCGGCCGGACGATGCTCTACCCGGCCGACGACGACGTGGCCAAAGCGGTCGACACCGCCGTCTCGCTGGTTCGATGAGCAGGGGCCCGATGAGTGCCTACTACCTTCCGGCGGGAACGGCCGCGGCGGGGGAGTACGACCTCGAGGTGACGCCGGAGTCGGCGTCGTGGGGCTACTCCAGCCTGCGCGTGCTGACCCTCGAGCCTGCGGGGACACACACGTTGCACACCGATGGCGACGAGGTCCTCGTCGTGCCGCTCGCGGGCTCGCTCGCCGTGGAGGTCGACGGCGTCCACCTGGAGCTCGACGGGCGCCGCGACGTCTTCGCCGGCCCGACCGACTTCGCGTACCTGCCCGTCGAGTCGGTCGCCAGCCTGCACTCCACGGCCGGCGGCCGGTTCGCGCTCTGCGGCGCCCGGACCGACCGGGTGCTGCCGGCCCGCTACGGCTCGGTGGCGACGGTGCCGGTCGAGCTGCGCGGCGCGGGTCGGTCGAGCCGGCAGGTGCGCAACTTCGGTACTCCCGAGGCCCTGTCGGCCGGTGCCGTCATCGCCTGCGAGGTGATCACTCCCGGCGGCAACTGGTCGTCCTACCCGGCCCACAAGCACGACGAGGCGACCGAGACCGAGTCCGAGCTGGAGGAGATCTACTACTTCGAGATCACCGCCGGGCCGCACGGCGAACCGGGTCTCGGCTTCATGCGCACCTCGTCCTCACCCGGCCACGAGATCGACATCCTCGAAGAGGTGCACGACCGCGACGCCGTGCTCGTCCCGTACGGCTGGCACGGCCCCGCCGCTGCCGCCCCGGGCCACGACATGTACTACCTGAACGTGATGGCCGGTCCCCCGCACCCTGGACCTGCCGGCGCCGAACGCACCTGGCGCATCTCCGACCACCCGGACCAGACCTGGGTCCGCGACACCTGGGCCGACCAGGACGTCGACCCCCGCCTGACCCAGCAGAGAGGCTGAGGCTATGACCGAGACAGTCCGCTTGACCGTCGCCCAGGCGATGGTGAGGTTCCTCGGCGTCCAGTACTCCGAGTCCGACGGTGTCGAGCAGAAGCTGTTCGCCGGTTGCTTCGGCATCTTCGGCCACGGCAACGTGGCGGGTTTCGGCCAGGCGCTGCTGCAGGCCGAGCTTGCCAGCACTTCGGC
This sequence comes from uncultured Friedmanniella sp., assembly GCF_964244005.1. Taxonomy (GTDB): domain Bacteria; phylum Actinomycetota; class Actinomycetes; order Propionibacteriales; family Propionibacteriaceae; genus Microlunatus. The sequence continues at coordinate 39,571 of NZ_CAXTHG010000026.1, read as the reverse complement.
GGGGGGGCGCGGGGGGGTCGTCCCCCCCGGAGACGACACAGCGACGGGGCTGCTGCCCTACATCCTGGGCCGCAACGAGCAGGCGATGGTGCACAGCGCGGTCGCTTACGCCCGGATGAAGAACCGGCTGCAGACCTACGTCGTGTCCACCAGCGTCGGCCCGGGTGCCACCAACATGCTGACCGGCGCGGCGCTGGCCACCATCAACCGGCTGCCGGTGCTGCTGGTGCCGGCCGACACGTTCGCTGACCGGAGCGCCTCGCCGCTGCTGCAGGAGCTGGAGCTCCCCGGCACCGGCGACATCACGGTCAACGACTGCTTCCGCCCGGTCTCGCGCTACTTCGACCGGATCTGGCGGCCCGAGCAGCTGCCCGCCGCCCTGCTGAGCGCGATGCGGGTGCTCACCGACCCGGCCGAGACCGGTGCGGTGACGATCTGCCTGCCCCAGGACGTCCAAGCCGAGGCGTACGACTGGCCGCTCGACCTGTTCGACCGCCGGGTCTGGCACGTGGCCCGGCCGCTGCCCGAACGGTGGGCTGTCGAAGCCGCGGCGGACATCATTCGCTCCGCGAAGCGGCCGCTCGTGGTCGCCGGCGGCGGCGTGCACTACTCCGGCGCGGTGGACGCGCTGGCCGCGTTCTGCGAGGCGACGGGCATTCCCGTCGGTCAAAGCCAAGCAGGCAAGGGATCCCTGGTCTACGACCACCCGCAGTGCCTGGGCGCGATCGGCTCCACGGGGACGACGGCGTCGAACGCGGTTGCCGCCGAGGCCGACGTGGTGATCGGGATCGGCACCCGCTACGGCGATTTCACGACCGCCAGCCGGACAGCGTTCCAGAGCCCGGACGTCCGTTTCGTGAACATCAACGTCGCCGGGATGGACACGATCAAGCAGGCCGGACTGGGCGTCCAGGCTGACGCCCGGGAGTCGCTGGAGGCCCTGACGGAGCTGCTCGAGGGCTACCGCGTCGACGACGCGTACGTCGCCCGGTACACCGAGCTGGACGCGACCTGGGACGCGACCGTCACCGCCGCGTACGCCGAGACCGAGGTTCGCGCTGGGGGGCCGACCCAGGCCGGCGGGCTCAGCCAGAACGCCGTGATCGGCCTGGTCAACGAGCTGTCCGACCCGCGCGACGTGGTGGTCTGCGCCGCCGGCTCGATGCCCGGCGACCTGCACAAGCTGTGGCGGACCCGCGACCCCAAGGGCTATCACGTGGAGTACGGCTACTCCTGCATGGGCTACGAGGTCGCCGGCGGGATCGGTGTCCGGATGGCTTGCCCCGACCGGGACGTCTTCGTGATGGTCGGCGACGGCTCCTACCTGATGATGGCCACCGAGCTGGCGACCGCGGTCCAGGAGGACATCAAGATCATCATGGTCCTGGTCCAGAACCACGGCTACGCCTCGATCGGCGCGCTGTCGGAGTCGCTGGGCTCGCAGCGGTTCGGCACGAAGTACCGCTACCGCAACCCAGCCACCGGCCGGCTGGACGGCGACCTGCTGCCGGTCGACCTGGCCGCCAACGCCGCCAGCTTCGGCCTCGACGTGACCAAGGTCGCCACCGCGGCTGAGTTCGCCGACGCCGTCAAGGTGGCCAAGGCGGCCGAGCACGCAGTCGTGATCTACGTCGAGACCGATCCGCTGGTCGACGCCCCGAGCTCGGAGTCCTGGTGGGACGTCCCCGTCAGCGCCACCTCCACCTTGGCGTCCACCCAGCAGGCGCGCCAGGTCTACGACGAGCACAAGGCGACCCAGCGGCTGTTCCTCCAACCCAGCCGCTGATCAAGATCAACTTCTCGAATCGTCAACCCAGCAACGAAGCAGGAGCACCAGTGGCATCCAAGATCACGATCGGCACGGCCCCGGACTCGTGGGGAGTCTGGTTCCCGAGCGATCCCGAGCAGGTCCCGGCCAGCACCTTCCTGCGTGAGGTGGTCGAAGCCGGTTACGAGGCGATCGAGCTCGGCCCGTACGGCTATCTGCCCAGCTCTGCGGCCGAGCTGCAGGAGGCCCTCGACGAGCACGGGCTGACGGTGCTGGCCGGCACGGTCTTCTCCCACCTGCACCAGCCCGGTGCCTGGGACTACACCTGGAAGCAGGTCACCGACGTGGCTGCTCTGACCCAGGCGGTCGGGGGCGAGCACATCGTGGTCATCCCCGAGCCCTGGCGCGACCACAAGACCGGTGCGCCGAAGGAGAGCCCGGACCTCAGCGACGAGCAGTGGCAGCTGCTCACCACCCAGCACGACGAGCTCGGGCGCCGGATCCTGGAGGAGTACGGCCTGGCCGTTCAGTTTCATTCCCACGCCGACACCCACGTCGGCTACCAGCCGGAGATCGAGCGGTTCCTGGAGGCCACCAACCCCGCGTACGTCAACCTCTGCCTCGACACCGGCCACGTCGCCTACTACGGCGGCGACTGCCTGGAGCTGATCTCGAAGTACCCGGAGCGGATCGGCTACGTGCACCTGAAGCAGGTCAACCCCGAGATCGTCGCCCGGGTGCTGGATGCGGACCTGTCCTTCCCGGAGGCCGTGCGGATGGGTTCGATGATCGAACCGCCCCTCGGTGTCCCGGACATGCCCCCGCTGCTCGAGGCGCTGAGCGGTCTCGGCCGCGACATCAGCGGCATCATCGAGCACGACCTCTACCCGACGACTCCCGAGGTGCCGCTGCCGATCGCGAAGCGCACCCGGACGTACCTGAGCTCCTGCAGCGGGGCCGACATCGACCTGGGAGACCGTTCATGAGTGACCTGAGGATCGCCGTGCTGGGCGTCGGCATGATGGGCGCGTTCCACGCGGACGCGCTGAGCAGCCGGATCCGGGGTTCCCGGGTCAGCGTGGTCAGCGACTTCTTCGCAGACAAGGCCGCCGAGGTGGCCGGCCGGGTCGGCGGCCGGGTCGAGACCGACCCGATCGCCGCGATCAACGCCGACGACGTGGACGCCGTGCTCATCGCCAGCCCGGGCCAGGCGCACGACGAGCAGGTCAACGCCTGCCTCGACCGCGGCGTCCCGGTGCTGTGTGAGAAGCCGTTGACCACCGCCGTCGCCTCGGCCCGCGCGATCGTCGACCGCGAGGCTGCGCTGGGCACCCCGCTGATCCAGGTCGGCTTCATGCGCCGCTTCGACCCCGAGTACGTCGCGCTGAAGAAGCTGATCACCGACGGTGGGCTCGGCAACCCGCTGCTGGTGCACTGCACCCACCGCAACCCCGACGTCCCGCCGCACTTCAACTCCGAGTTCATGATCAGGGACTCGGTCGTGCACGAGGTCGACGTGGCCCGGTTCTTGCTGGACGAGGAGATCGTCAGCGTGCAGGTGATCAGGGGCGTCGCTACCAGCGCTGCTCCCGCGGGCACGTCCGACCCGATGATCGTGGTCTTCGAGACCGCGTCGGGCCGGATCGTGACCGACGAGATCTACGTCCGGACGGGTGTGGCCTACGAGGTGCGGACCGAGGTCGTCGGCGAGCGCGGCAGCGCCACCATCGGGCTCGACCAGAACCTCGTGGTCAAGACCACCGACGGCCGTTGGGGCGGCTCGATCACCCCCGGCTTCGTCGAGCGGTTCGGGATCGCCTACGACATCGAGCTGCAGCGCTGGGTCGACGCCGCCCGCACCGGAACCATCGACGGACCCGGCGCCTGGGACGGCTACGCGGCGGTCGCCGTCTGCGAGGCCGGCGTCGAGGCCGTGCTGACCGGCCAGAAGGTGGCCGTCGACCTGGGGGCACCGCTGTGAGGCTGGCGCTCGACCCGCAGATGTTCTTTGCCACCCACAGCGTCTGGGAGCTCCCGGATGTGGTCGCGAGTCTCGGCTACTCCTGGATGGAGCTGTCGCCGAAAGGCGACTTCGTCCCCTTCTTCAAGCACCCCCGGGTCGACGACGCGGGCGTCCGCAAGCTCAAGAAGGTCGCGGCCGACGCCGGGGTCGGGATCGCCTCGCTGCTCCCGGTGCTGCGCTGGGCGGGTCCCGGCGAGGACGAGCGGGTGGCCGCCGTCCGCGCCTGGAAGCGGACCATCCAGATCGCGGTCGACCTCGGCGTGGACACCATCAACACCGAGTTCAACGGCCGGCCCGAGGCGGCTGAGCACGCCGAGGCGCAGTTCCTGAAGTCGCTGGACGAGCTGCTGCCGATCTTCGAGCGCGAGGGGATCTCCCTCATCCTGGAACCGCATCCCGACGACTTCGTCGAGGACGGACTCGAGGCGCTGCAGCTGGTCCGCGGGCTCAACCGGGACTGGATCGGCTTCCTCTACTGCACCCCCCACGCCTTCCACCAGGGCCACGACGCGGCGACGATCATCACCGCGGCGGCGGAGAAGGTGCGGTACGTCCACCTAGCCGACGCGTTCGACCACACCGCCAGCCACGGGCTGCGCTACATCACCAACCCGCCCGGCAACCCCGTCCGGGTGCACCAGCACATGGAGACGGGCCGCGGCGAGGTCGACTTCGACGCGGTCTTCGCGGCCCTGGCCTCGGTAGGCTTCGACGGGGTGGTCTCCAGCTGCGTCTTCGGTTTCGAGGAGGACGCGCGCGGCATCTCCGAGCGCCAGCGGGACACGGCGACGGACCTGGTCGACCGGCACTTCGGCGGCACCACCCTGCTCACCCCCTCCAGCACCTGACCAGCACCTGACCAGCAACTGACCACCGACGAGGACGAGGACAACGACATGGCAAGCACGCTGCACCACTGGCTCAACGGCGCGACCTTCGAGGGGAGCGGCGGCCGTTTCTCCGACGTGACCAACCCGGCGACCGGCGAGGTCAGCGCCCAGCTGGCGCTGGCGTCGGAGGCCGACGTCAAGGAGGTCGTCGCCGGCGCCAAGGCGGCGTTCCCGGGCTGGCGGGACACCTCGCTGGCTCGTCGGACGCAGGTGCTGTTCGCGTTCCGTGAGCTGCTCAACGCGCGCAAGGACGAGCTGGCCGCGATCATCACCGCCGAGCACGGCAAGGTGCTGTCCGACGCGCTCGGCGAGGTGAGCCGGGGCCAGGAGGTCGTCGAGTTCGCCTGCGGTCTGCCGCACTTGGTCAAGGGCGCGTTCACCGAGAACGCCTCCACCAAGGTCGACGTGCACTCGGTCCGCCAGCCGCTCGGTGTGGTCGGCATCATCTCCCCGTTCAACTTCCCGGCCATGGTGCCGATGTGGTTCTTCCCGATCGCCATCGCGGCCGGCAACACCGTCGTGGTCAAGCCGAGCGAGAAGGTGCCGACCGCGGCGCTGTGGATGGCCGAGCTGTGGAAGGAAGCCGGGCTGCCAGACGGTGTGTTCAACGTCCTGAACGGCGACAAGGTGGCCGTCGACGGCCTGCTGACCCACCCCGACGTCGCCTCGATCTCCTTCGTCGGCTCCACCCCGATCGCCCGCTACGTCTACGAGACCGGCACCAGCCACGGCAAGCGGGTGCAGGCCCTCGGCGGGGCCAAGAACCACATGCTGGTGCTGCCGGACGCTGACCTCGACCTGGCGGCTGACCAGGCGGTCAACGCCGGCTACGGCTCGGCGGGGGAGCGGTGCATGGCGATCTCGGCCGTGCTCGCCGTCGGTCCGATCGCCGACGAGCTGGTGGACAAGATCAAGGAGCGTACGGTCGGCCTGCGGACCGGGGACGGCCGTCGCGGCTGTGACATGGGCCCGCTGGTCACCGCCGTCGCGCGCGACCGGGTGTCGGGCTACGTCGAGGCCGGCGAGGCGGCTGGCGCCACCTTGGTGGTGGACGGCCGGAAGGTGGAGCCCGACAGCGACGGTGAGGGCTTTTTCGTCGGCCCGACGCTCTTCGACCACGTGACCACCGACATGAGCATCTACACCGACGAGATCTTCGGCCCGGTGCTCTCGGTCGTCCGGGTCAACAGCTACGCCGAGGGCGTGCAGCTGATCAACGACAACCCGTACGGCAACGGCACGGCGATCTTCACCAACGACGGCGGCGCTGCCCGGCAGTTCCAGAACGAGGTGCAGGTCGGCATGATCGGCATCAACGTCCCCGTCCCGGTGCCGATGGCCTACTACTCCTTCGGGGGTTGGAAGAACTCGCTCTTCGGCGACAGCCACGCCCACGGCATCGAGGGGGTCAGCTTCTTCACCCGCGGCAAGGTGATCACCTCTCGCTGGCTCGACCCGAGCCACGGCGGCCTCAACCTCGGGTTCCCCCAGAACGACTGACCTGATCCGTAGCACCTCTTGCTACACTCGCCTTCATGAGCCGGATCATCGCCCAGCGGGAACTGCGGAACGACAACGCCCGGGTGGTCGAGGCGGTGGTCGCCGGGGAGAGCTTCATCGTCACCCGCAACGGGGAGCCAGTGGTGGAGCTTCGGCCCGTACGAGCGGGGCGGCGCCGGTTCATCGCGCGTGAGGACGTGGCTGAACTGGCCCGCGCGCAGGTTCGGATCGACCACGAGCGCTTCCGAGCAGATCTGGACGACGTGATCGACCAGGAGCTGAGGTGACGTCAGGTCTGCTCGACACCTCGGTCGTGGTGGACTGGCATGACCCGGACGTCGTCGCGGCCCTGCCGGACGAGATGGCGATCTCGGCTGTCACCGCGGCTGAGCTCGCCGCAGGCCCGCACCTGGCCCGCAGTCAGGAAGAGGCGGCGCGACGCCAGGCGCGGTTGCAAGAGGTGGAAGCCCATCTCGAACCCATCTCCGTCGACGCCGCTGTTGTCCGCAGCTACGGCCTGATGGTGGCCGCGGTCGTGCGGGAGGGTCGTAAGCCTCGCGGCCGCTTTGCCGACCTGCTGATCGCCGCCACTGCGCACGCATCAGGTCTCGACCTGTACACCCGTAACGGGGACGACTTCGTGGGTCTGGAACCGCTGATGACCGTCCACCGACTCTGAAGTCACCGCAAGAAGTCATCACCACCATCCCCGTGACCGAGGCCAAGAGTCGTGGCGGACGCTCGGTCAGTCGAGGCTGAAGGCGCGGCGGAAGCGTTCCAGGGCGACCTCGCTGTCGCCGCTGGCCCAGGCCTCCAGACCGACCGTCCCGGTGTAGCCGACGTCGCGGAGCGCCTGCGCGACCCGCGGGTAGTTGATCTCCCCGGTGCCGGGCTCGCAGCGGCCTGGCACGTCGGCGACCTGCACCTCGCCGATGTACGGCGCGCACGTCGTGATCAGCTCGACGAGGTTCCCCTCGCCGATCTGGGCGTGGTAGACGTCGAGCATCAGTCGCAGGTTCGGATGGTCGACCGCGGCGACGAGGGCGAGCGTGTCGGCGGCCCGGGCGAAGGGTGTGCCGGGGTGGTCGACGGCGGTGTTGAGGTTCTCCAGGCAGAAGACGACTCCGTGCCGCTCACCGAGCGCCGCGATCCGGCCCAGGGTGTGGCCCGCCTTCAGCCACATCGCGCCGGTGACGACCTCGACGGGCACCACCGGCAGGCCCCGGCCGTCGAGGCCGGTGCCGTGCAGGTTGAGCCGCGGGATGCCGAGCTGGGCGGCGACGGGGATCGACCGCTCGGCGGTGGCGAGCAGCTCGTCGGCGCCCGCGTCGTCGGTCAGGCTCCCGGTGACGTAGCCGGTCATCGACGAGAAGGTGGCGCCGGTCGCGGCGAGGGCCGCGATGTCGTGCGTGGTCCAGTCCCAGATCTCGACCGCGAAGCCGAGGTCGTGGATCCGTCGGACCCGCTCGACGACCGGCAGGTCACGAAAGATCATCTCGGCACACGCGGCCAGGGTGAAGGCCGACATCAGGCTCGCCCGTTGACCGGCAGGGCGCTCCCGAGGGCCACCGGGGCGTTGCTGCGGACGGATTCCGCGCAGGCCAGGGCCAGGGCGAGGGCCCGCCGGGCGTCGCGGCCGTTGACGTACGGCTCCCGGCCCGCCGCGATGGCGGCGCCGAACTCGACGAACTCGGCCACGTAGGACTCGCCGAGGAGCTCGACGTCGCCTCGGGCGGTCTCGCCGTGCAAGCCGCCGGCGTCCCGCAGCACCATCGAGGTCCGGGCGCCGTCGCCGGCGGTGACCATGCCGGCCGAGCCGAAGACCTCGGCGCGGACGTCGTAGCCGTAGGCGGCGGAGAAGCTGGCCTCGGCGACGGCACGGGCCCCGTTGTCGAAGGTGATGACCACGACGGCGGTGTCGAGCAGTCCGGCGGCCTTGAAGTCCGGCGCGACCAGCGCGTCGGCCGTGGCGTAGACCTCGACCGGCTCGGCGCCCGGGTTCAGCCACAGCAGGGTGTCGAAGTCGTGGATCAGGGTCTGCAGAAAGATCGTCCACGGCGGCACGCCGGCCGGGTCGGCAAGCCCGGGGTCCCGGGTCAACGAGCGCATCAGCTGCGGTGTCCCGACCGCGCCAGCCGCCACGGCGTCGTGCGCCGCGCGGAAGCCGGCCGCGAATCGTCGGTTGAACCCCACCTGCAGCGTCACCCCAGCGTCGGCCACGGCCGCCAGGGCCGCGTCCAGGTCGGGCAGGGTGAGTGAGGCCGGCTTCTCGCAGAACACCGGCTTGCCGGCCGCCGCGGCGGCGACGATCAGCTCGGAGTGGGCATTGCTGGAGGCGGCAATCACCACAGCCTCGACCTCGGGGTCGGTAACCAGCGCGTACGGGTCGGTGGTCGAGCGCGCCCCGTAGCGCTGCGCCAGCGCGCCGCCGACGTCCGCGCGCGGATCGGCTACCACCGCCAGCCGCAGACCCGGCACCCGCTGGGCCAGGATCTGGGCATGGGAGGTGCCGATCCGACCGGCTCCGATGAGGCCGACACCGATGGCGTCACGTCCGATGGTCACGACTACCTGCTATCCATTTGGCAACTAGAGCGCTCTAGTCTAGATCGCTCTAGTATTGGGCTGACGGCGAACAGTCGTCAACTCGCGACCGGACCACGAGGAGCGCCCATGGCCACACCCGGACATCGACGGCCGCCGACGATGGAGGACGTCGCGGCTCGAGCCCAGGTCTCACGCGCCTTGGTGTCGATCGTCTTCCGCGACCTCCCCGGAGCGAGCGACGCCACCCGGGAGCGCGTCCGGCAGGCCGCCCAGGATCTCGGCTACGCCCCTGACCAGCGGGCCCGGCTGCTGAGCCGGCGGCGTACCGGCCTGCTCGGCGTCCAGTTCGGGATCGAGCACCCCTTCCACGGCGAGCTCGTCGAAGCGCTCTACACCGCCGCCGAGGCGCGCGGCCATGAGCTCGCGCTCAGCGCCGTCGCCCGGACGCGGGCCGAGGACCGGGCGGTCGAGAGCCTGCTGTCCTACCGGTGCGAGGCCCTGATCCTGCTCGGCCCCCGAGCGACCGCGGCCCGGATCGACGCCCTGGGCGCGCGGGTGCCCGTCGTGGTGGTCGCCCGCCACCTGCGGAGCCGGCAGGTCGACGTCGTCCGGACCGACGACGTCGACGGGGCCCGCCAGGCGACCCGGCACCTGATCGGGCTCGGCCACCGGGCGATCGCGCACGTCGACGGCGGCGGTGCGCCCGGCACAGCCGACCGACGGCGCGGCTACCAGCAGGCGATGGAGCAGGCCGGGCTGGCTGACCAGGTACGCGTCCTGCGCGGCGGGCTGACCGAGCAGGCGGGAGCCGGCGCCGGCGCGGCGCTGCTGGACGCGCGCCTCGGCGACGGCCGGCCGACCGCCGTCTTCGCGTTCAACGACCGCTGCGCGCTGGGGGTGGTCCAGGCGGCCGACCGCCTCGGCTCGGCGACACCGACGGACCTCTCCGTCGTTGGGTTCGACGACAGTCGGGTGGCGACGCTGCCGTGGGTGCAGCTGACGACCGTCCGGCAGGACACCCGCCAGCTGGCTGTCGACGCCGTCGACCATGCCGTCGCCCGCCTGGACGGCTCGCCCCGCGCCGCCTCCAGCATCGTGGCGCCCCGACTGGTCGTCCGCTCGAGCACGGCCCACCGCCGGCAGTAGGGGATCAGGGCGACGCTGGCTGGTTGAACGGGGTGATGACCTGGATCTGGGACGGTGTCGACTGCGGCCGGCCCGGAAGGGCCCGGTGAGCCTGCAGAATCAGCTGGCAGGCCTGGCGCAGGTCGGCGCGCAGGTCGTGGTGCAGCACGGCCGTCAGGTGCTGCCGCCGGAGCAGGGTGGTGTTGTCGCCGTCCAGGTCGTGCGCGATGAAGGGGGCCGGGATCCGGCCGGCCCGCCGGAAGGCCTCCACGATGGCGGTGTTGCCACCGCCGATCGAGTAGACCGCGCCGATGGTCGGGTCGTCGGCGAGAGCGCGGGTGACGGCGGCGAGCATCGACGCATCGAGACCGTCGGTCTCCGACACCTCGCGGATGGTCCGAGCGGGCGCCAGGGCCCGCATGGTCGAGCGGAACCCGATCTCGCGCTCCTCCTCACCGCGAAAGCTGCTGCTGCTCAGGGTCACGAGGACCGAGGTGGTCGCCTCGTCCGACATCCGGCTGACCAGGTACGCGGCCGTGGCACCCGCCGCCCGGTTGTCGATGCCGACGTAGCCGATCCGCCGGCTCAGCGGCAGGTCCGTGACGACGGTGACCACCGGGATGTGCAGCTCGTGCAACCGCTCGACCGCGTCAAGGACGGCGGGGTCGTCGGGTGCCTTCAGCAGGACCCCGGCCGACCCCCGGTGTGCGATCGCGTCGAGGACCTGGGCCAGCTCCGTCGGTGACCCCTCCTCCCGGAGGTGGAAACGGCAGCGGAGCACGGCCGGCCGCAGCCCCGGTAGCTCGGCCTCCAGAGCGTTCCGGACGGCCGAGGTGAACCGCACCGGCGCCTGCATCACCAGGTCGAGCCGGAACGTCCGTCCACCGAGCTGCACCTGGTCGCGCTGGCGGTCGAGCTCGGCAATCGCCCGTCGCACCTGGGCGGCCGTGCTCTCGCGGACGCCCGGCCGTTCGTTCAGGACCCGGTCGACGGTCGCCTGGCTGAGGCCGGCCTGGTCGGCGATATCGCGGACACGGTGCGGGTGCAACGACCTCTCCCTGACGGCTTTTTGATGGCTTTCAGACGATTCTAGGACGTCAGACTCGACTAGCGTGACTCTCACCGCCACACCGCCGCCGGCTGCCCGACCAGCCGGAGCCCGCCCTGAGGAGCGTCATGTCGACCAGCGTCACCCCCCGTCCGAGCACCCGGCCGGCCCGCTACACCGAGTCCGACTGCCGGGTGGAGGACTTCGCCGCCCTGGTCGACCAGGCCACCGACCTGGCGGACTACCCGCACGCCGCCGACGTCCAGCGCAACGTGTTGATCTACGACGCGCCGGCGCTGCGCCCGGCCCTCACCACCGAGGACGGCCGGCTCGAGGTCGAGGCCGAGCTCGTCCGGGCTCTCACCGACGGGCCGGGAGTGGTGGCCTTCCGGGGTGCGTTCCCCGACTCGGCCGTGGTCGACCGGGCGACGGCGGCTTTCGAGGAGATCATTGCCGGCGAGTTGGCGACCGGCGGTCACAACGACCACTTCGCCAAGGCGGGCGCGAACGACCGGGTCTGGAACGCGCTAGAAAAGCTGGCGGTGCGCGACCCCGGCACCTTCGTCGACTACTACGGCAACGACGTCCTGGCCCTGGTCAGCCGGGCCTGGCTCGGCCCGGGCTACCAGGTGACCTCCCAGGTCAACGTCGTGCGGCCCGGCGGGCAGGCCCAGGACCCGCACCGCGACTACCACCTCGGCTTCCTGTCCAACGAGGTCGCCGCGCGCTACCCGGCCCACGTCCACCTGCTGTCTCCCGTGCTCACCCTGCAGGGCGCGGTCGCCCACTCCGACATGCCGGTCGAGAGCGGGCCGACGATGTACCTGCCCTACTCCCACCAGTACGCCCCGGGCTACCTGGCGTGGCGGCTGCCGGAGTTCCGCGCGTTCTTCGCCGAGCGTTACGTCCAGCTGCCGCTGGCCAAGGGCGACGCGGCGTTCTTCAACCCCGCCCTGTTCCACGGCGCGGGCACCAACGTGTCGGCCGACGTGCAGCGGATGGCCAACCTGCTGCAGGTCTCGTCCGCCTTCGGCCGGGCGATGGAGACGGTGGACCGCGCCAAGGTGTCGCGCGCGGTCTACCCCGTGCTCCAGGCGCGCCGAGCGTCCGGGGCCGACCCGGCCAGCCTGCGGAACGCCATCAGCTGCGCCGCCGAGGGCTACCCGTTCCCCAGCAACCTCGACCTCGACCACAACGTGGACGGCCTGACCCCGTTGGCCCAGAGCGCGCTGCTCGAACGAGCCCTCGCCGAGGACTGGTCACCGGACCGGGTCGCCGAGGCCCTCGACGCGTACGCCGCCCGGCACCGCACCGACGAGATCTGAGCGGAGCTCCACGAACATGCGCATCGGACTCATCGGCCTCGGCCGGATCGGCGCCCTGCACGCCGCGAACCTTAGCAACAACGACCGCGTCGACCAGCTGCTGGTCACCGATATGGCCCCGGGGGTGGCGGAGGCCACCGCGGCCAAGCTCGGCGCCACCGCGGTCCCGAGCACGGACGCGCTGCTGGCGAGCGGTCTGGACGGCGTGCTGATCGGCTCCTCGACCCCCACCCACCTGCCCCTGCTGCGAGCCGCGGTGGCCGCCGGCATCCCGACCTTCTGCGAGAAGCCGGTGGCCGAGGACCCGTATGCGGTGGGGGAGTACCTCGAGGCCATCAACACGTCCGGCGTCCCTGTCCAGATCGGGTTCCCGCGCCGCTTCGACCCGGCTTTCTCGGCGGCCAAGGCGGCCCTCGACGGCGGCGAGCTCGGCTGGCTGGCCACGGTCCACTCCACCACGCTCGACCCCGCGCCGCCGCCGGCGGCCTACGTGGCCGTCTCCGGCGGCATCTTCCGCGACTGCGCGATCCACGACTTTGACGCGGTCCGCTGGGTCACCGGCCGCGAGGTCGTCGAGGTGTACGCCACCGGGAGCAACCGCGGCGCGCCGTTCTTCGGCGAGGCCGACGACGTCGACACCGCGTCGGCGATCCTGACGTTCGACGACGGCACCCTGGGCGTCATCTCCAACACCCGCTACAACGGGCAGGGCCACGACGTCCGGCTCGAGCTGCACGGGTCGGCCGGCGCCATCGCCGCGGGGCTCGACGAGGGCCTGCCGTTGCGCTCCGCCGACCCGGCGGTCCAGTTCCCGGCCGGGCCGGCCCACGTCTTCTTCATGGACCGGTTCGCCGAGGCCTTCCGGATCGAGGTCGACACCTTCCTGTCGGTGGCCGCGGGGCAGCAGGCGTCGCCCTGCACGCTCGCCGACGGGCTCGAGGCCAGCTGGATCGCCGAGGCCTGCACCCGGTCGCTGCACGAGCGCCGGCCGGTCCGCGTCGACGAGGTGCGGCCGGCGCGATGAACGCAGGCTCCTCGACCCCGGCCCTCGTCGCCACCTGCTGGACGAGCGCGGGCGACGTCGCGCCGCTCGACGATCCCGAGGTCAGCCCGTTCTCGGCTCTCGAGCGGGTGCACGCCGTGGCGTCGACGGGCTGGACCGGCCTCGGCTTCGGTCAGGACGACCTGCGGGTCGTCCGCGACACGATCGGGTTCGCCGTCCTCCGGACCGAGATCGAGTCCGCCGGGCTCCGGCACGTCGAGGTCGAGCTCGCCTCCGGGTGGTGGCGGGACGACGTCGGCTGGCGAGACACCTGGGAGCCGCTGCTCGAGGCGGCCGCCGAGCTCGGAGCCTCGTTCATCAAGGTCGGCACCGCGTTCGGCAGCCCGGTGCTGGACGTCGCCCCGTTCGTGGCCCCGCTGCGCCGCCTCGCCGCCGAGGCCGCCGCCGCCGGCACCCGGGTCGCGCTGGAACCGCTCCCGTTCGGCTACATCGGCTCGATCCCGGCGGGCGCCGACCTGGTCAGAGCCGCCGGCCACCCGGCCGCCGGACTGTTGGTCGACTTCTGGCACGTCTTCCGCGCCGGCACGACGCTGTGGCAGCTCGTCGACTGCCTCGACGCCAGCATGGTCTTCGGCGTGGAGCTGAGCGACGCCGCAGCCGAGTGCGTGGGCAGCCTGTTCGAGGACACCCGCGACCGCCGTACGCTCCTCGGGGACGGCGCCCAGGACGTCCCCGGCTTCATCGACGCCCTGCGTACGATCGGCTTCGACGGACCCTGGGGCGTCGAGATCCTCTCCATCGATCACCGCCGCCGCCCCCTGCTCGAGGCCCTGACCGCCGCGTACGCATCGGCCGCCAGCACCTTCACCCGGGCCGAGCCCGGGGGGTCACTTCACCTGCTGTAGGGCGACCTCGCACCCCGGGGAAGGGGCGCCTCGACGTCGGTGGGTCTGTGAAGTGACCCTGCAGCAGAGGGCCAGGGGTCCGAGCCCGACCGACTGGCGTGCGAACTGCGAGAAGCCGACTGAGTCACTTGGTCAGAATGTTAAAACAAAGTCTTGACACCGGCTGTTCGGGCCGCCAGTCTTGGTCGCGTCGGCGCGGATGCCGGCGAAGACATGGAGGTCTTCTCTCAGATGTCACGCTCGCACCCTTGGCCGAGCGCGCTGACGACCAGCGCATCGGCGGCGCTCGCCGCGGCCCCGTGCCAGGGGCACACCAGTCGAATCCCGGGCCCGCGGACCTCACTCCGCTCTTCCGGGGTCGCTCGTACGTCGGGCACCAGACGGTCTGCCGCTCCCCACTTCCACCAGGCGCTCGAACGACCCCTGGCACCCCACGAAAGGAATCACCGATGATCCTGAACCGATCGCGCAAGACCCTCAGCCTGGCGGCGGTCGCGGCGGCAGCCGTGCTCGCGCTCTCTGCGTGTAGTGGCGGTGGCGCCCCGAAGACCGACGCCAGCGCCGGCAGTGACACCGGAGCCGGCGACAACTCCGGCTACACGATCGCCATGGTCACCCACGAGACGCCCGGAGACACGTTCTGGGACAAGATCAAGGCCGGCGCTCAGCAGGCGGCCAAGAACGAGGGCGTCACCCTCAAGTACTCCAACGACCCCGACCCGGGCAAGCAGTCGACGCTGATCCAGAACGCCGTCGACTCCAAGGTGCAGGGCATCGCCACCACGCTGGCTACACCGGACGCCCTCAAGGGAGCGGTGCAGAACGCCAAGGCCGCCGGCATCCCGGTCGTCGCCTTCAACTCCGGAATCAGCCAGTACAGCGAGGTCGGCGCCTCGATGTACTTCGGCTCCGATGAGGACCTGGCCGGCCAGACCGCCGGACAACGGATCCAGGCCGCCGGCGCCAAGCACCCGCTGTGCGTCATCCAGGCCTCGGGCTCGGTCGCACTTGAGGCCCGCTGCGCTGGTGTCAAGAAGGTCGTGAGCACCACCGAGAACATCCAGGTGAACGGGGCCGACGACTCCTCGGTCGTGTCGTCCCTGCAGGCCAAGCTGAGCGAGGACAAGTCGATCGACTACATCGTCACCCTCGGCGCCCCGATCGCGCTCGACGCGCTCAAGGCGATGGACCAGGCCAGCAGCTCGGCCAAGCTCTGCACCTTCGACCTGAACGTCGACGCCGCCCAGGCCATCAAGGACGGCAAGATCACGTTCTCGGTCGACCAGCAGCCCTACGTCCAGGGCTTCATGGCCGTCACCGCGCTGTACTTGCAGATAAAGAACGGCAACGACATCGGTGGCGGTAAGGCAACCCTGACCGGTCCGTCCTTCATCGACAGCAGCAACATTGACAAAATCCTGCCGTTCGCCAAGAACAACACCCGCTAGCCCGTCGGACGGGGGCCCGGGGACGCGTTCCTGGCCCCGTCCGTACATCGTCGGAATCGGAGAGCACCATGAGTCAAACCGTCAAGACTCCGCCCGCGGTAGGTGCGCCGGCAGAGAGCTCGAACCGTGTCACCCTTGGCCTGTCGAACAGGCTGCTGGCCCGGCCGGAGGTCGGCGCCCTGGTGGCGGCGATCCTGATCTTCATCTTCTTCCTCATCGTCGCCCCGGCCTTCCGCTCCGGCGGGTCGTTCTTCACCGTGCTGTACCAGAGCTCGACGATCGGCATCGTCGCGGTCGCGGTCGGCATGTTGATGATCGGTGGTGAGTTCGACCTCTCAGCCGGTGTGCTGACCACGTCGGCCGGGCTGATCAACGCGATGCTCTGCTACCAGCTCGGGCTGAACCTGTGGGTCGGCGCCCTGGTCTCGCTCGTCGCCACGCTGGCGATCGGCTTCCTCAACGGCTACCTCGTGGTCCGGACCGGGATCCCGAGCTTCCTGATCACCCTGGGCACCTTCTTCACGCTGCAGGGCGCCAACCTCGGCATCACCAAGCTCGTCACCGGCTCGGTCTCGACGGCCAACATCAACCAGATGGAAGGCTACGCCTCTTTGCACGCGGTCTTTGCCTCGAGCTTCCGGATCGGCGGCATCACGGTCTGGGGTGTGGTGGTCTGGTGGATCGTCTTCATCGCCCTCTCGGCCTACGTCCTGCAGCGCACCAAGGTGGGCAACTGGATCTACGCGGTCGGCGGCAACGCGGACAGCGCCCGCGCGGTCGGCGTCCCGGTCCGCAAGGTCAAGATCGGCCTGTTCATGACCGTGGCCTTCCTGGCCTGGTTCATCGGGATGCACACGCTCTACAACTTCAACACCCTGCAGTCGGGCAACGGCGTGGGCAACGAGTTCCTCTACATCATCGCCGCGGTGGTGGGCGGGACGTTGATGACGGGCGGCTACGGCAATGCGATCGGCGTGGCCATCGGCGCCTTCATCTTCGGCATGACCAGCCTCTGCATCGTGTACGCCGGCTGGGACCCCAACTGGTTCAAGGCCTTCCTGGGCGTCATGCTCCTGTTGGCCGTCCTGGTCAACCTCTACGTCAAGAAGCTCTCCACGACACGGAAGGTGGGTTGAGATGACCGACACCCTGTCCGAGCACGCCGACCCGGATCTGCACCACGGCGAGACCCTGGTCGAGATGATCGACGTCGGCAAGACCTACGGCGCCATCCGGGCCCTCAAGGGCATCAACCTCAAGGTGAACGCCGGCGAGGTCTCCTGTGTGCTGGGCGACAACGGGGCCGGCAAGTCGACCTTGATCAAGATCATGGCCGGCCTGCACCCGCACAACGAGGGCGAGCTGCTCGTCGACGGCGCGCCGGTGAAGTTCAGCTCGCCGCGTGAGTCCCTCGACCACGGCATCGCCACGGTCTACCAGGACCTCGCCGTGGTGGGCCTGATGGAGGTCTGGCGCAACTTCTTCCTCGGTTCGGAGCTGACGAACGGCAAGCTTGCCTTCTCCGGGCTGCGGGTGCGCGACATGAAGCGCATCGCCGACGAGGAGCTGCGCAAGATGGGCATCGTGGTCAAGGACATCGATCAGCCGATCGGCACCCTGTCCGGCGGCCAGCGGCAGTGCGTCGCGATCGCCCGGGCCGTCTACTTCGGGGCCCGCGTCCTGATCCTGGACGAGCCGACGGCGGCGCTCGGCGTCAAGCAGTCCGGGGTGGTGCTCAAGTACACCGCCGCGGCCCGCGACGCCGGGCTGGGCGTGGTCTTCATCACCCACAACCCGCACCACGCGTTCCTGGTCGGTAACCACTTCGTGATCCTGAAGCTGGGCCAGGCGGTGCTGGACAAGAAGCGCTCGGAGGTCACCCTCGACGAGCTGACCCGGCAGATGGCCGGTGGCGACGAGCTCGCCGAGCTGTCGCACGAGCTCCAGCGCTGACCGACGTTCCCTGAGCCTGTCGAAGGGCAGGCTCAGGGAACGACTGGACGCCATCGAAGGAAGGGGTGAGCCGTGCAGTACGCACGACTCGGCAGCACCGACCTCACGGTCTCCCAGCTCGCCTTCGGCACCGCGCCGCTGGGCGGTCTCTTCGGCCGTGTCGAGGAGAGCGACGCCATCGCGCTCGTGCACGAGGCGCTCGACCTCGGCATCACCTTCCTCGACACGTCGCCCTTCTACGGGTCGGCCGAGGAGAGACTCGGCAGCGCCCTGGTCGGTCGGCGCGACGAGGTCGTGCTGGCGACCAAGGCGGGGCGGTACGGCCCTTCGGACTTCGACTTCACCCCGGCCCGGCTGCGGCGCAGCGTCGAGCAGAGCCTGCGGCTGCTCAAGACCGATCACCTCGACATCCTGCAGCTGCACGACATCGAGTTCGTCCCGCTCGGTCCGGTGTTCGAGGACGCCCACGCCGAGCTGGTGGCCATCCGCGACGAGGGTCTCTGTCGTTACATCGGGATGACCGGCTACCCGCTGGCTACGATGACCCGGGCGATGCGCGAGGCCGGCCTGGACGTGCTGCTCACGTACGCCCACGCCACCCTGTTGGACGACAGCCTGCAGCGTGAGCTCGCGCCGGTCGCCGCCGAACAGGGGGTCGGACTGATCAACGCCGCCGCCGTTGCGCTGGGCCTGCTGACGCCGCACGGCACGAGCATGGGCGCCGACCACCCGGCCGGCGAGCCCGTTCGGCAGGCCGCCCGGGCGATGGCCGACCTGGCCGCTCAGCGTGACGTCGACCTCGCCTTCGTGGCCAACCAGTACTCGGTGCAACGCTCCGGCTGCGCCACGACCCTGATCGGCACCGGCCGTTCCCAGCACCTCCGCTCCGCCGTTGACGCGGCCGAGACCCCGCTGGACGACGAGCTGGTGGACACGCTGGTCGCGCTCCGGCCGGCGCCGGCCGAGCGGGTCTGGACCAGCGGCTTGCCCGAGAACAACTGAGTCACCTCCACACGCTCGGGGTCACATCGACGGACCCTCGCCAACGGTCGTCTCGTCGGCCTGCAGCGGTGTGCGGTCAGTCATCCCACCGCGGGGCGGCGGTGCTGCCCCTTACCACCAGGCGTGGCTCGAGCACGGTCTGTTGTGGCTGGGGACGGGTGCCCTCCAGGCGCTCGACCGCGGCCCGGATGGTCTGTGCGGCCTGGACCGTCGCCTCCTGGCTGACCGAGGTCAGGTCCACTGCAGCGAGCTGGGCGACCAGGGAGTCGTCGTAGCCGGTGACCGACACCGAGCCCGGCACGTCGACACCGGCCCGGGTCAGCCGGTCCAGGACGCCGAGGGCGGCGTGGTCGTTGAACGCGGTCACGGCCGTGGGCAGCGGGCCGCGCAGCAGCTCGTCGGCAGCTCGTCGGCCGTCGGCCTCACCGCCACCGCCGTCGACCACGCGAGCCTGGTCGGCGACCCCGTGCCGGCGCATCGAGCGGAGGTAACCGCGTCGGCGGTCGGCGGCGATGCTGCCGCGACCGCCGTCCACATGAAAGATCTGCCGGTGCCCAAGCGACACCAGATGTCCGACCGCCGCCTCGAGGCCCCGGTCGTCCGCCGTCCGGACCACGTCCACCCCGGTCGCGCTGACCCGCCGCCCCACCACCACGACCGGACGGGTGGCCGCCAGCCGCTCCAGCTCGGCTCGCGGCAGGTCCGAGCCGAGCAGCACCAGCGCCTCGCAGCGGAACTCGAGCAAGGTCTCGACGGCCCGCCGTTCGTCGTGGCTCGACGAGACCGTGCTGAGCACGATCTCGTAGCCCGCCTCGTCCGCGGCGGACTGGAGCGCCTCGACCAGCTCGCCGTGGAAGGCGTTGCGCACGTTCAGGGTCAAGCCGAGGTGCTTGTTGCGGTGCAGTGCGAGCAAGCTGGCGGTCCGGTTGGCCCGGTAGCCGATGCTCGACGCCGCGGCGAAGACCCGCGCCCGGGTCTCCTCACTGGCCCCGGGCGCCCCCCGGAAGACGATCGAGACCAGTGCCTTCGACACCCCGGCGGTCGCGGCCACGTCGCGCATCGTCGGCGGCCCGGACCGGACGACGGCACCGTTCATCGGGACTCCTGTGGGCTCGTTCGCGCAGATTTGACAGCCGCGCAGGGATGGGTGGATCGTACTCTAGACCGCTCTACTAGACCGGTCTAGTTCGAGCCCGGGCTGCGCGCCCTTCATCGTCGAGAGGACCTCCCCATGAAGCTGGGTGCCTACACTGTCTGCCTGCACGACAAGCCGCTGCCCGAAGCCTTGGCCGTCCTGGCGGGAATGGGCCTGGACAGCGCGGAGATCAACTCGGGCGGCTTCGTCGGCACCTCGCACCTGCCGGTCGCTGACCTGGCGAGCAGCGAGACCGCCCGCTCGGAGTACCTCGGGCAGTTCGACGCCGCCGGGGTCACGCTGACCGCGCTCAACTGCAACGGCAACCCCCTCGACCCCGACCCGTCCGGGGCGGGGAAGCAGCACGCGGCCGACATCTACGCCTCGATCGAGCTTGCCGCGCTGCTCGGCGTGAAGCGCGTCGTCACCATGTCCGGCGCGCCGGGGTCAGAGTCGACCTCGACGCTGCCGGTCTGGAACGTGCTGCCCTGGCACAGCGCTTTCCTGAAGATCCAGGAGTACCAGTGGAGCATCGCGGTGCCCTTCTGGACCGAGGTCCAGGCCTTCGCGGCGGACCACGACGTCAAGGTGTGCCTGGAGATGCACCCGGGCAACGTCGTCTACAACCCCCGCACCATGCAACGGCTCGCCACCGAGATCGGCGCGACCCACGTCGGGGCCGAGATGGACCCCAGCCACCTGTTCTGGCAGGGGATGGACCCGACGGAGGCCACCAAGGTCTTGGGCTCGCTGGTCTACAACGCCGCCGCGAAGGACACCCGGATCAACCCGGCGGCCCAGGTCAACGGCACCATCGACGACAGCTTCACCCTCGCCCACGAGGGCGACCCGAGCTTCCTCAGCCTGGGCGGCCCGCACTCACTCAGCGTCTGGCCTGCCGAGCCCTCCTGGGACTTCGTGGCCGTCGGCCGCGGCCACGACCTCGCCTGGTGGACCGGCTTCGTCGCCGCACTGGAGGCCATCGATCCCGACATGGCGATCAACATCGAGCACGAGGACCTCGAGCTCGACCAGCTCGAAGGCTTGGGTCTCGCCGCCGACACGCTGCTGAAGGCGGCCGGACGATGAGCGCCTCCACGAGTGCTCCGGTGAGCGTCGCCGTGATCGGCGCCGGCATGGCCGGTCGCAGCCACATGCACGCCTACCGCACGGCGCAGACCGTGTTCGGCACGGACGCCCCACCCGTACGACTGGCCGCGGTCGCCGACCTCAACGCCGACTTCGCGTCCAGCCAGGCCGCGCGGTACGGCTTCGAGCGGTACGAGACCAGCTGGCAGGCGATCGCCGAGGCCGACGACATCGACGCCGTCAGCATCGTGGTGGCCAACCACCTGCACCGGCCGATCGCGGAGGCGCTGCTGGCCGCCGGCAAGCACGTGCTCTGCGAGAAGCCGCTGGCCCCCAGCGTCGAGGACGCCCAGGCGATGGTGACCGCGTCCGAGAACGCCCCCGGCCTGGTCGCGGCCACCGGCTTCACGTTCCGCCGCTCGCCGGCCACGAGCGCGATCAAGGAGCAGGTGGCGGCTGGTTCGATCGGGGACGTGCTGCACTTCAACGGGCAGTACTGGTGCGACTACGCCGCCGACCCCCAAGGTCCGATCAGCTGGCGTTACGAGGGCGAGCTGGGCTCGGGCGCCCTGGCCGACATCGGCAGCCACATCCTCGACCTGAGCGAGTTCATCTGCGGGCCCATCGTCGAGGTGCGCGGCGCCGAGCTGCCGATCCTGATCAAGGACCGGCCGGTGCCCCTGGGCGCGGCGCTCGGTCACGCCGGTGGGGTCGCCGTCAGCGACGAGCGGCGGGCCGTGACCAACGACGACGTCGCGACCTTCGTGGTGACCTACGAGAGCGGGGCCGTCGGCACGTTCTCGGTCTCCCGGGTGGCGGTCGGGTTCGCCAACGCCCTCCAGTTCCAGCTGTTCGGCAGCCGCGGGGCCGCGTCGTTCGACTGGCACCGTCCGTCGGAGTTCGGCTTCGTCGACCTGGTGCCGGCCGCGGCGACCAACGGGTGGCGGCAGGTGATGGTCGGGCCCGAGCACCCCTACGTCGCGGCCGCCCAGTCGATGCCCTTCGCCGGGGTGGGGGTCGGCGGCCAGGACAGCTTCACCTACCAGGCGCGCGCGTTCCTCGACGAGATCGCGGGTCTGGACCGGCTGCCGCGGTGCGCCACGTTCGCCGACGGTCTGCACAACCTGGCCGTGGAGGAAGCGGTGGTCACGGCCGCCCGGACCGGCGCGGCCACCAAGGTCGGCTGAGCTGCTCAACGGCGCCCGCGCCAGCGCCGAGCTGATCGACGCCTGCTGCGCCGCCGCTGGGCTGCCGTTCCGCAGCGGTCCTTCCGCTCTAGAGAGCGGGGCGCTCTTTTGCTAGATTGATCAGACAAATACGACAAGGAGGTCAAACCATGAGTGTTGCCGTTGCGCACCAGGCAGCGCCGAGCTCGTCGCTGCCGCTCAAAGAGGCCGCCCTGGAGGCGCTTCGCCGCGGGACGACGCTGGCGGTGATCCACGTCGTCGACGACCTCGACCTTGACAAGGACGAGGCGCTCCGCACCGGTCTGGCCGACGAGGTACGCCGGATCCTTGCCGAGGGGCTCGGCGACGTGGAGTGGATGCTCTACCCGGTGACCGGGACGGCCGACGTCGCCGAGACCGTTCTCCGCGTCGCCGGGGAAGCCGCGGCCGAGCTGCTGGTGATCGGCGCCCGCCGCCGTTCCCCGGTGGGCAAGTTCCTGCTCGGCAGCGTCACCCAGACCCTGATCCTCGAAGCCGACTTCCCCGTGCTGGTGGTCAAGGACCCGCGCTAGCGACCAGCCGAGCCGCCACTCAGGTCAGAACCAGCCGAGGGTGAAGCCGACCAGCACGGCGACGATGGCGGCGAGGGCGCCCAGACCGCCGATGACGGCCCCGACGATGCCCACCCTCTCCGCCGTTCCTCCTCGAGACGTCAGGCCCAGCCCCTCGGCCACGGTGGTGACCAGCCCGCGCGCCTCGTCGGTGTCGAAGCTCAGCTCGGCGGTCGGCCGCACCTGTCCGGTGCCGTCGATGCTCCCCGAGCGCTGTCGGCCGAGCTTCCTGAACCGTCCGAACGAGCGGGACGCACCACCGGACAGCTGGCCGGTCCCGGCGTCCCACGAGACCGTCCGGAAGTCGTCGGTGATCGAGTGCCAGCCCTCCCCGGCGCGGACGTGGGCGATGGCGGAGCGGTGCACCCCCCGCTCGCGGAGCAGGCCGTTCCACCGCTGGTTGCCACAGTCGAGGGCCACGTCAAACCCGGTTGCGGTCGGGTCACCACGTACGGGGTGTCGACCGCAGCGGCGGCCACCGCCGCGTAAAGCTCCAGAGCGGGCACGGGGTCACGACCGGCCTCGTCTCCCGAGAGCGTCGGAGCACCACCTTCGCCAACCGCGTCGCTACCCTGTCCGCCATGCGTTACGTCCTCATCATGGCCGGCGGCTCAGGTAAGCGGCTGTGGCCGCTCTCGCGTCAGGACATGCCCAAGCAGCTGCTCAAGGTGCTCGGCGGCAAGAGCCTGCTCCGGATCGCGTTCGAGCGGCTCGAAGGTCTGGTGCCGGCCGACCGGATCCTGGTCTGCACCGGCGCCGACTACGCGCACGTGGTGGCGGCTGAGCTGCCCGAGTTGGCGGCGGAGAACATCCTGGGCGAACCCGAGGGTCGCGACTCCCTCAACGCGGTCGCCTGGCCGGCTGCGGTGCTGGCCGCCCGTGACCCGGAGGCTGTCGTGGCGGTGGTCACGGCCGACCAGATCATGCACCCGGTGGCGAGCTTCCGAGCGGCT
Organism: uncultured Friedmanniella sp.; assembly: GCF_964244005.1. Lineage (GTDB taxonomy): Bacteria > Actinomycetota > Actinomycetes > Propionibacteriales > Propionibacteriaceae > Microlunatus. The sequence continues at coordinate 16,080 of NZ_CAXTHG010000026.1, read as the reverse complement.
GTGGCCGAGGGTTTCACCGTGGCGGAGGAGGACCCGCAGGCGCTGGTGACCTTCGGCGTCGTCCCGACCAGCCCGCACACCGGCTACGGCTACCTGCGCCGCGGGCCGGGGATCCCCGGCCACCCGGAGGTCTCGGCCGTGGAAGAGTTCAAGGAGAAGCCTGACCGCAGCACGGCCGAGGCCTACGTCGTCTCGGGAGAGTACTGGTGGAACGCGGGCATGTTCGTCTGGCGGGCCCAGACCGTGCTCGACCAGCTGGCGCAGCTGCAACCGGAGACCCACGACTTGATCATGAAACTGGCCGCAGACCCTGACCAGCTGGGCACGATCTATCCGCGGCTGCTCAAGATCAGCGTCGACTACGCCCTGATGGAACCGGTCTCCCAGGGCCGAGGTACGGCCCGCGTGCTGGCCGTCCGGCTGCCGATCACCTGGCACGACGTGGGCGGCTTCGCTTCCCTGGGCGAGCAGCTGCCCCGAGATGACCAGGGCAACGCGACCCAGGGCGTCAGTGTGCTGGTCGATGCCCGGGACAACCTGGTGATCAACCACACCGAGGACGGCCGGGTCGTCGCGGTCGTCGGGCTGAGCGACACGGTGATCGTCCAGACGCCCCAGATCACGCTGGTCTGCCCGGTCAGCGAGGCGGAACGGATCAAGGAGCTCGTCGCCGAGGTGACGGCCCGGCTGGGCCTCGACTACGCCTGAACGGGCCGTCCGGGGTGGGTCGACCGAGGCTCAGGCGCCGCCGGGCTCCGGGGAGCTCGCCTCGGGGTACTTGGCCATGAAGTCGGCGATCGCCGGGCCGCTGACGCTGCCGCACGGCTGCCGGACGCCCCGCTGGGCGGTGGTGTCCGTGGGGTTGGCCGGGTCGGCGGTCCAGCGGGTCAGCACCAGGTTCTTGCCGGCGGGGAAGCCCTCGCCGTCGTCGGTGCTCCACGGCGCGGCGATGAACTTCTGCGTCGCGTCGAGGTCGTCGCTGGAGAAGGTCTTGGCGATCTTCTGCAGGGTGTCGATCTCGTCGCTCGGTGCGTCGGCGCGGTACCAGACCACCGTGTAGCCGTGCTCCAGGTTGTGCACCAGCGTCTCGACGGCCGGCCGGTCGTCCACGGTGTAGGAGTGCTTCGAGAACGAGGCGGGGCTGGGGTAGTGCTTGCCCGAGTCGGGCGGGGTCTGGTCGTAGGTGACCTGGGTGCCCTCGGCGACGTGCTCCTGGTTGCCGGTGGCCGGGTGCTCGTCGACCGGGTCGCAGCTCGCGGCTGCGGCGGCGACGCCGAAGTCGGTGATGGTGGCGTTGCGCGCGCGGTAGTCCCCCACGAACAGGTAGATCGGGTAGGCGAGCAGCGCGATCGCGAGCACGCCGCAGATCACCAGCAGGCCGACGGTCCGTCGCCGCTGCTCGGACCGGCGAGCCGCCTCGAACGAGGCGAGCCGGTCACGTCGGCTCGGCGCGCCGGCTGCGGGCTTCGGGGACTTGGCCACCGGTGGTTCTCCTCGGGTCGCGCCCCGGTCGGGCGCCGGTCTCGGACTGGTCGGACGAGCTGGTCCTACGGCTACGTGAGGCGGCTGGCCGCCGGCACGAAGGCCCGAGTCTAACGGCTGTTCCTGGGTCGGCCGGCTCGTCGGCGGGGGCCGTGGGAGAAGGGTGGGGTGCGCGCCCCGCTCAGGCCTGCTCGAGCACGGCGGTCAGCACCGCCGCGGCATCGGCACCGACCCCGGCACCCTCGACCACCGCGCGGACCCGGTCGGCTTCGTCGAGGGCGACCAGCTCTTCGTAGCGGTCGGCCTGGCCGGTGGCGCCGAGCACGGCGGCGAGCACCGCCTCCCGCGCGCCGAGGCGGAACAGGTCGAGGGCGAGCGGGCGGATCAGGTCCGCGGCGCGGCCGTCGGGCCGACCCGTCGGCTCCACCAGATGACCGAGGCCGCGGACCACCGCGACCGGACGTCCGGCCAGCTTGGCCTTGGCCAGGTCGGCGGCCCCGGCGATCTCGTCCGCCACCGCCATGGCCGTCACCTGCAGGTCGTTGCCGTACGCGTCCTGCCGGCCGGCGTAGCGCTCGAGCACCCGCAGTCCGGCTGCGCCGATCGCGTGGTCGGTCTGGCCCTCGCGCCAGGCGCGGCCGGCGGTGTCGGAGACGACCACCCCGAGGTCGAGGCCGCTCCGGCGGGTCAGCTCAGCGTGCAGGGCCGCGGCGCTCGCGTCCGGGTCCGGCGGCAGCACGAGGACCGTGCCGGGGGCGACGTTGGAGTTGTCGACGCCGGCGGCGGCCACCGTCAGGCCCGAGCGGGTACGGACGATCCGGGTCGGGCCGCGGCGGGCGACCGTGGCCGCGGTCTGCTCGGTGATCGCCTCGTCGCGCTGGTCGGCGAGCCGGACGAGCCCGTCGGCCTTGCTGATGACCTTGGACGTCACCACCACGACGTCGCCGGAGCGCAGCGGTCCGAGCGGGTCGGCCGTGGCGGCCCTCAGCACGACGTCGACCAGGTCCGTGCCGGCCGTGATCTCGCCGATCCCCGTCGGGGCGAAGACGGTGACCACGCCGCTGTCCGGGTCGGGGCTCATCCGCGGCGAGCCGGCGCGGTCGCCGCGTCCCCGGCGTCCACCGCGAACCGCACGAAGGCCGCGGTGGCGTCGGCGTCCCGCATCACCAGGTCGGTGACCGCGACGCCCAGCCCGGCGGCGGCCACGCTGCCGGCGGAGTCGGCGTCCCGCTGGTCCAGCACCCACAGGTCCAAGACGCCGTCGGCGGCACGCGCACCGTAGTGCCGGCCCACGGCGGCGGCGTCGACGGCCACGCCGATGGCCGGCAGCAGCCGGTGCGCCATCCCCAGCACCGGAGCGCCGCCGAGGATGCCGGCAAAGCCGACGACGGGGGCCGGGCTGGCGCGCAGCGCGTCCCGCAGCCCGGGCACGGCCAGGATCGGTCCGATCGAGACCACCGGGTTGCTCGGCGCGACCAGCACCAGGTCGGCGGCCGCCAGCGCCGTCAGCACCGCGGGGGCCGGCCGGGCGTCCTCGATCCCCACCCGGACGACCTCGAGGGCGTCGGGGACGGCGTGCAGCCGGACCCAGTACTCCTGGAAGTGCACGGCCCGGCGCCCCGAGGGTTCCTCTGGCGCCGCGATCACGACGTGGGTCTCGACCCGGTCATCGCTCATCGGCACCAGGTGCAGCTGCGGGTCCGCCGCCAGCCAGCGCGCACAGAGCGCCTCGGTCACCGCCGACAGCGGATAGCCGGCGCTGAGCATCTGGGTACGGACGAGGTGGGTGCCGAGGTCGAGGTCGCCGATGGAGAACCAGCTGGGCTCCACCCCGTACGCCCCCAGCTCGGCCAGCACCCGCCAGCTCTCCTCGAGCCGACCCCAGCCGCGTCCGTCGTCGCCGCCCCCGCCCAGGGTGTACATCACGGTGTCCAGGTCCGGGCAGATCCGCAGACCGTGCAGGGTGATGTCGTCGGCGGTGTTCACGACCACGGTGATCTCGGCCGCCGGGTAGGCCCGGCGCACGCCCTGGACGAACTTCGAACCACCGACGCCACCGGCCAGGACCACGATCTGCACGTCGTCCAGTGTCCCAGAGCCCGGCGAGCGCGAACGCCGCGGCGGTGGCCGCGCTGGTGCCGCACTTATCGTGAGGACATGGAGAGCCTGCTGCGCTGGCGCGAGCCCGCCGTCGTCGTCCTCGCCGCGGTCGTCGTGCTCCGGGTCGCCGTCGCCGCGGCCGCCGCACTCACCGCGTCTGGGGTCACCGGGCCGGAACCGGGAGCGGCCGTGCTGCCGTTGCTCGTCGCCGCGCTGGCCCTCAGCTGCCACGTCACCCCCCCGACGCCGCACCGCCGGGTCGTCACCGCGGTGGCGTTCGCGGCGGTCGCCCTGTCGCTCGTGCTCGCGGTGGTCCTCACCGTCGCCGCTGACCGCACCGGCCAGTCCGCGCCGGGCGCGCTGGACCTGGCGGCCGCGCTGCTCGACCTCGTCGTGCCGGTCGTCACCGTCCTGGTCCTGGCAGCCCTGCTCCGGGGTCCGGCCGGGGCGCCGGGCGAGCGGTCCGCCGACGACCAGCAGGCGCTGAGCGCACGACCGGAGCCTGCCCAGCCCGAGATCCCGGCGCCGCCCGGGCAGCAGCCGACCTGGGCGCCGGACGTGGCGGCGGGCGCCGCGTGGCTGAGCGCGGGCGACGCCGCGTCCGGACGGCCGGCGACCGGCTGGGGGACCGCGGCCGGTACGGGCTGGGACGCACCCGCGCCCGCTCCCGCCGAGAGCGTCCCCGCGCCGCCGCCGGATGAGCCGCATCCGTGGGCGGCCGGTCCGCGCTGAGGTCGCCGTTCGGTGCCGCTGAGCCTGCTCGACCGGGCCAGCGCGTCCTCTTTTACACCACCGAAACGCCGAACGGACTTGACGAACCGGGTGTGGCGGGCATGTAATTTCACCAGTGTTATTCGCCGTACTGGCCCGATGACCGGTGGTGAGCTGCCGCTGGTCAGCGGTGGGGGGCTGCCAGCCTTGGGGAATGGCCAGGCCGTTGCCCTCGCGGCCCGCGAAGCGGTGGGGGTGGCAGCTCACACACATGCGGGGTCGAGGAGGCACACATGCAAGAACTGGCGCCCAGCTTCACGGAGCTGACTGCGGTCATGACGGGTCCGGGTTACGAAGGGCTGGACGACGAGGGCGACGACGGCCTGATGGGCTGGCAGGAGCGCGCGCTCTGCGCCCAGACCGACCCGGAGGCGTTCTTCCCCGAGAAGGGGGGCTCCACCCGTGAAGCCAAGAAGGTGTGCCTGTCCTGCGACGTCCGGGGCGAGTGCCTGGAGTACGCGCTGTCCAACGACGAGCGCTTCGGGATCTGGGGCGGCCTCAGCGAGCGCGAGCGGCGCAAGCTCAAGAAGCGCGCCGTCTGACCCCCGGCTTCTGAACGTGGAGAGTCGGCGCGACCTCGCATAAGGTGGGGCCGCCCGATTCGGGCATTCTGCCCGTGACCAGGGCAGACCCCACGTGGCCGGGAGCAGCGCACAGCGGATGGACAGCACGACCAGGGGTGGCGGCCGACGCGCCGGCGACACCGATGACTGGTCAGCGCTGCGCTCGGCACCCTTCGGTTCGGGCTCCGAGGACACCGATCCGTGGGCTTGGGCCGCGGCCGAACCCCCGGCGCCGGTGGAGCGGGACGTCTCGGGCCCGCACGTCACCGCCGTCCTCGTGGCCTTTGACGCCGCTCGCTGGCTGACCGCGACGCTGGACGGGTTGGCCGCTCTGGAACGGCGTCCGGACCGGTTGATCGCCATCGACAACGGCAGCACCGACGCCACCCTGACCCTGCTCGAACGGGCCCGCGACCTCGGGGTGCTGGACGCCGTGCACGCCGGCCGCGCCGGACAGGGGTTTGGCGACGCGGTCCGCTCGGCGCTCCGCCAGGACCGCGACGCGATGCTGCAGGAGAGCAGCACCCGGCTGCTGCGGCCGATCAGCAACTCCGCGCTCCGGCCGCTGGACACCCGGTGGCTCTGGCTGCTGCACGACGACGGCGTGCCGGCCCCGGACGCGCTCACCCGGCTGCTCGAGCACGTGCTGGCCGACCGTTCGATCGACATCACCGGCCCCAAGCTGCTGCTGCCCCGGCGGCGGCAGGTCGGCCAGCAGATCAGCGAGGTCGGGGTCACGATCTCAGGTACGGGCCGGCGCGAGCTTGGGCTCGACCCCGGCGAGATCGACCAGGGGCAGCGGGACCAGCCCGAGCCGAGGCTCGGCGTCTCCACCTGCGGCATGCTCGTCCGCACCCGGGTCTGGAACGACCTCGACGGCCTCGACCCGGCGCTGCCCGTCTTCCGTGACGGCGTCGAGTTCGGCTGGCGGGCGCACCTCAACGGCTACCGGGTGGTCACGACGCCGCGGGCTGAGATCACCCACCGCCAGGTCGGCCGAGCCGGGCTGCGGCCCCGCGGGCTGACCGGACGCCGTCCCGGCAAGGTCGACCGGCTGCTCGGCATGCTGGTGGTCGCCGGCCACGCCCCGGCCCGGGCGCTGCCCCTGGTCTGGCTGCGGCTGGTCTGGAGCTGTCTCGTGCACGCGGTCGGCTACCTGCTCGGCAAGGTTCCGGGTCGGGCCCTGGACGAGGTCCTCGCGCTGGGGGAGTTCGTCGCCTCGCCGGGGCGGATCCGGGCACTGCGGGCCCGGACGGCCGCCATCGAACCGGCCCCCGGGACGGGTGAGGTCGTGCAGGCGCTGCGGCCGCCGTGGTGGACCAGCCTGGCCATGGCCGCCGAAGTCGTCAACAGCGTGCTGTCCGACCGTTACCGTTCGGTGGCCGGCGAGGCCGACACCGCCACCCTGGACGAGCTCACCGGCGACGACTTCAGCTCGGTCACCGACGACCGCCCGCGCTCCCCCCTGCTCAGCCCGGTCGTGCTGACCCTGCTCGTGACCGTGGTCGCCGCCCTGTTCGCGGCCCGGGGCCTGTACGGTCCGGGCTCGCTCGCGGCGCCCGCCCTGCTGCCCGCCCCAGCCCGGCTGGTCGATCAGTGGCACTCGGTGTGGGCGCCGATCCCCGGCGCGCCCGGTCAGTCCAGCCCGCCCTGGCTGGCGCTGACCGCCCTCGGCTCGACCGTGCTGGCGGGCCGGCCCGAGTGGTTCGTCACCCTGGCCATCTGCGCGGTGGTGCCGCTGTCGCTGCTCAGCGCCTACCCCGTGGTCCGGCGGATGGTCGCCGACCAGCGGCTGCGGTTGTGGCTCGCGGTGGGCTACGCACTGCTGCCGGCCCTGCTGGGCGGGGAGAACCAGGGCCGGCTGTCGCTCAGCGTGCTCGCGGTCCTGCTGCCCCTGCTCGTCTCGGCGGTCCGGTCGCTGGCCCTGCGCCGGGTACGGACACCCGAGGCCTGGCGCGGCGGCTGGGGGGCCGGGGTCGTCCTCGTCGTCCTGGTGTCGTTCGAGCCGTCGCTGATGATCCTCGCCCTGCTCGCCGGCGCCCTTGGCGCGCTGCAGCTGCGCCGGACGCCGCGCAAGATCGGCCGGATCGGCATCGCGCTCGGGCTGCCGCTGGTCGTGCTGCTGCCCTGGTGGCCGAGCCTGATCCTGGCGCCCGGCCGGCTGCTGGTGGGCCCGGACGCCGCCCTGCAGGGGGCGCCGACCGCACCCGCGGTCTGGCGGTTGCTGCTCGGCCGCGACGTCGGCGCCGGACTGCCGCCGCTGTGGCTCGGCGCCGTCGTGTTCGGGGTGATCTGGCTGGTCGCGATCGGCGGCCTGCTGCGTCGGTGGCAGCGCAAGATCGTCGTGGTTGCCTGGACCACCGCGCTGCTCGCGCTGGCGATGGCGGTGCTGCTGTCGCGGCTGGTGGTCAGCGTGCCGCCGCTCGGCACCGAGGTGCGCCCCTGGGTCGGTCCGTACCTGCTGATCGCCTTCGCCGCGCTGGGACTCGGCGGCGCCGTCGGCGTCGACGGCTTTTCCCGCGACATCCGCCGCCGCAGCTTTTCCTGGCTGCAGCCGGCCGCCGTGCTGTCCGGCGTCGCGGTCGCCGTGGTCACCGTCGGCGGCATGGCCTGGTGGGTCTGGGCCGGTGCCACCGGACCCGTCGACCGCGCAGGCTTGGACGCCGTGCCCCCGTACGTGCGCAACGCGATGGTCTCCGACACCGGCACCCGGGTCCTCGCGATCGATCTGACCCGGCCGACCACCCGGTTCTCGGTGCTCGCCGACCGCCAGGTCCGGCTCGGTGACGCCGACCGCGGCGGCACGTTCGGCGGTTCGGAAACCGCTCAGCAGGAGGCGCAGGACCTCGTGGTCCGGCTCGTCGCCGGTACGGCCGACTCCGACCTGGCCCCCCAGCTGAGCAGCCTCGGCGTCGGCTACCTCTGGGTCCGTGGCGCGGACGAGGAGGAGCGGGCCCGGATCGACAACACCCCGGGCCTCGGCGCGGCCAGCGGCAACGACGACGGCACCGTCTGGCAGCTCGACCCGCCGGTGACCCGGCGCACCATCGCCGACGGCACGACCCGGACGCCCGTGCCCGGCACCCCCTTCCTGCTCGCGCCCGGCGCCGAGGGCCGCCAGCTGTTGCTCGGCGAGGCGGCCGACCGGCGCTGGCGGGCCACCATCGACGGTTCTCGGCTGCCGGTGGTCGACGCCGGCTGGCAGCAGGGGTTCAGCCTGCCCGCTACGGGCGGAGTGGTGACGTACGCGTTGCCGTCGGTGACCCACTGGTTCCTCATCGGCCAGGGGCTCGTCCTGGTGGTGGCGCTCATCCTGGCTGCGCCAGGGGTCCGGCGGCCCGAGGTGCGCGACCCGGCCCGGACGGCTCGGCGCTCCGCCACGCTTGCGGAGGTGAGCTGATGTCGTCGGACTATCTCGGCTCGACCTTTCGGGACCGCCCCGGCCTGCGGCGGGCCGTCGTGCTGGTCGCTGCCCTGGTGTCGCTCGCGTTGATCGCCCTCGGCGGCTCGCTCCTGCACGCCGAGTCCGCTGTACCGTCCGCGCACCGCTCCGCCGTCGTCGGCCGGACCAGCACGGTGTGCACCGTGCCCACCGGCGACACAGCCGCTACCCCAGGTCCGCCTGCTTCGACGCCGGCGGAGACCCCGCTGCCGGGCACCACCCCGCTACCCGCGGAGACCCCCACGGAGACGCCGCTACCGCTCCCGACCCCGGCCACGCCGGCGGAGACCCCGCTGCCCGGGACGACGCCCGCACCCGGGACCACCCCGCTTCCCGGGACGACCCCGCTGCCGACCCCGCTACCGACCGCGACGCCGACCGCGACCGCGACCGCGACGCCGACCGTCGGCGGTGAGGCGCCCCCCAGCACCGTCTCCGCCGTCGCCGTGCGGCAGGGCTCCACCGAGAGCGGCACGCTCACCGGCTCAGGGCTCGGCGCCGACCAGGCCCAGCTGAGGCTCACCGAGCTGGGGACGGGGCAACAGCTGACCGAGGTCGACGCCCCCCTCGTGCTCACCGGCGAGGGGTCGATGGCCACGGCCGGCAGCGGTGTCGTCTCCAGCACCTCGACCGAGGGCGAGACCACCGGACTGATGGCGGCCCCCTGCCTGGTCCCAGGCACCGACCAGTGGCTGGTGGGGGTCGGCTCCACCGACGCCGACCGGACCGAGCTCATCCTCGCCAATCCCGACAACGCCCAGGCCGAGGTGGACCTGCGTTTCTACGGCCCCACGGGCCGCCTCGTGGTGCCCGGCAGTCCCGGCGTGGTGATCGGCGCCCACGAGACCCGGACGCTGCTGGTCTCCAGCCTGATCGACAGCCCGGGGCCGACGGCGGTGGCCGTCCGAGCCAGCGAAGGTCGGGTCAGCGCCGCCGCGCGGCGGCTGCGGACCGACGACCTCAAGCCCGCCGGCGCCGACTGGCAGGTGCCCTCCGTCGCGCCCACGACGTCCTCGGTCATCCCGGGCGTCCCGGGCGGCGACGGCCCGCGGGTGCTGGCCGTGGTCAACCCCGGCACCCAGCGCGCGACCGTGCAGGTCGGGGTGCTCGGGCTCAGTGGCGTCTTCGCCCCGGCCGGCGCCGACACCCTCGAGGTCGCGCCCGAGAGCACCGCCACGGTCGAGCTCACCGCCGGCCTGGCGGGGGAGTCCGGCAGCATCCGGCTGCGCAGCGACGAGCCGGTCAGCGGGGCGGTCGTCTCCACCAGCACCCGGTCCGACGCCGTCTCCGACTTCGCGGTCCAGTCGAGCCAACCGGCGTTGGTCCGGCAGGGGGTCAGCGCGTTGGCCACCAGCACCGGCTCGGTGGACAGCGAGGTCGTGCTCTCCAACGGCGGCGAGGCCGACGCGCCGATCACCTTCGAGGTGTTCAGCTACACCGGGGTGTCGCTGCGCAAGGACGACATCCTGCTGCCCGCCGGATCCACCGCGACCCGCCGGCTCACCTCCGCCGGCCCGTCCTACGTCGTGGTCTCGGTACCCGCCGACTCCTCGGTGGTCGGGTCGGTCACCCTGACCCAGCCGGACGGCGACGTCGCCGGGCTGGCCACCGTGCCGCTCACCTCACCTGACGTCGCGAGCCGGGCCGCCCGCGTCCGCGAGGACCCGGCCGTCGGCCGCTGAGACGGTGGGTCAGGTCGACCGGGCCCGAAGGCGTACGGGGACGGCGCGCCAGCCCCGTCTGCGCACCGTCGATGACGGTCAGTCGTCCTCGTCGGCCTCACCGTCGGGGTCGAGCTCGCCGGGGCTGCGACCGGTGAGGGCGGCGAGCTGCTCAACGACGGTCCGGTGCACCAACAGCTGCAGCCCGCGGCGGCTGCTGGCGCGGTGCTCGAGCGGTCGGCGGTAGACGACCACCTGGCCCGGGTGCTCGGCCGTCGCCTCCACCGCCAGCGCCAACGGCACCTGCGAGCCGGTCCAGGCCAGCGGCAGCACCGGGACGTCCTCGATCCCGAACGCCACGTCCATCACGGCCTCGGGGCAGTGCCGGGCCACCCGCTCGACCGCCGCGTGCACGGCCTCGTGGAACGCCTCGCCGGGCGTCGCGGGCCGGGGCGGGTTGGCCGGTCGAGCGACCAGCGGGTTGGGCAGGGCCAGGGGACCACGCAGACCGCGGCCGTGCCGGTCCCGACGTCGGCTGGACATGCCGCTCACCCTAACGGCGCCGGTCGAGACACGCGGCGGCCTCCCCGACGGGGGCGAGCCGGGCGAGTAGCGTCCAGCGGGTGAGGTCACGGGGCTGTTCGCGGTCGGGGTGCTCGGAACGGGCCACCTCCACGCTGACCTACGTCTACAGCGACTCCACCGCCGTGCTCGGCCCGCTGGCGACGCAGGCGGAGCCGCACGGCTACGACCTGTGCCGCCAGCACTCGACCGCGCTGTCGGCCCCGCGCGGCTGGGAGGTCATCCGGCTGGCCAGCGACACCGAGCCGCGGCCCAGCACCGACGACCTGCTCGCCCTCGCCGACGCCGTCCGCGAGGTGGGGATGTCCTACGACGCCGCGCCCTCGCTCGCCGAGCAGGTCAGCCGGCCCCGCCCCGGCATCGTCGAGCTGCGGCGCCGCGGCCACCTGACCGTGCTGGCCGACCCGGACGCCTGACGGCGGGCTTTCTCCACACACGTTCGTAATCCGCTTGCCCGTAGGATGCGCTGCGATGATCACCTCGACGATTTTCAAGGCTAACGACATCCGCGGCGTCACCGAGGGATCCGAGCCCGAGTGGGACGAAGCCGGCGCGTACGCGATCGGCGCGGCCCTGGTCGACGTGTTCGACCTGACCCGGACGGCCAGCGCCCTGCTGGTCGGCCGGGACATGCGGATCAGCGGCCCGCGGATGTCGGTCGCCTTCGCCGAGGGGGTGCTGAGCCGCGGCGTCGACATCATCGACGTCGGCCTGGCCAGCACCGACGAGCTGTGGTTCGCCTCCGGCAGCCTCGACCTGCCTGGGGCGATGTTCACCGCCAGCCACAACCCGGCGGCGTACAACGGGCTCAAGTTCTGCCTGGCCGGCGCGAAGCCGATCGCTCCCGCGCAGCTGGTCGAGATCGCCGAGCGCGCCCGCGAGCCCGTCCCGGCACCCGCGGCCGCCCCAGGGCGACGCCGCGAGCAGGATGTGTTGCCGGGGTACGCCGAGCACCTGCTCGGGCTGGTCGACCTGACCGGCATCCGCCGGCTCACCGTGGTCGCCGACGCGGGCAACGGGATGGCCGGACACACGCTGCCGGCCGTGCTGGGCACGCTCGACCTCGACCTGATCGGCCTCTACACCGACCCCGACGGCACGTTCCCGAACCACCAGCCCAACCCGTTGGAGCCGGAGAACCTCGTGGACGCGCAGGCGGCCGTGCTCGAGCACCACGCCGACCTGGCCCTGGTCTTCGACGGCGACGCGGACCGCTGTTTCGTGATCGACGAGCGCGGCGAGGTGGTGACTCCCTCCACGGTGACGGCGATGATCGCGGCGGCCGAGCTCGCGCGCGAAGCGGGCGCCACCGTCGTCTGCAACAAGATCACGTCCTGGTCGGTGCCCGAGATCGTCCGAGAGCGAGGCGGCGAGATCGTCGTGACCCGGGTCGGGCACACGTTCGTCAAGGCGGCGATGGCCGAGCATGGGGCGATCTTCGGCGGCGAGCACTCGGCGCACTACTACTTCCGCGACTTCTGGGGCGCCGACACCGGCATGCTGGCGGCGCTGCACGTGCTCGCCCTGCTCGGCCGGTCGGACCAGCCGCTGTCGGAGCTGAGCCGGGAATTCAGCCGCTATGCCCCCTCCGGCGAGCTCAACTCGACGGTCGCGGACGCCGGCGCCGCCCTGGCCCGGGTCGAGCAGGCCTTCGCCGGGCGCGGCGAGATCGACCACGTCGACGGCCTGACCGTGGCCGGCTCCGACTGGTGGGTCAACGTCCGGGCCAGCAACACCGAGCCGTTGCTCCGGCTGAACGTCGAGGCGGCGACGCCGGCCCGGATGGCTGAGCTGCGGGACGAGGCGCTCGCACTGATCCGCGCGGCCCCTGACTGACGCGGTCCTGGCTGACGCGGCCCGACCACGCGGAGCCCGGCGCGTGCGGACCGGGTAGAACTGATCCACCGACGACGACGAGGAGAACGACGATGGCGGTCGAGCTGGCGCCCGAGCTGCTGGAGATCCTGGCCTGCCCGCACTGCCACGGTGCGCTGGCGGTCGACCACGAGCGGGAGGAGCTGGTCTGCCTCGCGGCCGACTGCGGGCTCGCCTACCCTGTCCGCTCGGGCATCCCGGTGCTGCTGATCGACGAGGCGCGGCGGCCCGACCAGCCCGCGACCTCCCAGCCCGGGTCGGACTGAGCGCGGTGCCGCCCCTGCTGGCGTTCGACGACGCGCGGCTCGAGGACCGGACGGTGCTCGAGGCCGCTGACCCCGTGCTGCGCCGGCTGGCCGAGGCGGGGTCGCGGGTGCGGCGCGAGAGCGCGGACGCACTCCAGCCCCTCAGCACGCTGAGCGACCTGCCCCGGCCGCGGGCGGTCATCGCCGCCGGCTCGGAGGCGCGGTTCCTGCGGGCCATGCTCGAGCCGGTCTGCCCTGTGCCGTTCGTGGCGTGGCCGGCGCCGGGGCTGCCCGGCTGGGTCGGCGCCCTGGACCTGGTGGTGGTGATGGCCAGCGACGGCGCGGGGCCGGGCCTGATCGCCACGGTGCACGAGGCCGTCCGTCGTGGTGCCCAGCTGTTGATCGCCTGCCCGCAGGCCTCGCTGGTCGCCGAGCACGCCGGTTCGCGTTCCACCGTCCTGCTGCCGACGACGACCGCCGACCCGCTGTCGGCTGCGGTGGTCACGCTGACGGGTCTGCAGCGGCTGGGGCTCGGGCCGGAGGTCGACCCGCAGGCGGTGGCCGACGCCCTGGACCGGGTCGCGGAGGACTGCTCGCCGTTCGCCGGGATCGCGGAGAACCCGGCCAAGGACCTGGCCATCGCGCTGGCCGAGGCGCAGCCGCTGGTCTGGGGCGGCTCCGTGCTCGCTGCCCGAGCCAGCCGTCGGGTGGTGGAGACCCTGCGCGCCGCGAGCGGCCGCGCAGCACTGGCCGCTGACGCCGACGCGCTGCTGCCCATCCTGGAGTCCCAGGCGCCGCACGACCCGTTCGCCGACCCGTTCGAGGACGCCACCGACGCCGACCGCCGACCGACGCTGGTGTTGCTGGACGACGGCAGCCAGGACGCGTTGGTCCGACGGGACCTCCGGCGGTTGATGGCCGCCGCCGAGCACCAGGACATCCGGGTTGCCACCATCAGCCACCACGCCGGTTCTGAGGTCGAGCGCTACGCCGCCCTGCTGCAGACCGGGCTGTTCGCCGCCGTCTACCTTGCGGTCGGGCTCGGCCGCTACGTCGACCTCTGACGCGTCGGCCCAGCGCCGTACGTCTGAGAGAATCCTCCGGTGAGTACTGAAGGTGGGACCAAGGCTGTCGTCGCCGCGTTGACCGCCAACCTGATCATTGCGGTGACCAAGCTCGGCGCCTGGTTGCTGACCGGTGCCTCCTCGATGCTGGCCGAGTCGATCCACTCCTTCGCCGACTCCGGCAACCAGGTGCTGCTGCTCGTCGGCGGCAAGCGGGCCAAGCGGGAGGCCACGCCGAGCCACCCGTTCGGCTTCGGCCGCGAGCGCTACATCTTCGCGTTCCTGGTCTCCATCGTGCTGTTCAGCATCGGTGGCCTGTTCGCGCTCTACGAGGCCTACCACAAGTACGAGGAGATCCAGGAGGGTCACGGCAACGAGCTGCTGGACAGCCAGTGGTGGTGGGTACCGCTGGCCGTTCTCGGCGCCGCCATCGTGGCCGAGGGCTTTTCGTTCCGCACCGCGATCGTCGAAGCCAACAAGTCGCGCGGCCAGCAGAGCATCACCAAGTTCATCCGCTCAGCCAAGGCGCCCGAGCTGCCGGTCATCCTGCTGGAGGACTTCGCGGCCCTGATCGGCCTGGTCTTCGCACTGTTCGGCGTCGGCCTGACCCTGCTCACCCGCAACGGCATCTTCGACGTGATCGGCACGGCGATGATCGGCCTGCTCCTGGTGGGGGTGGCCATCACGCTGGCCCTCGAGACCAAGAGCTTGCTGCTCGGCGAGGCGGCCACGCCCGAGGCGGTACGTCGGATCGAGGCGGCGATCGCCGACACCGACGGCGTGACCGGCGTCATCCACATGAAGACCCTGCACCTCGGCCCAGAAGAGATCCTGGTCGCCGCCAAGATCGGCGTGCAGGCCCAGGACAGCGCTGGCGACGTGGCCGCGACGATCGACCGGGCCGAACGCAACATCCGTTCCGTCGAGCCGATGGTGACCGCCCTCTACCTCGAGCCGGACATCTACCGCGCCGACTACGTGCCCGACGCCCGGCCCGAGGCGCCCGCGCCCGCCGGGCACTGAATCATTGGGACTCGCTCTGACCCTCCTCCTTCGTCGTCGCCGGACGACGGAAAAGCCTGTCGTCCGCCTCCTCCTCGGCACGGAGGCGCGAGATCCGGTGTTGGTTCGTCAGAACTGTCGGTTGACCCCTCTAGGCTGTGGCCATGGACTACCGCGTTTCAGATCTGACCCTGGCCGAGTTCGGCCGCCTCGAGATCGGGCTCGCCGAGCACGAGATGCCTGGCCTGATGGCCATGCGCGAGCAGTACGGGGAGTCCAAGCCGCTCGCCGGGGCCCGGATCGCCGGGTCGATCCACATGACCACCCAGACGGCCGTGCTGATCGAGACGTTGGTGGCGCTGGGCGCCGAGGTCCGTTGGGCGAGCTGCAACATCTTCTCCACCCAGGACCAGGCCGCCGCGGCCGTCGTCGTCGGCGACGGCACGCCGGACGCCCCGAACGGGTCCCCGGTCTTCGCCTGGAAGGGTGAGAGCCTCGAGGAGTACTGGGAGTGCACCAACGAGATCCTCAGCTGGCCCGACGGCAAGCTGGCCAACATGATCCTCGACGACGGCGGCGACGCCACGCTCCTGGTGCACAAGGCCGTCGAGGCGATCAAGACCGGTGAGATCCCCGAGGTCGACGACGAGGACCCCGAAGAGCTGCACGTCATCATCGAGCTGATCCGCAGCACCATCGCTGCGGGCAAGGACTGGGTCGCCATCGGCAACGCGATCCAGGGCGTCACCGAGGAGACCACCACCGGCGTCCACCGGCTGTACGAGATGTTCCGCGCCGACGCGCTCCTCTTCCCGGCCATCAACGTGAACGACTCGGTCACCAAGTCGAAGTTCGACAACAAGTACGGCACCCGGCACTCCCTGGTCGACGGCCTCAACCGGGCCACCGACGTGCTGATCGGCGGCAAGACCGTCGTGGTCTGCGGGTACGGCGACGTGGGCAAGGGCTGCGCCGAGGCGCTGCGCGGCCAGGGTGCGCGCGTCATCGTGACCGAGGTCGACCCGATCTGCGCGCTGCAGGCGGCGATGGACGGCTTCCAGGTCCTCACCCTCGAGGACGCCCTGTCCTACGCCGACATCATCGTCACCGCGACCGGCTGCCTCGGCGTGGTCAGCGCCGAGCAGATGAGCCGGATGAAGAACCAGGCGATCGTGGCCAACATCGGTCACTTCGACAACGAGATCGACATGGCGGGGCTGGCCAAGCGCGCCGACGCGAGCCGGGTGCGGATCAAGCCGCAGGTCGACCAGTGGGTCTTCGACGCCGGCACCG
>NZ_CAXTHG010000025.1:0-68904 GCF_964244005.1 uncultured Friedmanniella sp. | reverse complement strand
CGCGACCTCTTCGGAGACCTGGCCGACGAACCGGCCTTCACCACCCCCTACCAGGCCGCACTCCACTCGCTGCACGAGCGTGGCGCCCGGGCCACGCTGGAGATGCTCGCCGAGAGCCGATGATCATCCGATCGAACCTCCTCTAGGTCACCTCTAGGTCACCTCTAGGTCGGCGTTTGACACCACGCTCCTAGAGCGCCCGGATGGAGGATGCGACGTTCCAGGGAAGGCCGAGTCGCTCGGTCACCTCGCTGCCGGAGAACGGGCCCTCAAAGTAGGGGCCCTGCATCATGTCGCAGCCCATCTCGTTCAACAGGGCGGCATGCTTGGCGTCGATGACGCCCGTGACTGCCAACGGTAGCCCGAGGCCCTCCACCCCTTGGACGATCAGCCGCACCAGCCCCGCCGAGGCGGGCGTGCTCCAGTCGAGGAAGCCGCCGTTGAGCTTGACCAGGTCGATGGGCAGTCGCAGCAGCCGGCGGACTGAGCTGTAGCCGGTACCGAAGTCTTCAAGGGCGACCCGGACGCCCAGCTGCCGGATCTGGTCGAGGTGGCCAAAGACGATGGGGTCATCGACCAACGTCGTGTCGTTAACCTCGATGACCAGCTGCCAGGGCTCGATCCCCGACTCCTCGAGGGCGTTCTTGATGTCGTCGATCACCCGTGCCCGAGCTAGGTACCGGACGGCCACGTCCACCCCCACGCCTAGCCGGGCACCGTGAGCGTTCCAGGTGGCCATCTGCCGGGTGGCGTGCCGCAGCACCCACGCGTCCAGTTCGGCGGTCAGGTCCGACAGCTCAGCGACCGGACGGAAAGCCGTCTCGGGCACCAGCCCGTAGCCGGGTCGGTCCCAGGACAGGCAGACCTCGTACGCGAGCACTACCTGGTCGCTGACGGTGACGACCGGCGCGTACCGCACGGTGAGCGCGTCGTCCTCGATCGCCTGCCGCAACCCGGTCTCGAGCTCGGCCCGATCGCGCAGCTCACGCCGTAAGGCGACGCCGAACACTTCGGCGCGACCGCGGCCGAGGTGCTTCGCGCGGTAGGTGGCCGTGTCGGCCTCGTACAGCAACTCATCAGCGTTCGTGCCGGCCTCCTGGCTGATCGCCACCCCGACGCTCGCCCCCACCCGCACCACGTGACCGTTCTGCAAGGGGATGACGACCGACACCTCGCGGATCAGCCGCTCTGCGACCCGCATCGCCGAGTCGATGTCCACCACCGGCTCGAGCAGCACCAGGAACTCGTCGCCGCCGAGCCGCCCCACCACGTCGCCCCGACGAAGCACGCCCTCCATCCGCCGGGCTACGGTCTGCAGAACCTCGTCGCCCCCATGATGGCCGTACGTGTCGTTGACCGCCTTGAAGCCGTCCAGGTCGACGAACAGCAGTCCGACCATGGCACCGTTGAGCTGAGCGCGGACCAACGACGCGGTGACCAGCTCCAGTACGTGGGCGCGGTTTGGCAGTCCTGTCAACGAGTCGTGGGTGGCCTGGAAGACCAGCGCACCCAGCGCCTCTTCCCGATCGGCCTGGGCGGCGGCGATCTGACGGATGACCAGGTACATCCGCATGACCACCAGCCCCAGCATGATCGCCGTCGCCCACGCGATCGGCCACGCGTTGACCGGCCCAGGCAGCAGGTCCTCCGCGACCAGCGTGAGCGGCGGAATGAGCGTGATCGCCAACGTAAACCCGAATCGCCAGCGGCTGAAACGACCCCGCACTGCATGTACCGGGATCGACAGCTCGTGCAACGACGGGTGCAGCACGGCGGTGCCGACGAGGACGTACGCCGCCAACCAGAGGTGGTCCAAAGGCCCGGCGCTACTGAAGGTGAGTGTCCCGAGAGCCGTCGCGGCGACGTTGACCACCGCCAGCAGTCCGAGGGCGACCACGAGCAGCCGCAGTGAGGTCGTACGGACGCCGGGGGTGGTGATGACGAACACGATGACGACGAAGATGACCGCGTCCAGCTGCGGATACGCCGCGACCACCGCGAAGTCCAGCGGCTCGTCCGTGGTCGGAACGGTCGGCAGGTCGAGGACGACGGAGATGAGCAGCCCGATGACGACGATCATCGTGAGTCCGTCCAGGATCCCCTCGACGTCGCGAGGCGGCCGCCGGCCCCGCGCCAGCAGCAGCAGGCTCAGCACGAGCACCGGATACGCCGCGAAGTAAAAGGCGTCCTCGGCCGAGGGGAAGTGGTCGACCCCCCTTGCCGCCATGACCGAACCGACAATGTTACCGAGCACCCACAGCCCCTGGCAGACCAGCAACAAGAACCAGGGGGCACGGCGGACCGGCCGGTTGATCCGGACGCCAACGGCGATAGCGACCAGGGCGAGGACGCTGACGCCCGTGTAGACGACCGATTGCGGGACACCGTGAGGTACCCAGTAGTAGGCGAGGTCGACGGCTCCACCAGCCACCAGAAAAATCAACCAGGCCCGTGGCCAACGCTGCTGCGGGGGCAACGTACTCATGCCGGCGATCCGCAGCCCGATGACACCAGGATCGTCTGTGCCGGGGCGAGCTGCGGCAGGCAGCATGGGCTCCAGGGCTGAACCGGACGCACCGGGGTCACCTTCCTAGAGCCGGCCCCGAGTTGCGCTTCCTATCCTACGGTCGCGCCCTCGGCGCGACGGGCGGGACCGCGTTGAGCCACCCGGTGGCCATCGTGAGCCAGCCAGGAGATCAGTGTCGGGGCCACCGTCGTAGGCGCAGAACGATACTCCCCGAAGCGCCCGCGCATCCCCGCACGAGGAGCGACGACCCTCCGTCCCGTTTGGAAGCGGCAGGTTAGATCACCTGAGACCAGTGCGTCGCTGAGCGTAGAGCTTCATCGTCATTCTGTCGTAGCCGTACCCACCTTCCTTGGAGCCCTCATGTGTGACGACCACCCCTCCCCGATCGGCGACGGACCGGCCGATACCGCTACCACCCGCAGACGGGTCCTGCGCGCGGCAGGCCTGCTCGTCGCGGCCGGAGGTGGCACCGCAGCCTTCGGCGCTTGTACCGCCGATGCGGAGTCCACGCCAGCGGCCTCATCGGCCGCGACCACTCCTAGCCCGGCGTCCTCGCCCAAACCTTCGGGAGCGGCGAGCTCGAGCGCCGCTCGTTCGCCATCCGCATCGACATCCGCGTCCAGTGCAGCACCCAAGCCCAGCGGACCCAGCGCCGCTATCGCGGACGTCCCTGTTGGTGGAGGGGTCATCCTCAAGAACGCCGACTACGTGATCACTCAGCCCAGCAAGGGCACCTATAAGGCCTTCAGCAAGATTTGCACTCATCAGCGCTGCCCGGTGACGGAGGTCTCCGATGGAGCCATCATCTGCAAGTGCCACGGCAGCAAATTTTCCATCGAGGACGGTTCGGTGGTAGAGCCGCCCGCAAGCAAGCCGCTGGCAGAGTCCAAGGTGATCGTCTCGGGTAAGGAGGTCTACGTCGAGGTCTGATGCTGACGTTCTGACCGAGGCGGAGCAGCGTCTTCACGGCGAGGAGCCACACATCTGGGTGAACTCATGTGCGGGGCGCGACCCGTTCCTTGGCTCGCATGGATATCAGGCCAGAGTTCTGAGGTGGAACTGGATCACCGGGTCGCCCACATCATGTTTCTCATCAGCGTCACGGCTGTGTGGTGGAGCCCCAGCTGCGGCCGAGGGTCTAGTAGTCTCTCGCCCTTAATTCCTTGGGCTTAGGGGCGACAAGCTACTGGCACCGACGGCACAGCTCTCCGCCTCTGGACGTCAGAGGTGATCGCCGACCGAGGTCAGTGCGCCGCGCGATACTGCTCGACCAAGTCGCCAGGCAGGCGACCGCGTGGTGCCACATCGAGGCCTTGCTTTTCAGCCCAGGCACGGACGGCTCTCGAGTCGACTGGCGTCGGCTCACTAGCCGGTCCAGCACTATGTGAACCTCGAGTGCGGGCTCGACGCCCCTTCCTGATGTAAACGTCCAGATCGCCGCGCAGCTTTTCCAGATTCTTGCTGCTCAGGTCAATCTCGTACCACTTACCTTCCAGCGAGAAAGAGACGCTACCGCCGCCAGCATCGATCTCGCTACCGTCCAGGTCGTCGTACCGTTCGATGATCGTCTTCTGCGCCACCTTGATAGCCTTCCCTGTGCACCAGGCCCTCACCGCTTAACTAAAGTGTGAAGCCCACGTCTCGGACGCGTCAAACTACGAGCCTCGATGTGCCCAAATCCTGAGACCTCATCTCGTCCGGCTGGCCATGGCTAATGCGCCGTACAAGCAGAACCTCGACAATGGCGCGGCCGAATGTACAGCGAAAGAGACACACCGCACCACCGCGCTAGCCCAAAGCTCACATGTCGTCGCAGAGCTAACGGCTGCCGATTGACGAGATGTTGTCGACAGCATTGCCGGTTGAGGCTCCTACCTGGTGTGCTGATACGCGGTCACCGGCTCGAACAGGACACTGGTCACCGTGTCCGCGGCCGAACGGGCCACCATCAAGGTGAAGGGCCCGCTTTCTACCGCCCACTGGCGGTTCTCGACGTCCCAGTGCTCGAACGTGCGCGGTCTGATTTCGACCTTCGCCACCACTTCCTCGCCCGGCACGGCTTCGACGACCGCAAAACCAGCCAGCCACCGCGCGGGTCGCTCGATATTGGTCGTCAGTCGAGTGGCGTACACCTGGACGACCTGACGGCCCGGGCGTCGTCCCACATTAGTGAGCCGCACCGAGAGATCGGCTGCACCATAGCTCCGAGCGGCGACTGTCACTTGGCCGTAGCTCCACTCCGTATACCCGAGGCCATGCCCGAACCAGTACGCGGGTTGCACGTCTGCTCGCTCGAACCAACGGTGTCCGATGTGCAGGCCCTCGCTGTAGACGACGCCCCCATTGATCGGCGTCGGCGAAGGGAGCGGCACGTCTTCGGTAGCGGGCCAGGTCGTAGGCAGGCGCCCACCAGGTTCGGCGGCACCTGTCAGTACGTCGGCGAGTGCCGAGCCAAACTCTTGTCCCGGAAACCAGGTGAGCAGGACCGCCGCGACCTCATCCCGCCACGGGAGGAGAACCGGCGAACCCGAGTTCACCACGACCACAGTCCGCGGATTGGCCGCCGCCACGCGGCTGACCAGCTCGTCTTGGCGCCCGGAGAGCGACAGCCTCTCGCGGTCGAAACCCTCGCTCTCGTCCTCTTCGGTCGTACCGACGACGACCACGGCGACGTCAGAAGCAGCCGCGAGATCAACGGCAGCTTGAATGCCGACATCGCCTTCGGTGAAGGGCCGCTCGAGGTTGAGCTGGAAGGCGACCATGGCTGCATCGAAGGAGCCGTTAGACGTCGCTGGTTCGAACCACAGCTCTAGGTTGACCGTCTGTCCGGCTTCAAGGAGCACCTCGTGCCCGTGCTGCGGCGGTCGCATCAGCCCTTCGGCCGGGTCCACGCCCTCGGGCAGACTGAGCTTGACGGAAAAGAGGGTCTCCTCGTCCCAGTTGAGGACAAACTGCCCCAGTCCGGACGCACCGATGAGGTACGTACCGGGGACATCGGCTCGAAGCTGGGAACGAAGCCTGATGGCGCTCACCTGCTTGAGGTCGACGCCGCCAGCGCTACCTTGCCAGTTGTAGTTGACCCCGAGCCGCTGCTCTCGGCCCAAGACTCCACCGTCGGCCGACAAGAACTCGATCTCGACGCCGACTCCGGAACCGTCTGGCAGGCCTAGGAGAGCAGGGTCGGCAATCGATATGCGGGTGTGGGCGCGCACCCCGGGAGCGTGGACGACCACCACATCAGCTCCCAGGCCATCCTTGAGTCCGGCGAGCGGAGAGATGACGTAGGAAGGGAAGACCAGCGCGCTTCCCCCACCAAAGGTCCTGGCGACCGCCGCATTCGGCCCCAGAACAGCGACGGTACGGACCCCGTCGTGGAGCGGGAGGATCGGAAGGACATCGTCTCGTGCTATTTCGTTCCGGACAAGGACGAATCCCGCAGCAGCGGCGGAACGGAGCTCGTCTTGTACTGAGATCGTCCTGACGCCAAGGCGGGGCCTGCCTGTCCTCGGCCGTAGCGCATCGACTCGACGCGCAAGCCGTAGCAACCGCAAGACCTTGTCGTCCACTGCCTGCTCAGACACCTGACCGCTACAGACAGCGTCGCAGAGCGCCTCTCCCCATGGCCCCGTCGGACCCGGCATGATCAGGTCCAGCCCGGCGTTGCCCGCAGCGACAGTGCTCCTACCGGCGAACCAGTCAGTCATGGTGAGGCCATCGAATCCCCACTCGCCCTGAAGAACCTCTCGCAGGAGCGGGCTCTCGGTCATCGTGACGCCGTTGGTTCGGTTGTACGCCGCCATGACGGCCCACGGCTGCGCATCCGCGACGATGTGTTCGAACGGTGCCAGGTAGAGCTCCCGCAACGCCCGCTCGTCAATGATCATGTCGGCGTTGAAGCGGTCGGTCTCGGAGTCGTTCCCGACGAAGTGCTTCAGGGTGGCACCGACACCCCCCGACTGGAGACCACTGACGTAGGCCGCACCGAGAACACCCGTCAAGAGAGGGTCCTCGCTCCACATCTCGAAGTGACGCCCGGCGTATGGACTCCGCTGCAAGTTCACCGTGGGTGCCAGCAGGACGTCGACCTCTTTACGCTGACACTCTGCCGCCAGTAACCGGCCTATGGCATCAATACGCTCGACGTCCCACGTAGCAGCCAAAGCCGTTGGTGACGGCACATTGGCAGACGGGTCCCGTTCGTCCCAGGCAACACCACGCACGCCTGCCGGCCCGTCCGAGACCACGATGGGGCGCAGCCCTGCGTCTGGCTGGGCTCGAGACGACCAGAAGTCGGCACCCGTCAGCAGATCCACCTTCTGCTCCAGCGTCAAGCTGGCCACCCGCCGCCTCAGCTCCGACGAGCTGTCCGAGGTGGGGAGCGGAGCCTCCAGCGTCGATCCGGTCACTTAACTCCACCAGCAGCGAGTCCACTCTGCCAGAAGCGCTGCAACGAGACGAACGCCAGGATCAGCGGAACAATCGAGATCAGCGCCCCGACTATCACAAAGAACTGCAGCTCGGCCGCTTGGTTGACCGTGCTGTTCCAGGTGTACAGCCCCAACGTGACCGGGTAGAGCCGCGAGTTCTGAAGCATCACCAGCGGTAGAAAGAAGTTGTTCCAGATGGCCACGAACTGGAAGAGCAGGATAGTGACCAGAGCCGGGGTCATTAGTCGGGCAGCAACGACGAAGAACGTGCGGACCTCGCCGGCCCCGTCGAGCCGAGCTGCCTCCAGAAGCTCGTTCGGCACGCTCGACGCCGCATAGATCCTGGAGAGGTAGACCCCGAAGGGGCTCACGATGCTGGGCAGAAACACCGACCAGAAGGTATCCGTGCCGTTGACCTTGCTGAACAGGAGGAACAACGGGAGAGCCAGCGCGGTCGCCGGCACGAGCACACCGGCGAGGATGAAGTTGAACGTGGCTTCGCGGCCCGGAAAAGTGTACTTAGCCAGCGCATAGCCAGCCATGCTCGCCAGCAGTGTGCCGAAGATCGCCCCGAGACCGGCGTACGCCAGACTGTTGACCAGCCAGCGCACCAAGATGCCGTTGTCGTAGGTGAGGACGTCTTTGAGGTTGCTGAAGAGCGAGAACGGACCGGAGAACCAGAGACCGTTGGTCGAGGTCAGCAGCGAGGGCCGTTTGCTCGAGGCAACGAACAGCCACCAGATGGGGACCAGGAAATAGATCAGGAAAGCGAGCATGAAGACCGAGGCACCAGCCACCGACGCCGGTCGCTGGCGGGTGGCGCGGGGCTTGTCCGGTCGGGTGCTTGTCGGCTCGACCACGCCGAGAGTGGTGCTCATGCGAAGGCCTGCTTCTGGGTGAGTTTGAGGAAGAGGAACGACAACAGGCAGGTCGCCAGGGCCAGCACCACCGAAAATGCTGCCGACAGGTTGTAGTTAGGAACGTTCGAGGTGGCATAGACGACCATGTTTGGGGTGTAGCTGTTACTGACTGATCCCGTCAGCGTACGCATCACCGTCGGCTCGTTGAACAGCTGCAAGGTGCCGATGATCGAGAAGACGCCCGTCAGAATGATCGCGGGCATCACGATCGGGATCTTGATCGACCAAGCGATGCGGAACTGTCCGGCGCCGTCAACCCGGGCCGCCTCGAAAAGCTCCTCCGGTATCGCCTTCAACGCCGAGTAGATGATCAACATGTTGTAGCCCGTGTAGACCCAGATCACGATGTTGGCGATCGAGTACAGCACCAGCTTGGGTCCCAGGAAGTCGACGCGTTCTGCGAGTGCGGTGAACGGCGACAGCGACGGCGCGTAGAGAAAGCCCCACATCAAGGCAGCGATGACGCCAGGTACGGCGTAGGGCGCGAAGAAGGAGAGGCGGAAGAACTTGGCGCCCTTCAGCACAGGCGAGTCGAGCAGGAGGGCAAAGACGAGCGCCAGACCGAGCTGTAACGGCACCGAGGCAAAGAAGAAGGCGAGCACGCGGCCGATACTCGACCAGAAGTCGCCATTACTGAACACCAGCGCGTACTGGGTCAGACCGCCGAAGACCTGCTTTGGTGGCCCGAAGGCCCCCTGACGTTCGATCTTGAAGAACGACTGATAGAGGGCGTAAGCAATGGGGACGATGTAGAAGAGGATGAACAAGATGAGGAACGGTCCCAAGAAGGCAAGAAGTGCCCGCTTGTGGGGGACTCGTTCGCGCGGCGGTCGGGGCGCCGAGGCAGCCCTCCCGGCTTTGGCCGGTGCTTCGGTGCTGACAGTGGTCGACATCAGATCCTCGTTGGTCTGTGCCTCATCCCAGGGGCCGCGCGACGACGGATGGCGGAGCCCCTGGGAGAGGGGATAAGGGAACGGCTGGTCTGTCCTACTGCTCGACTTCGAGGGCCTGTGACTTCATGGTGCTCACGGTCTTGTCCTGCGCAGTCTTCAGGGCGTCGAGTACCGTGCCCTTGCCGTTGGTGGCAGCGCCGAGGCCGTTACCGAGATCGGAGAACGTCTGGGTCATCGTCGGCCCCCACTGCCAGTCGTTGTTGACCCCCTTGGCTGCCGTCGCGAATTCCTTCCAGATGACCTGGTTCCCGTAGTAGGGGTACGGCAGCTTGAGCGCGGGCAGGTTGGCCTGCGCGTCGGTGGTTGTGGGGTACTGGCCGCCGTTCTTGTTGTCCAGCGTCAGCGCTTCGTTGTCTCCGAAAGCCCAGGTGGCGAACTTCGTTGCCTCGTACGGGTGCTTGGAGTTCTTGAACACCACGGTGGTGGACCCACCCCAGTTACCAGACGCCGTCTGGCCGGCCGTCCACTGCGGCAGCTGGGTAACGGCCCACTTGCCGCTGGACTTCGGAGCGCCAGTCTCGAACAGCTTGGCGGTCCAGGCAGCGCCGATCTCGGTCCACTGCTGGTCGTTGTCCATCGCCTTGTACAGGACAGGACTCAGCGCCGGCTTGGTGTCGACGAGCTTCTCCTGGAGCATCTTCGTCCAGTAGTCAGCGACCTGGGTGGTCTTCTCGTCGGTCATCGTGACCTTCCACTTCCCGTCAGCGTTGGAGAACCACTGAGCACCGTTCTGCCAGGCCAGGCCGGCAAACAGGTTCGGGGCGTCGGGGGCGAAGTTGGTGATCAGGCCACCCTCGGCCTTGATCTGCTTCGCGGCGGTGTAGTACTCGTCCCAGGTCGTCGGGACCGCAATGCCGGCCTTCTCAAACAGGTCCTTGCGGTAGTAGAGCGCCAACGGTCCGATGTCTTGCGGCAGACCGTAGACCGCACCAGGTTCGCCAAAGCTCGTCTGCCCGATCGTCCAGGGCACGTAGTTGGGGACGAACGCCTTCACCGGCTCGCAGCCTCCGACGTTCTGCAGACCGTCCTGGATGCGAAAGCTCGGCAGACTGTCGAACTCGATCTGGCCGAGGTCACCCGTGTTTCCAGCCTTGAGCTGGTTCGAGTACGCCTGGTAGGTTCCCGCGTTACCGCCGACAACCTGCTTGTACTTGACCTGAATGTCTGGGTTCTCGGAGTTCCACAGATCAACCACCTTCTGCATGCCTGGGATCCAGGACGAGAAGGTCAGCTCCACCTTCGTACCGGCCGGGGCCGGTTCACACGCCGGTAGGCCACTTCCAGCGGTCTCAGCCGGGGAGCCGCCGCTGCCGCCACTACAGGCGGTTGCCAGCGCCAGCGCTGAGGCGGCAGCTACCGCCATCAGTCCTCGTCGAACCTTGTTTCTCGCGAACACTCGCACTGTCCTCTCTGACGGCGGAGATGGGTCCCGCCCGAGACTCCAGGCAGTTCCAAGCTCAGCGGTGGGCCACCCCCCGGGACGGTCCAGGAAGTGCCGCAACATCGACGGTCAGCAATTACCGACCGACCTGTAGGTTACTAGTACAGGTCGCTCCGCGAGCAACTCGACGAGGTAACGGTTGTATTACGCCCCCGGCCGGGCACGCGTCAGCTCGGCCGGTGTCTGTCAGGTCGATGCGCGGCGGACCAGTCCGCACGGCACGAGCTCGACGCCTGTGGGCCGCGGTTCCCCGGCAATGATGGCGAGCAGCCGGCTCGCCGCGGTGCGGCCGATGCTGTGCAACGCAAGATCGACGGTCGTCAGTGGGGGCCGCGCGGCCTCGGCCATCACACTCCAGTTGTCCACGCCGACGACGCCGACGGTTCCGGGCACGTCCATGCCGTTCTCGCGCAGCGCGTCCAGCGCGCCGCGAGCGATCTGGTCGCTGAAGCAGAACACACCGTCGAACGCCGCGCCAGCGCGCAACAGCGTCGCCACCGCCTCGCGCCCCCACTGCTCGCTCCACTCGCCGTAGAGGGTGCCGCCGAGAACCGGAGCGACCCCCGCTTCGGCGAGCGAGCGCAACGCGCCCCGTTCCCGGTTTCGGGTCGCGATGTGGCGAGCTGCGCCCCCGACCAAGGCGACCTGGTGGCGACCGGTGTCGAGCAGGTGGGCGACGGCCAGCGCCGCACCACCCTCGTCGTCGTGGGTGACGCTCAGGTCGGAATGGTCCACCGAGCGGGCGAGGGCGTACACGGTCGGGATCGTGAGACGCGCGCCGAGGGAAGGGCGGACGTCGCTCGAGCGGCCCGTCACGAGGATGCCGTCCACGTGACGCGACTGCAGCGCTCGCACGTAGTGACGCTCCCGGATGGGGTCGCCCCGGCTCTCGCACAGGATCATCAGCCCTTCGACCGCCCCCAGTGCGTCTTCGGCACCCTCCAGGATCGGTATCGAGAACCGGCCGACGTGGTCGGTGCTCAGCACACCGATCGTGAACCCCGTCGAGGAGTGCGGCCGCGTCGAGGTGAAGCCCAGCTCCTTCGCCGCGCGCAGCACCCGGCTGCGGGTGTCGGCGGCCAGCTGTCCCTGACCGCTCAACGCCTTGGACACCGTGCCGAGCGACACCTCGGCCTTGCGTGCCACGTCGGTCATCCGCACGCGGTCGCCGGGTCTCCCTGTCATCACCGGTCCTTCCGTCGCTTCGCCCACTTCAGCAGGTTGCGGAAATCTTTCCGTACCCGGCCGACCCGGTCAACCCGTCAAGGCACCGACGAGAGGACCTTGACGAGACTCGACTACCGCCGTAGCGTCCCCTCACGAGCAAGATTTGCTGATCGTTTCGGAAAGATTTCCGCGCTTCGAAGGAGAAGGCATGCAGATCCGTAGGTTGACGTTGGCGATCGCAACCACCGTCCTCATCAGCTCGGCGCTCGGCGCGTGCTCGAGCGACCCCGACGCGGCCGACCCCGGGTCGGGCGAAAGCCCAACGGCCCCGGGCGAGAGCACTGCGACGATCACGATGTGGGCCCGTTCGGAGAACGTGGTCACCCCCAAGCTGGTCCAGGCCTACAACGAGAGCCACAAGAGCCAGATCAAGCTGACGATCATCCCCGGTGACGACTTCATCACCAAGGTCGCCACGGCCGCCGGGGCAAAGGCACTGCCCGATCTGCTCGTGTCTGACGTCGTGTACTCACCGAACTACGTACAGCAGGGTCTGTTCAAGGACGAGACCGAGCTCGTCAACAAGCTGCCCTTCAAGTCGAGCCTGGTGAAGGCGCACCTGGACGCGGCTACCTCGGACGGAAAGATCTACGCCGTCCCGTTCGACGTCGACTCCTCGATCATTCTCTACAACAAGACTCTCTTCAAGAAGGCTGGTCTGGACCCCGAGGCCGCTCCGAAGAACTTCGAGGACATCTACAACGACGCGAAAGCCGT
This sequence comes from uncultured Friedmanniella sp., assembly GCF_964244005.1. Classification (GTDB taxonomy): domain Bacteria; phylum Actinomycetota; class Actinomycetes; order Propionibacteriales; family Propionibacteriaceae; genus Microlunatus. The sequence goes on along the minus strand of NZ_CAXTHG010000025.1, from coordinate 56,692 downwards.
ACGCAAGCTCGGCGGCAAGACCTACGGCTTCTACTTCGGTGGCAACTGCGCCGGCTGCTTCGCCTACACCGCGATGCCGTACGGTGTCGCCGCCGGTCAGCTGCCGATCTCCCAGGACGGCAAGACCGCCGACATCGCCGGCACCGGGATCACCGAGGCCGCGGCTCTCTACAAGCGGCTGTTCGACGAGGGCATCGCGCCGTCGTCGGCCAAGTCGGAGAACGGCTCCACCTGGCCGGCCTCGTTCCTGGCGGGCAACATCGGCATCCTGCCGCTCGGCAGCGGCATCATCGGCTCCGCCAAGGAGGCGGGCATCGACTACGGCGTGGCGCCGCTCCCCTCGCCTGACGGCACCAGCACGGCGACCTTCGTCGGCGGCGACGTCGTCGGTGTGAGCGCCACGACGGAACACACCGCGGAGGCGGAGGCGTTCCTGACCTGGTCGCTCGACGAGACCGCGCAGGTCGAGGTCTGGGCCAAGAACGGGTTCCTCACGAGCCGCACCGACCTGGCGGACAACAAGTACAGCTCTCAGGTCCCGGGCGTGTCGGAGGTCATCAAGGGCCTCGCCAACGGGTACACCCCGGCTTCCACCCAGTACGGCGACCTCTTCAACAACGCCAACGGGCCCTGGCTGCAGGGGCTGCGTGGTGCGATCTTCAACAACGACCCGAACGCCCTGGCCGAGGCGCAGAGCACGATCCAAGCCGAGCTGACCGCGGGGAGCTAAGGGTGGCGAAGCGCACTCCTCGGAGCGCGAACCGATCCTCGCTCGCGGGGATCGGTTTCGTCACGCCGCTCGCCATCATCATCGTGGTGCTGTTCCTGGTGCCGCTCGGACTGCTCATCGTGATGTCGTTCTCGAACTGGCCCCTGCTCGGCACACCGAGCCCGGCCGGGCTGAAGAACTACAAGGCCATCGCGAGCAACCGGTTCTTCCTGGGTGCTATCGGGTTCACGCTGACCTACACGGCGATCATCACGGTGCTGGTGTTCGGCATCTCGTTCCTGCTCGTCGCGATCTCGAACGCGCCGCGCCGTGGATCGCAGTTCTACCGGACCGCGTTCTTCCTGCCGTACGTCGTCGGCACCTCAGCCGCCGCCCTCATCTGGTACGCGGCGATCAACGAGCAGAACGGCATCGCGAACCTGGTGCTGGAGAAGGTGGGGCTGACGGAGGGCCCGTTCGGCTTCCTGGACACCCCGGGCAAGGCCCTCTTCACCACCGTGACGCTGGTCGTCTGGAAGTTCCTCGGATTCCAGGTGGTGGTCCTGCTGGTGGGCCTGCAGGGCGTGCCGGGAGAGCTCTACGAAGCGGCGCGGATGGACGGGGCCGGGGTGGTGCAGCGCCTGCGGTTCATCACCCTGCCGTTCCTCAGGCCGACCCTCGCGCTGCTGCTGATCCTCTCGATCACCGGCTCGCTGCTGGCCTTCGACCAGTTCCAGGTGCTCACCCAGGGCGGGCCGGACAACTCGACCGTCACCTTGGTGTTCGCGGTCTTCAAGGCGGCGTTCCAGCAGTACCGGCTCGGCTCGGCTGCGGCCCTGTCGGTCGTGCTGCTCGTCGCGCTCGTCCTGGTCAACGGGGCGCAGCTGCTCCTGCTGCGCACGAGGGAGGACTGATGGCCCGGGTACGGCCGGCAGCGGTCCGAGCGCGCAGCGCCGCCGCGACCGGGAGCTTCCACCTCGTCAGCGGGGTCATCGCGCTGATCTTCTTGATGCCGCTGCTGTGGACGCTGCTGAACTCGATCAAGTCGCCGGCCGAGGCCAACCAGCAGCCGCCGACATGGTTCCCGCAGTCGTTCTCGCTGGCGAGCTACGCCAAGCTCGCCCAGTACGGCGAGGGGATCGGCGTCTACCTCGTGAACAGCATCGTGCTGTCCCTGCTGACGGTCGTGATCACGGTGGTGATCAGCGTGCTCGCGGGCTACGGGTTCGCCCGGTACACCTTCGCCGGCAAGCGGCTGCTCTTCGGGACGACGTTGGTGATCTTGATGGTGCCGTACGCGAGCATCCTGATCCCGCTCTACATCGTGATGGGCAACCTGGGGCTCACGAACTCGGTCTTCGGGCTGGCCCTGGTGCTGGTGATGTTCCAGCTGCCGTTCGGGGTGTTCTTGATGCGCAACAGCTTCGAGTCGATTCCGCGGGAGCTGGAGGAGGCGGGCTGGGTGGACGGCGCGAGCACCCTCAAGACCCTGCGGTACATCGCCCTGCCGCTGATCGTCCCGGGGATGGTGACGGTCGGGCTCTTCACCTTCATCGCCTCGTGGAACGAGTACCTCGCGCCCCTGATCTTTCTGAACGACGGGTCGCAGTTCACCTTGCCCCTGCTGCTCGTGTCCGTGCGGTCGAATTCTTTCGGCGTCGTCGACTTCGGCGCCCTGCAAGCCGGGGTCGTCATCGCGATCCTGCCCGTCCTGCTCGTGTATGTGCTCCTGCAGCGCTACTACGTGTCCGGCCTGATCAACGGAGCCTTACGCGGATGAACACCACGACCTCCACCACCGCCGCCGTAGGCGAGACGACGCCGCCCCCGGTAGGTCAACCTGCCGAGCCCCCGGCTGGATCGTCCAGAGCAGCGCTCCGGCGCCTTGGGCTCGGGGCGATTCGGCCGGCCGGCTGGCTACGGTCGCAGCTGGAGCTGCAGGCGCGCAACATCACGGGCCGGCTTGAGCAGGTGTGGGCCGACGTCGGGCCGGACAGCGCCTGGCTGGGCGGGGACGGCGAGAACTGGGAGCGCGGTCCGTACTACCTCGACGGGTTGGTCCCGCTCGCGCACCTGCTCGGTGACGCAGGACTGCAGGCCAAGGCGGCGGTCTGGGTCGAGGCGGTCCTGGGCTCCCAGCGCACGGACGGCTGGTTCGGCCCCGACACGAACGACGACTGGTGGCCGCGGATGGTCGCCGCCAAGGTCCTCACCCAGCACGCCGAGGCCACCGGCGACGGACGGGTGGAGCCGTTCCTCGCGCGGTACTTCCGCTATCAGCTCGATCACCTGCCGGGCCGACCGCTACGGTCCTGGGGCTGGGCTCGGGGCGCAGACAACACCCTGTCGGTGCACTGGCTGCATCGACGCACGGGGGATCCCTGGCTGCTCGACCTCGCGCGGCTGCTCGACGGCCAGACGCTCGACTGGGGCCGTTACCTGACCGAGGACCTGATCCGGGGTACGGCGACCCGGTTCGACCACCACACACACGGTCCGAACGTCGCGATGGGGCTGAAGAGCGACGCGGTGCGGTTCCTGAGCGACGGTGAGCTCGACCGGAGATACCGGACCGAACGGGCGTTCGGCGAGCTCGATCGCTGGCACGGGCAGGTGCACGGCTGGTTCTCAGGGGACGAATGGCTGGGCGGACGGGAGGCGGTCGCCGGCATCGAGACGTGCCAGGTGGTCGAGCTGATGTTTACCCTGGAGACGCTGGCCGAGATCTTCGGTGACGCGCGCTGGGGTGACGACCTCGAGTCGCTCGCGTTCAACCTGCTGCCCGCCTCCTCCGATCCGGAGATGCGGGGTCACCAGTACCTGCAGCAGGCGAACCAGGTGCGGGTGTCGGTGGACCGCCGACCCTGGTCGTTCTCCGGTGACGACGCCAACATCTTCGGTCTTGAGCCGAATTTCGGTTGCTGCACCGCCAACCTGCACCAGGGGTGGCCGAAGTTCGTCGACTCCTTGTGGATGCACGACGTCGACGGCGGCCTCGTCGCGGTGGCTTACGGTCCGGCCGTGGTCCGCAGCACCCTCGGCGGCACGCCCACGTCGGTGACGGTCGACACCGCCTACCCGTTCGAGGAGACGGTTCGCGTCACCGTGGAGCCGGACGCGGCGGTCGAGGCGACGGTGTCGCTGCGGGTGCCGGCCTGGTGCACCCGGCCGGAGCTGTGGCTGAACGGCGAGCCGCGGGACGCCGACGTCGTTGAGGGTTACGTTCGGATCCGCCGTGTCTGGCGGTTCGGCGACGTGGTGGACCTGCGGCTGCCCACCGTGCCGCGAATCGTCCGACGGGAGCGTCAGGCCGTCGGCGTCCGACTCGGCCCGCTGCAGCTCGTCTACTCCCCCGGCGAGAACTGGCAGGAGGTGTCTGGTGCTCCGGGCATCGGGGAGTGGACGGTGGCGGCGCGCGGCAGCTGGAACCACGCACTGGTGATCCCCGACGACCCGGCGGACTGGACGGTGCAGCGCTCCACCCCGAGCGATGTCCCGTTCGAGCCCCGCCATCCTGCGGTACGGGTACGGGTGCGCAGCCTGCGGGTGCCCTCCTGGCGGCCGGACGGCGGCAACGCGGGCACTCCGACCCTGGGCCCGGTGTCCGAGCCGAGCGGGGCGATGGAGATCGACCTGGTGCCGTACGGCAACGCCCGCATCCGGGTGGCCGAGCTGCCCGTGGTGACCACGGGTCCAGACGGCCGGCTTCCGGTCTCGGAGCCCTGAGGACTGGGCGGGACCGGCGCGGCCCGCGCTGCCGTAGTCGTCGTGCCGGCTGCCCTGCCTCGGGTCGCCGAGCCTGGGTCAGCGAGGAGGGGGCGAGACGTGGACCGGATCCCCTGAGGGAGACCGGCATAGACAAGGTGACCGACCACTGGACCGACCTTCACCGCCGGGTCTGCTCTTGACTGCCCGTACGGCAGACACCCACGCTGGGTGCCTTCCTGGGCGAGCAGCCCCTGAGGCGATCGCAGTCCTGCTAGAGCAGGTGCTCACCGGCCTCGACCGTCGTGGAGCAACGCAGGTCGCGGGAAGATCGGCCGACGTGAACGCCGAATGAGCCGGCCGACACGTGCCAGCGGTGCTCCACCGGGTCCCAGTGGGCAAAGGCGCGGGAGTCAAGCCGAAAGGTCACCGCTCGACTCTCACCGGCGGCCAGCTCGACGGCGGCGAACGCCTTCAGCTCGAGCGGCGGACGATCGACGGCACCCTCGACGGGACTGACGTAAAGCTGCACGACCTCTTTGCCGGCCCGACGTCCGACGTTGCTGAGGACAACCTTGACCATCGCCGTGTCGCTCTCGCTGCGCACCGCTCCGCTCGCCTGCACCGAGTCATAGGAGAAGTCGGTGTAACCCAGTCCGTGCCCGAACGGGAACGCAGGCTCCAGCTGGTGCCGGTCAAGATGGCGGTAGCCGACAAAGACGGACTCGGCGTAGACGAGCTGCCGGTCCGGGTCGGGCCTGGTGCCGTACGCGGAGTACTGGTCGGGCGAGGCCGCCAGCGTGATAGGCAGGCGGCCACCAGGCTCGAGGACCCCGGAGAGGACGTCGCCGAGGGCATCAGCGAAACCGTGCCCAGCGAACCACGCGTAGAGCACGGTCGAGGCTTTCGCGATCCACGGCATCGCCACGGCCGAGCCCGCGTTCACGACGACCACCGTCCGGGGGTTCGCCTCGAGGACGGCCTCCACGAGGGCGTCCTGCTCGCCGGGAAGGGTGGTCGTGGTGCGGTCAAGGCTCTCCGCCTCCACGTCCTCGCTCGTTCCCACCATCAGCACCACCGATGAGGCGCCCTCGGCCGCCCGGACGGCTCGCTCGAGCAGGTCGGCCGGCTGCGGCGGGCGGTGACCCACCTCGAGAACAGGAATGCCGATCGGGACGTGACGCATTCGCGCTTCCAGCAGCACGGTCTGGTGAGCGGTCAGACGAACGGTTCCCTGCCCGCGATCCTCGCTGAAGAGGGCGCCATAGACGTCGGCTTCCTCCGCCTGCGCGGTCAGCGAGGCGATCTCGACGCCGTCGACCAGCAGCGTGGTCGCGCCACTCCCCCGCACTGCCATCTCGTAGTCCCCCGACCGCTGCGGCGTCCACCACGCCGACATCCTCACCTCCCCTTCGACGCCGGCCGGCAGGGCGGGAAGGCCGTCGAACCAGCTCAGGAAGCTGCTGCGTCGAACCTCGCTGGCGACAGCAGCGGCTGCGCCGTGCCCGGAGAGATAGTCGACGGTCAGGCCTTCGCTTGGTTCTGCCCCAGTGGACTGCACCTCGGCCAGCGTGAGTGGACGGAACGAGCTTCGCGGCGTGCAGCCACGCTCGTGCACGACCCGACCCGCACCCCCGTAGCGCTCGACGAGCACGGAGAGGGGGCTGACGATTTCCCCGGTGTTGACCCAGGCGCTGCCACCGCCCTGGTAGCACGGATCAGCAGCGTTCGGACCGACAACCGCTAGCCGCCCGCTGTCGAGCGCCAACGGCAGGAGGTTTGCTTCGTTCTTCAGCAAGACGAAGGCGGCCGCCGCGGACTCGATCAGCAGTCGCCGCTGGTCCGCCGATCCGGTGCCGAAGTCAGCCGACGGTGGCTGAGACCCCACCGACCGACCCGGTGCCCGTACGCGGCTGGCGAGCCTGCGCAACCGGTCGATCTTGTCGTCGAGGACTGACTCGGGCACGGCCCCCTCTATCACCGCCCGCCCCAAGGCCGCACCGAACACCTTCCCGACCGGCATCTCCAGATCCAGGCCGGCCAAGGCACAGCCGACCGTATCGTGGGCAGCGCCCCAGTCCGAGACCGCCAGACCGTCCCACGTCCACTCCTGCTTCAACAGCTCGGTGACCAGGGACCGATGCTCCGTAGCGTGGGTGCCGTTCACCCGGTTGTAGGCGACCATCAGCGTCCAGGCGCCGGCCCGGACCGCGTACTCGAACGGCAGCAGGTACAGCTCTCGCATGGCGCGCTCGTCGATGACGCAGTTGATCGTCGTCCGGTTCGTCTCGGAGTCGTTGCCGACCAGGTGCTTGGGTGAGGCTGCAACTCCTCTGCTCTGCACGCCGGTGATCCACGCCGCGGCCATCCAGCCGGACAACAGGGGATCCTCGGAGTAGCACTCGAAACCTCGACCACCCAACGGACTCCGGTGCAGGTTCACGGTCGGACCGAGCAGTACATCGACGCCCATTCGGCGCGCTTCGTCGCCGAGCAGACCACCCACGCGACGGACGAGATCGACGTCCCACGTCGCCGCGAGCGCGGTACCGCACGGAGTGCACCACGCGCTCACCCGCTCGTCGAACCGGCTGCCTCGAACGCCGTTGGGGCCGTCTGACATCCGCAAGGAGGGGAGGCCGAGCCGGGGTTCGGCGTGGGTCGTCCACAGATCTGCACCGGTGGTCAGTCGTGCGCGCTCAGCGACTGACAGCGGGATCGTCTTGGGTCGGGCCGGAAGCACGGCTTATCGTGCCGTCACGATTCGTGTGCGGCGCGGCCACCTGGTGGTTTCGCCCGTGTCGTTGATGACGTCGGTACCAGCGCCGTTGAGACGAGCTGGGAGAAAAGCTGGAAGCTGCTCAGCATGTCAACCTCGTCATCGAACAACCACTGGGTTTGCAAGCCGTCCATCACAGCGACGATGACGGGCACCAACACGGAGAGATCGACATCGTCTCGGACGGTGCCAGCCGACTGTTCGGTCCTCAGCACGTCCTCGAGCCGGCTCCGGATCTTCTGATAGCGGTGCGCGAAGTAGTCATGTCCAGGGTGACCCACGAACACGCTCTCAGCCACCAGCACGGTGAACAGTTTCACGGCCTCCTTGGAGCCCTGGTTGTGCTCGATCAGGCGCTGCAGGGTAGGGAGCAACGGCAGCCGCTCCTCGGCCAGGCCACCAGCAAATCTCCGGCCGTCATCGTGGTACCGATCCTCGAGGAGAGCAACCAGCAGCGTCTCTTTCGACGGGAAGTAATGCAGCAGCCCAGCTCGCGTGAGTCCCACCGCCGACGCCACCGAGTCGAGAGATGACCCACGGTAGCCCTGCTCGGCGAAAAGTCTTCCGGCGGCAATCAGGATGGACGCCCGGCGATCCTCACCTTTACGCGTCGTCGCTGGCCGTCGAGAGAGCTGCGTCACGACTGTGAACCGGGCCGCTCGGTGGGGAGAACCCGTCGGTGGCTCGCCGCTGACCTGCTTCCGACGACCAGCCAAGCGGAGCGGAGGATGACCGACACCATGTTCACCGCGCCCCTTCGCTTTCCGAGTTCCTGAAGACTTCACCTCCACGACACCAGCTGACCAACCGTCGGTTGCACGGCAACTTACCCGCCCCTGCCGAGCCGATCCTCCGCAGACACCCAACATGGCCGTCGACGGCACTCTGAGGCAACCTGGTGCCAGGAAATCTGACCCGACCGCCTGCATCGAAACCTCACCTTGCTGCCCGTGTGTCTACTGATCTGCCGCTAGCGCCGCCAAGCCCAAGAACTAGGGGCGACAGACGCCTAGGAGGGTGACCGTTGCCCCTAGTGGGATGTGGTGTCAGGTCCGGCGAGCGGGAGGACGATCTGGCCGCGGTGATCCCCGCGCTCAGCTTCGTCGAGCATGACGGCGGCAACAGTCGCTCGACTGATGGGTCGAGGCATCCACAGCCTCGACACCTCGGTCAGCGGCACGGCGTGCCAGTGCGAAGCAAGGGGGCCGTTGGTGAGCGGGCCGGCGTGCACAAGTACGCCCCCGGCAGCCGCGACGATGCTGTCGGCATCGGCCTTGTCTTGCCGCTCGCGCGCGAGCGCGAGCCGGAGAACCAACCGCGTGAGAGGACCAGCGACCACAGTCGACCCTCCGGTACCGAAGGCGCTGAGCCAGATGATCCGTGTCGGCGAGTCCGTTGCCACGACTCGCGCCGCCCGGGTGAGGAGATCAGGCGGACTGCCCTTCGTGACACCCAGGGCCGAGAGCACGACGTCGGCACGCTGAAGGGCTGGCGCGATCGACGCGGGCTCCATCACGTCTCCGACGACGATCTCGAGACGGGCGGAGCGGGTCAGCTCGAGGCGGTCGGGGTTACGGGCGACCGCGGTCACGGCGTGCCCTCGGTCGAATGCCCGGCGGATGAGCAAGCGACCGGTCGCGCCGGTGGCGCCGAGGACGACGATGTTCACGAGGTGCTCCCGGGCGCGCCGCCGGCTGCGGTCGCCGGCTGCAGGTCTCGGGGTGAGGTCGCGAACGGAGCGAGCACCGCGGCGGCCGACGCGTGCAGAGCGGGAGTGCCGGCGAGGAAGTCGGCGCTGGCCAGCGTCCAGGGCTGGCCGTCGATCGCGCTGACGGTGCCGCCCGCCTCGGCGACGAGCAGAGCCCCCGCAAGCAGCCCGGACCGGACCGCACTGTGCTGCCAGAAGACGTCCATCCTGCCGGCGGCCAGCTCAATGAGCTGGAGCGTGGCCGGAACGGAGACCCGGACGACCAGAGCCGCGTCCAGCATCGCGGCCACCGAACGGCCGATGGAGGAGAACGTCGTCGTGGTCTCTCGCGGACTGGCCTGCCCCGTTCCCACCAGCGCGGCTCGCAGGTCGGTCTTGGACGAGGTCTGCAGACGGCGACCGTCCTGGAACGCGCCGCCGCCACGCAGTGCGGTGTAGGTGGTACCGGTCAGGGGCAGGTGTACGGCCGTGAGTACGGCGACATTGTCTCGGACAAGGGTCGCGGTGACCGCCCAGTCGCGCAGCCCGTGGATGTGGTTGATGTTGCCCTCGACCGGGTCCACCACCCACCAGTCACCGTCGGGCAGGACTCCATCAGCCAGCTCGTCCTCGACCCAGCCCGCCGTGGGACATGCCGCCTCCAGCAGGCCACGCAGGACGTCCAGCGAGGCCGCGTCGTTGGCTCGGAGAGCCGCGACCACCTGCTCGGGCGTCGCCGGTAGCGGCAGGGGCGGGAACCGGCCGAGCAGGAGCCCCCCGGCGGCGCGCACCGCATCCACACTGGCGGCCAAGATCTGGCTGTCGTCGGGCGGGAAGGTTTGCCGGACAGAAGATGCCGAATCGGCTGGACTCAGGGTCATGGTGGTAGTTCTTTCTCGTTGCAGGAGCGGCAGGTGCCGTGCCATTGACGGTAGGCACACCCTGACATGACTACAAATGCATCCTTCGCACTTGTAGGTTTACTTGTATGCATCTGGATCTGAACCTGCTGACCGCACTCGACGTCCTGCTCGAGGAAGAGAGCGTCCAAGCCGCCGCCGACCGCTTGCGCCTCTCCAGCCCCGCCATGAGCCGCACCCTCGGGCGTCTCCGCGCCGTCACCGAGGACGAGATCTTGGTGCGGACCGGTCGGACCATGGCCCCGACCCCGTACGCCGCCGCGGTCCGCGACCAGGTGCATCACCTCGTGCAGCAGGCGCACAGCGTGCTGAAGCCACGTCAGGACCTGGACCTCGCCACCCTCGAGCGCACCTTCACCCTGCAGGGCCACGACGCACTCACCACCGCGCTGGCCCCTTCGCTCGTCACGGCGGTGCGAGCAGCCGCCCCGGGCGTCACGCTGCGCTTCCTCGCCGAGCCAGCCGCGGACACCAGCGACCTGCGGCGAGGACGTGTCGACGTCACTCTCGGCTCGACGCCGCCAGACCAAACCGACACCAGGTACGAAAACCTCGGGGCGGGCCCGCTGGTGGTCGTGTTCCGAGCCGGTCACCCCGGTGCGGCCGACGAGCTGGACCTGGCCCATTACGCCGCCGCCGACCACGTGCTGGTCTCACGCCGCGGTCGGCTGTCCGACCCGATCGACATCGCTCTCGCCGAGCACGGTCTGCGGCGGCGGGTCATCGCGTCAGCGCCGACGTCAGCAGTGGCCATGAGCATCGTCTGTGGTTCGGACGCGATCGCGGCTGTTCCCGAGCTCGTCTGTCGAACAGCGACGACGCGGGCGAACGTCCGCCACGTCCCTCTGCCGCTCGACCTGGAGCCCGTCCGAGTCGTTCTCGCGTGGCATCAACGCCACGACAACGACCCCGCTCACTCCTGGCTGCGCCAACGGATCCGCGAGGTGACCACGGCCCTGATCTGACCGCGGGTGATCCAGACGTCAGGTTGAGCTGGCCAACCTATCGCCCGCCGGGTCACTCACGATCGGGTTCCCGTTACCTGGGAGGCTGGAAGTCGGCCGGCGCGAGCGGTGCCCTCCAGCGTGTCGCCGACCAGCAGGACGTCAAAGCTCAGGGTCAGCCGGAGCGGCTTCGTCACCTTCTGGGTCCAGGTCACGTGCTGGCCAGCCGAGTCGTGCGCCTGAACGATCTCCGGAATCACGCTCTCCTGACCGTCGCTACGAGCGAGGCCGGTCAGGGCGCCGCCTGCGTCGGTCACGATCAGCTCCACCGGGATCGACCCGACCGGGGTCCGGATCACCAGCTGCCACGTACCCGCCGGCGTCACCTAGACCGCCACCGCAGCAAGCCCGCCGGTCCGCCAGACGATCCCGCGACGCTCGTAGGCGAAGAGCCGCTCGACCGCGAGCGGCACCTCGGGCCCGAACGCCCGCTCAAGCAGATGAAGGGCGAGGTCGAGACCTGACGTCACCCCTCCTGAGCTGACGAGATCGCCGTCGTCGACGACCCGCGCCTCGACGACCCTCACCCCGAGCGCTTCCAGCATCGCCATGCCCTCGGGGTGGGTGACAGCGGTCCGCCCCTCCAGCAGCCCGGCCATGGCCAGCGCCAACGATCCGCCGCAAACCGTCGCCACCGTGACCTGTTCGGCGGCCAGCGCCTCCTGAATCTGTGCGGGCAATCCGGTCGAGCCGATGCGGGCCAGGAGCACCGGGATGGTGTCCACCACGTCGGGGTCACCTTCGAGCGGCCCCGACGCTCCTGGCAGCACGACGAAACCGGCCAGTGTGGGGTCGAGCCACGCCGTCGCTTCCAGCGTCAGGCCGCCGGTCCCCGACACCACCCGGCGGGGCCCCTCAGCCGAGACCAGCCGGACCGACAGCGCGCCCTGAGCCAGATCGCCACCAGCCGACAGCACTTCGAATGGAGCCACGACGTCCATGGGGTCGAAGCCGTCGAACAGCACGATCTGCGCGGCCAACGGCTCACGCGGGAGAAGAGTCACAGCCATGATGAGACGGTACGAGACCGGAGGAACGTCCCCTAGTGGCTCAAATGCCGTTACTGATGTAATTTCGGCCATCCGCTCGGCCCGGCTCGGCGCAGCACAGAGGAGGCCAGATGCACAGCGTGGTCATCGTCGCCCTCGACAACGTCATCGCCTTCGACCTCTCGACTCCGCTCGAGGTCTTTGGGCGCGCCCGCGGACGAGATGGGCTGCCTGTCTACGAGACGCTGGTCTGCGCTGCTAGCCCCGAGGTCTCCGCTGGGCCGTTCCGGATCCGCGCCCACCACGGCCTGGAAGCCCTACGCGACGCGGACACGGTCATCATGCCTGGCCGACTCGATGCCTTCGCCGACCTACCCGTCGCCACCTCGGCGGCACTGCGGGCGGCCGCCGCACGCGGCGCCCGGATCGCATCGATCTGTGTGGGTGCCGTCGCGCTGGCACAGGCGGGCCTGCTCGACGGGCGTCGAGCCACCACCCACTGGGTCATCGCTGACGAGCTGGCTCGCCGTTTTCCCCAAGTCAAGGTCGACCCCGCGGTGCTCTTCATCGACGACGGTGACATCCTCACCTCCGCCGGAGCCGCAGCCGGACTTGACCTGTGCCTGCACATGGTGAGCTCCGACAACGGGGCGGCGGTCGCAGCGGATACAGCCCGGCTGGCAGTGATGCCGCTGATGCGCGAAGGTGGCCAGGCTCAGTACATCCCGGACCAACCGTTGCCGACCGACGAGGTCTCCCTCGCTCCCGTACTGGAATGGATGCAGACCCAGCTCGACCGACCGCTGCCCGTGACCGCTATCGCCGAACACGCCCACCTGAGCGTACGCACGCTGGCGCGACGGTTCCGCCAGCAAACCGGGACGACGCCGGCCAACTGGCTCCAGGCCGCGCGGATGCGTCGGGCGCGCAGCCTCCTGGAGACCACGAGCCACTCGATCGACCAGATCGCCACTCGGAGCGGGTTCAGCTCCACCGTCCATTTCCGTACAGCGTTCCGCAAGGCTGTCGGCTCGCCTCCGGGCCAGTACCGCCGGGCCTTCGGTGCCACTCCAGTGCGATCGCCGGACAGCGCAGCGCCGAGTGTCACCGCAGGACCGGCGTCAGCCCAGGCAACGAGCTTGAGCGCGCCACCAAGTGGTTCGTGATCTGAGCATGGCTCTGCACCTGTGTGGTCAGACGGTCCCATCAGCTGACCAGCATCGTCGCCGGTGTGACCGAGCGGGGTGCCGAGGGTCATCGCGGCCTGCTGGGTGACGATCGCCGGCGCAGGTCATCCCCGATGACTCGGTTGAGCACGGGCAGAGGAGTCGGTGTCGCGGCCGAGGTCAGGACGAGAACCAACTGTCGTCGTCTCGATGGTCGCGGCTTGACGTCGGCATCCCGCCCGCGGCGATGATCTCGGTGGGCTGGTCGACCTTCGACTCCTGAGCGCGTCGAGACTCGGACGGCGAGAGAAGGCAAAGCTCCCCAGGCCAGCAGACAGGGCCGCCTCGGCGCGGTTGAATGGCTTGGATGAACTCCGACAACCTGGTTGCCACCTACCTCCGAGCGCTCTCGACCGCGGACGCCGCCTTGGCCGTCGGCCTCTTCACTGAGGACGCGGTGATCCACTCGCCGCTCTACGGTCCAAGCTCGCCGGCAGTCTTCTACCCTCAGCTGTTCTCGGACACGAGCGAGGCCCGCCTCGAGCTCCTGGCCACGATGCAAGGCCTCGACAGCGCTGGAGCCACGACGATCAGCTTCTTCTTCCACTTCGACTGGCGTCTGCCCTCTGGAGAGGCGGCGCCGTTCGACGTCGTCGACGTCGCCCGGCTGGACCACGACGGACTCATCACGAGCCTGCACCTGGTGTATGACACCGTTGACGTCCGGCCCGCTTTCGAGACGGCCACCGGACGTCGTTCCTGGCGAGGACACGCGAACCGTTGACCGCGGATGGGCCTATCCGCGGTCAGCGCTAATTCGGTGTCAGAAGCCGTTAATTCTGTATGTGTAAAGTACACACCTCTCGCGGCCCGCCGCAGCCTTGAGGTATGAGCTACGTCGGAGGCCATGTGCCCCCCCACCATCACCAAGCCGCGCTTCCCGTCCGATGGCGTGTGCCGGTCCAGTCCCACGACGACTGGGCGGTTCTCAGGATCTTTCGCACTCCGTCCGGTGAGCGCACAGCAGTCGCCTTCACCAGCGAGGCACTGCTCGCCGAGGTCCTTGGCGACGGGCAGGCCAGCACGACCCTGAGCGAGTCACGGTTACGAGAGCTGATTGCACCGTTGGGGATCTCCCTCATCACGGTCAACCCGACGCTCACGGTTCCACAGCGCGACCTCCGCAATCGAGGAGCGCAGTCAGCCCAGGCCGCTCACCGGCGCCCCCGGAGGTTCGACCACGACCACGTGGCGGCGTGACCGGCAACTCGCGTCTACCTCGGTGCTGCCTCCTGTGAACTGGGAGCGCTGCCTGGACGAGACCGCTCTCGGGCCGCCGACCAGCACCTTGACCCGGACCCAGGCGAGGAGAGTGTTCCTCCACGAGACTGGCCTCGTGGACGGGTCCCAAGAATCTGTGCGGCCGCCGATCGACCAGCCCGTGGCTCACGGTCCTCAAGCCCCGCCGGCGGTCGAACCCTCGGCCTGGCTCGGGGACGAGAGCGCCAGCCTGCACGTCCAGTCAATGGAGGACCTCAGCACGGCACTCGCACGGGGAATGCCTTCGGAGCGTCTCATGGTCAGCTACGACCCGGACCATCCGGCACTGACCCACCTGGCCGTCTCGCTGGGGGCGGCTCGTGTCGTCCTCGATCGGGCGCTCGAGCTGCACCGGTTGTCCAGCTGGGTACCCGCCGGTCTACGACAACCAGTCCTGTTGAGTATCAGCACCGGGCTCGGCGCTGCCTCTTCCCTCGGGAGCACGGCCGGAAAGAGCCCGGCGCGCTACCTGTCGTCGATCCTGGACGGGTCTGCGGAGTACACGGCTGGACGCATTCTTTCCGAACCGAGGCTCCGCCTGATCGGTCTGCATTGCCGCTTGGACTCCCTTTCTGCCGTGTCGACGAGCCACTACGAGTGGGTCGTACGGCAGCTGGCAGGCCAGGTCGCCAGGATCCACCGGCGGTTCAACCTGGAGCTCGACGAAATCGTCGTCAGCGCGAGCATCAACCTACTGCACCAGCCGCCGGGCCAGCCGAGGTCGCGTCCCCAGATCGGGCTGAACTCTGGACCCCGCGCTATCCGAGGGCCCGCCGGTGAGAGTTCGTCAAGAGACCATCAGGGGCCGTGACGACACCACAGCAAGGGCGCTCGGCGAACCTCGCGTCGACGTCGTCGAGCTCACCACTGCTCTCGCTGCCCGGGCCTGAGCGTTGAGCAGCGGTCAGACGGGTCACCCCTGCAGGCTCATCCTCGTGGTGGACGATGACCACGCCCTCCTCCGTACCCTGGCCTCCAGTCTTCACCGCAACGGCTACCAGGTGGAGACCGCGTCCAGTGGGCGTCACGCCCTCGAGATCGCGGCCAGGCAGAGGCCGAGCCTCGTCCTGCTTGACCTCGACCTCGACGGTGCCGACGACCTTGATGGCCTCAGCGTTCTCGTTGAGCTCCGTACGGGACTAGACCTGGCCGGTCCCGTTGTCGTCCTGTCCGCCCGTACGGCGTCCGAGGACAAGGTGGAGGCCCTCGACCTTGGCGCCGACGACTACGTGACCAAGCCCTTCGGCATGGACGAGCTTCTCGCACGCATCCGCGCCACGCTCCGTCATGAGCTCGCCCAAGAAGGCGGCTCTGCCCAGACGCTCGACACTGGTGACCTACGGATCGACCTGACGAACCGGATCGCACTTCGCGCCGGCCATCCCGTTCACCTCACCCCGACCGAGTGGCGACTACTCGAAGTCCTTACTCGTCATCCAGGCCGGCTCATCCGTCAGCGCGACCTCTTACACGAAGTCTGGGGACCCAGCTACCGCCACCAGAGCAACTATCTGCGCGTCTACCTCGCTAACCTCCGACGCAAGCTGGAGGACGAACCCGCCCGACCGCGTCACTTCCTGACCGAGGTCGGTGTCGGCTATCGCTTCGTCCCTTGATTTCTTCCTGCTTCTGAGCGTTCCGGGTGGATCGGGACGGCTCAGATTCAAGCGGTCCCGAAGGTCGGCAACAAGAGCGGTGCGTACGGATACAAGCTCGCCCTCGAGAAGGAGTAGTTTGTCGTCCGGCTTGGTCTGGGCCCACCCCGCCAGCCAGGCTGGCCGCTGAGGCGGATCAACGGTCAGAGGAGACGGTCGAAGCCAGATCGGCAGCGGATCGGATCAACAGCTGGGCGGCTCTGCGAGCGTGGGTGACCGGGTCGGTAGGCGTGCCGCGAAGCAGGCTGCTGAGCACGCCGTTGTAGAGCACAAGGATGGTCGCAACTAGCGCGGAGGGATGGGGGCAGCCGAGCTCATCGACCAGCTCCGCCAGTCTCTCGTTCACCAACCGGCTGTCTTGACCGACCACCTCGAACACTGGATCACTCGTCCCAGCCTCAGGCACCGCACGTTCGGAGGCGGTGGCCAAGAAGCAGCACCACTGGGTCGAACCACTCGCGGCCCGGAAGCTCTCCACAGCGTCGAAGATGGCCAGCAGACGTCTCTCAGACGAGCCAGCGGCAGCGATGGCGGCATCCCAGTGCGACACCCACGCATCAAGCCGTCGAGCGAGGACCTCCCGTAACAGGTTGTCCTTGGAGCCGAAGTGCTTGTACAGCGTCGCGATCGCCACGTCAGCTGTACCTGCGACCTTGTCCATGCCGGTGATGGCGATGCCCTCCCGGAAGAACAGCGTCTCGGCCGCGTCGAGGACGCGGTGATGGGTGACGTCAGCACGGGACATGTCTGTACTGTATAACGATCGTTATGCACAGAACGACCGTTACACCTAACGGCTTCGCCATCCATCCGCCTGTGAAGGCACACCGGGCGTCGGATGCTGGTGTCGCGGCGGCCGGCATGCTGCTGATCGCTACCACGTACGGGATGGCGCGTTTCGGCGTCGGCCTCTTCGCGCCGTACCTGGCTGCGCAACGACCAGAGCTGGCCGAGGTCCTCGGCTGGGCAGCGGCCGCACAGTTCACCGCCTACTGTGCGGCCGCCGTCGTGGCGGCACGCTGGGTCGACCGGCACCCTCGCAGCGGGTTGATCGCTGCCGGTGTCACCGCGGCCGCAGGGTGTCTGGGGATAGCGGTCGCCGTACATCCGGCGCCCTTCGTCGTTGCGGTCATGGTCGGCGGCATGGGAGGAGCGTTCGCTTCCGCTGCCTTGGTTCCCGTCATCGATGCCGTCGCTACCCAGGAGGGGAAGGCGACGGCGCAGGCTGTGGCCAACACCGGAACGGCTGTGGGAGTCATCTGCGCGGGCTTGTCGAGCTTCGCGACAAGCCAGGTCGGTCCGGCATGGACGTTCATGGCTCTCGCGTGTGCTGGGACGGCCGTGGCCGCGTTGTCCCCGTTTCGGACCCGCGCCGCCTCGCCCGCACCCCGTCGAGGGACCGAGGACAACACCCGGAAGGCTTCGAGCCCGGCAGCCAAGCGGTTACTCGTCGTTCCCGCCGCCGCAGCGGTGGTCGCCGGTAGCGGATCGGCGCTGATCTGGACGTTCGGCCCAGCCCTGGCGACCGGGTCCGGCTCGGTGAACCACGAGCGGATCGGCTGGTTGTGGATCGCACTCGGACTGGGCGGTCTTCTCGGCACATTCACCGGAACCTTGGTCAACCGCACCGGACGACGGCCTGCATGGTGGGTGTGTACAGCTGCTCTCGCCCTGGCCAGCGCCGGGATCGCAGCGTCCACAGCCCAGGAAAGCGCCGCGCTGGCCTACATCAGCATGGCGATCTTCGGCGCCGGCTACATCGGGCTCTCTGGGGTCCTCATCTTCTGGGCCCGCAACGCTTGGCCAACACAGGCGGGCTCGGCAACGTCAGTTCTCTTCATTGCCCTGGCAACCGGACAAGCCTGCGGATCCGCCGGGTTCGGCCTGTCTGAACCGGTCCTCGGTCCGGCGGGCATGGGGATGGTCGCCGCAGCTCTCTGCGCCGCGGGCGGTCTTGTCGCGACCATCAGACCCCGGGCCGCCCGCCACGCAAGCGTGAAACCTGACACCACTCCCTAGGATGGTGGTGTCAAGCGCCTACCGACACTTTCTGACGAGGCAAGTCCGGCGGGCAACCAGCGCAGCGTGGCCGCCCGCCGGCCCGTCGCCGAGGTGCGAGCCGCGAACGAGGAGCCCACGTCGGCGGCCGACCAACACGTCGGTAGAGTCACCGTTGTTCCCACAGCAGTGGGCGCGCCACACATTGACGTGGGGAGCCTCTCATGGCTGGATCATCAGTTGCACAGGACAAGGACCAGAGCAGCCGTCTGACGGGATCTATCGTCGTCGTCGCTCTCGTATCGGCGATCTCGGGCCTGCTCTACGGCTACGACACCGGCATCATCTCAGGTGCGTTGCTGCAGATCACCGACGAGTTCGGCCTAGCCGACAGCATGAAGCAGGTGATCGCAGCGGCGATCCTGCTCGGAGCGGTGATCGGTGCGCTGACGTGCAGTCGGCTGTCGGAGTCTCACGGCCGGCGTAAGACGCTGCTGCTGGTGGCCGCCGTCTTCGTCGTCGGCGCGCTGTGGGCAGCACTGGCGCCGAACGCGGTGATGCTCATCGGAGGGCGCCTGGTGCTCGGTTTCGCCGTCGGCGGTGCCACCCAGACTGCTCCGATCTACGTGGCTGAGCTTAGCCCGACCAAGTACCGCGGTCGCCTGGTGCTGTTCTTCCAGATCGCCATCGGCGTCGGCATCGTCATCTCCACGATCGTCGGAGCTACTGAAGTGGTCGACTGGCGGATCGCCGTCGGAGCGGCCTCTGTACCCGCCGCCCTGATGTTGGTGATGTTGTTGCGCCTGCCGGAGAGCCCGCGTTGGCTCACCAAGACCGGCGACGTCGAGGGAGCGAGGTCTGCCTTCGAGCGGGTACGGCCGCACGGCTCCGACGTCGGGCCGGAGCTGGACGAGATCCGCGAGGCAGTCGCCGCCGAGGAGGAGCAAAGCACGCGTGGATGGCGGGGGTTGCGCGAGGCGTGGGTGCGGCCCGCTCTGGTCGTCGGCTGTGGGGTGGCCATCTTCACGCAGCTGTCCGGTATCGAGATGATCATCTACTACTCGCCCACCATCCTCACTGACAATGGCTTCTCGAAGTCTGCGGCGCTGGACGTCTCTGTCGGGCTCGGGATCACCTACCTGGTCACCCAGCTGATCGGGCTAGCCATCATCGACCGAGTCGGGCGGCGGCGCCTGACTCTGATCACCCTTCCTGGCGCCGCACTCGCTTTGATCGTGCTCGGAACCTTCTTCGTCACCGGAAACGACGGCCCGGCACAGGTGCCGTACATCATCGCCACGCTCATCGCCTTCATGGCCTTCACGGCGGGGGGTATCCAGCTGATGGGCTGGCTGACCGGCTCAGAGATCTACCCGCTCGCGACCCGGGCCGCCGGTGCGGCGGCTCAGTCGGCTTCGCTGTGGGGCACGAACCTGCTCATCACCCTGACCCTGCTCACCATCATCAACGCGATCGGCACCGGACAGACCTTCTGGCTGTACGCAGGGTTCAACGTGATCGCCTTCGTGGTCTTGTGGCGCAAGATGCCCGAGCTGACGGGCCGAAGCCTGGAACAGATCGAGTCCAACTTGCGCGCCGGCAAGTTCACACCCGCAGACTTCGCCAAGCAGAGCTCAGACGAGAGCGTAGCCAGCCCGGAGCGGCGTTGAACCACCGTGCAGCCGGTGTCGACGCTGTAACCGTTTCGACAGCAGCCTCGGGCGGCGGGCTTTCCCCGGGGCCACGGGCAAGGGTACGAGCCGGCGGGTCTTCGGACCCGGGGTCTCGCCGGCCTGGCACCTCCCCAGGACCGCCCCAGTCGCGCCGCCACGTCCTCTGGCCCTCGCCGCGCGCGCCGGTCCCCAATCCACCTGGGTTCTCCGCGTCAGCAGCTGATGGTCGACCAGCTCGTCACGGGGGGACTGCCGCCAGGTCGGGCCGACAAGGTCGTGGAGAAACGGTCCCCACTCCGACGGGGCTCTACGATGATCCTCGTGGTGACTAGCGAGGCAGCGCGTCAGACGCTGCTGCGCACGCCCGGTCAAGGGGCCGGGCGGCTCGGCAGGGTCGCCCTGCTCGCGGCTGTGCCGTTGCTGCTGGGCAGCGGTGCGCACCTGCTCGGTGGCGGGGCGCTGCCGTTGCTCGGGGTCCTGCTCGCCGTTGCCGGGCTGGTCCCCGTTTCGGTCGCGGCCAGCGGGCGGCAATGCCGGTTCCCGCTTCTGGTCGCTCTGCTCGGCGTCGACCAGGTCGGGCTGCACCTGCTCTTCACCGCTGCTTCGACGTCGGCGATGTGCATGCCCGGCGGGTCGATGCCGAACGGGCACGTCAGCCACCCCGGAGCGGGCGGAACGGGACTGACGTCGGTGACTGCGCTCCCGGCGTGCGCGCAGGAGCACGCGATGACGACCGGCTGGCTGATGATCGCCGCCCACGTGCTGGCCACCGTCTTGGCGGCGTGGCTGCTGGCGCGGGGCGAAGCCTGGTGGTGGCGCACGGTCGCCGAGCTCACCCGGATCGTCTCGGCACGCCCGACCCGGCGCCGTGCGCGGCTGGTACCGATCATGGCTCGGGCGTCTCGGGTCAACGTGGCGATGGCGATGGCGACGGCGTCGCCGCGCGGTCCTCCGCTGCCATCCTGAGACCCCCCTTTCTTGGCGTCCGCGGCTCCCTCCATGTGTGGTCGAGCCGCTTCTTCGCCGTTTCGTCGTCCCCAGGAGCACACCATGACTACTACCGTTGGCGCGCCCGACCGCCACATCGATCCACCCTCCCCGCCTGTCCAGGACTCGGGTCGAGCCCGAAGGCCTCGTACGCAGCTCTTCGCCGGAATGTGGCGCTGGCACTTCTACGCCAGTTTTCTCGTCGTCCCGGTCCTCGCCCTGCTGGCCGTCACCGGCCTGATCTATCTGTTCCGGTTCCAGCTCGAGCCTGCGCTGCACCCCGACCTCATGCACGTCGATCCGCGACCCGGCGTGGGCGCGGCCACCTACGACGACCAGCGTGAGGTCGTCGAGCAGTCCCTCGACACCGACGGCTTGACGGGCGCCTACATCGCGTCGATGACCGAGCCCCGCGACGCCGAGTCACCGACCCGGTTCACCGTCACCCTGCCCGATGAGTCGAGCCGCGACTACTTCGTCGACCCCTACCGACTCGAGGTCCTCGGCTCGCTCAACCCCGACACCACGCTGTCGGGGACGGCGGTGCGGCTACACGGGGAGCTGATGACTGGGAAGATCGGCGACGCGGTCGTCGAGCTGGCCGCGTGCTGGGCGATCGTGATGGCCCTCACCGGCTACTACCTGTTCGTGCGCGGCTGGCGCTCTCGGCGCAGAGCCACACAGCAGGCCCGCGCCGACGCTGATGCGCTGCGTCGGACGAGCACGTCCTCCCTGACCAGTGCCCGGCTCCGGCAGACTCACGCGGTCGCCGGCGCGGTCGCCGGCATCGCTCTGCTCGGCCTACTGGTCAGCGGGCTGCCGTGGACCGGCTTCTGGGGCGAACGGGTCCAGCAACTCGCCACCAGTCAGGGGAGCTCGCTGTGGGCTGACGACCACGGTGGGGCGTCGGAGCCGACGACGACAATGGACGAGTCCTTGCCGCACAGCCACGCCACCGATGTGCCGTGGGGCCTCGGTGAGAGCCAACGTCCGACCTCCGACGTGGATGGCTACCAGGGGACCGTGGCCAACCTTGACACTGCGGCCGTGGTGGCCGATCGGGAGGAGCTGCGGCACCCGTACACGGTGCTGATGCCTGATACCCCCGAGGGCACCTTCGCCGTGATCGGCTACGCGTTCGACGATCCCGGACAGGAGCGGACGATTCATGTCGACCGCTACACCGGCGCAGTGGTGGGCACGTACGGCTACGCCAACTATGCCGGAGTGGCGAAGGTCGTCAGCCAGGGCATCGCCCTGCACGAGGGCCGTCGTCTCGGGCCGGTGAACATGGTGCTCTCGGCGGGGATGTGCCTAGGGATCCTGTTCCTCTGCCTGAGCGGGCCGATCATGTGGTGGCGCCGTCGGCCGCGGGCTGCGGGACGCCTCGGCGCCCCCCGTGGCCGGCTGCCCTTGGCTGCGACGCCGGCGCTGGTGCTGGGGCTGGTCGTGCTCGGGGTGTTCCTCCCGCTGTTCGGCGCCTCTCTTGTCTTGCTTGCGCTGCTCGACCAGCTCCTGCTCCGTCGGGTGGCGCCGCTCGCGCGCTGGCTCGACGTCAAGCCCTGACCGGCGCTGCCTCCTCACCGTCCGTAGGGAGCCACTCCTGGTGAACCCCGGACCGACCACCACGGGGCATCGGAAAGCGCGGCGGCCAGTGCCACCAGGGCGAGGCCGCCGAGCACGACCCACCCCACCGTGCTCGTCGACCAGTCCCCCGCCGAGCTGGTGCCGTAGGGGAAGACGGGCAGCCGGGTCTCCCAGGGCCGCACCAGAGCCCAGGCGGTGGTGAGCGGTACCACCGCCGTGGCCAGGGCCAGACCCGGCGTCGGCTCCCCCCATGCGCGCCGCCACCCGGCGTACCCGGCTCCGACCGCGATCGCGACCAGGCCCTGGACAAGGACGTTCCCGCTCTGGTCGAACAGAGCGCGGTCGCCGGCGTGCGACACGACCGCGCACCACACCAGGACCAGGCCGAGCACGGCGGGCATCCGCGCCGACGTACGCCAGGCAAGGCTGCGTGGCGCCACATCGACGACGACGGCCGCGGACTCGTCGAAGCACCATGCGCTCGCACCGGCCAGCACCCCGATCGCGGTCCCTTCGAGGGGCCAGAGCACCCACGGTCGCCAGCGCACGAGCTCCATCAGCAGCACGACCAGGACCGCAGCCAGCGCGACCCGTACCCACGGGACCGCCCTGGCGGCGTAGCAGACCATCAGCAGAACTCGCAGACCCCGGGGCTGATGACTCCCTCGGTGTAGCCGAGGACCATCGTGAGGACACCCAGCACGACCGCGAGGGCGATCAGCCCCAGCGCGACCTTGGTCAGCGCGGCCCGGTCGGACTCGGGATCGTGCCGGACGGCCACCACGACGCCGAGCGCGCAGAGGGTCAGGAGGTACAGCACCCAGAGGAACGGGTTGCCGGGCAGGGTCCCCATGTGCCACACGTCGCCTACCGTGCGCTGGGTCAAGAAGTAGGTCCAGAACCAGAGGACGCGGTACGGCTGCTCGCCCCCGACGAGGCCGCCCTGCATCAGGATGGTCACGATGACCAGGAGCACCGACGCGACGGGCGCGGTGCCGCGGCGCGGCAGGTAGCGCGCGAGCAGCAGACCGAGGATCGGTCCGCCGATGGCGCAGACCACGCCGTCACCGAACTGCTCGGCGTGGACGAAGGCGTTGGAGATCCCGGGCGGGACCACGTAGGCGGCCGGCGGGTGCACGTACCAGGTGATCACCGCCAGGACGAACGAGAGCAGGGCGACCGAGAAGGGTACGACCGTGGCCGCGGCGAGAGCGAGGGTGCGGGTGCGCTCGGGCACGGCCACGACGCCGGCCGCCTCGGCGGCCCGGTCCGAGCGACGGGTCAGACCGAACATCACGACCAGACCGAGCACGCCGAGCAGGGCGGCCGGAGCGATCATGTAGGACCCGCTGGAGCCGGGGTCGTGGTCGAGGTGGAACAGCTGGACCACGTTGAGCGCGAGCACGAGCGCGGCGCCGATCCAGAACAGCTTGTGCTGCAGGTAGTGGCGGATCTCCTGCCGGGCGAGCACGCCCAGGGTCGATCCGGTGGCCGTCATGGAACTCATCAGGTGACCCCTTGTCTGGTGCGCCCCTCGGAGCGGAGCAGCAGGTAGGCGTCCTCGACCGACGGGTCGACGACGAAGGAGTCGGGAGCGGGCTGTCCCCCGACGGACCGGACCAGCCCGGTTCCGGTCTTCCAGGTCTGGACCGCGCCGCTGCTGGCGGTCGGTCCGAGGTGCACACGGCCGGCTGCCGTGGCGAGGAGCTCGGGCACCGTGCCGTCGAAACGGATCGCTCCGTCGTCGATGACGAGCACCCGGTCGCACAGGGCCGAGACGTCCTCGGTCTGGTGCGTCGAGATCACGACGGTCCCGGCGAGGCCGGAGAGCAGGCCTCGGAGGGACGCGCGCTGCTCCGGGTCGAGCCCGGTGGTCGGCTCGTCGAGGATGAGCAGCTCGGGCGCCCCGATCAGGGCCTGGGCGACGGCCAGCCGGCGGCGCTGCCCGCCCGACAGCTTCGACACCTTCATTGCGCCACGGTCGCCGAGGTGCACCAGGTCCAGCACCCGACGTACCTCGTGGTTCCGGGCCTCGGTGTTCCGCCACTCCTTGAGGACCGCGAGGTAGTCCAGGAACGACGCCGCGGTCATGCCGCGCGGGAACACCACCTCCTGCGGGCAGTAGCCGATCCGGCGGCGGGCCTCGACCCGGTTGGCGTGGGACTCGGTGACGTCGAGCCCAGCCACCACGATCCGGCCGCCGCTGGGCGGCAGCGAGGTGGACAGCAGCCGGAGCAGCGTGGTCTTGCCGGCGCCGTTGGGGCCGAGCAGTCCGACGACTCCGGGTCGCAGGTCCACCGAGACCGGACGGACCGCGGTGCTGCCGCCGAACGCCTTCCACACTCCGTCGAGCACCGCTGTCGTCGTCACAGCTCGCCTCCCGGCAGCCGGAGGGTGGAGGTGCGTAGGTGCAACAGGGCACACCAGACCACGGCGAGTCCGATGCAGGCGAGCTGCGCCGGCGCGGACGTGAGCACCAGGACGTCCCAGCCGAACCTCAGCACGACGACCAGGCCGACCCAGGTGCTCGCGACGGTCGCGCCGGCGGCGGGCGCCGGCAGCCAGGTGAGCAGCGCGAGCACGCCGGTGGTCAGGCCCAACGCCGGCAGCAGCCAGACGAACGCGAGGTCTTCCATGCCCGGGATGACCAGGCCGAGAGCCAGCGTCACCGGTGCCGCGACGGCGAGCGTGGCGGTGGCGCGCAGCAGGGCGAGCCGCAGCTTGCTGTACGGCGTGGCGAGTGAGACCTCGCGCAACGGGTCGAGGGCGTCGTAGGCCATCACGACGGCCAGCACCGGTACCAGCGGAGCGAGCGCGAGGAACGCCACGTCCTGATTGGTCGGGCTCAGTCCCGCGAGCCCGACCAG
This sequence comes from uncultured Friedmanniella sp., assembly GCF_964244005.1. Taxonomy (GTDB): domain Bacteria; phylum Actinomycetota; class Actinomycetes; order Propionibacteriales; family Propionibacteriaceae; genus Microlunatus. Next base: position 31,646 of record NZ_CAXTHG010000025.1, on the reverse strand, counting down.
GCAGGCCGTCACCAGGGCGAGGCCGACCGAGGCCGCCCAGGGGACGACGAGGGAGTTGGCCGCCGAGACCACCACGAGGTCGTGGGTCGGCGTCCCCAGGCGGCGCAGCAGCCGGAGCGGCGCGGGGAGCACGGGTTCGGCGATCGAGGTCCGGACGGCGTCCCAGACCGCCATGGTCTGCGCAGGCGTCGCGGTCGACCTCGCGGCATCGCGGCACTGCGCGCAGCCGGCGACATGGGCCTCGACGCTCGCTTCAGCCACGGGATCGAGTCGCCCGGCGGCGTAGGCGTCCCAGGTGTGCTTTGCCACGTGCCAGCTCATGACCATCCCTCCACCGAGATCAGCTGCTCACGTAGCCGTGACTTCGCGGTGCGAGCGCGGCTCTTGACCGTGCCTTGGGGGATACCGAGCAGCTGCGCGGCCTCCCTGGTGGAGAGCCCGTCGATCACCGTCGCCTGCAGGACCTGCCGGAGCTCCGGTGACAGTGCTCCGAGCGCCTCCCCGACCGGGCCGTGCTCGACGGCGAGGAACAGCTCGTCCTCGGCGCTACGCATCGTCGGCGACAGCGCCGACATCACCTGAGCCGTGACGGGAGTGGGCTGGGCGCGCTTGCGCAACCGGGACGCCAGCTGCCGGATCGCGATGCCCCACAACCAGGCACCGAGGTCACCATCGCCACGGAACGCGCGCGGCTTGCGCCAGACCGCGACGAACGTGTCGTGCAGGGCTTCCGCGACCAGGTCCTCATCGGCCGTACGACGACGCAGCCGAAGCCGAAGCCACGCCGAGTGCCGTTCGACCAGCTCGCGCAGGGCGAGCGTGTCGCCCTCGGCCACCAGACCGAGGAGCTGCCCGTCCGTGAAGGTCTCCACGCACGTACTGTCGCGCGTCCGGGCCCGATCGGATCACTGATCGAGCAGGAATCTGCCGCACCACGTCCAGCGGCAGACTCAGGGCCGCACCGGACGGTTAGGTCGACTATCTGAAGTCGTCCGCCGTTCGCCTGCCGTTTCCCGGACCTGCCCTCCGTTGCCATCCCGTGAACCTAAGTTCCGGGTGAGAGATCCACAGCAACGGGGGAGGTTCGGATGAGTTCAGACGTGGCCGTCCGAGCCCGCGGGATCACCAAGTCTTTCGGCGACGTGGTCGCGCTGGAGCAGATCGACCTCGACGTGCTGGAGGGCCAGGTCCACGGACTGGTCGGGCCGAACGGAGCGGGCAAGTCAACCCTCCTGGGCCTGCTGCTCGGGCTCGCCGTCGCCGACCGCGGGCAGCTGGACCTGCTCGGTGCCCGCGTCGGTCGGCGGCTCGCCACCCCGGACGGCGTCGCCGGTTTCGTCGACGGGCCGGGGCTGTATCCCGCGCTCACGCCCCGGCAGAACCTCGCCGCCCTCGCCTCGCTCCGCGGACGGGGCGCCGAGAACGTCGGCCCGGCGCTGGCGCAGGTGGGGCTCAGCGACGTCGCCGACGACCGGGTCCGCGGGTTCTCGCTCGGCATGCGGCAACGGCTCGGCCTGGCGGCGGCGATCCTCACCCGGCCGCGGCTGCTGGTCCTCGACGAACCGGCCAACGGCCTCGACCCCGCCGGCAGCCGGCACGTCCACCGGGTGATCGCCCAGCTCGCCGCCACCGGTACCGCCGTCGTCCTGTCCAGCCACCGGATGGACGACCTGGCCGCGCTCTGTTCCGAGGTGACCATCCTGGCCACGGGTCGCGTCGTCTTCTCCGGCCCGGTGGAGAAGCTCGCCGCCGAGAGCGGCACCCTGGACTACGCCCTCCGCAGCACCGACCCGGCCACCGCCCGCCGGCTCGCGGCCAAGACGCCGGGGATCAGGCTGTCGCCTGAGGACGACCACAGCGGTCGAGGCGACACCGACCTGCTCGTCGTCCGCGGTCCGGTGCCAGCGCTCGACGATCTGGTCGCCCGTCTGGTCGGCGCGGGTGTGGCGATCCGCGAGCTCCGACCGGTGGTCGCTCCGCTGGAGGCCGCGTTCCTCGCCCTGACCGGCGACGAGGACGAGCCGACGAGCCCCGACGCGACGGACCCCCGATGACCGCCGTCGCGCTGCCCGTCGTCGCCCCCCGCCCCGCCCCGCGGTGGCGCAGCTACCGCTTCGAGCTGCTCAAGCTGGTGTCCCTCTGGCGGGTGCGCGTCCTGCTGCTGGCGTGCTGGATCGCGCCGGGAGCCTTCGTCGCGGTGGTCGGCCAGCAGAGCGCGCTGCCGGCCGACACGGTCTTCGGCCGGCTGATGCACTCCAGCGGGTGGGCTGGGGCCCTGGTCGTGCTCGCGTTCGCCTGCAGCTGGGGACTTCCCCTGCTGACCGCCCTCGTCGCGGGCGACGTCTTCGCGGTGGAGGACCGGCTCGGGACGTGGCGGCACCTGCTGGTCGCCGTCCGCTCGCCGCGCCGCATCTTCGTCGCCAAGACGCTGGCCAGCCTGTCGGTGATCCTGCTGCTCGTGACTGGCCTCGCCGTCTCCGGCGTGGTCGGCGGCCTCGCGTCGACGGGCAACCGCCCACTGACCGGACTGGACGGCTACCGCTTCAGCGGCGCGGAGGTCGCCGGCCGGTTGCTGCTCGCCTGGCTGTGCGTCCTCGCGCCCACCCTGGCCTTCGCCGCCGTCGGGCTGCTCGGCTCGGTGGCCCTCGGACGGTCCCCGATGGGGCTGGTGATGCCGGCCGTGCTCGCCGTGCTGCTCACCCTCGTCGAGCTGCTGCCGCTGCCGGTCGCCGTCCGGCTCGCCCTGCCCAGCCAGGCGTTCATCGCCTGGCGCGGGCTCTTCACCGAGGACCCGCAGACCGGCCCGCTGGTCGTCGGGGTCGTCGTCGCCCTCGCGTGGGCGGCGGTCGCCACCACCGCCGCCTACCACCTCTTCCTGCGCCGCGACTTCACCGACCTGGCCAACGACGGGTCCGGCCGCCGCGTCCTGCTCGCCGGCGTGCTCCCGCTGCTCGCCCTCACCGCCGGGTCCGGACTGGTCGTCGCCGTGGCCACGCCGGCCAGCGGCTCGGGGATCGACCAGGCCAAGCTCGAGACGTCGCTCGCGACGGCGTACGGCCACCTCTACCGGCTGCAGACCGATGAGCTGCACCGGCCGGCGGTGACCGAGGCGCAGCTGGCGACCAGCGCGGCCTGCGACAAGGGCGGCTCCCTGGTGGCCGACGCAGGGCCGGGGACCGACTGGCGCTGCGTCGTCACCTGGCACCTCCCGGGCACGACTGCCGTCGGCACCGCGATCTACCAGCTCGACGTGACCGCCGACGGACGCTACGTCGCCGACGGTGACGGCCCGCAGGAGGTCAACGGCTTCTTTCAGGTCCGCGCACCGTACGGGGACGCCCCCAACCCGCTCTGGCAGTTCGACGGCTCTGTCGACCTGCTCTCTCCCCCACGAAAGGACTGATCCCATGCAGGTCAGACGCGTACGTCGACCCACCACTCCAGACTCCGCAGGGCTGCTGCGGCACCGCCGTCCCGGACGCCTCGCCATCACCGGCCTCACCGCCCTCGCCGTCGCGAGCAGCGGAGCCGCGTACGCGAACACCACGGTGTTCGGCACCCGGCAGGTCGGGTCGACCTCCGCCAAGGGTCTGCTGGTCTCCTCCGACCAGGTGATCAAGCCGCTCGGTGACCGCGTCTTCACCAAGTACGGCAAGTTCATCGGCTCCGCGGTCAGCCCGGACGGACGGTTCCTGGCCGCGACCAGCACCGACAAGAAGGTGGTCCTGCAGGTCTTCGACCTCTCCACCTACACCCCGATCTCGTTGGCCGGCAGCGCTCCCGGCGTCAACCAGAAGCTGCCTGACGGCAGCGTCGGCCAAGAAGGCCCCACCTACTCCCCCGACGGTGCGTTCCTCTGGCTGCCGCAGGCGAACGGGCTCGTCCGGTTCCCGGTGAACCCCGACGGCACCCTCGGCACCCCGACGTCGATCCCGCTGCCGACCAAGACCATCACCGCGCCGGCCACGTCGCCGACCTTGACCGCGCTGTCCGCGCTGCCCGGCAAGTCGGTCTTCTCCGCCGACGGCACGACGCTCTACGTCCCGGTCAACGGTCAGAACACGGTGGTGGCGCTCGACGCAGCGACCGGTGTCGTCCAGCAGACCTGGAACGTCGGCATCGCGCCGCGAGCGCTCGCGCTGGTCGGCAGCAAGCTCTACGTCAGCAACGAGGGCGGCCGTTCGGCTGTCCCCGGGGACACCACGATCGAGTCCTACGGCACCCAGGTGCCGGCCAACCTGTTCAAGGGCACCGCGACCACCGGCACGGTCAGCGTCATCGAGCTGGCCACCCCAGGTGCCCCGGTGCGGTCCATCGGCGTGGGTCTGCACCCGACCGCGATGTACGTCGCCGACGACGCGCTCTTCGTCGCCAACACCTTCGGCGACAGCGTCTCGGTGATCGACACCGACATCGACCAGGTCGTCCAGACGATCGCGACCAAGCCCTGGCCGTCGTCCAAGGTCGGCTACGGTCCGAACAGCATCGCCCTGACCGGCGACGGCCACCTGCTGGTCACGCTGGGGCGCGCGAACGCGGTCGCGGTCTATCGCTATCACGGGAGCCCGCAGGAACCGGTGAACTACCTCGGTCTGCTGCCGACGGACTACTACCCGGCCGAGATCGCGACGGCCGGTGGCCAGGTCGTCGTCACCAACACCCGCGGGATCGACGCGCGCGGCCCGGAGCTGGCCTTCGACAAGGGCCAGGGCACGGTGCTGGCCACCGGTCACGGCACCCACAGCACCACGGGGTCACTGACCCGGTTCAGGCTGCCGAACGACCAGCAGATCGCGGCGTCCACCAAGACGGTCTTCGCGCAGAACGGCTGGACCAGGTCCGACGTGACCAAGGCCGCCGGCAAGAAGGCCGCCGCCGTACCGGTGCCCAAGCGGATCGGCGACGCGTCCAAGATCAAGCACGTCTTCCTGCTGGTGAAGGAGAACCGGACCTACGACCAGGTGTACGGCGACGACCCTCGCGGCAATGGTGACCCGACGCTCGCGCAGTTCGGTAGCAAGGTCACGCCCAACCAGCACGCGCTCGCCAAGCAGTTCGGGCTGTACGACAACTTCTACGACATCGGCACCAACTCCGCCGAGGGCCACAACTGGGTGATGCAGGGCGACAACCCGGAGTACACCGAGTCCAGCGCCGGGGCGTACCTGCGCAGCTACGACACCGAGAACGACGTGCTCGGCCACCAGCGGTCCGGCTTCTTGTGGAGCGCCGTCCAGGCCGCCGGCGGGACGGCCCGCAACTTCGGGGAGTTCATGGCGTTCGAGAACAAGCCCGTCGACGCGACCTGGCAGCAGTACTACTGCGCCAGCAGAAGCGTCGAGGCGGGCGGCGACCCGGCGCAGCTGATCGACCCGGCGATCCGGGTGAACGACCGCTCCCCCATCCCCTCGCTGGACGCGATCTCGAACCACGACGCGCCCCAGTTCGACACCGCCATCCCCGACCTCTACCGCTACCAGATCTGGAAGCAGGAGTTCGAGCGGCAGGGTCCGGCAAACCTCAACATGATGTGGCTCTCCAGCGACCACACCGGCGGCCCGGCGTCGCCGGAGGCGCAGGTCGCCGACGGTGACGTCGCGGTGGGCAAGATCGTCGACGAGATCTCGCACAGCAAGTACTGGAAGAACTCGGCGATCTTCGTCGTGGAGGACGACAGCCAGGACGGCGCCGACCACATCGACGGTCACCGCGCGCCGGTCCAGGTGATCAGCCCGTACGCCAAGCACGGCAAGGTGGTCCACACCTACTACTCCCAGATCACGATGGTGCGCACCATCGAGCAGATCCTCGGCGCGCAGCCGCTCAACCAGAAGGTCGCCGCCGCGACGCCGATGTTCGGCGCGTTCACCAAGACGCCGGACTTCACACCGTTCATCTCCGTCCCCAACCGGGTACCGCTGACCGAAGGCGTCGTCACCCCGCCCGCCTGCGGTCTGGACACGCTCGGGCTCAGGGGGACGGCGGCCAAGAAGCTGCGCAAGGCGCAGGCGAAGGCGAAGGCCGTCCCGACCGCGCAGCAGCAGGTCGCCCAGGCTTGGGAGGAGTGGAGCAACAGCCAGCACTTCACCGGCAACGGCGCGGTCCCCGACTACGCGCACCCCGCGCAGATGAACCGCTACACCTGGTACCAGACGCACGGCTGGCGCAAGCCCTACCCCGGTGACCCGACGATCTACGCCCCCGACGACGTCCCCGGCGGCGCCATCCCCGGCGTCGACGGTGACCGCTGACCGCCTCTGACGGGTCGCGCTGCTCCAGTGATCGATCCTGACGCGACTACGCGTCAGGATCGATCAGCGTGGCCTCGACAGGTCGGGATCCTCCAGCGACCGGGCGACGGCGCGGCGCAGCGGCCGAGCGAGGCGTCGCTCCACCAGCACGTGGATCAGCGCGGCGACCGCGACGCTGGACAGCATGGCAAGGGCCAGCACCAGATAGCTGTTGCGACTCTCGTGCAGCACGTCGATGACGAAGAAGCCGAGCTGTCCGTGAACCAGGTAGAGCGGATAGGTCAAGGCTCCCAGCACGGTCAGCCAGCGCCACTCGACACGGGAAAGCCAGCCGTTGCTGCAGGCGATCACCGCCACGAAGATGACCGCGATGATCAACGCGACCACCAGGCCGTTGACCTGGCTGCCGGTCACCTCGGGCGTGCGCTCACGGCCGTACCGGACGGCCTGCAGCGTGCAGAGGACGTAGTTCATGGCGATGCCCAGCCAGACCAGCAGGTTGTGGCCGTGCCGGTGCGCGACGTAGAGCAGCATCCCGGCCGCGAAGTAGGGCGCATGGCTGGGGACCAGCAGCGAGATCAGCAGGGACGTGTGGGTGGCGGCGGCGATCGCGGCCAGCAGCGGCCACAAGAACGCAAAGGCGATCACCCGCCGCCGCGTCATCCCGACCAGCACGAACACCCCGATCAGCAGGTAGAACTTGAGCTCGACCCACAACGTCCAGAACGCCCCCTGGATGCTGGGGACGCCGACCGCGGACTGCAGCATCGTCAGGTTCACCAGCGTCTGCAGCGCGGTCGAGCTGCGGTCGCCGTGCCAGAACGACTGCAGCACGAAGGTGCCGAGGACCGCCACCCAGTACGCGGGGAAGAGCCGGGAGAATCGGGACGCGACGAAGTCCTCGATCCGGCGGCCGTAGGCGGTCATCAAGATGACGAAGCCGCTGATCACGAAGAACAGCTGCACCCCGAGGTAGCCGTAGCGGCTGACGTGGTTGATCGTCGGGAACTCCAGCCGCGACGGGTTCCCCCACAGCAGCTTCTCGGCTGCGGTGTAGTGGAACAACATCACCGCCACCGCAGCGATCAGGCGAAGGCCGTCGAGCGCGGCCAGCCGCGGTCGGGCGCGTACGGTCTCCCTCGAAGTCACGGCCGGTAACCTATCCCGCCCCGCACGGAGGCCCTCGACGCGGCGGCGCGAGTCGCGTGTCGGCTCGCGGCGACCCGCTCGAACCCCGCGCTAGCGTGAGCAGGTGCCCTCCACCCCAGACACCTCAGCCCCCGCTCCCCGGCGACTTCCCCGCGGCGGCGACCTCGCCGTGGTGGGCGGACGCGTGGTCCCGGTCGTCGGCGACGTGATCGAGCAGGGCACGGTGCTCGTCCTGGGCGGCACGATCGCCGCGGTCGGCACCGACGTCGAGGTGCCCGAGGGCGTGCCCGTGGTCCAGGCCGAGGGACGCTGGGTGCTGCCCGGCTTCGTCGAGTCACACGCCCACGTCGGGGGGCACGAGGAGGGGGTCGGCTGGGCCGGCCAGGACACGAACGAGCTGACCGACCCGGTTGGCGCCCGGTTCCGTGCGTTGGACGGGATCAACCCCGCCGACGAGGGCTTCCGGGACGCGCTGGCCGGCGGCATCACCGCCGTCGTGGTCAAGCCCGGCTCCGGTAACCCGATCGGCGGTCAGACCGTCGCGCTCAAGTCGTGGGGCCGGATGGTCGACGAGATGGTCTTCGCCCAGCCGTGCAGCGTGAAGTCAGCCCTCGGGGAGAACCCGAAGCGCGTCTACGGGGAGAAGAAGCAGACCCCCTCGACCCGGCTGGGCGTGGCCTCGGTGATCCGGGACGCGTTCCGGGACGCCCAGGACTACGCGGCTCGGCGGGCGGTGGCCGCCGCCGAGGGCAAGCCGTTCGACCGGGACTCCAACTCTGAGATCCTGGTCCGGGTGCTCGAGGGCGAGCTGCCCTGGTGCCAGCACTGCCACCGCGCCGACGACATCGCCACCGCCCTCCGGCTGGCCGAGGAGTTCGGCTACCGGCTGGTGGTCAACCACGGCACCGAGGGCCACCTGCTGGCCGACGTGCTGGCCGAACGCGGGATCGGCGTGATCATCGGTCCGCTGTTCACCTCACGGAGCAAGGTCGAGGTCAACCTGCGCGACCTGCGCAACCCGGGTCTGCTCGCCCGGGCCGGCGTGACCATCGCGATCACCACCGACCACCCGGTGGTACCGATCAACTTCCTCGTCTACCAAGCGATCCTGGCCGTCAAGGAGGGTCTGGACCGCGACACCGCCCTGCGCGCGCTGACCGTGAACCCCGCCCGGCTGCTGGGCTTGGACGCTCGGGTCGGTTCGCTGCAGGTGGGCCTCGACGGCGACCTCGTGATCTGGGACGGCGACCCGCTGGACATCATGAGCCGGGCCCAGACGGTGGTCGTCGAGGGCCGGCGGGTCTACGACTACGACGAGTCGCTCGGCCGGGGCGTCACCGTCAACCCGTACGAGGCCCTTGCCCGCTGATCACAAGGCTGAGTGCTGTGCCGCCGCGGGCGCTACCAGCATCATCGAGGGCTGGGACTGCGCGTGCCCGGCAACCAGCTCGGTCCCGGCCCGGGTGCCGTGCTGGCGGTCGATCTATGACCTCGGCCGCTGCGGCCTTGACGTCCGTTCACCCGCGGGGCGGACCCCGACCTCGTCCGGGCCGCGGGCGTCCAGCGAGGCGGTCACCGAGCTGGGTACGGCGTTGACGCCGTCCGGGCGTCAGAGGAGGGGGCCGGTGACGGCCTCGACGGCGGCGAGCAGGCGGCCGTCGGCGACGACCTGGACCGACGTCTCGATCTCGGGGGCGAGCCAACGGTCCGGGCCGGGGCCGGGAACCCCGGCGGCCCGCAGCGCGGCGACCGCGGCGGCGGTGGCGGGCGCCGGGGTCAGCGGGGCGCGCAGGTCGAGCGAGCGGGCGGCGACCATCGCCTCCACCGCCAGCACCCGGGTGAGTCCGTCGACGGCCCGGCGCAGCTTGCGGGCGGCGGACCAGCCCATCGAGACGTGGTCCTCCTGCATCGCCGAGCTGGGGATCGAGTCCACCGACGCGGGTACGGCCAGCCGCTTGAGCTCCGACACCACGGCGGCCTGGGTGTACTGGGCGATCATCAGCCCGGAGTCCACGCCGGGTTCGTGGGCGAGGAAGGGCGGCAGGCCGTGGCTCCGGGCCGCGTCCAGGTGCCGGTCGGTCCGGCGCTCGGCGATGCAGGCCAGGTCGGCCACGGCGATCGCGAGGAAGTCGAGCACGTACCCGACGGGCGCGCCGTGGAAGTTGCCGTTCGACTCCACCCGGCCGTCGAGGGTGACCACCGGGTTGTCCACCGCCGAGGCGAGCTCGACCCCGGCGACCCGGTCGGCGTGGTCGACGGTGTCCCGGACGGCCCCGGCGACCTGGGGCGAACAGCGCAGCGAGTACGCGTCCTGGACCCGGGTGCAGCCGCCCGGCTGGCCGGGGACGAGCCGGTGGCTCTCCCGGATCGCGCTGCCGGCGAGCAGGGTCGCCAGGTTCGCGGCCGAGGAGGCCTGGCCGGGGTGCGGTCGCAGCCGCTGCAGGTCGGCGGCGAAGACGTCGTCGGTGCCGAGCAGGGCCTCGACGCTCATCGCCGCGGTCACGTCGGCGACGCGGAGCAGGGCGCGCAGGTCGACGACGGCCAGCAGCAGCATGCCGAGCATCCCGTCGGTGCCGTTGATCAGCGCCAGCCCCTCCTTCTCGGCCAGCGTGACCGGCGGCAACCCCACCGCAGCCAGGGCGTCGCCGGTCGGCCGCCGGCGGCCGGTGGCGTCGCGTACCTCGCCCTCCCCGGTCAGGGCGAGCGCGCAGTGGGCGAGCGGGGCGAGGTCGCCGGAACAGCCGAGGCTGCCGTGCTCGAAGACCACGGGCGTGAGACCGGAGTTGAGCAGGTCGACGTAGGCCTGCAGGGTCTCGACCCGGATCCCGGTCCGGCCCGTGGCCAGCGTCGCGATCCGCAGCAGCATCAGCGCGCGGACGACCTCGCTCTCCACCTCGGCGCCGGAGCCGGCCGCGTGCGAGCGGACCAGGCTGCGCTGCAGCGCGACCCGCTGGTCCGCCGGGATCTGCCGGGTGGCCAGGGCGCCAAAGCCGGTGGACACGCCGTAGTGCGGCTCGACGTCCTCAGCCAGCGCCTCGATGATCGTGCGGCTGGCGGCGACCTCGGCCAACGCATCGGCTGACAGCCGGACCCGTGCGCCGTAGCGGGCGACCGCCACCACGTCCGCCGCCGACACCCCCACTGTCCCGATCTCGATACCCGGTTGCTCCATGCCTCCATCGAACCGCCGCGAGCAGCCACGCCACAGAGCCGCACGACCATCGCTGTCCCACTGGCGAGACACTTGCGTGGTGCCCGATGCTCCCGCCGCCGCCCAGGCCCTGCGGCTGCTCACCCTGCTGGCCGGTCAGGCCGAACCGCTCGCTGCGTCCCGGATCGCTGCGGGTCTCGGCGCGGCCCGCTCGACGACCTACCGGCTGCTCGGCGTGCTGGTCGACCAGGGCTTCGTGACCTACCTGCCCGACAGCCGGACCTACGGGCTGGGCGTCGCCGCGTACGAGCTCGGGTCCGCCTACTCCCGGCAGGCTCCACTCGCCCGGATCGCCCGGCCGCTGGTCCGGCGGCTGGTGGACCGGACCGGTGAGAACGCGCACCTCGCGGTGCTCTCGGGCCGTGACGTGCTCTACGTGGTCGAGGAGCGGGCGCCCGGTCGGCCGGTGCTGGTGACCGATGTGGGCGTCCGGCTGCCGGCTCCGCTGACCGCGAGCGGGTTGGCCCTGCTCGCCGCCCTGCCGACCCGGCAGGTCCGCGCGCTCTTCCCCGACGGCGGCGCGTTCGTCGCCAACGATCTCGGACCGGCGACGCCGACGGCGCTGCGGCGGTTGCTGGTCGACGTCCGCCGCCGCGGCCACGCGACCGAGGACGGGTCGGTGACCTCGGGCCTGTCCTCGGTCGGGCACGCGGCGCTCGACCACGCCGGGCACCCCGTCGCGGCGGTCGCCAGCACCTTCGTCGCGGCGGACCTCGCGGGTCCGGAGCGGCTGGAGCTCACCCGTGCGGTGGTCGCTGCGGCCGACCAGCTCACGCGACGACTCGGCCTGCCCAGCCGGTCCGAACCGAGCCAACCAACTTCGTGACCATCTTGTGACGTCCCTGAGAGCCCGTTCAGGTAGTTGGGGCAGCCCCCACACCGTTAGGTTCTCGGTGTCGACCCAACGTCGGGCGCGCGCCCGGTCGTCGCGAGGTCGGCCAGACCCGGAGGGTGCACGCATGACACGAGGTGGTCGGTTCTTCAGTCGCAGAGCGGCGGTGATGAGCAGCGCAGCGGTGCTCGCGCTGCTGGCGGGGACGCTTGCCGCCCCCGCGCACGCCGCTTTGCCCGACCCCACGGTCACGGCCGTCGAGTGCCCGACGGCGGTGCCCCTCAGCCAGATCCAGCCGGGGTTGCAGGGGGAGGCCCTGACCGTGGTCAGCGGCACCGAGCCCTCGCCGATCAACGTCGAGGTGATCGGGGTGCTCAAGAACGGCATCGGCGCGGGCAAGGACATCATCATGGTCACGCTGTCTGACGTGCCCGGCAGCAACATCATCGAGCAGTCCGGGGGTGGCTGGTCAGGCATCTCCGGGTCGCCGGTCTACGTCGGCGACCAGCTCCTCGGCTCGCTCTCGTTCGGCTTCACCTCCTCCCCCTCCCCGATCATGGGGCTCACCCCGGCGGCCTACATGACTCCGCTGCTCGGCCTGGCCGGTACGGCCGCCGCACGGACGCCCCAGCCGGCCCCGAAGAAGTCCGCCCTCAAGCTCTCGGGCGCCGCCCGCGCCCGGCTCGCCGCCGAAGCCGGAACCGCGGCTCCCCGCGGGAGTCTGCAGCCGATGCCCACCCCGCTGGGCGTGAGTGGCGTCGCGTCACGGCGGATCGACCGCCTGCAGTCCCAGCTCGAGCACGCCGGACGGCCCTACCGGGTCTACGCCGCCGGGGGCGGCACGGGTGCCGCGGTCGGCACCACGCCCACCGTCCGGCCCCAGGGCGGCGGCAACTTCGCCTTCAGCCTGGCCACCGGCGACGTCGACGCCTGGGGCGTCGGGGCGACCACCTTCGTCTGCGGTAACCAGGCCGTCGCCTTCGGCCACCCCATCGACCTCGCGGGACCGGTCAGCTATGCGGCCAACGACGCCGACACGGTGGCGATCATCAAGGACGACGTCTTCGGACCGTTCAAGCTGGCGAACCTCGGCGCCAGCATCGGCACCCTGGACCAGGACCGGACGACGGGAGTGCGGGCCGACCTGACCCGGACGCCCGACACGACCACCGTGGTCACCAACATCGACAACGGTGACACCGGCGCCTCCCGTACCGGGACGACGCAGGTCTCGGACACGAAGTCGCTGTCCGGACTGCTGCCCTACATCGTCTTCGCCGGTCAGGACGCGGTGTTCGACGAGTGGGGCGACGGCGTCGCGACCAGCGACTGGACGATCAGCGGAACGCGCGCCGGCGGGGTGCCGTTCTCGGTCAGCCGGGCCAACTCCTGGGCCTCCCAGGATGACGTCACCATCGATCCCGCCGTGGACGTCGCTCGCGCGGTCGACCAGCTGCTCACCAACGATTACGAGAACGTGACGATCGACAACGTCACCTTCAGCTCGACCATGAAGACCAAGTACCACCAGCGCCACATCACCTCGATGTCGGTCTCGGTCAACGGTAAGAAGTACAGCAGCGCGAAGCGGCTGAACCTGAAGGTGGGCGACAAGCTGAAGGTCAAGGTCGGTCTCAAGGAGTACCGGGGCGTCGGCACCAAGTACACGACCCTCGCCCTGACCGTGCCGAAGAAGGCCCGGGGCCAGGTCGGGAGCCTGTCGGCGATCGGTGGGGTCGACCTGGCCGGCTTCGAGGACTTCGACGAGGACTGCCTCTTCTTGGACGAGTGCGACAGCTCGGCCAGCTCGAGCTCGTTGACCAAGATCATCAGCTCGATCAGGTCCGCCCCGCGCAACAATTCGGTCGTCGCCCAGCTCAGCTACGACACCGAGGACGACGACACCGTCACCGCGGCCAAGGCCACCAAGCTGAACACGCTGACCGTCACCGGCAGCAAGGACATCCTGGTCCGCATCCGCTGACCTTCGCGGCCCCGTCCCGCGCGACTGCTCGGGACGGGGCACGAGGCTGTCCGCCGGTAGCGTGCCCGCTCGTGAGTGCTGCACGTCCGCCCCCTGATACGTCCGACTTGTCAGCGTCAGTGGTCGCCATAGCCGCCACTGACGCTGACAGGTCGGGAGATCAGGGGATGGGTGCGTCCGGGCGCAGCAGTCCGGCGGCCTGCAGGTCGGTCCAGAGGGCAGCTGGTGGCGGGTCGGCGTGCAGGGCGAGGTTCTCGGCCACCTCGGCTGCCGTCCGCATGCCCAGCGTGACGTTGACGACGTTCGGGTGGGCGAGCGGAAAGGCCACGGCGGCGGCAGGCAGGGTGGTGCCGTGCCGGGAGCAGACGTCGGCGATCCGGCGGGCCCGGTCGAGCAGCTCCGCCGACGCCGGCGCATAGTCGTAGGTCGCCCCCGGGACAGGCCAGGGCTGCGCGAGCAGCCCGGAGTTGAAGACCCCGACGGCCACCACGCCCTTACCGGTCTCCGTCGCCGCGGGCAGCACGTCGTCGAGCGCGCTCTGGTCGAGCAGGGTGTAGCGGCCGGCCACCATCACCAGGTCCGCCGCAGTCTCCCGCAGAAAACGGGTCAGCAGGGTGGTGGAGTTCATCCCCGCACCGATCGCGCCCACCACCCCGGCGTCCCGCAGCTCCGCGAGCGCGGGCATGGCCTCGTCCGCAGCCTGGGTCCAGTGCTCGTCGGGGTCGTGCACGTAGACGACGTCGATCCGGTCCAGCCCCATCCGCTCGAGGGTGTCGGCCAGCGAACGCCGTACGCCGTCCCGGAGGTAGTCGCGCTGCCGGCGCAGGTCGTCAGGCACCGCGAAGATGTCAGCGTCGCGACCGGTCGGGTGTTCGTTGGGAACGAGCAGCCGGCCGACCTTGGAGGACACGACGTACTCGTCGCGCGGCCGGTGCCGCAGCGCCTGGCCGAGCCGCCGCTCAGAGAGCCCCAGCCCGTAGTGCGGCGCGGTGTCGAAGTAGCCGATGCCGGCGTCCCAGGCGGCGTCGACGGCCGCCGCTGCCTCGTCCTCGGTGGACGCGCGGTAGAGGTTGCCGATCACGGCACCCCCGAACCCCAGCTCGGTCAGGCACACCGTCGTGCCCGGGATGCCCTGTCGGCGCACTCGTGCTCCTCACCCTCGGCGACGCTGTCACTGTAGCGAGGACGACCGTTCGCGAGCGGTCCGGGACGCGGGAGGCTTCAGGCCCTGCGGCGCTGGCTGAGTCCGACGACGGCGGCGCCGGCGAGGCTGACCAGGACGGCGAGCCAGGTGGTCAGCGGCGGCCCGGTCGGCAGGGTGAGCACACTGATCAGGGCGGCGGTCAGCACCTGACCGGCGACGGCGAAGACGCCGACGACGAGCACACCGTGGATGCGGACCGTGACGCTGGCGGCCCAGATGAAGCCGATGCCGCAGAGCCCGCCCAGGTAGAGCCACGGCTGGCTCGGCGGCCCGGCGATCCGGCCGGGGACGAGCAGGGTGACCAGCCAGAAGACCAGCAGCCCGAGGGTGCCGACGAAGAAGTTGTTCCAGGTGGTCACCCACGAACCGAAGCGGGCCGCGACCCGACCGTTCATCCCCTGCTGCAGGCTGTTGACCGCGCCGGCGACCAGCGGCAGCGCGGCCAGCACCACGAACACCACGGTCAGCGGCAGGTCCGCGAGCAGCCCGGCGCCGGAGACGCCCACGGCCAGCACCGCCATCGCCGCCCCGACGACCCGGCCCGCCCGGAGCTGCGCGGGCGGGCTGGGCCCCCAGCCGCGGTGGTCGACCAGCAGCGCCATCACGGCCTGACCCGCGACGAAGCAGAGGACGAAGAAGGTGATCCCGAGGGCCCGCGCCGCCACCCCCTGGGAGGCGACGAAGAACGCCCCGCCCAGCCCGCCGATCACCAGCCAGAGCGGGACCTGCCGGCGGACGACCGCAGTCATCAGCTGCCGGACGCCGCGGCCGACCGAACGCCGGACCACCGCCAGCACCGTCAGCACGAGCAGGCCGCCGCCGAAGCTGATCACCGCCGCCAGCGCGCTCGCTCGTAGCCCCGTGCCCAGCCGACCGGCGAGGTCACCGTTCACCTCCGACTGCAGGGCGATCAGCGCCCCGCTGCCGAGCATCATCGGCAGCGTGAGCAGCCATCCCGGGCCATCCTCAGGGGCGGCTATCCCGGCGTCCGGACCAGCGTTCGCGGGAGACGGCCGGCCGGCCGGCGCGTGCGGCATCGATCTGCTCCTGAACGGGACTCGGGGTGGTCGGCACGCTGGTGGACCGAGGTCTCCCCCATCGTCGCAGAGGCGGACGAGACCGACTCGACGGCTGCCCAACCCGAGACGTAGCCCTCGAGCTGGTAACGCTCGAGCTGGAGCTGGGCTACCTGGATCCGCCGCTCAGCCTCCCAGACCGACCTGAGCGGCTGCGGATCCTTCTCGACCACGCCTCCGGCCGCCTCAGCTGCCCGAGAGTGCCCGCTGCGCGTCGACCAGGCCGTAGCCGTCCAGGGCGGTGTAGCCGGACCCGAGGTCGTTGACGATCCTGCCGGTGATCTTCTTGCCGTCGGTGCGCTTGGCGACGAAGGTCATCCCCTTGGGCTGCGCCACCCCGGAGGGCAGCCTCGTGGCGCCGCCGAGCTCGTCGGCGCCGTTGCCGTCCCGCGAGGTGCCGAGGCCGGAGACGGCAAGGTCGCGATCGACGCCGAACCGGACGACCTGGCCCTTCTTGAGCCCGCGGCTGAAGTCGATCTCGACGTGCCTGTACTGGCCCTTGGACGTCCCGGCCGGCAGCGAGTACTTCGCCGAGATGGTCTTGGTGGAGACGCCGCCCGACGTGGGGCCGACCTTGAACGGAAAGCCCTCGTTGGTGAACGGCGGCCGGCGGTCGAACCTGCGGGGGTCGAAGACGACGCCCGCGGACCGGGCCGAGCTGCTGGTCCCCAGCGCCGTCGGGCTGGCGGTCTCGCCGTAGAAGCGGATCCAGCGCAGCGGCACCTTGCCGGTGTAGGAGGCCCGGAAGAAGCGGGTGTCGTACATCGCGCTGGCCACCAGGTCGGCCTCGCTGCCCTGCGGCCCGGACGCGGCGACGGTCAGCCCGCTGACCGTGCCCGAGGAGTAGTTCGGGTCGAGGTCGTGGGCGAAGGTCGACGTCTGCAGCCGGCTCCGCATCGCGGCTGGGCTGATCGAGCCAGGTCCGCCGGCCTTCTGCAGCGCCAGCGCAGCAATCGCGGCGGCGTGTGGGGCGGCGGCGCTGGTGCCGAAGAAGTTCGGCCGGCTATCGGCGTCCCGCTTGGTGTCG
Organism: uncultured Friedmanniella sp.; assembly: GCF_964244005.1. Taxonomy (GTDB): domain Bacteria; phylum Actinomycetota; class Actinomycetes; order Propionibacteriales; family Propionibacteriaceae; genus Microlunatus. Next base: position 14,912 of record NZ_CAXTHG010000025.1, on the reverse strand, counting down.
GAGCCGAAGAACGTGGTGTTCCCACCGTCCGCACTCGCGATCTGGGGCACCTTGCGGCGCTGCAGGGTCGGGTAGCGGTTACCGGCCGAGTCGAAGAAGATGGCCAGGTTGCCGCCCGGTGAGGTGTAGAACTCGGGCAGGTACGGCTTGAACGGGTCGTACGCCGCGACCGCCGTCGCTCCCTTCGCGTCGGGATGGCCGAAGATGGCCGGGGCGAGCGGGTTGGCGTACTCGTTGACGAAGGCGTTGCCGAAGAGCACGGTCCGCAGCCGGGTGGCCCCGACCGGACCCTTGCCGGCACGGGAGATGACCATCTGCACATCGGTGGTCTCGTCGAGGCCGGCCAGGTCGGCGATCTCGCTCGGCCGTCCGGTGGCGGTGTTGAGGTCGGCCGCCGAGCCGAAGAAGTTGCCGTCCGCGTCGAAGAAGAGCGCGTTGTAGTCGGTGGTGATCTTGGACGGCGACGTCTGGGGCCGTACGTCCACGGTGACGGGACCGGTGGCGCCGTCGTAGCCGGAGACGGTGATCGTGTAGGCGCCCTTCTGCGTCAGCGTGGTCGCGAGCACCTCCGGAGACGTCCCCGTGTCGACCGTGCCGAGCTCGGCGCCGTTGGGTGCGGTGACCGACAGGATCAGGTCCTTGCTGCCGGAGGGGACGGCGTCGGTACGGAAGGCCACCGTCTTGCCGCGCTGAGCGGAGGTCGGGGTGAAGGAGAAGGTCGCGTCCTGGTCGTCGGTGACGGCGCCGGAGGCCGTGAAGTACGGAGCCCCGTAGCTGGCGCCGTCGACGTCGATCGGGTCGTCCCACTGCAGGTCGACCGTCCCGCCGTCGGCACCGACCCGGAGGGTCTGCGCCACGTCGACGCCGCTGCCTGGCTTCATGTCCTGCAGCCCGCCGGTGTAGAGCGCGGGGTCGACGTCGGAGAAGTCGAGGTTGGTGCCCTTCAGTCCCGTCTTGAGCGAGACCAGGTGGGTACGGGAGTACCAGGCCTGCTGTTCCCCGCTGTTGCCGGCGGCGCTGAAGTAGTGGGCGCCGTCGGCGGCCACGTCGTCGATGGCGTCGGTGAGGACCGAGTCGGAGTACATCGGCTCGTCGAGGTAGGTGATGTCGTCGACGATGACGTCGGCACCGCAGGCGCCCGACTTGTCCGCCAGCCGACGGATGTTCTCCGCGAAGCCGACGATGCCGGTGTAGGCGGTGGCGAAGCAGAGCTTGGCGGCCGGAGCGACGTCGTGCGCGATCTGCAGCATCCCGCGGCCCTCGTCGGTGCCGGCACCCTGGTCCACGGGCTGGTCCTGGAGCACCACGACGGGCTGGGAGTTCTGGGGGTTGCCGACGCCGGGCAGGTCGCCGGAGGCGACGTCGTCTCGGGCGTGGATGCTCAGCGGGTCGCCCTCGACCGTCTGGGTGGCGGTGTCGTAGGAGTCCGACAGGGCACCGATCGTGACGCCCGCGCCGGTGGCGCCGGCCGCCTGCACCTTGTCCACGTTCTGCAACGCAACCCCCTGGGAGGTCGCGTCGCCGACGTGCACCTGCGGCTTGACGGCCTGGGCCAGGCTGCCGGTGCCGGACAGTGCCGCCAGCGCCTGGACGGCGTCCAGCGCGATGTAGCCCTCGAGGGTGCCGCGGCGGGCGTCGACCGCCTGGACCTGCAGGCCCAGCGTCTCGGCTCGCCGGCGGTAGTCGGCCCGGTCGACCCCGGCCTGGGGCGTGAGGTCGACGAGCACCCGGCCCTCGGCGTCGCGGATGGTCAGCGACTCGCTGTCGATCCGTGGCCCGCTGGACACCCGCCGGCTCTGAGCTCTGGAGGACTGCTGCACCAGCCGGCCGAGACCGTTGCCCAGGGCACGGTCGACACTCTTGCTCGTCGTCGGACCCAACGGCGCCGCCTTCACCTGCGTCGCCGGCAGGACAACCGTCATCCCCACCGCGATGGCGATGACCAGCGTGCCTGTCGTCCAGCGTCGAGACCGCCCTGTCGTCCAGCGTTGAGACCGCATGCCCACGTCCCCTTCGTGTCGTCGGGACCTGTCTGAGCCCTCCGGGGACCCTAGTACGGTCCGAAGCCCAAACCGAACTGTTCCGGTCACGTTTGGGTGTCAGCCGCAGCGGGCAGAGTGGGGCGGGTGAGCGACCCCGACGTGCTGCTGGTCCTCGGGCTCTCCTGGTCCGAGCGCCAGGCCGCGCTGCGGGTGAGCGCCCCGCCGACGGGTGCCGTCCACCGGCTGCCGCTGCTCGGTTGCCGGCTCGGGTTCACCACCGTCGCCCCCGGCCCGTACTGCACCGGGTGGCACGACCTCGACCCGGTCCACGGGGGCTGGCGTCCCTGCCGGGCGCAGCGGCTGGCCACCACGTCGGGCCAGTGTGCCGACTGCGCGCTCCTCGACCAGTTCCGCTTCGTCCACCAGGGCCACCTCGGCGGCTATGTGCCGGCGGCGCTCGAGCACGTGCTCACGGCTCCTCATCGGCTCTACCTCGCCACGTTCGCCGACGGCTTCACCAAGGTCGGGACCTCGGTCGAGCACCGCCGGACGGCCCGGATCGACGAGCAGGGCGCGGTCATCGCCGACTACGTCGCCGCTGCCGTCGACGGTCGTCTCGTCCGCGAGGCCGAAGACCTGGTCACCGCCGAGCTGGACGTGCCGCAACACCGTCGGCGCGCCGCGAAGGTCGCCGCCCTGGCCCACCCGGCGCCCCGGGCCCGGGTCGTGGAGCGGCACGCCGAGACGGTCGCCCAGGTCGCCGCCCTGCTCGACCGAGCCGGCTTCGGTCCCGGTCTGGTGCCGCTGCAGGAGCGCTGGGCACCACCGGCGGCGATGGGTGCGCTGGCCGCCGAGCCGCCGTCGGGCAGCTGGCTGGACTATCCGCACGACCTCCGGGTCGGCGCGCACGGGCTCGACGTCGAGGCCTGTGCCGGGCCGGCCGTGCTGGCCCGGACCGGTCCGGACGTGGGCGCCGGGACCCTCCGCTACCTGGTCGACCTCGGTCGGCTCACGGGGGCCCGGATCGTGCTGGGCGACGTCACCTCACCCGAGGCGGAGGTGCAGGAGACCTTGTTCTGAGGCCCCGCGCGATTGCCGTCGGACGTGCGAGACTCCCCGCCGGGCGTCACCGCGGCGCGCACGTCGTCAGCCGAGGAGAGAACACCATGGCGTTTTGGTCCCGCCGTCCCAAGCAGGCGCCCACCGCTGAGCCCACCGTTGCCGTGGCCGACTGGGCGTCGGTGACCACGGCCGAGCACCAGCAGTTCTTCATCGACGAAGGAATGCTGGAGCCGCTGCTGCTGCTGCCGGCGACGTACGGGGGCACCGAGCTGCCGATGAACGTCGTCCACGTGCCGCGAGGACTGGTCGCCCTCCGCGAGCAGACCGTGCTGTCCATGGTCGACCGGATGATCAGCGACGGCACGGCCAACACGTACACCACGGACGTGGAGTACCGGGGCGACAGCCTCGTGCCCTCGGCGCTGCACATCCACGTCACCCACTCCGGCGGCGAGGGCGGTGGCTTCCACCCCACCCTCACCATCTGGTGAGGGCGGGTGCCTCGACCGGCAGCTAGACCTCAGCTAGACCTGGGCCTTGCCCTCACCGAGGGTCCGACGCCAGCCGCGCCCGGGGTCGAGCACGACCGACAGGATGATCATGCCGATGCCGAGGACGAGGTGCAGGACGTTGTCGGCGTCGTCGAACGGGACGAAGTTCGCCGCCGACTGGTACTCCACGACGATGCCGTAGAGGAACAGCGCCAGATAGACCAGTCCGCCGTAGAGCAGGAAGTTGCGCGCGCGGAGCGGGCTCCGGGAGAAGAGCAGGCCGAGCACCCCGAAAGCCAGGTGCACCAGGTTGTGCAGCACGGACACCTGGAAGATGCCGAAGAGCTGGGCCCCGGACATGTGCGAGGCGAACGCCAGCTGCGCATAGCCCGTGGTCACGCCGGGCACGAAACCGAGTACCCCTACGAGCAGGAAGACGAAGCCGACCAGCGCGGCACCGACTTGGATCGGACTCCGGCCGCGGTCGGCGGGCGCTCGGGTGGCGGTCCTCTTGGCGATGGGCACGACGGTCCCTTCTGCGGTTCGGGGGGCTGCAGATGCGGTTCGACCCACCTTGACGACACAGGCTACTCCTGTGAGAGTACTCCCGTGTCTTCGATCCGGCTGTTCATCCTCGACGCGCTCGCGCGTCACGGTGAAGGGCACGGTCACCAGCTCCGGTTGCTGGCCGAGCAGGAGCACGTGCACCTGTGGACCGACATCTCCGTCGGCGCGCTGTACGGCGCGATCAAGCGGTTGGCGGCCGACGGACTGGTCGTCGAGGTGCGCACCGAACGCGAGGGTTCCTATCCCCCGCGCCAGGTGTACGGCCTGACCGAGGCAGGCCGAGCGTCGCTGGCCGAGCTGCGGCGGGGCATGGCCGAGCAGGTGGTGTTCAAGCCGGACCCGTTCGACCTGGCCCTCAGTCGACCCGATCCTGACCGCCTCGACCAGCTGGGCGAGGCCGTCGCCGCCCGCCTCCAGACGCTGGAGGCCCTGCACGTGGAGACCCAGAGCGCCCACGAGCGCGCCCGTCCCTACCTGAGCACCGGCGAGGCCCATGCGCTCCGGCACCGCGAGCAACGGCTACGCGCCGAGATCAGCTGGCACACCGAACTGTTGTCCGACGTACCTGCCGTCATCGCCGACGAGCGGGCCCGCGCCCTCATCCCGCAGTCACTGCCGACGGCCACCCTCTCGAAGGAGTCCAGCCATGACTGACCAGACCCGGACGCTGACGGGCGGCGCCCCAGCCACGGGAGCCACCGCGGCCGGCCCGCCTGCGTTCGTGATCCCCCGCCGGTCCTGGCAGGTCCTGTTCGTGCTGCTCGCCGGCATGAGCATCGCCCTGCTGGACACCACGATCGTCAACGTCGCCCTGCCGACCATCCGTACCAGCCTCGACGCGTCGGAGTCGACGCTGTCCTGGATCATCTCCGGCTACGCGCTGGCCTTCGGTCTCGCCTTGATCCCGGCGGGCCGCCTCGGTGACCGGCTGGGCCACAAGTGGGTGTTCTTCGCCGGGATCGCCCTGTTCACCCTGGCCAGCGCGGCCTGCGGATTCGCCCAGTCCGACACCCAGCTCGTCGTCTTCCGCGTCGTCCAGGGGCTGGCCGGCGGCATCTTCGTGCCGGCCGTCACCGCCTTCATCCAGCTGCTCTTCCCCGGCCCCGTCCGCGGCAAGGCGTTCGCGATCATGGGCGCGGTCATCGGCGTCTCGTCCGCGCTCGGCCCGATCGTCGGCGGCCTGATCATCCAGGCGTTCGGCGACACGAGCGGCTGGCGCCTGGTGTTCGGCGTCAACCTGCCGATCGGCGTGGCCACCCTGGTCGCGGCCGCGGTGCTGCTGCCGGGCCGGCACGAGGGCGCCGACCAGGCTCCCGCCGGTATCGACTGGACCGGTCTGCTGCTGCTGAGCGCCGGCCTCGTCGGGCTGCTGGTGCCGCTGATCGAGGGTCAGGAGAAGGGCTGGCCGCTCTGGACCTACCTGACCATCGCGGCCGGCGTCGTGCTGCTGGTCCTCTTCGCCCTCTGGGAGGTCTCCTACTCCCGGCGCGGCCGGAGTCCGCTGGTCCCGCCGCGGCTGTTCCAGCACCCGGCCTTCACCGGTGGCGTGGTGCTGGCGCTGGTCTACTTCGCCGCGTTCACCAGCATCTTCTTCACCATCTCGCTGCTGTGGCAGAGCGGGCTCGGCCACACCGCGCTGCAGTCCGGCGTCGTCTCCATCCCCTTCGCGATCGGCAGCATCGTCGCGTCCTCGCAGAGCAACCGGCTCAGCCGCAAGCTCGGCCGCAACGTGCTGGTGATCGGGACGGTGCTCGTCGTCGTCGGCCTGGCCTGGATGTGGCTGCTGCTGACCCAGACCGACGCGGCGAACCTGACCCACTGGGACCTGCTGGTGCCGCTCCTGCTGGCCGGTCTGGGCAACGGCGCGTTCATCGCGCCGAACGCAGACTTCATCATCGCCACCGTCGACCGGCCCGACGCCGGCGCGGCGAGCGGTGTGGTCTCGACCATGCAGCGGGTCGGCAGCGCCGTCGGCATCGCGATCATCGGCAGCGTGCTCTTCGGCTCGTTGACCGTCCGCGGGCCGGGGCCGGACGCCTTGGCCACGGGCTTCATCGACGCCGCGGCCGACGCGATGGCGGTCAGCACCGCCTTCGCCGTGGCCGCCCTGCTGCTGGTCTTCGCCCTGCCCAAGCGCACCTCGGCCGGCGGCCCGCAGCCCCGGCGCGCCAAGTAGGGCTGGCCCGACGGCGGGTCGGGTGAGGATCGCCGGGTGGAGTTCCGGCCGCTGACCGACGAGGACGTCGCCGCTCCGCCGGCGTGGCTGGCCGCCGAGGCGGACCTGCGTCCGGACCGGTGGCGCGACGACTGCACCCGAGCGATCGTCGGTCTGGAGGGCGGCGTACCGGTCGCCGTCGGCCGGATCTTTCCCAGCCGGGTACACACGAGCCGCTTCTGGACCGAGATCGTCGTCGACCCGGGGCGGCGACGCCAGGGAGTCGGCACCGACGTCGCCGCCGAGCTGGCCCGCCTGCGGCCCGACGACCGGCCGATGTGCGCCCGCGGCTCCCTCTCCTCGGCGGCGGTGCTGTTCGCCCGCAGCCTCGGAGCTCGGCCGTACCAGACCTGTCCGCCCGAGCAGGTCCGCACCTCGAGCGCCGCGAGCCTGGCGGCTCAGGGAGGTGTCGTCGTGGTCGCGGGCGCTGACGTCACCCTTGAGGAGCTGCGGCGTGCGTGGACCGACACGTACGCCTGGGCGCACGAGACGTGGTCTCCGGTGGCCGACGGCTTTGAGGAGCCACTGCTCGCCGGCTTTGACGCCGACCTCGACCGCACGCATACCCGGGTCGTCGCCGACCCGGCGATCCGGGCGGCCGCCTTCGTCTTCCGCGACCAGCCGCACCCGGTCCTCGTCGCCGAGTGCCGGAGCCGCCACCAACCGGACGGCCTCGGTCTGCTCCGGGCCTGCGTCCGTGCCAGCCTGCTCTCACTCGCAGCCGACGGCACGGAGGAAGTCATCTTCGACGGCCACGACACCGACCCGCACTTCCGGCCGCTGCTGGACGAGCTGCCGGCCACCGGCGAACCGTTCGTGCTGCTCGAGTGGGGCCTGACCGCGACTGTCGGTCCCCGGCGGTCGCCCTGAGAATCGACCCCCAGACACCCCAATTCGCCCGATCCGAGCCCCGCGAGCCCGTCTCGGGGTCGATTCCCAGGGCCGTAGGTTGATGACCACCATGGACACCTACGCGGCGCCTCTCCCGCCGGCTCAGGTCGGCACGACCAGCCTGCACTGGCGCGGCGGCGAACCGGTGGAGGCGGCGTTCGACGAGCGGGACGCGGACGGGTACGCCGACCTGCGCAGCTACGCCACCATCGGGGATGGCCGGACCATCGGGCTGGTCGCCCGGGATGGCCGGATCGACTGGCTGCCCATCCCCGACCTGAGCAGCGCGGCCGCGTTCGGGGCGCTGCTCGACGCCGGCCGAGGCGGCTACGTCAGCCTCAGCCCGACGACCCCGTTCCGGGTCAGCCGCCGCTACCACGAGGGCACCAACGTGCTCGAGACCACGTTCACCACCGCGACCGGGGTGGCCCGGGTCACCGACTCGTTGAACACCGGCGTGGCCGGCCGGCTGCCGTGGGCCGAGCTGGGCCGGCGGATCGACGGGATCGCCGGCGAGGTCGAGCTGCGCGGCGCGGTCGTGCCCGGCACCTGCTTCAACACGGCGTCGCCGTGGGTGCACAGCACGGCGCACGGCCAGGTGCTGCGGCTCGACGGGCTCACGCTGGCGGTCCGGACGCTGAACGACGAGCGGGTCGAGATGGGTGAGCGCGACGTCGTGGTCCACTACCGGACCGCCGAGGGGTCCCGGCACCTGCTCGGCCTGGTCGGCACCGAACGCGAGGCGCTCTATCTCCCGCGACCGGAGGAGATCGACACCGGCATCGACCGGACGGTGGCCAACTGGCAGACCTGGAGCGACACGTTCGCCTGGGACGGACCCTGGTCCGAGGCGGTCGAGCGCAGCGCGCTGATGCTCAAGCAGCTGATCTACGCCCCGACCGGGGCGCTGGCCGCCGCGGCCACGGTCGCCCTGCCGGAGTCCCTCGCCGGCGGCAAGAACTGGGACTACCGCTTTGCCTGGATCCGCGACGTCGCCTACAGCCTGACGGCACTGTTCCGCTTCGGCGTCCGCGAGGAGACCCACGCCGCGATCAGCTGGCTGCTCGCCACCATGCGGCGTCACGCCGACGAGCCGCAGGTCCTCTACACCCTGTCCGGCACGCTCGCGGCCGACGACCCGAAGGACCAGGACGTCCCCGGCTGGCGCGGGATCGGGCCGGTGGTGACCGGGAACGGCGCCCGTGACCAGCTGCAGCTGGGCGTCTTTGGCGACGTGTTCAGCATCGTCGCGCTCTACGTCGACAACGGCAACGTCCTCGACGACGAGACAGGCCGGCTGCTCACGGCGCTGGCCGACCGGGCGTGCGACCGCTGGCGTAGCCCGGACGCCGGCATGTGGGAGCTGCACGAGCCGCGGCACTACGTCACCTCCAAGCTCGGCTGCTGGCAGGCCCTGAGCCAGGCCGTCCACCTGGCCGAGATCGGGCAGGTGCCCGGGTCGGCGGACCGGTGGCGCGGGGAGGCGGCGGCGATCCGCGCCTGGGTGGACGAGCACGGCTGGTCCGAGGAGCTCGGCGCCTACGTCTGGTACCCCGGCAGCGACCAGGTCGACGCCTCGATCCTGCTGCACGCGATCAGCGGCTTCGACCGGGGCGAGAAGATGTCGCGGACGATCGACGTGCTGCGCCGCGAGCTGGGCTCGGGGCCGCACCTCTACCGCTACTCCGGTGTCGCCACGGAAGAGGGGGTCTTCCTCGCCTGCTCCTACTGGATGGTGTCGGCGCTGCAGCTGGTGGGTCGCGGCGAGGAGGCCCGCGCACTGATGGACGAGCTGATGGCCGCGCCCAACGACGTCGGGCTGCTGGCCGAGATGATCGACCCGGACTCCGGTGCCTTTCTCGGCAACCTGCCCCAGGCCCTCAGCCACCTCGCGTTGCTGAACGCGGCGATCTCCGTGCACACCGATGACCGGTGACCAGCGCCACCGGGCGCCCGTGACCGCGACGGCGCTGCCCCGACCTCGGCTGCAGCGGCTGCGGGCGGGCGCCTGGCGGCTGGTGGTCCTGACCCTCGGCGCCTGCTTCCGACACCGGGTGACTGGTCTGGCCGCCGAGGCCGCGTTCTTCACGATCCTGTCCCTCCCGCCGCTGATCTTTGGCTTGGTCGGCGCCACCGGCTTCGTCGCGCGGACCTTCGACGTGCGCACGGTGGCGAGCTTCCGCGACCAGATCCTGGCCCTGGCCGCCCGGGTGCTGACCCGTGACGCGGTCTCGACCGTGATCCAGCCAACCCTCGACGACGTGCTGTCCGGCGGCCGCTTCTCGGTGATCTCGATCGGGTTCCTGCTCGCGCTCTGGTCCGGCTCGCGCGCGCTCAACGTCTTCGTCGACACCATCACGATCATGTACGGCCTCGCCGGCCGACGCAGCATGGTCAAGACCCGCGCGCTGTCGTTCGGCCTGTACGTCGTCTTCCTGGTGGTGAGCACGGTCGCGATCCCGCTGGTCCTCGCCGGTCCCGGCCTGGTCGACCAGCTGCTGCCCCGCGGGCTCGATGCGCTCGGTGCGCTCTACTGGCCGGTGGTGCTGCTCAGCTCCGTCATCTTCCTGGTCGCCCTCTACCACCTGGCCACACCCGTGCGCACCCGGTGGCGGGCCGACCTGCCGGGAGCCGCGCTGACCCTGGTTTTCTGGGTCGCCGGCAGCGTGGTGCTGCGGCTGGTGCTGAGCGCCAGCTCGGGGTCGAGCACGATCTATGGCCCGCTGGCCGCTCCCATCGCCGTCCTGGTGTGGCTGTACCTCATCTCCATCGCCGTGCTGGTGGGGGCTGCGTTCAACGCCGCTCTCGACCAAGTGTGGCCGCGGCTCTCCGGCATCGAGCACCCCGACCGTGCGGCGGCCGACGAGCCGTCGGTGACCCCGAGTACGGGGCGCGTGCACCGCGGTCGATGGTGGCGAGCCCGCCCCCCGCGCTCAGCGTCTCGAGATTCGGACACGGTTCTCAAGGAATGAGATCTGGATTTGATCACGGCGGACGGTCGGACGACGCTGGTCAGGTGTCCACCGCTTCGGAGTCCGTGCGCGTCCGCCCGTCCGGGCTGACCGAGCGGCGCTACCTGGACCTGGGTCACACCGCGTCGATGATGTGTCGTCGTCCCTGCTGCTGAACCCCCACACCGCGGCGGCCGGCTCGACAGCGAGCCAGAGCTGACCCGCGCGCACCTCGACGAAGGACACCATGACCGCCCAGACCACTCCCCAGCCCGCCGCCCGTCCGACGGCCGCGCCGCGGCCGAAGACCCGGCGCACCAAGGGTGAGGGTCAGTGGGCGCTCGGTTACCGCGAGCCGCTGAACGCCAACGAGCAGGCCAAGAAGGACGACCCGGCTCTGAACGTCCGGGCCCGGATCGAGAACATCTACGCGCACCGTGGTTTTGACTCCATCGATCCCAGCGACCTGCGAAACAGGTTCCGCTGGTGGGGCCTCTACACCCAGCGCAAGCCCGGCATCGACGGCGGCAAGACCGCGACGCTGGAGCCGTACGAGCTCGACGACAAGTACTTCATGCTGCGGGTCAGGATCGACGGCGGCGCGCTGACCACCGAGCAGCTGCGGGTGATCGGCCAGATCTCGGTCGACTTCGCCCGCGGCACCGCCGACGTGACCGACCGGCAGAACGTGCAGCTGCACTGGATCCGGGTCGAGGACGTGCCCGAGATCTGGCGCCGGCTCGAGGCCGTCGGGCTCAGCACCACCGAGGCGTGCGGCGACTGTCCGCGGGTGATCCTCGGCTCGCCCGTGGCCGGCATCGCGGCGGACGAGATCATCGACCCGACCCCGGCCATCCGCGACATCGCCGAGCGCTACATCGGCGACCCTCAGTTCGCGAACCTGCCACGCAAGTTCAAGACCGCCATCACCGGCGTGCCCAGCCAGGACGTCGTGCCCGAGGTCAACGACATCGCCTTCGTCGGCGTGGTGCACCCCGAGCACGGGCCCGGCTTCGACCTCTGGGTCGGCGGCGGCCTGTCGACCAACCCGATGCTGGCCGTGCGGCTCAGCGCCTGGGTGCCACGCGAGGAGGTGGCCGACGTGTGGGCCGGGGTCTGCGGGTTGTTCCGCGACTACGGCTACCGCCGACTGCGCACCAAGGCCCGGATCAAGTTCCTGGTCGCGGACTGGGGGCCGGAGAAGTTCCGTCAGGTCCTCGAGACCGAGTACCTGCACCGCACCCTGGTCGACGGGCCGGCACCCGCCGTCCCCACCGTCAGCGGCGACCACGTGGGCGTCCACCAGCAGCAGGACGGCCGCTGGTTCGTCGGGCTGGCCACCGCCGCGGGGCGGACGAACGGCGCCAACCTGGTCCGGCTCGCCGAGATCGCCGAGGCGCACGGGTCCAGCCGGATCCGCACCACCCCGATGCAGAAGCTGCTCGTGCTCGACCTGGAGGAGTCTCAGCTGGACTCGTTGCAAGCCGCCTGCGAGGAGATCGGTCTGTCCGCCCGTCCGGACGGCTGGCGCCGGTCAGTGATGGCCTGTACCGGGATCGAGTTCTGCAAGCTGGCCATCGTCGAGACCAAGGCACGCGCGGTCCGGCTGGTCGAGGACCTCGAGACCCGGCTCGGCGCGCTCGACTCCCCCATCACCGTGCACCTCAACGGCTGCCCGAACTCCTGCGCGCGGATCCAGGTGGCCGACATCGGGCTCAAGGGCCAGCTCGTGCCCGGCCCGGACGGTCGCCAGGTCGAAGGCTTCCAGGTCCACCTCGGCGGCGGACTCGGGCTCGACGCCGGATTCGGCCGCAAGCTGCGTGGCCACAAGGTCACCGCCGACGAGCTGGCCGACTACGTGGAGCGGTTGGCCAAGGCCTTCGTCGCCGAGCGCAGCGAGGGCGAGCGCTTCGCCCAGTGGGTGGCCCGCGCCGACGAGTCGGTGCTGGTGTGACCACCGTCGCTTCGCGACCGGCTGCTTCGCAGCCAACAGGCGAGGAAAGCGCAAGCGCTCACGACTCATCGATTCCGTCGAACCAGGCTCCTCCTTCGTCGGAGCGGTCCGACGGTCGGACTGCGTCCGAGAGTGGGAGGTCGGGTCCGAGCGAGATCACGCGCCAGGCGGTCATGCATTGTCCTTATTGCGCGGAGGAGACACTGTTCCCGCGGGAGCAGGGCTGGGAATGCCGCAGCTGCCTCCGGGCGTTCTCGGTGACGTTCCATGGCCTGATCTCGGGTCGGGGCACCGACCAGGAGGCTCCCGTGAGCAAGGCGACACCGTGAGCACCACCCTTGACCTGGCTGACGTCGCGGCCGAGGCCGGCCGCGTGCTCGAGGGCGCGAGTGCGTTGGCGATCATGACCTGGGCGTACGAGCAGTTCGGCACCGGGCTGGTCGTGACCTCCTCGATGGCCGACACCGTGATGGTGTCGCTGGCCGAGCGGGTCGCCCCGGGGATCGACGTCGTCTTCCTCGACACGGGCTACCACTTCGTCGAGACGATCGGCACCCGCGACGCCGTGGCTGCGGTCCACAACGTCAACGTGATCAACGTGACCGCCGACCAGACTCCTCGCCAGCAGGACGCGACGTGGGGCAAGGATCTGTTTGCCCGCAACCCCGACCAGTGCTGCGCGTTGCGCAAGGTCGCCCCGCTGAGCAGGGCCCTGGAGCCGTACGCGGCCTGGGCCACGGGTCTGCGCCGGGCCGACTCCGCGGCGCGGGCCCAGACCCCGGTCGTCTCCTGGGACGCGCGCCGGCAGATCATCAAGGTCGCCCCGATCGCCAGCTGGAGCGACGCGGACGTCGCCGACTACATCGAGCGGCACAGCCTGATGGTCAACCCGCTGCTCGACGACGGATACACCTCCATCGGCTGCGAACCGTGCACCCGGCGCAGCACCGGCGACGACCCGCGCGCCGGACGCTGGGCCGGCCTGGCCAAGACCGAGTGCGGGATCCACCTGTGAGCACCACGACCGGCACGGACGCCGACGTCGCCGACGTCGGCGTCAAGACCTCGACCGGCGCCACACTCTGGTTCACCGGCCTTCCGTCGGCCGGCAAGTCGACCGTCGCGCACGCCCTCGCCGAGCGGCTGCGCGCCGACGGCCGTCGCGTCCAGGTCCTGGACGGCGACGAGGTCCGTCCGCACCTGTCCGCCGGTCTCGGTTTCAGCCGGGCCGACCGTGACATCAACGTCGCCAGGATCGGCTGGGTGGCGCGGCTGCTCGCCTCGCACGGCGTCATCGTGCTGGTGCCGGTGATCGCCCCGTACGCCGAGGCCCGCGCGGTCGTCCGCGCCGACCACGTCGCGGCCGGGGTGCCGTTCGCTGAGGTCTACGTCTCCACCTCCCTCGCCGTCGCCGAGGACCGCGACGTCAAGGGCCTGTACGCCCGGGCTCGCGCCGGTGAGATCAGCGGCCTGACCGGCGTCGACGACCCGTACGAAGCACCGCGCGACGCCGAGCTGGTGCTGGACACGGCGACGGTCGACCTCGACACCGCCGTCGAGCGGGCCGGCGCCCTGCTGTCGCACCTCCAGGAGAACCAGCCATGACCGAACCGTCCCTGGCGCCCGACGTGCTGCGCCCGCTGAGCGAGCTGCAGGCGTTGGAGTCGGAGTCGATCCACATCTTCCGCGAGGTCGCCGCGACCTTCCGGACCCCGGTGATGCTGTTCTCCGGCGGTAAGGACTCGGTGGTGATGCTGCACCTGGCGGCCAAGGCCTTCTGGCCCGCACCGATCCCGTTCTCGTTGCTGCACGTCGACACGGGCCACAACTTCGACGAGGTGCTGGAGTACCGCGACCAGGCCACCGCCTTCTACGGTGCGGCGCTGCAGGTGGCCTCGGTCCAGGACTACCTCGACGACGGCCGGCTGCGGGAGCGGCCGGACGGCCAGCGCAACCCGCTGCAGACCGTGCCGCTGCTCGACGCCATCACCTCCGGCAAGCACGACGCCGTCTTCGGCGGCGGTCGCCGCGACGAGGAGCGGGCCCGGGCCAAGGAGCGCGTCTACTCGATGCGCGACGAGTTCGGCCAGTGGGACCCGCGCAACCAGCGGCCCGAGCTGTGGTCGCTCTACAACGGCCGGCACCTGCCCGGCGAGCACGTCCGGGTCTTCCCGCTGTCGAACTGGACCGAGCTCGACGTCTGGGACTACATCGAGGCCGAGAAGATCGCGCTGCCGACGATCTACTACGCCCACGAGCGCGAGGTCATGCTGCGCGACGGGATGTGGATCGCGGTCACGCCCGTGACGCCCGCCGGTGACGCCGACACCGTGGAGCGGCGGTCGGTGCGCTACCGGACGGTCGGCGACATGTCCTGCACCGCAGCCGTGCTGTCGGAGGCGACCACGGTGGCCGACGTGATCACCGAGGTCGGGCTGAGCTCGTTGACCGAACGGGGCGCCACCCGGGCCGACGACCGGCTGACCGAGGCCGCCATGGAAGACCGCAAGCGAGAGGGCTACTTCTGATGAGCGTCCCAGGCCTGCAGACCCGACCGCGCGCCGGCCGCTGGGTCACCCCCGGCGGTACCGGCCGACGCACCCTGCTGCGGCTCGCCACAGCCGGCTCGGTGGACGACGGCAAGTCCACCCTGGTGGGTCGGCTGCTTTTCGACACCGACTCCGTCCTGACCGACACCCTCGACCACGTCGAGCAGGTCAGCCGGCGCAAGGGTCTGGCCTCGGCCGACCTCGCGCTGCTCACCGACGGCCTGCGCGCCGAGCGCGAGCAGGGCATCAC
>NZ_CAXTHG010000024.1:0-75253 GCF_964244005.1 uncultured Friedmanniella sp. | reverse complement strand
GGCCGAGAGGCGAGGCAACGGCCTGCAAAGCCGTGTACACGGGTTCGAATCCCGTCTCCACCTCGCACGGCGGATCGTTCGCCGGGGTATGGGCGATTGGCGCAGCGGTAGCGCGCTTCCCTGACACGGAAGAGGTCACTGGTTCGATCCCAGTATCGCCCACACTGTTTGGCCTAGTCAGAAGCATATTTCCTGATCTCCAGGACGTCGCCTCGACGACTTGGTGTAACACTAACGCTTCGACTGACCGGAGCAGGCTCCCTGCCGGTCCTCATCTACTTCGACGCCACCGCCAACGAAGCGGGCGGGACTGCCATGGTTGTCACGATGGAGAGCGACAAGGGCTGGTATCTACTTGAACTGCAGTCACTGACTGATAAGTACGAATGGACTTTCCAGCAACTCGTTGACCAACTTCGAGCAAGCGACCTCCGCCCGGAGTTTGCCTGCTGACTGGTTCTCGGTAGGTGCTCGGGGGGTGGGACTCCCGCGACGGCGGGCACGGCGTCTGCCCACTGAACCTTCGGCTTGCGGTGCGGCTGATCTTGCCATCGACTGACCGTTCTCCACTCCCGGTTCCGGCTCTTCTAGATCAAGCCCCTCGCTGCGCTCGGGCCGGCGCGTGTCCTCGCTTCGCTGCGGGCCGCGCCGCCTATGACCCGCCAAGACCAAGGAAGCCGAGGACCAGCTGAGAGATCGCCGCGCCCGCACCGCTGCTGGCAGCATTGACACCAGCTCCTACCGCCTTATCGGCGTGCTTACCGAGCCACGATGCGACATTGGCTCCAACCCTAGCCTTGCCCGCGGTGGCTGAAGTGTCATCGACGATCGCCTCATCGAGCTCCGCCAACGCCTCCTCATCAATGCCGTACTCCCGAAGACGATCAAAGAGGTCACCCTTAGTAGAAGGAATCTCGAGCTGCATCAACTGCTCGAAGTCGCTGCTACCGATGGCCGCGTTCCCATAGATGATGGCGGTCACCGAATTGATCTGTGCTGCTCGCGTTGCCGGTTCAGCCGGACTCACCACCTCCGGGTGAACACGCTCAAGTTCGAGAGCGAGGTCAAGGACCCGGTCTCGCACTGCGGCCAGAATATTTACGACAACGTTGCGGGGCACCAGCCGCCGGGCTCCGACCAGGGCCCAGGGCATCATGCCCGTTCCATAACCGTACGCCCCGGGTCGGAGGAGGACGCTCTCGAACATTCCAATTGCGTCCGCGGGCCATGTCGCATGAAGGACCGGCTCGTCCTCCTTAACCAATGTCTCAATGCCCGCGATTCCCTCGTAGAAGGCCACGTTGAATAGCCCACTTCGAAATTGCTCGTTGATCATCAAAGGCGCAATCGGAACGTTGCGGGCTTGACCATTCATTGGCCCGCTGTAATCGCCGACCACCTCAACGCCGAATGGACCGCGATAAGTGGGCAAGGCGGCGCTCTGGGGGTAGCCACCGAGCTCGTGAGTCACCCAGTCGGCCAGTGGCGGTAGTTGCGCCCGTGCTGCGACGATCTTCAGCTGACGTAGGAGGTCCGCCGTAGACGTCTCAGACGTCGCAGCACGCTCCGCGATCTCGCTCAGGTACACGGCCGTGACAGTACACGCGACCGCCGACAACGCCGGTCGGACTCGATCGACCAAACTGGCCCTCCCGCGCCTGGACCAGCTGCCTCGGCGCTCGTCGCTCTGCCCGCCTCCTTAGTTTGTGGGTAGCCTGCCTGCGTGACTAAGCGTTCAGACCGATTGCTGCAGGAGATCGAGGCCGGTGCACTCGACAGCTCCTCTTCGATCAGTGACCTCCTTCGAAAGGTTATAACCCTTGGTGGTCAAGCGGGATCGACCGAGTTGCGAGACTGGGCTGCAAGAGAACTGAGGGGCTATGACTCCGACGCTCAGTTGCCGCCATACCGCCGCGTTGCGGCGCCTCTAACGATGGACGCAGTGACAATGCACGGCATCATTCGCGGCCAGCAAATAAGCCCTATGGAATTGCCCGACTTTGCTCGCAACTCGATCACGCACGATCTGGAGATGCGACAGGGGATCGGCGAGATTGAACAGCTTGTGTCGAGTCGACCACAGGGAGACGTGGTTAAGCTAGCACCGGCCGGCGCGTCAGACCTAGTCGCTTACATGAACGCCGAGGGCCAATGGAGTGGGCGGATCGAGCGGATGTACTGGGCTGTATCCCCGGTGACACTGGTCAGCATTGTCGATCAAGTACGTACCACGCTTACCGTCCTTGTGTCCGAAATTAACGCCAACACTCCGACGGGTGCGGAAACGCCCCCCTCGGAGGTCGCCACGCGAGCTATCAGCGTGGCTGTAACGGGTAAGCGGAACGTGGTCAACCTGATGAGCGCTCAGGGTGACGGCGCCAAGGTGATCGAGGAGGTTGCTCCGGATGAGACGCCGCGAAAGTGGTTGCGAGTGTCTGCCGCGGTCCTAATTGGGCTACTCACAATTGTCGGCGTCATCCTTGCCCTGATGCAAGCGCAAGGCTGGCGGCTCAGCTGACGTCCGCAATCTTCGTAGCGAATGGCGACGCAGCACGACGAGCGCGGCTCCGGCGAGGATTGCTAGGGGAGGTCGGGAGTCCCCGACTCAGTCGAGCTGGGCGGCTGCCTGCGTGACTAAGTGAGTGACAGAGCACCCGCAGGTGCCTGGATGCCGACGTATGAGTCGGGACGATCACGAGGCTGCGCCACTGGTCATCGCCGTACAGCCGGTCTCGATTGCAAGCAGGAAGTCGTTGGAGCTGCACCAGCGGCGCCGGGTGACTAGCGGGGTGACTACGAGTGCGACCGGACCCACTTCCAACCGGACGCCAGTGGACACAGGTCACGCTTGAGGGCACTGGGCCGAGCTGTGATGGTGTCGTTCACACCGAAGAGGTCACTGGTTTGAACCCAGTATCGCCCACCAGAAGTTCGCCTCATCATGGTGGATCAGGGACAGGTGTTGGCCACCGCCAGAGGGGTAGTGGTGCTGCGCCTCGAGCAAGCGCGGGTGGCATTCGGCCCGCGGCTGCCATAGCAAACACCGCTATAGTTAGCGCTTGACGAGTCGAGGCGAGCTCTTGTGTGAGGTGATGGTCGGGACAGGCACCACCCAGTCTGACTTGTCGCGGCTCAGCGGCGTGCGTCAGCCGAGCATCAGCGGCTTCCTGTCGGAGCGCGTCCACCTCAGCGACGACCAGCTCGATCGGCTCCTGTCGTGCATGGGACGCCGCCTCGAGGTCGTCCGCCGGCCCGTCGTTCCCCAGCTCACCCGCTCCGAACGTCGGTCGTGGCAGCTCCACCGCCAGCTTTCAGCCCGACTCAACCCCAGCAGCTTCGAACAGTGGCAGCCCACAATCGACCGGAACCTGGACCGTCTCAGAGGCCGGGTGACAGGTCAGCCGCACGAGCGCAGTCTGCAACGGTGGCGTGACTTGGTCGATCAGCGCGACCTCCCAGCGCTTCATCGCGTACTGGCCGGTCTCGATCGCGGCTCGATCGAAATGCGCGAGGTGTCCCCCATGTCCGGCCTCCTTCCTGACGACGTTAGCCGGGACGTCCTGGAACTGGCCGGTTGATGCGGCGAGACCAACTGGAGCACGCCATCCGCACGGCCTGCCAGATCATCGGCCACTCCGAAGTCATCGTGGTCGGCTCACAGGCCATCCTCGGCACCTACGACGAATCCCAACTCCCTGCCACAGCCACGATGTCGATCGAGGTTGACGTCCTCCCCATTGCCGACACCAACGAGGCCACCGCACGGTTAGCCGACATCATCGAGGGCATCGCCGGCGAGCTCTCCCCCTTCGAGGAGCTGCACGGCTTCAGCATCGACGGCGTCGACCTCGACACCGCGGTACTCCCTGACGGCTGGCGCGATCGACTGGTCAGGGGTGCAGAACGCCAACACCGCGGCCCTCACCGGCGAACCGCGATACACCGGCCTGTGCCTCGACAAGGAAGACCTCTGCGTAGCCAAGCTCCTTGCGTTTCGCGAAAAGGACCGGAACTTCGTCGCCGCCCTTCTTCACGCTGACTTGGTCGACGCCGACCTCATGGCCTCCAGGCTCCATACAATCCCGCACGCACACGCCGTCGCTTGCGAGGCCGCGCTCCGCTGGCTCAGTGCGCAACACCGGCCTTAACGGACTGCGGAGACGTATGACCCTCGGGCGTCGCTCGCGCGACCGGCAAAACCAGGCCCGTCGCGCTGACCAGGCGGCCATCGGCTCGGGCTTGATCGTCGTGCGCGGGCACGGCGGGCGATGTGCTCGACGTCTGCGCCGGTGTAACAGGTGGTGTCTCATGGCCAGAGCGTGCAACGAGACCCGATAAGAGGGTGTTCACGCTCAAGAATGAGCCTTTGGGAGCCGCGCCAGGCGGGTCGATCTCGCTGACACGGAAGAGGTCACTGGTTCGATCCCAGTATCGCCCACACTGTTTGCCCTTGTCAGATCAACTTTGGGCCAGCGTCGAAGCCCGACCGAAGATCATTTGGTGTAACAGTCGCTGTTACACCGAGGGCGCAGCACCATTCCCGACAGGCGGTTGGGGGACTTCCGCTCGCGTTGTGGCGCGGTGGGTCCGACGTCATTTGGGCTAGGCAGAGCCATGTTCCTGCTCACGGCACGCGGCCCGAAGTGAGTGAAGGCCCGCCGACCTCTTCCGTTCCGGAGAAGCGTTCTCAGCCTAGACCGGCTAACGCTGACCCGAAGCGCCCACGGCGCCGACCATCGGCCGGCAGGCCGACGCAGCCGACGCGCAGCCAGGACCCCAACCGGTCGACCAAGATCATGAGCCAGCAGGTCGGACGGCCGACACCGATTCGTGCAGCAGACTCTCCCGGCGTAGCCGATGGTGGTGCGTCGAGTGCGAGGAAGCCGATCGGCTGCTTGCGTCATCGACGCCGTCCGCTGGCGCGCTGTCGGCGCCGAGCGACAGAATGGCAACGTGACGACGAAGCCACCCGAGCTGCCGGCGACGCTGTGGTCCGTCCCGGACGGTCCGTGGCCGGACCCGCCAGTGCAGACCAGGCCGGCGCTGCTTCCCGTGGACAAGTTGACCCCGGAGAACGCGGAACGCCTGTTCACCCGGTTGCTGGAAACTGAAGCGGACATCGAACACGCGACCCTGTACGGGCTGCCCGGGCAAGCTCAGGCAGGAATCGATGTGTACGCGCGAACAGCGCCCACGCTGGACATCGCCGCCACCGCGGAAAGGGGCTTCGTGGCGCTGCAGTCACGCCGAGTCAAGGGCCTCACCGCAGCGTCGATCACCTCGGCGGCTGCCGACTTTCTAGCAGGCGAGTGGGCGGACCGGTGCTCCCGGTTCTATTACGCCACTAGTTCGTCGCTTCGCGATACCAAGCTGGATGGCGCCCTCCGGTCAGCGCACGACGCCCTCGCGGAGAAGGGCATCGAGTTCGAACCGTGGGGAGCGGAGGAAGTCGCCTCCCGGCTCCGCGATCACCCTCGGCTTGTGGATGACTTCTTCGGCCGGGCGTGGGTAGCCGCTTTCTGCGGGAGGGACCGCGCCGCGGAAATCGCCCGGCGGATCACCCCCGAGCAGGCACGGGCGGCCCGCGCCGCCCTCGGAGGCCTCTACCGGGCCGCGTTCCGGGCGCAGGGTGCCTCGCCGACGGTCACCGGCACACACACACGCGGTCTGTCCTATCTGATCCTCGATACACAACCGGTGTCCGAGGACACGCCGGTACGGGCGACCGTCGTGGAGTCGGAGCAGACTGGGCCGCCGGTGTCGATCCATCCGCTGGAGGAGTACGCGGGAACGCCCCGAATGATGCGCCGCCGCGTCCGCCGGCCCGCGAGGCGAGACCCGGTCCGATCGGCGGATGCGGATCGTGCCCGCACTCCTGTCGACGAATGGGCCGACTCCGCGCGCCTCCGGCTGCTCATCGGCGCGCCTGGGTCGGGCAAGTCCAGCTTCCTGATGTTCACCGCCGCGGACATCCTCTCCGCCGAACCGCAGTCCGCGGCGCTGCAGCGGTCGTACGGCGGCGACTTGCCGTTGTGGTTGCCGTTCGGGTTCCTGTGCCGTCACCTCGACGGATCCACCACGAACTCGGTTGTCTCGGCCATTCAAGCGTGGGTCACCCAGCAGGGTGGACCGTCGGCTTGGGATCTAACCCAGCCGGCCCTCGACGACGAACGGGCGATCCTGCTCGTCGACGGCGTCGATGAGTGGAACGACCGCGCTTCCGCGGAGTACGCGCTCGGGCTGATCGAATCGTTCGTGTCCCAACGGCGCATTGCCGCGATCCTCACCGCCCGCCCGTATGCGGTGGACCGGCTTAACTGGATGGAGCCGTGGGCGAAAGCGGTCCTCGCACCGCTCACCCACGCTCAGCAGGTCGATATGGTCACTCGGGTGCTGTCCGAGTCCGACACGATCGGTGCAGACGGTCCATCCACCCCGCACGCGGAGTCGTTCCTGGCCGAACTGACCCGGATACCGGCGTTGAGCCCTCTTCTGGGCACACCGCTATTCCTCAGGCTGCTGGCGAAGTCGTGGCGTGGTGAGTCGTTACCGCCGCAACGGTTCCGCCTGTTCTCCGCGCTAGTCCAGCTCCTAGTGGACAAGCATCCGCAGATGCGCCGCCGCGCCTCCTCTGCGGCGGGATCCGAGTTCTCCACCGGCGACATGCTCACGGTGCTCCGTGGCGTGGCCTACCAGGCCCGGATCGAGGGCGGCTCGGCGATCCGACCCCGGCAGGAAATGGAGCGACGGTTCCGAGAGGAGCTTCGTCGCGATGATGGTCTGGCATATCCGGCGGCCGACGCGGCCCGAGTTGCGACGGCGGTGCTGTCGCAGGCGGAGGATGAGTACGGTCTGCTCGTCCCGCAAGGCGTCGGCATGGTCGGGTTTCTGCATCGGGTTCTCCTCGATCAGCTTGCCGGCGAGCACCTGGCCACACTCCCGCCCGAGGAGCAGGAGAGCGTCCTGATAGCCCGGGCCGGCGACCCCACGTGGCGGGATGTGCTCATCGCCGGGCTCGCCACGCAGGTCAACGCGTCCCTGCTCACCCGGCTCAGCGAGCACACCGAGGTGGACCCGGTCGACAAGTACGAACTGATCGCCGACGCCATCGCCGGCGACGTCGCGATCACCACGCCGAAGCAGTCGCAGTGGGTGACGGAGATCATCGACCGAGTCAATGATCACGCCGACACCGCCCACCGGGCCAGGCTGATCGCGTCGCTGGTATCGATGACGAAACACGCCTCGCTGCGACCGCTAATGCTCGCTACCTTCAAACAATGGCTCAAGGCCGCGCACCCCGAGCCGACGTCACCGCTGTGGATGCTCCGAGACGCCGAGGTCGCGGAGACGGGGGTCCTTCCTGCGCTGCTATGGGGGCTGCGGCACGAGGACGAAGCGGTGCAGCTGAACGCCGCCCATGCCATCGCCATCCGCTACGCCGGCGACGCGACGATCGGCGCCCGCATCGAAACGAGCGTCCGCAACGGCGCCAAGGCCATCGACCAGGCGTTCGCGCTGCTGTGCCTGGGAACAGGTTGGCCGGACTGGCCGCAGCTGCCCACCCTCCTCGAGTGGGCGCGAGCGCAGATCACCCCGGAGCTGCGAGTCTGCGCTCTGCACCTGCTGCGGGAAGCCGCGGGAGGACAGTTCGGTCATCTCTCCGCCGCGGAGCGGCAGTGGTTCGAGGGATTCCTGCGACATGAGGGTTTGCGGCCGCGCGAGCATTGGAAGGACCTCGCCATCCCGTTCGTGCAGCATGCGATGTCCGAGCAGCCGAAAACAGCGCGGTTTGTGCTGGAGACCCTGTCCACCAACGGCAAGAACGACGGCGACCGGTCGATGGCCTGGCTGCTGGCCTGCACCACGTTCAGCGACGACGACGCGATCAAGAACTGGGTAGCCGACCAGCTCGAACACCCCGAACGTAACGGACTCCTGCTGCACAACCTTGCGCTCATCCCTGAGTCGTGGCGCACAGACCCCGCTTTCGCGCGCAGCGCCGCGGCAACCATCCGAGAAGACGCCCAGAAACCTCCGTTCAACGACGGGGCCATCCGCCTTGCCGAATCATTGCCCGACGACGACGCGCTCGATGCGCTCCTACCCGCCCTGGACTCGTGGCGTCCCGTCCGTGCCGGGGCAGCGCTGCTGAAACGGTTCGGGCACCGTCCCGAGGTGCGCGCGGTGTTCGACGAGCGCCTGCATGGGCCTCTCGAGTCAGCGGCACCGCTCGCACCGCTCGCGCTGGAGGCGCTTGGTGCCGCGGAAGGATTCCGGGTGCTCGTCGCGTTACTGCGATCCTCGGACGGCGAGGGTGACGGGGAAGCGCGGGTCGTGGTGGCGATGGCCCTCGCCGAGGCCTGGGCGCAGTTCGCGAGTACCCCGGAGCACCCCGAGTCCGCTGCGATCTTGCGCGGGTACGATCCGGACGAACTCGCGACACGCTGCACCGCCGTCGGGACAGAACACCTCACCTGGCATGTCGGCTTGATCATCGCCGCGTGGCCGACGCACGAGGCGGTCGTCGCGTTCGCACTGCGGGCCCTACAGCACCCGCAACACATCAGCAGCGGCATCCACGACCCGGCACCCCCGGCGATCGTGCGGGCATACGGCGCCCGCGCCGACGCCACCGCCAACTTGATGATGAATGCGGTTCTCGATCAGCTCGCCTACCTGCCACCTCAGCTGCGGGAGGTTCTCGTCGATGCCCTAACCCGCTCCGACCTGACTCCCGCCACCCTGCGCGACCTGCTCGGGGATTGGGGCGAGGACCCAGACATCTGGGTGCAGCGCACCGCACTGACCGGACTGGTCCGACGCGTCGAGCGGTACCGGATCTCACCGAATGCCGAGCATGCACAGACCGAGGAGGCCACCGACTGGCTACGCACACAGGTGCAAGCCGAACTCTGCGGATACGGTCCTGCTCTGGAATACCGCCGGCAGACCGGGTGGGTCGGGATGCTGCTGCTCGGCGACCTCGGGCTGCATGACGGACTCCTAGAAACCAGAGGCCAACCCACCCGACCAGGCGTGCACCTTCACCACGTGTTCGGAGGGGTCGACCGGGAACTGGTCGACCTGCTCAACGCCAACTGGGACGAGGTGTCAACCCACTTCGGCGACGACCTATTCACCTTGCTGTCCGCCTCCAACGCCAGGGACGTGCGCGAGAACGCTCGAGCAACCGTGCTCGGCCAGCTCAGCACCAGCTCCTCACCGCACCTCTCCGTCAGCGAACTCATTCGCGAGGAGGCAGAAGCGAATCCTCACTTCCGCAACAGCGCCGAGTATCTTCTCTGGTCGCACCGCGATGGACGCCGCGATCTCGACCTCTTCGTCGCCTGCCTGACAAGCGAAGGCTTTCTCACCTCGAGCTGGAGAGAGACGAACGAGGTCTACGACCTGCTGGTCGATCCGGACTCGTGGCAGATCCCCGCCGACACGCTCCGCGACGCGCTGACGCGTCAGCCCGGTTTCGACACCGACCCGCAACTGCGAGCGTTGTTCTGCGAATTGTTCCCAATCGACGAGCGCAGTCGCACGATGTTCGCCGGCCTGGAGGCCTGGTTCCGCGCCGACGATCCCCGGGATTCTCGCGAATGGATCGATTCGCTCGCCGTCGCCGTCCGGTCCTCACCGGCGAGCATCCTGCCCACTATCGTCGAACGAGCACACCACCAGATCATGCTCCGGGACGCCGCCGACCTGTTCCCCCTGCTGACAGGCCCGCTGCTGCGCCGACTCCGCCACGACCCGGACGCGGTCACCGCGCTTCGATCCGCGGTCCAGGATCCCGCCTCCGCGGATATTAGCACCCCGATCTGGGCGCAGACACCCGAGGTTGGGCAGACCCACGACCTGGCGATCAACACGCAACGGTCCTATTTATGGGCGGCGGTCCTCGACCACGCCGGACTGCTCGACGAGAGCACCGCGACAATCGCGCGGCACCCGCTCACCGCCACCAACCCGGATGCGGTGGTCCACGACCCGTTCACCGGGTCCGAGCGTGTCGCCCGTGCGGCAGCGGCCACACTGACAAGACATTCCCCGACCCGGGACTAAAGCCTCCGCTAGGTCTCTGCAGGCCGATTGCTTCCGCAGTGCTGGCCCCGGAATGAGCCCATAGCGATTCGGTTTGGTAGAGCGGCTTTCGCCGTGGCAGTTGGCGTCTCGGGCGATGCCATAATCTGGTGAGGCGTACTTTTTCGGACGCGTTCCAAGGTGGCCCGGTTTAGGGCTTTAGCCGCCGAACCGCGGTCGCGATCGTGTAAAACGCCGCCGCGGCCGCGGCAACCACGGCCCCCCAGGCCTGCGGCCAGTCGGTGACAGGAACGGTCACTCCGAGCGCTATAAGCGCACGGTCGGCCTTGTTCCGTGTGCTGCTACTCGCATGCTGGCTACCCTGCCGCACGTGTCCGATGCCTCGAATCGTGGTGGCAGCATCGGCGACTGTTGGGTAGTCCTCACCGAGCTCGACCTGCAGCCAGAGCTGGAGGTCGTTGATCGTCCCCTTGCGCGTCGGGTCGAGCTTAGCTGCCGTGTAGAGGTCGTCACTCGCTTGCGGTACGCCTAGCTGCGAGATTATTGTCCACAGGTCGCTACATCGTTCGGTGAATTCAGCGCGGGACGCGGGCGGTTGGAGCAGGCGGGTGGCGGCGTCGAAGTCGTTGATCTTGATGAACGGACCGGGGTGAGTCCAGACCGGGTGGCGTGCGAGGACGAGGCCGAGGTAGTCGAGAGTGCCAGGCAGCCGGAGGGGCGACGAGACCAAGTCGACAGAAGAGTCAGCGTCGGCCATTGACTGCAAGAGCTCGATGTAATCCTCGACCGTCGCGACGCCATGGAAGCGTTCGAGCCGTCCTGCGCCGTAGTCAATACTCCAATTGAACTGCGTGGTGGTGCGGGCGATGATCATAAACTCGTGCTGGAGGACCTGCCCCAAAATCTCCATCGGCGGCTCATTCTGCTGTGTGAGCTGGGACCGTACGTCGAGGCTGCCTTCTGCCACTTTGGTCCAGTCATTGTCCTCGAGCAGCTCGACCTCCAGGTCGGCGCCCGCCTTGATGAGGTTCACGCAGATCTGACCAAGATCGGGACGACTCTCTCGTTCCCGCTCGACGAGTGTTGACTTCCAGAGATGGCGCAGGCCGGCGATGGTGAGGCCGACCCGGTCCGTGGGCTGCAACCCTGGGAGTCCGCTTCCGGACCGCCAAAACAGGCCATAGCGGGCAGTCTGGAACGACGGCGACGAGATGGACGGTAGCGAGGCGAGGACTTCGGCGGGGGCTGTCGGTGGTGGCGCCGTCTTTGCGATGGTTAGCGGCGTAGCGGCGACGCACAAAATCCCACACTGGCCACCCCTTGGTGTTAGCCAGGTAGTTGATCGTCCACGGCCGCCCGATCAGCCTGATGAGGTCCGTCTGTAACTCGTCGAGGTCAGTCAGCAGCGTAGGTGAAGAGGACACGCAGTCACCTTGACACGACTCGCGTCGCTAAGGTCGATACGGGTACGGACACTAGGTCGGCACCAGCAACGGCGCTCGGGTCGATAGAGCAGTCCGTCAGCCACGTCAAGAGACGGCTTCGACAAGGTCTACATGGGCACCCGCAGCCCTTAGGCGAGCGTCCGATCGTGGATCGTAACCCGTCTTGTCGCCCACGTTCCGCGCCCTGATCACAACCTACTGCTATAGTAAATGCTGCTATGCTGGGAGTGTGAAGAATAGGAGTGAGCTGCTTCGCGAGGTGATGGTCGAGACGGGCACCACCCAGTCCGAGCTGTCCCGGCTCAGCGGCGTGCGTCAGCCGAGCATCAGCGGTTTCCTGTCCGAGCGCGTCCACCTCAGCGACGAGCAGCTCGATCGGCTCCTGTCCTGCATGGGACGCCGCCTCGAGGTCGTTCGTCGACAGGTCGTCCCCGAG
The DNA here is from genome assembly GCF_964244005.1 of uncultured Friedmanniella sp. GTDB lineage: Bacteria > Actinomycetota > Actinomycetes > Propionibacteriales > Propionibacteriaceae > Microlunatus. The sequence goes on along the minus strand of NZ_CAXTHG010000024.1, from coordinate 63,319 downwards.
CTCACCCGCTCCGAACGCCGATCGTGGCACCTCCATCGCCAACTTTCCACGCGACTCAGTCGCACCAGCTTCGAGCAATGGCAGCCCACGATCGACCGCAACCTGGATCGTCTGCGTAAGGGGGTCACAGGTCAGCCGCACGAGCGCAACCTGCAGCGGTGGCGTGAGCTGGTCGATCGCAGCGACCTCCCCGGACTTCATCGCGTACTGACCGGTCTCGATCGCGGGTCGATCGAGATGCGCGAGGTCAGCCCCATGTCCGGCCTGCTCCCTGACGAGGTGCGCCGCGACGTGTTGCAACGAGCAAGCTGATGCGACGAGAGCAACTGGAGCACGCCATCCGCACGGCCTGCCAAATCCTCGGCCACCCTGCGGTCATCGTGGTCGGCTCGCAAGCGATACTCGGCACCTACGACGAATCCCAACTCCCTGCCACAGCCACGATGTCGATCGAGGTTGACGTCCTCCCCATTGCCGACACCAACGAGGCCACCGCACGGTTAGCCGACATCATCGAGGGCATCGCCGGCGAGCTCTCCCCCTTCGAGGAGCTGCACGGCTTCAGCATCGACGGCGTCGACCTCGACACCGCGGTACTCCCTGACGGCTGGCGCGATCGACTGGTCAGGGGTGCAGAACGCCAACACCGCGGCCCTCACCGGCGAACCGCGATACACCGGCCTGTGCCTCGACAAGGAAGACCTCTGCGTAGCCAAGCTCATCGCCTTACGCGAAAAGGACCGGAACTTCGTCGCCGCACTTCTCCACGCCGACCTGGTCGACGGCGACCTCATCGCCTCCAGGCTCGGAACGATCCCGCGTAAACACGACGTAGCGGCCGAGGCCGCGCTCCGCTGGCTCGATGCGCAACCTCGGCCGTAAGGGGCGGGGCCGGATCGGGCCGGCGTGATCTTGGACGTGAGCACGGGCCCGCGGCAGGGTGCAGATCCGTCGCGATGACCAGGCGACCCCCGGCTCGGGCTTGGTAAGGCATGCGCCCAGGCATTCTCGACGATGATTTCAACGGCCTCGACGGTGTAACAGTTGGTGTAACACCACCAGTGCATACACCAGGATCCGACAGGAGGTGTTCACGCTCAGATCTCACCGGTTAAGGGCCGCGCCAGGCGGGTCGATCCCGCTGACACGGAAGTGGTCATTGGTTCGAACCCAGTATCGCCTAGACTGCTTATCCTAGTCAGAGGATATTTTGACCTCGCCGCATCAAACCTTCATGACGCGTAATGGCGCGTGGGCTGAGGCCATCCGGTCGAAGTCAGCGTCTTGCGTCACGACGGGCAAACCATGCGCGACCGCAGTCGCCGCAATGAGCGCATCGGTCAGTCGGACGCTGCGGTGTATTCCTGCTTGCCGGCAGTCGTGGACCAGATGCGCCCAGGCGGTCATGACCGCCTCACTGATCGGGATCGGATCCGCGTCGCGGGCCAAAGCAAGGGTGTCGGCACGTCGGGCGCGGACGTCGGCATCGACCGCCGCCAGCACGCCGAGTTCCAGTTCGCCCAAGCTCACCACCGAGACAGCGACACGGTCAGGAAGCGGCTCGAGTGGTCGAGAAACCTCCGCAGCGATGAAGACTCCGGTATCGAGAAGCCCGGCGCTCACAGATCCGCCAGTGTCTGACCAGCCAGCTCGTCCAGATCACGGCGCAGCTGCGGATCGGCAGCACGACCGGTCAACTGGCTGCTCAACGCCGACCCCGACAACCAGCGGGTACGACGACCGTGCGGGACGATATCGGCAATCGGCTCCCCATGCACAGTGAGCGTCACTCGCTCACCTGCTCTTACTGCGTCAAGAACTCGCGCGGTGTTGTTGCGTAGATCTCGCACGCCCACGTTCATGTGCGACAGCGTAGCACCCGAACTTTCGTCATCCTCGTCCTCGGAGTCGATGAGGCTGACGGTGCCCGGTCAGGGATCCGCATTCGTCCAGCTCGTCGAACTGTCGGACGACGAGCAGCTGCGCGACTGGCTGCTCGGCGGGGCCATCACTGCGGCAGCCGCGAACCGAACGAAGTTCGCGTTGGCGTGAGAGCCGGCACCCGGGTGGACCACAGCCGGTTCTGTCTCGTCGAGAGTTGGGAGGTCGTTCGCGACGCGCGAGGGCGCGCCGTCGGCCACCACGTGACCTACGAGTTGCTGCTGATGAACGGGTCCGTACCGCGCACCCGCGCCTCCCGTCCAGTCCAGTCCACCAGCAGACGTAGGGCCCCGGACTGTGGCGAAGCATTCTGGATGAGCAGCTTGTGGTGACGGAGCCGCACAGAAACCTGCCAGGCGAAAGTCCACACCCACCGTGACGGTAGCGTCGATGCCGATGACTACCGCCGTAGCTCGAAGGTGATGCGCGACAGCAACTACCGCGGCCCGCTCGCCATCCGAGGTCGCCACCGCCGAGCCGGCCATCCGACATGGGCAGCCCCAAGCCCTAGGATGGCGGTGTCGAACGGCGGCCGTAGCGAGCAGGTGCCCGGGTACGTGCTGGGCAAGGCGCCGGAGGAGTCGGATAGCGGTGTTCTCTCCGCGACGACGGCAACGCAGCCCGGTGCGTGCCCGGGTGCCGCGCAGTAGGTCGGCGTCTGACACCACCCGCCTCGACCTACGTTCGTTCGTCAAACGCCACGAAACTCAAAGATAAGGAACCTTCCTTGACCAGTCCCGCACTCTCAGTCCAGCTGTACGCCGTCCGCGACGAGCTCACCCACGACCTCGATGGCACCCTTTCCCGGCTCGCCGCCATGGGCCTCCGCGACGTGGAGGCCTTCGACTTCGTCGACCGGGCCCCAGCGCTCGCCGACTCGCTCGCGCAGAACGGGATGCGGGCCAGGACCGGGCACGCCTCGTTGCTCTCCGCCGGCCTCGGGTTTGACGACCCGGCGCTCGCGGCAGGACAGGCGGGCCCGCCGAGCCAGGACGCCGTCTTCGCCGCGGCCCGCCGCCTCGGGGTGGAGATCGTGATCGACCCCTTCGTCTCTCCCGACCGCTGGCTGAGCGAGGACGACGTGCTCGACACCGCGGCCCGGCTCAACGACGCCGCCAAGCGCGCCGCCGACCACGGGCTACGCGTGGGATACCACAACCACTCCCAAGAATTCGTCGCCAGCTTCCGCGGCGCTTCCGCCTACGAAGTGTTCGCCGACCAGCTCCACGATGACGTCGTGCTCGAGGTCGACCTGTACTGGGCCGCCACCGGCCGCCAGGACGTCGTGGCCCTGCTGGGACGGCTCGGCGACAAGGTGAGGGCTCTGCACCTCAAGGACGGGGTCGTCGGAGATGACCCGTTCCAACCTGGAGCCGCCCGGATGGACCCGACCACGCTGGACCAGCGCCCAGCCGGCCAGGGCGACCTGCCGCTGCTCGACTACCTCGCAGCCGCCCCGTCAACCGAGTTCGGCGTCATCGAGTTCGACTACTACGCAGGAGGGAACATCTTCGACGGCATCCAAGCCAGCGTCGAATACTTCCAGGCGGCCGGGCTTCGGTGACCACGCGCACCGGTCCAGTCGGGTTGATTTCCTCGGCACCGGCATGATCGGTGACCCCTTCGGTTGGGCTCCTCAGGCGTCAGCTCAACTCCTGTGAGCGATGGCTGGTCGGGAGTGGCTGCGCGTCCCCGGCCTGCGAGACTGGCTGGCGCACCGGAACAGCAACGTCTGGACGAAGGGCTCGAGATGCGCGTGATGTCAGAGGAGGTCTCGGCTGAGCTGATCGACGAGGAGCTCGCGCTCAGCGCCGCCCGGCAGGCGTTCCTGGCTAGCCGCTACGGCAAGACGTTCCCCGTCGTCGTCGCGCACACCACTGACGGCCAGAACCGTCTCACCGTGAAGTCCGGCTCGACGCCCACGAGCGTGGGCGTCAAGATCGGCAGCTACTGGCCTGGCAATCCGGCCTTGGGCCTCGCCCGCCATAGTTCCACCGTCCTCCTGCTGGATCCCGACACCGGACGGGTCGCCGCCGTGGTCGAGGCGAGCCACGCCAACGGCTACCGCACCGCAGCCGCCGACGCCCTGGCCGTTGAGACCCTCTCCCGCGCGGAGTCTCGAGTGCTGACGGTGGTCGGCACGGGTAGCCAGGCTCGGCACGAGGCGCTCGCGGTGTCGAGGGTCCGCCCGATTGAGAACATCCTCGTCGTCGGTCGCCGCGCGGACGCCGCAGCGCGGGCGGCAGCTGATCTCCGACGACTGACCGGGATCAGCGTCGCCGTCGTCGGAGCGGAGGAGGGCTGCCGCCGCGCCGACATCATCGTCACCGCCACCACCGCGACTGCCCCCGTGCTCGACGTCAGCTGGGTTCGGGCCGGTACGCACATCTCGGCCATGGGTGCCGACGGCCCGGGCAAGCAGGAACTGCCGACGACCCTGCTCGGTCGAGCGCGACTGTTCTGCGACCTGCCTGACCAGGCTCGCCGGATCGGAGAGTTCCAGCACGCAGCGGCCGACGCCACGATCACCGCGCTTGGCGACGTCCTCCACGGCATCGCCTCGGGCCGGACCGACGACGAGCAGATCACGATCTTCGACAGCTCTGGGTTTGCTCTCCAAGACCTGGCTCTCGCCGCGGCCCTCCTCGCCCGCGAGGACGCCCTCGGCTCGCGAGCAGTCCGATGACCGTCCTTCCCGACCTGGTCTGCCGCGACTGCGACCGCACCTATCCGGTGTCCTCGTTGGCGTGGCGCTGTGGATGCGGAGGGCTGTTCGACGTCTCCGACTTCACGCCGGCCCATGATCCTGGGGGACCCTCTGCAGGAGATGGTTCCCTGTGGCGATTTGGTGACGTCCTTCCCGTCCCCGTCGATCGCCGCATCTCCCTCGGCGAAGGATCTACCCCGCTCGTCACCTCCCTGGTCGATAGCGACGTCGTCCTGAAGTGCGACTTCTTGATGCCGACGTCGTCGTTCAAAGACCGCGGCGCCGTGATCCTCGCGACCATGGCGGCACGCCTCGGCGTCCGGGCCGCGATCGTCGACAGCAGCGGCAACGCCGGGACGGCGGCGGCGGCTTACTTCGCCCGCGCGGGCATTCCCATCCAGGTCTTCGTCCCTGCGTCGACGTCTCCGGGCAAGCTTGCCCAGATGGTCGCCCATCATGCTGACGTGACCCTCGTGCCGGGTGACCGCAGGGCTTGCGCCGACGCCGCGTTGGCAGCAGCCGACGAACCCGGCCTCCTGTACGCGAGCCACGTCTACCACCCGTACTTCCTCCACGGCGTCAAGACGTACGGGTACGAGATCTGGGAGCAGCTCGGCCGGCGTGTCCCCGAGACCGTCGTGGTGCCGGTCGGTAACGGGACACTGGTCCTCGGCTGCCACCTCGCCTTTGCCGAGCTGAAAGCGCAGGGTCTCATCCCGCAGGTGCCGCGGATCATCGCGGTCCAGACCAGTAGCTGCGCGCCGCTGGCCGCAGCATGGGCCGCGGGTCGACCCGGGATCGACGAGGTGCGGTCCACCCCGACCGTGGCTGAAGGCATCGCCATCAGCGCACCACCTCGAGCCGCCCAGATCCTGGCCGCGGTCCGGGAGACCGGCGGCGCCATCGTGAACGTCGACGACCGGCAGACGCTGCAGGCGCAAGCCGACCTCGCTGCCCAAGGCCTCTACGTCGAGCCCACCGCCGCGGTCTGCTACGCAGCCGTACAGCAGGCCCGCCGGAGCGCATCCGCGGGCCGGCCCACCAGGGCGGACGCCGACGGCTTTGCGGCCCTGCGCAGCGGCGAGCTCGTCGTGCCCCTGTGTGGCAGTGGCCTGAAGACACCGGGATCGCCCCCCGGAGCCGCGCGGTGACACCGACCTCCGGGCCTCCGGTCGAGGTCGACGTGACCTTGCCTGACGCCTCGCACACGTCGACCGTGCTCGCGCTGACGACAGGGGGCACCCTCGACAAGATCTATACCGCTCAGGGCCAGCTGGAAGTCGGCGAGCCATGCCTGCCGGCCATCCTGAGGGAGGCCCATGCCTGCGTCGACCTGCTGGCCGTGGAGGTTCTGCGCAAAGACAGTCTCGACCTAGACGCCGACGACCAGCGCATGATCCAACAGCAGGTACGCCAAGCGCCACAGCGTCACGTGCTGGTCACTCACGGGACGGACACGATGGTCGAGACCGCCCTGCTCCTGCGAGACCTGTGTCTCGACAAGACCATCGTGTTGACCGGAGCCATCCAGCCCCACAGCATGCGTTGCTCCGACGCCGCGTTCAACATCGGGTTCGCTCTCGGTGCCCTGCCGCTGTTGCCGTCCGGGGTCTACATCGCCATGAACGGGCAGGTCTTCGCCGCAGACCGCGTGTCGAAGGACCGGACCCTGGGACGTTTCGTCCCGCTCGAGTGAACCCCCGAAGCGCTGGCCCCGTACCCGCCTGACACCACAGAGCGGCCAGGACTCCCGTCAGCCGCTCTGCCCGGCAGCGTGCTCACCGTGTGCGGTCACCGAGAGAAAGCGCACCGGGAGCTCCAGCAGCTGCTGCGGGCCGTGCGCACCCTCGCCGTCCAGCTGCAAGGCGTCTCCGGGGCGCATCGTGTAACTGGCCTCGCCGTGCCCGTAGACCATCGCGCCGTCCAGCACGTACAGCAGCTCGGTGCCCGGATGCTGGAAGAGCGGGAAGACCTCACTCGCCTCGGTCAGCGTGACCACGACGGCCTCCATCCGCTGGTGCGGACCCCGCAACGGTCCGAGCAGCTCGTACCGGTGCCCGTGGCGTGACCCGCGGCGCACGATCTGCGCACCGTGGCCACTAGGGATGAAGACCGCCTCCCGCTCGACGTCGACACCGCGGAAGAGCGCCGTCACCGGCACGCCCAGACCGGCGGCCAGCCGGCTCAGCGTGGTGAGGCTGCAGGAGGTCTGGGCGTTCTCGATCTTGGACAGCATCGCCTTGGAGATCCCGACCCGGACCGCCATCTCCCCCACCGACGCCCCTGCGTCCACCCGGTAGGCGCGGACCTGCGCAGCGATCGCCCGCTCAAGGCCGCCCTCCAGGGGACCGACGGTGGCCGGGTCCACCTCGCGCTCCCCGACCCCGGCGCCCACCTGCTCCGGGGTCACGCTCACCGCCCTTCCACGCCAGCCGTCGACGCCGTGACCCGGGTGCCGGCTCGGTGGCCGCCGAGGGTGAACCGCGGCTGCGCGAGCAGCCGGGCACGTGCTGGGTCCAGCGTTCCGTCGGGGGTCGTGCTGACTCCCGAGGCGAGGTCGACGGTGAGCTCGCCGATGAGCGGGGCGAACTTCGCGCCGTGGCCCGAGCAGGGCGAACAGACCACGACGGGGCCGACCCGGTCGAGGACGAAGTCCTCGTCCGGAGTGGTCGTGTACAGGCAGGTGGCCTCGGCGAACGGCTCGGGCACCAGCCCGGGCAGCCACCGCTCCACGTACTCGACGATGCGCGTACGCGCCCGGTCGTCCACGACGCCGCTGCGGGTCGACGGGGTGACAGGGTGGCTGCTCGTGACGTCCGCCAGGTGCTCGGCGACCTTGCGCGCCCCGGCGGGACCACCGTCAGCGCCGCCGGGCAGGCTGTAGATGTCCAGCACGTCCTTCTGGATCGCGATGGGCCATTCGGGCACGCCAGCGCGACGGGCGAAGTGGAAGATCTGCTGCTGGGTCACCGCCAGCGGCGGGAGCGCGACGGACGCCGAGGCCAGGACGTCGCGCAGCAGGTCGACCACCCACGCTCCTGCGGCCACGATGACGCGGCTGGCGCGGACGTCACCGCGGTCGGTCTGCACGGTCACCTCCCCGCCACCTTCGACGCGCAGGCGCAGCAGCCGGGTGTGCGGCGCCAGCACCGCCCCGAGCTCGCGGGCCCGCGAGCTGGCCGCGGCGACCGTGGCCGCGGCGTCGACGGTGCCCGCCTGCGCGTGGAAGATCACGTCGCCGCTGAACCTCATCCCGGGCCAGCGTCGCTCCGCCTCCTCGGCCGGCAGCAGCTCGTACGGCACGCCGACCTCGGACAGGGCGGCGGCGATCTGAGGCACCGCGCGTCCGCGACCGTGGTCGAGTCCGCCGGTCAGCCGCAGCAGCGACGCACCCGTGTCGAGCTCCAGCTCGCGCCAGCTCTCGAACGCCAGACCCGTCATCCCCGCGTACAGAGGGTCCGCGTAGGCGCGGCGCACGATCCGGGCGCTGCCGTGCGAGCTGCCGTGGGCGTGCCCGATGTCGAACTGCTCGAGGAGCACCACCGACAGCCCCCGCCGCGCGGCCGCCCAGGCCGCGGACGCGCCCATCAGACCAGCACCGACGACAACGACGTCGACCTCCGCCGGTAGCACGGGCTCGGTGGGCAGCACGCGGGCGGGCTCGTCGTGGGCGGTGGTCACGCCAGACCCTGACCGGGGACCCAGTCGGTGCCCACCAACGGGATGCGGGTCATCGCGGCGGCCTCGATCGTGAGGGCCACCATGTCCTCCGGCTCCAGGTGCAGGACGTGGGACTTGCCACAGGCCCGCGCGATCGCCTGGGCCTCCATCGTCATCACCCGCAGGTAGTTGGCGAGGCGGTGCCCGGCGGCGACGGGATCCAGCCGCGCGGCGAGCTCCTCGTCCTGGGTGGTGATGCCGGCGGGGTCACGGCCGTCCTGCCAGTCGTCGTAGTAGCCGGCGGCCGAACCCAGAGCCCGGTACTCCACGTCCAGCGCCGGGTCGTTGTCCCCGAGAGCGATCAGAGCCGCCGTGCCGACGGAGACGGCGTCCGCGCCCAGCGCGAGGCACTTGGCGACGTCCCCGCCGTGGCGGATACCGCCGGAGACGACGAGCTGGACGTTCCGGTGCTCACCCATCTCCTTCAACGCCCGCACCGCCTGCGGGACGGCGGCCAGGGTGGGGATGCCGACGTGCTCGATGAACACCTCCTGGGTCGCCGCGGTCCCGCCCTGCATGCCGTCGACCACGACGACGTCGGCGCCGGCCTTCACCGCGAGCTGCACGTCGTAGTAGGTGCGCGTCGCTCCCACCTTCACGAAGATCGGCTTGGTCCAGTCCGTGATCTCCCGCAGCTCGGCGATCTTGATCGCGAGGTCGTCCGGACCGGTCCAGTCCGGGTGCCGGCACGCGCTGCGCTGGTCGATCCCGCGCGGCAGGGTGCGCATGCCGGCCACCCGCTCGGAGATCTTCTGTCCGAGCAGCATGCCTCCCCCACCGGGCTTGGCCCCCTGGCCGAGCACCACCTCGATGGCGTCGGCAGACCGCAGGTCGTCGGGGTTCATGCCGTAGCGGCTCGGCAGGTACTGGTACACCAGCTGCGTGGACTGTCCGCGCTCCTCCGGCGTCATCCCGCCGTCCCCGGTGGTCGTCGCCGTGCCCGCCTCGCTCGCCCCGCGGCCCAGTGCCTCCTTGGCCGGCCCCGACAGTGCGCCGAAGCTCATGCCGGCGATGGTGACCGGGATCGCGAGGTGCAGCGGGCGGATGGCGTGCTTGGCGCCCAGGACGACGTCGGTGCCGCAGCGCTCGCGGTAGCCCTCCAGCGGGTACCGCGACATGCTGGCCCCGAGGAAGAGCAGGTCGTCCAGGTGCGGCAGCCGCCGCTTGGAACCACCACCGCGGATGTCGTAGATGCCGGTCCGCGCCGCCCGCTGGATGGCGGCGACGGTCGCCCGGTCGAAGGTGGCGGACTCACGCAGACCTCGTGCCGCCGGGTCGTCGCTGCCCGCCGTGTCCGGAGCCGGAACGGGGTGGTCGGTGAGCGTGGTCATCGTGGCTCCTCAGTACTCGGCGGCGTGGTCGACGGAAAAGCTGTACAGCCGCCGGGCGGAGCCGAACCGGCGGAAGGTCGTCGGGTCCTCGTCCCGGCCGGCCGCGGCCAGCAGCCCCGCCAGCTCGGCCAGGTGCTCCTCGCGCACCGGCTTCTCGACGCAGTCCGCGCCGAGAGAGCGGACGCGGCCGGCGACGTAGATCCTCGCCTCGTACAGCGAGTCACCGAGCGCGTCCCCGGCGTTCCCGCAGACCACGAGGCGCCCCGCCTGACCCATGAAGGCGCTCATGTGCCCGACGCTCCCGCCGACCACGATGTCCACTCCCTTCATCGAGATGCCGCAGCGGGCGGCGGCGTCGCCGTCGATGACGAGCAGACCGCCGTGGGCGGTCGCGCCCGCGGACTGCGAGGCGCTGCCGGTCACGTGCACCGACCCGGACATCATGTTCTCGGCCACCCCGACCCCGGCGTTCCCGTGCAGCCGGACGGTGGCGCTTTGGTTCATGCCCGCGCAGTAGTAGCCGGCGTGACCCTCGATGTCGACGACGACCTCGCGGCTCAGCCCGACGGCCAGGTTGTGCCGCCCATCGGGGTGCAGGACCCGCCACCGGCTGCCGTCTGGCGCCCGCTCAGGATCGTGCAGCGCGGCGTTCAGGTCACGGACCGGGGTGCTCGTCAGGTCGACCTCCGTCGCCGCCGGCAACGCGGTCGGGGTCAACGCTGCCACAGGTGGACCTCCTCGGGCTCGGGTTCGAACAGGCGGGCGTGCTCGATGCCGGGCAGGCCCGCCAGGTACCGGTACTCCGAGGCCATCGCCACCCAGCGGTCGGTCTCGGCGATGATCGCCGGTTTGCAGGCGATGGCGTCGCGGACGACGGCGAAGCTGTCGCCGGTGGTCACCAGCAGGGTGTAGAAACCGTCGAAGCGCTCGCACAGCAGGTGCAGCGCCTTCTCCAGGTCGGCCCCCTGGGCGAGGTGGTGGGCGAGGAACCGGGCGCCGACCTCGGAGTCGTTCTCGGAGTCGAACACGACGCCCTCGGCGCGCAGCTCGCGGCGGATCGTCGCGTGGTTGGCGAACGAGCCGTTGTGCACCAGGCACTGGTCAGGTCCCACCGAGTACGGGTGGCTACCGCTGGGGGTCACCGCAGACTCGGTGGCCATCCGCGTGTGGGCCACGCCCTGCCAGCCGCCGGCGCCAGCCAGACCGAAGGACGAGGCGAGCGCATCGGGGTGACCGGTGCCCTTGAGGACGACCAGCTGCCGACCGAGGCCGCTGACGACGACGTCGGGCACCGCGCTGCGCACGGCGGCCTCCAGCTCGGTCACGCCGCAGGAGGCGGTGACGGTCGACGTGGCGCCGGCGGCACGGACGGTCACCCCGCCGCCCGCGCCCTCGTCGCCGAGGACGGCGCCGACACGGGCGGCCAGCTGGGCGGGCGTCAGGCTCGCGTCGAGGACCGAGATGGTCGTCGTACCCGGCGGGGTGAGCCGCGGGTCGCCGTACAGGCCCACGCCGGCGGCGTCGGTCCCCCGTTCCGCGGCCTGGCACAGCATGCCCCCCAGCAGCCTTCCCAGCTGCGGGTACAGCTCCTCGTCACGCAGGTGCAGCCCGGAGATCCCACACACGCTCGGCCCTCCTCTCTCTTGCCGCAGCAGCGGACTCGTGGTGGACAGTGTCTCATAGCAGGAGACATCCATGGGTGCGTCAGCCCGAGAGCTTCGGCGCGACGCCTTCAGACGCCGAGGAGGTATCGGTCGACCTCCCAGCCGCTGACCTGCGCGTGCCAGGTGTAGAACTCCTCGCGCTTGAGCTCGGCGTAGTAGTCGGCCACCCCTGCGGTCGGGTCACCACCATCGAGCACTCCCCGCAGGACCGGGTCGGCCTCCAGGGCGGCGACGGCGTCCAGCAGGGTGCGCGGCAGCGGCGACGGTCCGGCGGCGCCCGGGGAACCCGGGTCGAGCCGACGGCGGACCCCGTCGGCGCCAGCGCCCAGCGCGGCGGCGATCGCCAGATGAGAGCTGGCCGATGCGTCGCCGGAACGCAGCTCGACGCGCTGGCTGTCGGGAACCCTGACCATGTGGGTGCGGTCGTTGCCGCCGTAGCTCGCCGTCCGCGGCGCCCAGGTCGCCCCCGACGCGGTCGTGATGGCCCCGGTGCGCTTGTAGGAGTTGACGGTCGGGGCGAGCAGGGCCGAGAGGGCCGGGGCGTGATCGAGCAGCCCGCCCACGAAGGCGTACGCCACCGGGGAGAGCCCGAGACCGTGGACGTCGGGCACGGCGTCGGCCGACGCCGCGGTGGGCATCAGCGAGCGGTCACCGTCCCACAGGGACAGGTGCAGGTGCAGGCCGCTGCCGGTGCGGTCGGCGAACGGCTTGGGCATGAAGGTCGCCACCATTCCGCGCTGCTCGGCGAGCACCTGCAGCAGGTAGCGCATCGTCACCACCCGGTCGGCGGTCACCAGAGCGTCGTCGTAGGCGAAGTTCTGCTCGAACTGGCCGTTGCCGTCCTCGTGGTCGCTGGCGTACGGAGCCCACCCCAGCTCCTCCATCGCGTCGCTGACCGCGGTGAGGTGGTCATACATCCGGGTCACCCCGCGAGCGTCGTAGCAGGGCTGGTCGGCGTCATCGGCCGCGTCGGCCGTGCGCAGCGCGCCGTCTGGTCCGCGCTGGAGCAAGAAGTACTCGACCTCCGCGCCGACCTTCAGCCCCAGGCCCTGTTCCGCGGCGGCGGCCACCGCCCGCCGGAGCACCACGCGAGGGGCGAAGGGGTGGGGGCTGCCCTCGACGTGAGGGTCGCAGTGGACCATGCCCAGACCGGGGCGCACGAAGGTGAGCGGGGTATAGGTCGAGACGTCAGGCACCGCGACGATGTCGGGATCACGCGGCAGCTGCCCCATCCCACCGGCCGCGTAACCGGCGAACCCGCAGCCCTCGGCCTCGAGGGCATCGGCGGCCGACACCGGCACGAGCTTGGAGCACGGCTTGCCGGTCAGCGTGGTGAACGTCGCCAGCAGGAACCGCACCCCGTCCGCGCGGGCCTGGCTGGCCAACGACTGAGTGCTGCCCGGCGCGACCGCGAGGGAGAGCCCCGACTCCACGGTCGTGGGGACGGTAGCGACGTCCGGCGCCGCGGGCTCGGTCATCGTCATGGTCCCCTTGCGTCTACTACGAGGTGATGGTGTCTCTCTGCAGTAGATCAGTCGGTCGAGGAGCGTGGGTTTCGAACGTGTGACACTTGCGCGACCTGGTCGGGCTGAGGAGCACCTCAGCCGACCATCAGACCTGCCGCGTCGTGGGTGGCGCGGCAGGCGAGGACCGTCAGCGCCACCGGCATCTGCCGCAGCTGGTCGGGACTGGCCGACCACGGATCGACGTCGACCGCGACCAGGTCGGCGCGCGCGCCGCAGCGCACGTGGCGCTGCCCGCGGGCTGAGGCCGCGAGGGCGTCGGCGACCGAGATCGCCTGCTCGGGATGCCAGGGAGCCAGGCCGTCGCGCGCGCGGCCTACCGCTGCGGCTAAGCCCCGCCACGGGTCGAGCGGGCTGACCGGGGCGTCCGAGCCGAGGGCGAGCCGGGCCCCGGCGTCCAGCAGGGACCGCAGCGGGAACGCACGGCCCGTCCGGCCGGCCCAGTGGACGTCGGCGACCCCGCGGTCGTCCATCGCGTGCTCGGGCTGGACGCTGGCCGTGACGCCGAGCGCGGCGAAGCGCGGCAGGTCCGTGTCGGTGACCAGCTGCGCGTGCTCGATGCGTCCCCCGCTGCCCAGAGCCTCGAAGACGTCCAGCGCAGCCGTGACGGCTCGGTCCCCGATGGCGTGCACCGCCGGTACGAGCCCGCCGGCGGTGGCGCGGAGCAGCAGCGCCAGCAGCTCCTCGGGCGGCACGGTCAGCTCGGCCACCGAGCCGTCGGGGTAGGGCTCGACGCAGCAGGCCGTACGGGTGTTCAGCGACCCGTCGATCAGCACCTTCAGCGGTCCGGCGCTGATCAGCCCCTCACCGCCGGCCACCGCGTCTCCGGTACGCAGCCGATCGGCCAGCGCCCGGTCGAGGTGGCCGGGATAGATGCCGACGTCCACGCGCAGCGACCGGGTGCCGGCGCCCACCCGGCGCACCCAGGAGCTCGCGTTCCACGCCATCTCGAGGTCGACGACGCCGACGACCCCGCGAGCGGCCGCCGCCTGGGCCGCCTGGTCGACCCAGACGTCCACCAGGGCGTCCGGCACCTCGTCGAGGCGGCGGCTGACGGCAAAGGCGGCCTCCTCTCGCAACAGGCCGTCCGTGGCGACGTCGAACAGCAGGGCGGCCGAGGTGCTCAGCCAGAGGCAGTGCAGGTCGGCGGAGACCAGGACGACGGGGGCGCCCCGTCCGGCCTCGTCCAGCAGGTCCGCGGCGGGCCGGTCGGGCCACAGCCCGTCCCGGAACCCGTAGCCGACCAACGGCTGGTCCGCCGAGGACGGCTCGACGTCCACCCGGGCCCGCACGAGCGCGGCGGCCTGCCGGGCGGTGGTGGCAGCGGAGACGTCCAGGCGCTGCCGCACCAGCGCCGCCTGGGTGAAGTGCACGTGCTCGTCCCACAGACCGGGCAGCAGCCAGCGGCCACCCAGGTCGACCACCCGGACCCCCGGGCCGCCCCCGACTCCGCCACCGACGCCGGTGACGAGACCGCCGTCCAGCAAGACGTCGCAGGGCTCCCCGGCTGGGCCGAGCCGGACCGCGCGGAGCAGCAGCGGCTCACCCACGAGGGTCCTCGGCACGCACGCGCCGCATCTCGGCGGCCAGCGCCGGGGCGGCGTACGGGCCACTGCCGCCGAGCTCGGCGATGACCCGCTGCACCACCTCCGGTGGCTTGTCCTGGCTGAGCTTGGCCTTGGTCGTGACCCGGGTCGGGGTGAGCCGGAGACCTACGGTGCCCGCGCTGATCCTCCTGGCGTAGGCGGCGTCGACGGGATCGGCCAGCAGGGGCCGCGGCGAGACGACGGGGAGCTCGAGGTGGTCGACCATCGCCGCCAGCGCCACCAGGTTCTGCTCCGCGCTCAGCACCTCGGGGACGCCGGCGAGGTGGGCGACGACGAAGTTCCACGTCGGGACGGCCGGCGAGGTGCCGTACCAGCTGGGCGAGACGTAGCCGTGCGGTCCGGCGACGATCACGAGCAGCTCACCGCTCCCCAGCCCGAGGACCTCCTCGTCGGGCCGGCCGACGTGGGTGAGCAACGACAGCTCCTCCCGGGTCTCGTCGAGCATCACCGGGTAGTGGGACGCGACCAGGCCGGCGGAGGTCGCCGCCACCAGCGTCGCCCACGGGTTCTCCCGGACCAGGCGTTTGAGGTCGGCCGGGTCCATCGCGTAGTCGGGGTTGGTGCGCACCTCAGGCCTGGCCGGCGGCGGCGAGAGCAGGAGCCGTGAGCGCCGGCCGGTCCGCGCGGAACAGCGACAGGTCCTCATCGCTCACGCCCGTGGTCGCCAGGTCGGCCAGCACCCGGCCGAACGTCGGCGTGAACTTGAACGCGTGGGCCGCGCCCAGGCCCAGCAGCAGGTCCGGGTGGCCGGGGACCGCGTCGATCACGAAGTCGCGGTCGGGGGTCAGCGTGTACTGGCACGTGACGGTACGCAGCGCCGGGCCGCTGCCGGGCACGGTCGCGGCCATGAACGCCCGCAGCTGCTCCAGCCGCTCGGGGTGCGGGACGAAGGTGCGCGCGTCGGGGTCGGTGAGCACCTCGGAGACGTCACGCGCGGCCTTGATCGTCGGCTCGCCGTAGGTCGGGAAGCCGTAGAAGCAGAAGTCCCCCTGCCAGATCCAGATAGGGAACTCACCCGGCGCGAAGTCGGCCGGTGAGTCCGGGGCGAAGTAGGTGACCTGCTCCTGCATCACCCGCAGCGGCACGGTGACGCCCAGCGGGGCCAGCAGCTTCGGGGTCCAGGCGTCGGTGCACAGGACGACGGTGCTGGCGTGCACGGGACCGGCAGCCGTGCTCAGCACCACCCCGTCACCGGCGGAGTCGTCCACCGCGCTGACCGGGCAGCGCGGACGCAGCTGAGCGCCGGCGACGCGAGCGTGCAGCTGCAGGGTCGCCACGGTGCGGTTGGCGTGCACGATGCCCGAGGACGGGTCGTAGACCGCGGTCACGTCCTCGGGGACGCGGAAGGCCGGGAAGCGGCGGGCGAGCGCCGCCTGGTCCAGCTCCTCGACGTCGCAGCCGACCGCGCGGAGACTGCCGAGGTAGTCACTCGCCGGCACCGGGCCGTCGGCGGGGCAGAACGTCAGACCGCCGGTGGGAGTGAGCAGGTGTTCGCCGGTGACGGTCTGCAGGTCGGCCCAGTCGCGGTAGGCGGCGTCGGCGAGCCGCACGTACTCGGGGCGCTCGTAGGCGCGGCGCACGATCCGCGAGGTGTCGTGCGAGGCGCCACGCACGTGGCCGAGCTCGAACTGCTCAAGACCCATCACGTCGACGCCTCGTCGCGCCAGCTGGTAGGTGGTGGCGCTGCCCAGGGCTCCCAGGCCCACCACGGCGACGTCGACGTGCTCCATGCGGTGTTCTCCTCGTGCTCGGTCTCGGGTGGAACAGGTCAGGGGGCGGGAACCGGTCACAGGACCCGGGCCAGGAACGAGCGGGTGCGCTCGTGCCGCGGATCGGTGAAGACCTGGTCGGGTGGGCCCGTCTCCACGACGACGCCGCCGTCCAGGAAGGCCACCGTGTCGGCGGCCTCGCGGGCGAAGCCGATCTCGTGCGTGACCACGACCATGGTCATGCCGTCGGCGGCCAGGCCGCGCATGACGTCCAGGACCTCACCGACCAGCTCGGGGTCCAGCGCGGAGGTCGGTTCGTCGAAGAGCATCAGCTTGGGCTTCATCGCGAGCGCCCGGGCGATGGCCACCCGCTGCTGCTGGCCCCCGGACAGCTGCCGTGGGTAGGCCTTCGCCTTGTCGGCCAGCCCCACCCGCTCGAGCAGGGCCAGCGAGCGCTCGCGCACCGGCCCGCTCTGCTCGCGACGCACCCGCAGCGGTGCCTCCATCAGGTTCTCCAGCACCGACAGGTGGGGGAAGAGGTTGAACTGCTGGAAGACCATGCCGATCTCGCTGCGCCGGTGGGCGATCTCGGAGTCGCGCAGCTCGTGCAGCTTGCCGCGGTGCTCGCGGTAGCCGACCAGCTCCCCGTCCACGCTGATCCAGCCCGCGTCGATCTGCTCGAGGTGGTTGATGCAGCGCAGGAAGGTCGACTTGCCCGACCCGGAGGGCCCGAGCAGGCACAGCACCTCACCCGGTGCGACGTCGAGGTCGACGCCCTTGATCACCTCGTGCGCGCCGTAGGACTTGTGCACCCCGCGGGCGACGACCATCTGCTGAGCGTCGGTCTGCGGCCGCGACCCGGCCGGCTGCGTGCGCTCGACGCCGCTCATCCGGCCCTCCCACGGCGGGTGGCGTCCCCGCGGCCGAGGCGGCGCTCCAAGAACCCCTGCCCGATGGTCAGCACGGTGGTCAAGGCCAGGTACCACAGGCTCGCCGCGATCAGCAGCGGGATGACCTCGTAGGTGCGGGAGTAGATGATCTGGGCCGCGTACAGCAGCTCCGGCAGCGAGATGACGCTGACCAGTGACGTCGTCTTCAGCATCGAGATCGTCTCGTTCCCGGTCGGCGGGATGATCACCCGCAGCGACTGGGGCAGCACGATCCGGGAGAACACCTGACGTCCGGTCATCCCGAGCGCCTGCGCGGCCTGGGTCTGGCCCGCGTCGACCGACTGCAGGCCGGCCCGCACGATCTCGGCCATGTACGCGGCCTCGTTGAGCCCCAGGCCGAGGATCGCCGCGACGAGCGGGGTGATCAAGGTGTTGACACTGCCCGAGGCCAGCACCGGACCGAACGGGACCTTCAGCGTCAGCACCGGGTAGAGCGCCGACAGGTTGAACCAGAAGATCAGCTGGACGAGCAGCGGCGTCCCGCGGAAGAGGCCGATGTAGAGGGCGGAGGCGCCGGAGACGACCGGGTTCTTCGAGTCGCGGCCGACCGCCAGCAGCACCCCCAGCACCAGCCCCACGACCATCGCGATGACGGTCAGGATCAGCGTGTTGCCCAGCCCGTTCAGGATGGAGTCGGTGAACAGGTAGCCGAAGACCACGTCCCACTGGTAGCGCTCGTTGGTGATGAGCGTCCGGACGAGCAGGAACAGCAGCAGCACGACGACACCCACGGCCACCCAGCGGCTGGGGTGGCGCAGCCGGACGACCTGCAGCGGCAGCGCGTTCGACGGCGCCGGCGCGGCCCGGACCTCAGCCACGGGAGACGGCCGGTTCCTTGATCGCCCCCGCGCTGACGCCCCACTCCTTCAAGATGTTGGCGTACGTGCCGTCGGCGATCAGCGCCGCCAGCGCCTTCTGCACCGCGGGGGCCAGCTCGGAGCCGTGGTCCATCGCGATGCCGTACGGGGCGGGTGAGTAGTTGGCGTCGAGCACCTCGAACTTGCCGTTCGACTGCTTGGCCACGTAGGCCAGCGGGCCGAAGTCGTCCATGGTGGCGTCGGCGCGGCCGCTGCTCACCGCGAGCGCGGCGGAGGGCTGGTCGGGATAGATGGCGACCTTGATCGCCGGCTGACCCGCGTCGGTGCACTTCTGGGAGAAGGTCGGCAGGTAGTCGGTGGCGTAGATGGTGCCCTTCTGCGCCGCGATGGTGTGCCCGCACATCGTGTCGAGCGTGAGGTCGAGGGGGTTGCCGCTGCCGAACATGATGGACGTGCCGCCCTGGAAGTAGCTGACGAAGTCGACCACCTTGTTGCGGGTGGGCGTGATCCCCATCGCCGCCGCGGCGACGTCGTAGCGGCCACCCTGCATGCCCGGGATGATCGCGTCGAACTTCAGCACCTTGAGGTCGGGCTTCAGCCCGAGGGTCTCCGCCACCGCGCTGACCAGCTCGGGATCGACGCCCTGGAGGGTCTTGTTGTCGGCGGCGTAGAACTCGAACGGCGGGTAGCCCTCGCCGGTGGCCACCGTCAGCGATCCCTTGGCCTTGACGTCGGCCGGCAGCAGCGCCGCCGCCTCGGGCACGACTGCGTGAGCGGTGTGCGCGGAGGCCGCAGCCGCTCCGCCGGAGCCGGCGGGTGCGCCCGGGGTGGCGCCGCTCGTGCCGTTGACGTCACCGCAGGCTCCCAGGAGCAGTGTGGCGGCGACGAGGGAGGTGGCGAGCAGCGTGGTGCGTCGGGTCGCGGTGGGCTTCGGCTGGGGCGTCATCCGGTTCACAGGTCCTCTTCCGTGGGGCGTGGGTTGACTACCGGGAGGCGGGCTCCCGGACGATTCGGCGGTGCAGGGGCGAACGTCGCTCTGGGTTGCTGCTCGGAAACGCTTGGCGTGGGCTGTCATCTCAGGGCTTCGGGTCCTGACGGGCGGTCAGGCGGCCGCCGGGACGAGGGCGGCTCGGCTGGTCTCGTGCAGCGCGCGACCGGTGGTCTCGGGAGCCATCACCTGGGACACGACCCCGCCGACCACGCAGACCGCGGCAGCGATCAGCATGCACGGACCCGTCCCGAGCGAGGTGATGCCAAGGGGCAGCAGGAAGGTCCCCGCAGCGGCGGCCACGCGGCTGAACGCCGCCGAGACGCCCACGCCGCTGCTGCGGACCTCGGTCGGCAGGATCTCGATCGGGTAGACGGCCGTGAGGTTTCCTTGCAGCGCGTTGAAGAAGGAGAACACGCCGAAGGCCAGCACGATCAGCACCGACGGAGCGCCGCTCCACAACCCGATCAGCGCCAAGGCGACCGCCATCACCCAGAAGGACGGGATCAGCTGGACGCGGCGGCCCACGCGCTCGATCGTCAACATCCCCACCAGAGCGCCGAGGGCGGCGGTCGCGTTCAGCGCGATGGTGCCGGCCGCCGGGTTCGACAGCCGCAGCGACTCCAGGACGGTGGGAGCGAAGGTGAAGATCGCGAAGTAGGGCGCGACGTTGCAGGCCCAGAACACGCAGATGAAGATCAGCCGACGCCGGTTACTGCCCCGGAGCAGAGCCCGCAGGCCGCCGTCGGCCCGGCTCTCGGCGCCGAACTGCTCCCGCGCGTAGTAGCCGGCCCCCAGTCGGTCGTCGACGATCTGCTCGGCCAGGTCGGCACGACCGCGGCTGATCAGCCAGCGCGGCGACTCCGGCATACCGACGCGGAGGACCATCGTCACCAGGGCGGGCACCGCACTGGTGACCAGCACCCAGCGCCACGACAGGCCGGCGGCGCTGATCAGCAGGTAGGACAGCACGACCGCGGCGAGGTAGCCCACGTACCAGCTCACGAGCAGGGCCGAGAGCCGTCGACCACGACCGCGGGCCGGGGCGAACTCGGCCAGCATCGCGGCCCCGATCGCGTACTCGGCGCCGATGGTCACCCCGAGCAGGATCCGTACCGCCAACAGCTGCCAGGGCTCGGTGACGACCGCCTGCAGGGCGCCGAGGACGACGAACAGCACCAGGTCGATGCTGAACATCAGCCGTCGACCGTACCGGTCGGTCAGGAAGCCCGCGAGCGGGCTGCCGAAGAAGATGCCGATCAGGGACGACGCGCCGATCAGACCCGTCTGGACCGGGGTGGTGTGCAGCGCGGCGGCGATGAACGGCAGGGTCACGCTCACCACCCCGAGGTCGAAGCCGTCGACCCCCTCACCCCACGCACAGGCCAAGGTCATCCGCCGCAGGAAACCCGACTTGGCTCGATCAGGAGTGGTGGTGGCGCTCACGTGAGGTCCCTTCGGCTAGAGGAGGCAGTGCTCGAGGGCCAACACGGCGAGCGCGCGGGCCGTGGTGAGGACGTCGTCGATCGGGACCCGTTCGCGAGGGCCGTGAGCCAGTCCTGCGTCTCCCGGGCCGTAGTGCACCGTCGGTACCCCGCCGAGCCCGCTCATCAGTCGTAGGTCGCTGCCGTAGGGAGCGCCCCACTCCTCCTGGGGACGCGCCGACACCGACCGATGAGCTCGACGGACTGCCCCGGCGATGGTGGCGTCCACCTGGGTCTCACCCGGCGCGAACTGACCACCCCACCACTCGACCTCCACGGGGTGCTCTCGCAGCCACGGGTCGGCCGCGTTCACCTCGGCAACGGTCGCCAGGAACGCAGCCCGTGCCTCATCCATCTCCTCGCCGAGGGCGACGCCGTAACGACCCTCGGCGACCAGGACGTCGGGCACCGACGAGGACCAGTTCCCGGCCCGGACGCGTCCGACCTCCAGCGGGTAGGCGATGTCCCACCGTTGCAGCCGCGGGTCGACGTCGGCATTCCGGCGCCGCTCCAGCGTGCGCAACGCGGGCAGCACCAGCTGGAACTTCTCGACAGCGCTGACCCCGCTGGTACGTCGGGACGCGTGCGAGGCCAGGCCCGTGATGGTCAGCCGGAACGTGAGAGACCCGGCGTTCGCCGTCACCAGGTCGAGCGAGGTGGGTTCGGGGATGACGCAGGCGTCCGCGGTCCAGCCCCGGCGCAGCGTGGCGAACGTGCCCAACCCGCCGTCCTCCTCGCCCTGCACGCAGGCGACCAGCAGGTCACCTTGCAGTGGTACCCGGAGCTCCGCCAGGGCCCGGGCGGCCCACAGGGCGGCCACGAGCCCACCCTTCATGTCGCACGCACCGCGACCCCAGACGTGCCGGGCGTCGACGTGACCGCCGAACGGGTCGTGCCCGGCCCAGGTACTGGGGTGCCCCGCGGGGACCACGTCCACGTGGGCGTTCAGCATCAGCGAGGGTGCGGCGCCCGGACGTCGCCCCGGTAGCCGGCCCACCAGTCCCCACGCCTCCGAGCGCACGGTCTCCACCCCGGGGAAGGACGGCGCCGCCAGCGTCTCGGGCAGCGGCACCGACCAGTGGTCGACCTCGAGGGCGGCCCGCTCGAGGTGCCCGGCGAGGTGGGCCTGGATGTCGTTCTCCGCATCCGACCCCGACACGCTGGGGATCCGGACCAGCTCCGCGAGGAGCTGGACGACGTCAGCCGCGTGCAGGTCCAGGTGGTCCAGCACCCGGCTCCGCCACATCTCCGCGTTCGCCGAGCGCGTGTCGGGCTCGAGCCGGGCTGGCGTGGTCATGAGAAGACCGACTCACTGCTCTCGGCGCCACCGCGGTGGCGCGGGATCGTGTCGGCCCAGACGCTGACACACTGCTCGTCCCCGACGACCTCGAAGGTGTGGGGCTGCTCGCTGTCGAACCACAGCGCGTCGCCGGGCCCGAGCCGGTACGTCGACCCAGCCACGTGCACCACCAGCTCACCCTCGATCACGAGACCGCACTCCTCGCCCGCATGTCCGACCGCTTCGCGGACCACGCCCTCGCCGGGCTGGAGGTACAGCAGGAACAGGTCCATGTTGCGCGTGTTGCTCCGCGCCAGGGCCTCGTACCGGGCCCGGTCGTAGGTGACGACCGTCCGATCCTCCACCCGCGTGAGATCAACCGACTCCTTCGGCTCCGAGGCGAAGAAGTCGAAGAGCGACGCGTCGAGTGCTCGGCCGAGCTGCCACAGCGTGCCGAGCGACGGCTCGGCCCGACCCGTCTCGAACTGGCTCAACGCCGACGCGGACACCCCCACCCGTCGGCTCAGCTCCGCCAACGACAGCCCCTGTTGGCGACGCAGGTCGCGGAGCAGCTGGCCCAACGCCCGGCGTACGCCAGCATCGAGAGCAGCCACGACACCTCCGTTTTCGACCCGCCCGACGACGACCAGCCCTACTTCACAGGTAAAGTAGCACTTAACACCGCTGATCTTGGCCGCCAAAGCAGCCGGGGTGTTACGTCGGCGTAAAACCCACGCTTCAGGTGGCACGCACGCAGCCAGGACTGGTTCGCGTACCACCGTGCGCGGCCGGCGAGACGCGGCGAGATGAGCGCGGCACCGTGCCTCGCCTGCACGGGCCGACCACAGCCGTCGGCGCCCAGCCGGTAGGCACCACCGCTCGTAGGAGCTCGCTCCGACAGCGAACGACTCATCTGGCACCTGCTCGACGATGCGGTGACGTCCTCACCCAAGACCAGCCGGTGGCCGTCGCCGCGCCGCTCCTCACGTCCTGAGACGAACAATGGCGACGGGGTTCTTGACGCACCCGGGAGCCTGATGGACACGGGCAGCCGCGGGGTGCTCGGCGCTCGAGGCTAGAGAGCGCTCGACTCGTCGAGCCGGTGGTAGGCGCGGTCGAGGTAGACCAACGGATCCGATCCCTCGGCGCCGCCGGTTGCGTCCACGCGCACCGCGACCAGGTAGGACGCGCCGATCCGGACGCGTTCCACTACCGTGGCGCGTAACCAGGAGGCGGCGTCGGTGATCACCGGCTCACCGGTCGGCAGCCGGTGCCAGCCGCCTGCGGCGAAGCGGTCGATACCGCGCGTCGCGAACCGGGCCGACAGATCAGCCTGAGCGGCCGACAGCAGGCTGATCACCACGGTGTCCGCGGCGGCCAGCCCCGGCCACGACGAGGAGCTCTCCTGTACCGAGAAGGCCACGATCGGGGGCGCAGCCGACACCGAGATGACCGAGGTGGCTGAGAACCCGAACGGACGCTCGCCCACCCACCCCGCGATCACCGCCACACCAGCCGGGTGGCGTCGGAAGACCGCCGTGAACTCCGCGGGCGTGACCGACTGCTCCGCGGCACCGCAGGCCGCCAGCTCCGACCTCACGGTCGAGGTCATGCGAACGCCTCCTCCCTTTCCTCCGCCTGGTCCGCCGGGCTCGCGGACGCTTTCCTTCGCGTCGCGGTGTAGCGGTTCTCCGGGACGGTCAGACCCAGGTTGCCGCGCAGCGTGGTGGCCTCGTACGTCGTCCTGAAGACCCCCTTCGCCCGCAGCCGCGGCACCACGTGCTCGACGAACTCCTCCAGCTGCTCGGTCAGCCGGAACGACACGTTCAGACCGTCGAGGGCACCGGCGGTGAACCACTCCTCGATCGTGTCCGCGACGGTGTCGGCGGTGCCGGCAAAGGGGTTGCCGCGGTACTGGCTGAACCGCTCGACGGTCTGACGGAGCGTGAGCCGCTCCTCCCGGGCCACCCGCTTGATCTCCTTCACCCGGTCCCCTCGGCTGTTGTCGCCGGTCGTGCCGAGGTCGGGGAACGGGGCGTCGGGGTCCAGCACCGCGAAGTCGATGCCGAACGGACGGGCGAACCCTTCCAGCTTGCGCTCGAAGTCGTTGTCGGACTCCCACTGCTCCCGGTCCAGCGCCCGCGCGGCGTCGTCGGTCGCCCCGAGCACCGGGTGGCCACCGGGAAAAATCCGCAGCTGCTCCGGGTCGCGGCCCTTCTCGGCGATCCGCCGACGGATGTCGCGGCCGAACGCGACGCCCTCGGCGATCGACCCGGCGTGGGTGTAGATGCCCTCAGCCACCTCACCGGCGAAGTTGCGTCCCTGCTCGGAGACGCCGGCCTGGAAGATCACCGGCTGACCCTGAGGTGACCGGGACACGTTGAGCGGACCGGCGACCTTGAAGAACTCACCGTCATGGTCGAGGGCGTGCAGCTTGTCGGGGTCGAGGAAGCGGCCGGCCGACACGTCGGCGACGAACGCGTCGTCCTCGTAGGAGTCCCACAGCCCCTGCGCCACCCGGACGAACTCCAGGGCTCGGGCGTAGCGGGTGTCGTAGTCGTAGTGCTCGTCGAGTCCGAAGTTCCCGGCGACGCCGGGGTCGAACGAGGTGACCACGTTCCAACCGGCCCGGCCGTGGCTGATGTGGTCCAGGGAGGCGAGCCGCCGGGCGAGGTTGAACGGCGAGTTGTACGACGAGGTCGCGGTGGCGACCAGCCCGATGTTGGTGGTCGCCACCGCCAGCGCTGAGAGCAGGGTGAGCGGCTCGAGGCGGTTGAGGTAGTGCGGCGGGTAGGTGGCGTTGATGTACTGGCTGTCGACCACGAAGATCAGGTCGAACGTGCCCGCTTCGGCAATCCGCGCGTTGGCGATGTACCAGTCGATGTCGGTGCTGGCGTCCTTCGGGACGCGCGGGTCCTTCCACAGGTTGCGCTGCCCGGGTCCGCCGACGCCGTACAGGGCCAAGGCGAGGTGGAGCTTACGGTCGGTCATGAGATCAGCCGCCTTCTCGATGGGGGTGGAGTTCGGGGTGAGGTCTGAGGGGTTGGCTCGAGGTCGCCACGGGCAGCGAGGTGCCGGTTCACCGGGACCGCCAGCTCGAGGTGGTCACGCAGCGTGGCGCCGAGGTAGCCGTCGCGGACGACGCCGCGGGCCACGAGCTCAGGGACGACCTCGGCGGTGAACCGGTCGAAGTCCCCCGGGTGGTGGACGAAGACGTTGAACCCGTCGGCGGCTCCGGCGACGTACCACCCCTCGAGCTCGTCGGCGATGGTGCGTGGCGAGCCGACGAAGGTGGCCCAGTGCGGGTCGGTCAGGCTCAGCAGCAGCTCGCGCAGGGTGAGACCCCGCTCGACGGCGTCCTGCGCCACGGCGGCGGCGCCGCTGAGCGCCCCGCCCGCGGTCGACGCGTCCACCAGCGGGAACGGGGCGTCGAGGTCGTAGCGCGCGAAGTCGTGGCCGCCGAAGGTCCGGCGCAGCTGGAACAGCGGCACGGCGAGGTCGATCCCGGCTCGCCGTTCGGCGGCGATCTGCTGCGCCTGCTCGTCGGTGTCGGCGATCACGATCGAGGCCGCCGGCAGGATGATCACCTCCTCCGGGCTCCGGCCGTACGCCGCGAGTAGGCCGCGGACGTCGTCGGCGAAGTCCTTGCCCTCGGCGGCGTCGCGGCAGAAGTTGAAGATCACCTCACCGACCCGCGCGCTCAGCTCGCGTCCGGGCTCCGACGCCCCGGCCTGCACCAGCACCGGACGGCCCTGCCGGGAGGCGACCAGGTTCAGCGGGCCGCCGACGGTGTAGAACTCCCCGACGTGGTCGAGCCGGTGCTGCTTGGCCGGGTCCAGGAAGCGGGGTGCTGTCCTGTCGGTGCTGAACGCGTCCGGCTCGTAGGACTCCCACAGCCCGGTCACCACCTCGACGTTCTCCTGGGCGCGGCGGTAGCGGGTCGGGTAGTCCTCGTGCGCGGCGCGGCCGAAGTTGCCGGCGGTGCCGGGGTCGATGCTGGTGACGATGTTCCAGCCGGCGCGGCCACGGCTGATCAGGTCCAGCGAGCCGACCTTGCGGGCGATGTCCCACGGCTCCGCGTAGGTCGTGCTGACCGTGGCCACCAGCCCGATCCGGTCCGTCCGGGCCGCCAGGGCCGAGAGCAGGGTGAGCGGCTCCAGCCGGTTCAGGTGGTGGTGCGGATAGTCGGGCTCGACGTACTGGCTGTCGACCAGGAAGACGAAGTCGAAGCCCGCCGCCTCCGCCTGCCGGGCCTGCCGGGTGTACCAGTCCAGGTCCACGCTGGCGTCGGTCGGGACCGCGGGGTCGCGCCAGAGGTTGGGCACACCGCCGTCCCCGACCCCGACCAGGACGGCGCCGAGCTTCAGGCTCCGACGGGTCATCGGTCCGCCGACCCGACCCCGGCCAGCTCGCGCTGAACCGGAGCGAGGTCGTCCGCCGCAGCCGGGACGCGGCCGTAGACCAGGTCGAGCAGCGCGCCGGCCTCGCTCTCGGAGCCGGCTACGGTCCCCTCACCCCGCCACGCCACGTGCAGGTCGGGCCGGACGAGCGCGTAGTCGCGGCCGTACACGGCTCGGGCGTCCGCGTCGGCGAGGTGGATCACCTCCAGCTCGATCCCCCGCTCGCGCGCCGCCGTCAGGAAGGGCGCCACCGCCGCCTGGTCCTGGCCGAGCACCAGCAGGGCCAGGTGCGAGCCCAACCGGTCGTAGAGCGTGCCGCCGTACGGGTCGATGTAGCCGTTCGGGGCCCGGTGTCCCGGGGCGCCGGTCGGTGCGTAGGCGAACGGACTCCACGGCGGGTCTGCCTGGTGCTGCCCCGGCTCGTAGGCGACCACCGGCGAGGCGTCGTACCGCTCGTCGAAGGTGACCCCCGGGGTCGGACCCTCGCCGTCGAGCAGTCGGCCGATCTCCACCCGCCGTGCGTCGGCGGCCTCGCTGGTGTCGTCATCAGCCGGCACCCCGCCGGCGCGGATCCGCCGGACCGCCTGCTCGGCGGCCTCCGCCCGCTGCAGCGCGTGGTCGGCGACCCGCCAGTTGTGCGGGCGCCGCTCGGCGTCGTAGGAGTCGAGCAGCGCCTCGCCCGCGTCGCCGCGGAGCGTCGCCGCCAGCTTCCAGCCGAGGTTGGCGATGTCCCCGAAGCCTTCGCCGAGGTTCCCGCCCGGCGTGCGGACGTGCGCGGCGTCGCCGACCAGCAGCACACGACCGCGACGGAAAGCCTGGGCGATCCGGGTGCTCTTGAAGTACGGCGTCGCGCTGACCACGTCGAGGTCGACGTCGAACCCGAACGCCGAGCGGCCGAGCGCCCGCAGCTCCTCCTCGGTCGGCTGCTCCCCCAGCGCGTACGGTCCGGCGTACGCCCGCCAGTGGGTCTCGTCCAGCGCCGCCAGGAAGCCGGCGTACGTCTCGTTGACGATCACGTTGGTGCCACTGGGCTGGGGGCCGAGCACGGCTGAGGTGTCGGACCGGGTGCGGACCACGAACCGGAAGTGCCGCTCGGTCGCGTACGCCCCGTCCCGCTCGATCCCGGCGGCCCGACGCACGAAGCTGCGACCGCCGTCGGCGCCGACCAGGTAGCGGGAGTGGATCTTCCGGGTGCGCCCGGTCTGGGTGTGCTCCACGGTGAGGACGACCCGGTCGGCGTCCTCGGCCAGACCGGTCGCGCGCCACCCGCCGGCGACCGCGACCCCGCGCTCGGCGAGCCGCTCCAGGAAGACCTTCTGCAGCACGGTCTGGGGCCGGCGGATACCGGTCTCGGTGCCGCCACGGACGCCCCGGGGGTCGGAGGTGAACGAGCGGTGCCGCGTCCCGGCGAGCTCGTGACCGGCCAGCGAGGTGAGCACCAGGTGTCCCCGGTCCCACTCCGGCGGGATCGTCCACTCGTCACGGATGCGCTGCAGGAGCCCCCAGCGGCGGAACAGCTCGACCACGCGGGCCGAGTGCCCCATGGCCCCGGCCCGGACCAGGGAGGCCTGGGTCGCGCCGTCGACCACGGCGACGGACACGCCGTGCCGTTCCAGCTCGACGGCGGTTCCCAGTCCGGCCGGACCGGCCCCGACGACCAGCACGTCGACGATCTCGGGCGGTTCGTCGGTGGGGAACCGGACCACGTCGACGACACGGCGGCCGGTGGGCACGGCGGGTGGGTCAGAGGCGGCAGGCACGGCGATTCTCTTTCGCAGGAGGTCAGGCAGGGACGGGGACGGCGCTGGACCGGGTCCAGCCGAGCTCGGGGGCGATCTGGGTGGCGATCAGCTCGAGCGCGTGGATCGACGCGTCGAGGGTGGGGCGGCCGGGGTTGAACTGGGCGAGCAGGTCGGTGGCCACCGGGAGGACGCGCTCGGTCTGCAGCCGGGCGGTGATCTCGTCCGGGTGGCCGTAGTAGGCGTTGAAGCGGAACAGCGCGTTCTCCAGGTCGGCCGGGCCGAGGTTCCGCGTGCCGCTCATCCGCCGGACGCCGTCGAGGACCCCGTCGGCCAGGTGCCGCAGCGAGGTCGCCCGGTCCGCGGCCGGGAAGATCAGCCGGGACAGGCCGATCCGTGGGGCTCGACGCTGCCGCCAGCCGGCCAGGTAGGCCTCAGCCCACGGCCGTTGGACGACGTCGGTCGGCTCCTCGTAGCCGTACGCGGCCCGGTTCAACAGCAGGTTGCTGCCCTCGTCGGCGACGTGGGCCGCGCCGCCGGCGGAGAACACCGCGTGCCAGGAGCGCGACCGGACCAGGTCCGGTGAGGGTGCCTTGATGACCGTGCCGACGTCGTCGATCGGCTCGCCGAGCAGCGCCGCCCGGGTGCGCGCGAAGTTTTCGGTCGTCAGCTCGCGTCGCCGTTCATGGTCGCGGCCGAAGGCGCGGAACGTCGACTCGCCGAAGCCGCTGCCGACCCCGAGCTCCACCCGGCCACCGGAGAGGGTCTCGACCACGGCGACGTCTTCGGCGAGCCGGATCGGGTCCTCGATCGAGGCCAGCGTGATGCCGGTGCCGAGGTGGATGCGCGAGGTGCGCGCCGCCGCGTGAGCCAGGAACACCCACGGTGCGGCCAGCCCACCGGTCGGGTCGTCGGAGAAGTGGTGCTGCGCGACCCAGCCGGAGTCGAAGCCGAGCTCGTCGGCCGCGACGAACAGCTCCGTCGCGTTGAGGTAGCTCTCGGCGATGTCGGCGCCCCCCTCGACGTGGGTCAGGAAGCCCAGCCGCAGTCGACGCCCGGCCGCCCGCTGAGCCTGGTGACGGGCCGCGCCCGGAGCCTGGGGAAGGGTCATGACCCCGCTCCGACCGGCTCGAGCGCCTGCAGCTCCGCGCGCAGCTCGTCGCGCCGCACCCGGTCGACGGCGCCGGAGGCCAAGGTCGGAGCCGACCCGATGAGCAGCCGGGTGTAGGGGTGGCGCGGCCGGAGGACGATCTGCTCGGTCGGGCCGGCCTCCACGATCTGGCCGCGGTAGAGCACCACCACCTGGTCGGCGATGCCCGCCACCGAGCCCAGGTCGTGGGAGATGAAGATCAGGCTCGTCGACTCGCTGGCGCGCAGCCGGACGAGCAGCTCCAGCACCTGGACCCGGTTGGCGGCGTCGAGCGCGCTGACCGGCTCGTCCAGGATCAGCAGCTGGGGGCTGGTGATCAACGCTCGGGCGACCACGACGCGCTGTCGCTGTCCACCGGACAGCTCACCGGGAAGTCGGCGGAGCAGGTCCGGGTCGAGGTTGACCTGATGGGCGAGTGCCTCGACCTTGGCGGCCACCGTCCGCCGGTCGGAACCGCCGATGAGCAACGGTTCGGCGATCGAGGTGCCGACCGGCAGGTCGGGGTCGAGGCTGCGCAGCGAGTCCTGGAAGACGTACTGGGCGACGCCGCGGCGGCGCAGGTCACGCCACTGCCCGCCGTTGAACCGGGTGAGGTCCTCCCCCGCCAGCCGGATGGTGCCGGCGGCCGGGCGGACCAGGCCGAGGACCGCTCGGGCCAAGGTCGACTTGCCCGACCCGGTCTCGCCGATCACCCCGAGCGACTGGCCGGGTTGGAGGGCGAACGAGGCGCCCCGCAACGCGTGGGTCCGGCGCAGGCCGCGGCCGTAGGTCACCTCGAGCCCTTCGACGGTGAGCAAGGATCTGGGGACAACCGACTCAGACACGGTCGAGCACCTCCGTTCGTGGGGTCGCGCCGGCCCGGAACCGGTCCAGGCCGTACTGGTGGTGCTCAGAGATCAGCAACCGGGTGTAGGCGTGTTGCGGTGAGCGCAGGACCTGGTCGCAGCTGCCGTGCTCGACGACCTCGCCGTCCCGCATCACCAGCACCTCGTCACACAGCTGGGCGACCACGGTGAGGTCGTGGGCCACGACGACCAGCGCCAGGCCGATCCGCTCCTTGAGCTCGACCAGCAGGTCGAGGATCTCTGCTTGCACCGTGACGTCGAGCGCGGTCGTGGCCTCGTCGGCGATCAGGATCTCGGGCTCGAGGGCGATCGCCGCCGCGATCAACACCCGCTGCAGCATCCCGCCGGACAGCTCGTGGGGGTACTGCTGGTACACGAAGTCCGGGTCGGCCAGTCGCACCTCCCCGAACAGCTCCACAGCCCGGCGGCGCGCCTGCCGGCGGTTCAGCCCGGCCTTCACCCGCAGCACCTCGGCCACCTGGGGGCCGACCCGGATCGACGGGTTGAGGTAGGAGCCGGGGTCCTGGAACACGGCGCCGATCCGGCTGCCCCGCAGTGCCGTCCACTCCTTCGCGGTCAGCGTCGCGGCGTCGGCACCGAAGATCTCGATGCTTCCGGCGCTGACCTGGAGCCGGTCCGGCAGGATGCCCAGGGCGGCCCGGCAGGTGAGGGTCTTGCCACTGCCGGACTCCCCCACGATGCCGAGCACGGCACCCCGTCGCAGCGTGAAGCTGATCGACTGGACGAGCTCGGTGCTGTCCAGGGGGTCGGTGATCGCGACCCGGTCGAGCCGCAGCAGGACGTCGGTCGCCTCAGCCACGAGCCACCTCCTCGACTCTCGGGAGGGACGGCCGGGCCGGTCGGGCACCCGAGCTGCCGGCCACGTCGCGGATCGCGTCCGCGAGCAGGTTGAAGGCCCAGACCGTGATCATGATCAGCACGGTCGGGAACAGCGGCGCGTACGGCCGGTAGCCGAGGTAGCCCAGGTCGGAGGCGAGCACGCCGCCCCAGGTCGGCTCCGGCGGCTGCACGCCGATACCGAGGAAGGTCAGGCTGGCCACCACGACGAGGCCGACGCCCATGGTGTTGGCCAGCGCGATCGCGATCGGCGGCAGCACCTTGGCGGCGACGTGTCGCCGGACGATCCAGCCGGTCGAGGCGCCGGCCAGGACCGCCGCCTCGACGTAGGGCGACTGGGACACCGACAACGTGGCCGCCCGCGCGACCCGGTAGAAGACCGGCGCCACCAGGATCCCGACGGCGAGCATCGCCTGGCTGATGCCGTTGCCCATCAGGGCGGTCATGGCGACCGCGAAGACGAAGAACGGCAGGGCGATCAGGGTGTCGGCGAACCGGAGCGTGAACCACTCGAAGACCCGGCCCAGGTAGACCGAGACGATGCCCGGGATCGCGCCGAGTCCCAGGCCGATCAGGGCCACCTGGACGGCACTGAGCACGCTGACCGGCGCACCCCAGAGGATCCGGCTGAGCACGTCGCGGCCGAGGTAGTCAGTGCCGAGCGGGTGGGCCCAGGCCGGACCGGCCAGGGTCAGGTCGGTCTGCGCGATCGGGTCGTACGGCGCCAGGACGCGGCCGAAGACCGACAGCAGCACGATGGCACCGAGGAGCACCACCGCGAGTCGTCCGGAGCGGAGCCGGAGCACGTTGCGGATCATGGGTCACACCCCTCCGGAGGCGGTCGGGATCAGTCGGTGGAGCAGCACGTTGACGCCGACGTTGAAGGCCACGACCATGACGACCGCGACCACGAGCACGCCCTGGACCGCCGGGACGTCGCCGATCAGCGCGGACTTCGCGGCGAACATGCCGTAGCCCGAGAGCCCGAACACCTGCTCGAGGACGACCGCGCCGCCGAGCAGGTTGGCGAACTTCAGCCCGAGGACGGCCAGGGTCGGCCCGAGGCCGTTGCGCAGCGCGTGCACCCAGAAGATGCGTCGACCGCTGAGCCCGCGCACCACGGCACCGAGGACGTAGTTCTCCCGGTACGCCTGGATCAGCCCGACCCGCAGCTGTCGGGCCACCTCGGCCACGGTGTCGAGGCTGAGCGCGACGGCCGGCAGGACGAGGTGGACGATCCACTTGTCGAAGCCCCGGTCGAGCGGGACGTACCCGGCTGAGGGGAGCAGGCCGAGACCGACGGCGAACACCGCGACCAGCACGATGCCGACCACGAAGGCCGGCATCACCGAGATGGCGGTCGCGAAGGCGGTGATGCCCCGGTCGAGCAGGGTCCCCTGCTTGGCCACCGCGAGGACGCCGAGGGCCAGCCCGCCGACGATGCCGATCACGAGCCCCAGGCCGGCCACCGACAGGCTCACCGAGGCGCGCTGCAGGATCTGCTCGGCGACCGACTGGTTGTTGGCCCAGCTGCGGCCGAAGTCCCCGGTCAGCATGTGCCCGAACCAGTCGGCGTAGCGGAGCCAGAACGGCCGGTCCAGCCCCCAGTTGTGCTCGAGCTGGGCGATCGCCTCGGGCGTGGCCGACTCCCCCAGCTGCAGAGCGGCCGGGCTGAGCCCGCTCAGCTCGCCGAGCAGGAAGGTGACGAAGGTACCGAACAGGAAGACCGGCACGAACACACCCAGCGGCCGCAGGACCGCCAGGACGAGCCGCCGTCCGGCCAGGCCGCTCGACCGCCGCCGATGTCGCGGTTCGCGTACGCTCGGGCGCTCCGCCGCCGGCGCCGGCGCCCGGGGCGGTGCCGGCGCCACAGGGGTCTGGGTCGCCATGATGGTCCTCTCTGCTCCGCTACCCGACATTGGCGGGGAGCGCTGGTCGCCGACGGGTCAGTCGGCCTGGATCTTCACGCCGGTCCAGTGGATCTGACCCGGGATCGGCGGGATGGCGGCGAGCCGCGTGGTCTTGGCGAACAGCGTGGGTCCACCGATGGTGAAGACGGTCGGGGTGTCCCGGACCCCCGCCCGGGTCGCGGCCTGCAGGTTCTTCGCGTAGTCGGGGTCCTCGAGCGGGGTCTCCCGCGCGACCGCGACCCGCTGCTGGAACTCCTTGGAGGTGAACGGTCCGCTGAGGTTCAGCGGTCCCTTGGGGCCGAAGTGCGCCGTCAGGGTCTGCACCGGGGACTCCCGGCCGGTGGTCCCGTAGGTGGACAGCACCAGGTCCTTGGCGAAGAAAGGAGTCTGCCAGTTCGTGTCGACCTTGATCGTGGCCTTGATGCCGATGGCGGCCAGCTGGGCCTGGATGATCTCGTTGGCCGCCGCGGGGGCCGACACCACGAACGGAACCTCCAGCCGGGGGTCGTTCTCGGTGTAACCGGCGTCGGCGAGGATCTGCTTGGCCTTGGCCGGGTCGTAGGGCCACGGGTCGGCGGACTCGGGGTCGTAGGCGATGTGTCCGGGCGGGAACGGCTGCGAGGTCGTCCAGCCGCGGCCGAAGTTGACCTTCGTCAGCAGCTCGTCGCGGTTGATCGCGTACCGGACCGCCTCGACCACCGCCGGATCGGTGAACGGCGCCTTGTTCGCGTTGATACTGAGGTTCTGAGCCGAGTTGACCGGATGCTCGATCACGTCGAGCTTGGCCGCCTCGGCCGCCTGCACCTGGCTGGCCACCACATCGGCGAAGTCGTACACCCCGGTCTGGACCGAGGACACGACCGACGCGGCGTCGATCCCCCAGGAGAGCTCGAGACGGTCGATGAAGATGTTGGCTGCGTCGTAGTAGTCGGGGTTCTTCTCGAAGTAGGCGTGGGCGCCCGGCACGATCTCCAACGCCCGGAACGGGCCGTGACCGACCGGTTTGGTGGTGAGCCCGTCCGGGGTCTTGCCCGCCTCCTCGCTGGTGATCGCCGCGATGCGTTGGCCCAGCAGCAGCGGGATCTGGTAGTCGACCTGGGCCAGCCGGAAGGTGACGTCGGTGTCGCTCTCGGCCACCACCTCCTTGATCGAGGTCAGGTCACCGGCGATCGCGGAGTTCGCCTGCTTCTGCGCCCGGCTGATGTAGGCCTTGACGGCGCTCGCGTTGACCGGGCTGCCGTCGGTGAACGTCAGGCCCTTGCGCAGCGAGAAGGTGATCTCGTCGCCCTTGCTGTTGTACTTCCAGGTCTCGGCCAGGCCGGGTTGCGCCTCGCCCTTCTCGTTGATCGTGGTGAGCGAGGTGTAGACGAGCGCCAGCTGGTTGTACTGGAATCCGCTGCCCTGGACCACGAGGTCCCAGCTGTACGGTTCGGAGCTGCTCACCCAGCGCACGGTCGCGGTGCTGCTGCCGGCCGGGCTACCGGAGGCGCCGCAGGCGGCGAGACCGGCCAGGACGGGTACGGACAGGGAGGCGCCGAGCAGCGTCCGGCGGGAGATGGGGTTCATGGGAAATCGGCCTTGTCTTTCTCCGGTGCCCGGCAGGCACCTCGTGGGTCGGTGGTGGGTGGTGAGGAAGCGCCAGGTCAGACCGACACCAGATCGGCGGCGCGGCGGGCGCGGGTGTGACGGTTCTCGACGAAGTCCAGGCCGAGGTTCTCCCGCAGGGTCGTACCGGTGTACGCGGTGCGGGCCAGGCCGCGCTCGCGCAGGATCGGCAGCACCTGCTCGTTGAAGCGGCGGGTCTGGTCGGGGTGGCCGAGGTGGATGTTGTAGCCGTCGACGCCGCCGGCCTCGAACCAGCGGGCGAGCTCGTTGGCGACGGTCACCGGGGAGCCCGTGAACGGGCTTGGCTTGGGGCTGGACACCACCTCGACGGTCTGCCGCAGGGTGAGCCCCCGCTCCGCCGCGAGGTCGGTGATCCGCTTCGCCTGGGTGTAGAAGGACCGTTCCGCCGACTTCAGCGCCTCGACCGGGAAGGGCGCGTCCAGGTCGTAGGACCGGAAGTCGTGCCAGCCGAAGGGACGGCCGAACTCCGCCAACGCCCGCTCGAAGCTGGTGTCGGCCCGCTGCCACTCCCGCTCGAGCTCTCGTGCCTCGGCGTCGGTGTCACCGACGTAGACCGACACGCCCGGCATCACCAGCAGCTGGTCGGGGTCGCGGCCCTTCGCGGCCGCACGGCCCCGGAGGTCGGTACGGAAGGCGACCGCCTGCTCGAGGGAGGCGGCGTGGGTGAAGATGCCCTCGCCGATCTCAGCCCCCAGGTCGCGGCCGGGCTCGGAGTCGCCGGCCTGGAAGATCACCGGCTGGCCCTGCGCCGACCGGGACAGGTTGAGCGGGCCCGCGACCGAGAAGAAGCGGCCCCGGTGGTCGAGGGCATGCTGCCTGGTCGGGTCCAGGAAGGTGGCGGTGGCCCGGTCGCGCGGGAACGCGTCGTCCTCGTAGGAGTCCCACAGGCCCTGCGCGACCCGGACGAACTCCCGCGCCCGGGCGTACCGGGTCTCGTAGTCGTAGTGCTCGTCCAGGCTGAAGTTGGCCGCGGTGCCCGCGTCGCCCGTGGTGACCACGTTCCAGCCGGCCCGGCCGCCGCTGATCAGGTCCAGCGAGGCCAGCCGCCGAGCCGTGTGGAAGGGGTCGTTGTAGGAGGTCGACAGCGTGCCGACCAGCCCGATGTGCCGGGTGGTGACGGCGAGCGCGGACAGCAGGGTCAGCGGTTCCAGCCGGTTGAGGTAGTGCGGCGGCGAGTCGGGGGTGATGAACTGGCTGTCCACGATGAACACCAGGTCGTAGCCGGCCGCTTCGGCAAGCTGTGCCTGGGCGATGTACCAGCCGACGTCGATGCTCGCGTCGCCCGGGATCTCGGGGTCGAGCCAGGTGTTGACCCGGCCGGGACCGCCGACACCGGTCAGCACGGCGCCGAAAGCGATCTGACGTCGCGCTCTGGAGGAGGGTGTGGAGGGCATCAAGTTCCCCTGAGGTGATGGTGCGGACGGTGGACACGGCGTGGCCGACCAGCTGCAGTGCTGTGGCCCCTGGGGTCGCAGGCGCTCGGTCGCGACGGCCTCGGCCGGCCAGCTCGCAGTCCGGCATCAGCGGCAGCCGCCGACCCGAAGTCGCTACCTCTGGACGGGTGCGAACGCGACGGGCGGACAGCCCGGCATACACAGGCCGCTTGCCGTGCTCGCGAGATCGATCGCACGACGCACGGTCAGGGTTGCGGACATGAAGAGAACTATATTTCCTAGTATGTCCATAGGAAAACCTTGTCCGAAATGTGGACAACTGTCCGTCATGCGGACAGGGTTCGCCACTATCGAGAACGTCCCCTCGCGCCAAGCCCGACAGGAGCACTCATGCCGACCGAACACCCTCACCCGGGCTCGGACCCTGATCACGGGGACCCGGGCGATCGGGTCTACGACCGTCGGCTGCACCAGGTCGCCGGCCCCGACCTGACCGAGGACACCACCCAGACGACCGGGATGCGTCGGCGCGAAGCGATCTCGGGCAAGACGGTCGGGTCGTCGCGGATCTGGATGGGCGAGACGATCGTGCCGCCCGTCACCGGCTCGGGCAACCACCACCACGGTGAGTCCGAGACCGGGATCTACGTCGTCCAGGGCCATCCGGAGTTCGTCTTCCTCGACGGCGAGACCGAGACCCGGCTGCGGACCGAGCCCGGGGACTACGTCTACGTGCCGCCGTTCGTGCCTCACCGGGAAGAGAATCCTGACCCGGCCGAGCAGGCGGTCGTGGTGATCGCCCGCTCGACCCAGGAAGCGATCGTGGTCAACCTGGACGACCTGGTGTGGGTGGGACCCGTTGCGGTCGGGAAGGCCTCGCCGGACCAGCGCACCTGGCACGACCACGAAGTCGAGCAGCAGCCGCGCTGACGAGACCGAGGTCGAGGTCGAGCCGGTCGGGACAACCCGGTGGTCCCCGGGCTGGGCGCAACCCAGGCAGGACTGAGGCATCTGCAGGTCGACCGCTGACGCGGCCAAGGTTCCCCCGGGACCCCCCGCAACCTGACGTCATCGACGGTCTGGCGCCAACCTGACGTGTCGGCCGGTGCGTTGCTGACGGGAGTCCTTCACTGCTTGGGGACGGATCGGCCGGTGAGCGAGGTCGTACACGTGATGAGGTCGTCGAGGAGTCGCTGCTGGTCGGCCACGGGAA
Source organism: uncultured Friedmanniella sp. (assembly GCF_964244005.1). Taxonomy (GTDB): domain Bacteria; phylum Actinomycetota; class Actinomycetes; order Propionibacteriales; family Propionibacteriaceae; genus Microlunatus. Next base: position 26,463 of record NZ_CAXTHG010000024.1, on the reverse strand, counting down.
GACCGGAGAGCATCTGCCGCTCGACCGCGTGCACGGCGGCGCTGGCAGCGCGAAGCCGCTGCCGGCCTAGGACCGTGAGCTCGGTAGGCAGCGCCCGGCCGTGTGACGCGACGGCTGGACGGGTGACCAGCCCTCGCTCCTGAAGGCCGCGCAGTACACCGCCCATCGCCTGCCGGGTGACAAACGTCGCCCGGGCCAGCTCGGCGTTGGACAAGCCGGGTCGTTGGCCGAGCACCTCCAGGCACGAGTACTGCGGCACGGTCAGCTCGAGCGGGCGCAGCACCGTGTCCATGGCCGAGCGCAGTGCGGTCGCAGCCTGCTTGAGGCTGTAGCCCACCGATTGCTGCAGATCTCCGACCGAAGCCTCTTGAACCATGTCAACATCCTGACATAGAGTGCGGATGTCAACCTCTTGACATAAGGAGAGAACCCATGACGGTAACCGGCCCCGACTTCATCGCTCTGCAGGTCCGTGACCTCGATCGCGCGGCTGAGTTCTACCAGACCCGGCTGGGGCTGCGACGGGCGTCGGTCAGCCCGCCACACGCTGTCGTCTTCGAGACCACCCCGGCCTCGCTCGCCGTCCGGGAACCGTTGCCTGGCGTCGACCTCGACACCACTCCCCACCCCGGGACCGGCGTCGCACTCTGGCTCGCGGCTGACGGCGTCCAAGAACTGCACGACTCCCTGGCCGCCGCCGGCGTCGAGATCACGGGCGCTCCCTTTGACGGGCCTTTCGGCCGGACGTTCACCTTCAACGACCTCGACGGCTACGCCATCACCATCCACGACCTGGTCTGAGTCCTGGTGGCGACCCAGCCGCCAGTACGAGCGGCCCGCCGCCGAGCCCAGCTGGGGCCGCTGGACGATGCGCTCCTGGAGAGACGCATCGCCCAACGGTGATCTCCTCGGGTCGGTTCTCGTCGGTGGTGGTCCTCACACGGTGGCGAAATCCGTGACGGGGGCGCTGTCCCTGGTCTGGTCGAGGTTGTCTCGCAGGGCATCGACCTTGGCGGTGGCGTAGGCGTGGGCATCCGTACCGAGCAGCTGCCGCAGCGGTGCCGAGACGCTGTCGCGGACCCGGGCGATGATCTGTGCGGCGCCTTGGACCGGGTCACCCGGCTGGCTGCCCTGCAGATCCAGATGGTTCTGGGTCATCTCCCGCAGGGCCGGATAGGCCGCCACCGTCGTGGCCGGCAGCCGCAAGGAGTCGGGGGTGAGGAACGACGTACGGAAGTAGCCCGGCTCGACGATGGTGACGTCGATGCCGAGATCGGCGACCTCAGCGGCCAGGGCCTCGCTCAGACCCTCGAGAGCGAACTTCCCTGCGCAGTAGAGCCCCCACCCGGGCACGGCGGTGAGACCGAGGACGGAGGAGACGTTCACGATATGTCCGCTCCGCTGGTCCCGAAGCACGGGCAGTACTGCGCGAAGCACGTTCCAGACGCCCACCACCTGGACGTCGAGCATGGCGCGCACATCGCTCTCGCTGGTCTCCTCGACCGCGCCCAGGTAGCCGTAGCCGGCGTTGTTGACCACGGCATCCAGTGAGCCGAAGCGGTCGGCGGTCGCCTGGACGGCAGCCCTGACCGACTCCTCGTCACGCAGGTCGACCTGGATCGGCAGCAACGCGGTGGTATCCACACCACGGCCGAGCGCTTCGAGCAGACGGTCGGTCGAGCGGGTGGCGGCGGCCACGTTCTCGCCCTGGGTGAGGAGCTGGGAGACCAGCTCGAGGCCCAGGCCACGGGATGCGCCGGTGACGAACCAGGTTGCCGGTCGGTCGGTCGGGTAGCTCATGATTGTTCACCTTCGAGGTTGTCGATGCCGTCGCTCGTTGGTGGCGACTGCTCACCACTCTTGCGGTCGAGCTGCCGGTCGCGAGCGCCCGAGGAGGCCCGGTCGAACCTGGGTCCGACGGACCTAGGACTCTCCGGACCACCCACGGGCGAGGCCGCTGGCAGGCCGGCGGGCAGACTTGGACGGCATGACGCAGAACTCTGATCAGAACCGTGAGCTGGCGGACTTCCTGCGCCGGGCCCGCAGTCAATGCGACCCGACCCGTGCTGGGCTGCCCGCGGATGGCCGGGTGCGTCGCGTTCCCGGGCTGCGGCGGGAGGAGGTCGCTGTTCTCGCCGGCGTCTCGACCGACTACTACGCCCGGTTGGAGCAGGGACGTCGCATCGTGCCGTCTCCGTCCGTGGTCGAGGCCGTCGGCCGGGCGCTCGGACTGGATGCGGCTGGCCAGATGCACCTCAGCGATCTCGTCGGGCTCACCACGGGTCGCCGATCCCGGCCGCGGGCTCCAGCGGTGCAACGGCTCCGGCCGGGGTTGTACCAGCTCCTCGACTCACTCGACGGCGAGCCCGCGCTCATCCTGGGACGGCACGCCACGGTGCTCGGGCAGAACCGGATGGCCCGAGCGCTCTTCACCGACTTCGAGCGGCTGCCCGCGCCCCTGCGGAACTACGCGCGCTGGATGTTTCTCGACCCCGAAGCGCGGTCGTTGTTCGTCGACTGGGAGGTCCAGGCGCGCGCGGCCGTGGAAAGCCTGCGGTTGGAGGCCGGCAACGCCCCGGACGACCGGGCCACAGCCGAGCTGATCGCCGAGCTGGAGGAGAAGAGCCCCGAGTTCACGAGGTGGTGGTCCGAGCACCGCGTCTATCAGCGGACGCACGGTTCGAAGCGCCTGCGTCACCCGATCGTGGGTGACCTGACGGTCGACTACGAGACACTGATGGTCCCCGACGATCCGGGGACCACGATCTTCGTCTACACCACCGAGGCGAACTCGCCGTCGCGTCGGGCCATGGACATGTTGGCCAGCTGGTCACTGTCGCCGGACACCACCGGACGTGCGTGGTAGCCGGGGGTAGCCGACGGTCCGGAGCCGAGCTGGTCGTCGACCCCTGAGCCGGTGCGTCACCTCCGCGATCACCGGTGCGCCAGTGGGTGGAAACCCGCCGATGGTGAGATCCCGAGCCCTGTCACGAGTGGCGGCAACGGGTGAACGTCGGCGGCGAGTCGTTGCTGTCTGCCGCCACTTGTCGAAGAAGCTGGGCGGCGAGCCGTCCGTCGCTCACACCAGGCGCCATCCAGGTTCGGGTCGGTGCACCCCCCGGGGTCGGTAGCCGACCAGCTCGGACAGGCCCGTCAGGTCCGCCAACAGCCACAGGATGGCCAGCCACATCTCGGTCCCCTGCAGCCCGGGAGCGGTGCTCGGCAGGGCCCGGGTCCTCGGGTGCGGGGCCTGGAAACCGCAACCCTGGCCGTCGGTCCAGTGGCCGAGCAGGTCACCCAGCAGCCGGGTGGCGAGGTCCTGCACCTCGCCGGCCCGGTGGTCGCTCTGGCGACGCGCCAGCCACAGGGGGTGCGCCACGTCCAGGACATTGCACGCGGTCTGCCGCGCGGGGGCGAAGAGGGTGGCGTCGCGGGCGTGCGCCAGGACGGTGTCCACCACCCGTTCGGGGTAGGGAAGCGGCAGGCCGAACTGGGCGAACGTCCCGCGGGAGGCGCGGTAGAAGCCGTTGACCACCTGCAGCGGTCCGGCTTCCCCGGCGACCGAGCCCCACATACCCGTACGAGGGTCGGCCCGGGTGAGAAGCCACCCGAACAGGGTCTCGGCCGCCCCCCGCGAGCCCGGCACCTGCTGGGGGAGGTTCCAGCGCAGCGCCGTCCCCACCATGTCCACCCAGTGGCCGGAGGTCCAGGCCTGGTGCTCCCAGGGGAGGCCGTCGAGCCGCTCCACGAGCTCGGCGGGACTGGTCTGGGCGAGGAGGCGTACGGGCTGGTCGAAGCGGCTGCCCAGGACGTCCAGGGCGTAACCGACGCACAGGACGTGGTAGTTCGCCTCATCGTCGGACAGGTCGGTCACGGGCGGACCTGAGCGACCTGCCCCGTCAAGCGACGCGACCATACCGGTGCCGGGGTCTTGCAGCGACCGCAGGCGACGAGCCTGCTCGGCGGCCGGGAGCTGGTCCGGTGCCCGGCCCAGCAGCAGGTCGGCGATCTCGACGGCGTCACACTGCGCCCGTACGGTCGGCGGCTGACCCGGCCGGTCGACGAAGAGGCCGTCGTGCAGGTCGGCCCGCCAGGAGCGGTCCAGGATCTCCTCGGCCTGACCTCGCGCCCGGCTGACGAAGGCGCTCACGCGTTCACCCAGGTCGACCTCGCGCGGTGGGGCCGCCGCCTGCGGCGGGGCGACCCGCCAGCGCAGCAGCCGCGCCGGGTTGCCACCGACCACCGCGCCCGGCTCGACGTTCTTGGTGACCACCGCTCCGGCGGCCACCACTGCCCGGTCGCCGATCTGCACCCCGTCCAGGAGCACCACGTGCGAGCCGATCCAGACGTCGTCGCCGATGGTGATGCCGCGGGACGAGATCGGCTGCCGGAAGACCTCGACGTCGGGGTCGGACATCGTGTGGTTGAAAGCGAGGATCGAGGTGTGGGCGCCGATCCGGACGGCGTCGCCGAGCCTGACGTCACCGCGGACCACCGAAAAGGCGTTGATCGTGCAGTCGCGCCCGGTGCGTACCGAACCGGTGACGTAGGCGTGAGCCGCGATCCAGCTGTCCGGTCCCAGCTCGAGGTGCTCGGTCTGCACGGCGGCCAGGGCGCTGAGAAAGCACCGCTCCCCGAGGACGGCGTCACCGGTGCTGGTCAGCCCCCGCTGCAGGTCACGCTGACGCTGCTGCTCGGCCGGGCTGGCGCGCGACCAGAACTGCCAGGGCGAGTAGTCGTAGGCGTGCTGGTCGAACGGGGACTTTGCTGCTTCGCTCATCGTGCCTCTGGTGTCTGGTGTCGGGTGTCTTGGTGTCGGGGGGGTCCTGGGCCGGGGTGTCGTCAGGCCATCCGCGCCAGGTCCGTCGCCCGGACGGGGTGGCGCAGCGGGCGTGCGGCGGCATAGTTCTCCACCTCGTCCAGGGCGAGGGCGGTCATCCGGTGCAGCTCGTTGCCCGTCGAGCCGGCGATGTGCGGGGTGAGCTGGACGTTCGGCAGCGCGAAGAGCGGGTCGTCCGGCTCCAACGGCTCGGGGTCGCTCACGTCCAGGATCGCGCTGATCCGGCCGGTGGCCAGCTCGCGGCGCAGCGCCTGGTGGTCGACCAGCCGACCGCGCGCGGTGTTGATGAAGGTGGCCCCGTCCTTGAGTGCCGCGAGCTGGCGGGACCCGATCATGCCCACGGTCGCGGGCAGCATCGGGGCGTGGAGTGAGACGACGTCGGCGCGACCCATCAGCTCGTCCAGCCCGACCCGCTCGGCTCCGAGCTGGCGGGCCTGCGCCGCCGTGACCGTCGGGTCGGCGAGCAGCCGCTCGAGGTCGAAGACCCGGAGCCGCTCCAGCACCCCGCGACCGATCGTGGAGGCACCGATGATCCCGACCGTACGCCCGTAGTTGCCCACCGGGACCACGGCCTCAGCCGGTCGCGGCAGTCCTGCGGCGTAGCGGTGGGTCGCCCCCAGCACATCCTTGCCCGCCAGGATGATCTGCGCGAGGGTGAACTCGACCACGGGGACGGCGTTCGCCGCCGCAGCCGTCGTCACCTGGACGCCCCGCTCCCAGCAGACCGGGTCGACGTGGGCCTTCACCGAGCCCGCCGCGTGGGCCACGAGCCGCAGCGCCGGCATCAGCTCCAGGGCGGCCGCGTCGATCCGCGGGCACCCCCAACCGGTGAGCAGCACGTCGGCCGTGGCCAGGGCTTCGCGGCGGGCGGCGGTGAAGTCGGTGACCACGAGCCCCGGGTCGCAGGCGGCGATGTCGAGCAGCCGTCCGGTGAGCCGTGGCGGGAACAGGGCGTCTCGCATGGCCGGACCTTGCATGGCGAGCACCACCTGCGGACGGCTCACCGGATCTCGTCTCGAGCCGGCCAGTGACGGTCGGCCCAGCGGCGCAGGGAGTGGCACGCCTCCTCCAGCGGGGCGGCCTCGGGATGCCAGGCCCGCTCCCACTCCAGGGTCACCGTCCCGGCGTAACCGACCTCGACCAGCAGGGCCGCGAACGGGTCCGTCGGCAGCCGGCCCTGGCCGACGGGCAGGGGTGTGGCACAGTCCGGCAGGTCGGCGTCCTTGACCTGTACGCTGCCCCGCCCCCCGGTCACCCACGGGCCGAGCGCGGCCCAGGTGTCCGCCAGCGGCTCGCCGACCCGCCACGGGTGCACCAGGTCCCAGATGGCTCCGACCGGGGACTGCACCCGGCCCAGGATCTCGGCGATCAGGGCTCCGGTGGGATGGGAGTCGTGGGTCTCCAGCGCCGGCACCACCCCGCACTCGGCGGCGTACGGCGCGACGGCGTCGAGCCGGCGGGCGGCCCGGTCGGCCACCTGCGCACCCGACTCCAGCAGCACCGGCACCACGTCATCGGCCGCCGGCCGGGTGGGGGCGCCGGGGAACACCCGCACCACCGGAGCCCCGAGGTCGGCGGCCACGCTGAGCGCGGCGACCAGAGCCCCGAGCACCAGGTCGTCGGGCAGGTCGCTCGCCACCCGGACGTAGCTGGCCACCCCGGTGACGACCACCCCGGCCTCCTCGATGGTGGCCCGGACCTCCCGCCGCCGGCGCCGGGTCATGGCGGGGTCGGCGATCTCGCCGGCGCTCAGGCGCAGCTCCACGCCGCCGATACCGGTCCGGCGGAGAGCCTCCAGCACTTGGGTGAGGTCCTCACCGGGGGCTCCCAGTGTTGATGCGGACAGGACGACCACGTGCGGCCTCTTTCTTGATGTCGGTGGCTGACGAGCGCCGAGCAACGACCGCCGGACCATGAGAGTGTGCCTCATCCCAGCGCGCTTCCCCGCTGACGCATCACGGCCTGGATCTTGTCGACCGGCAGGTCGCGTACGGCGGTGTCGGTGTCGATGGACAGTGCCACGGCGACCCCGGCTGCGTGACCGTACTCGAAGCACTGGGCGGTCACCCGGGCCGAAGCGAGTGCCTCGTGGTCGGCGCTGAGGCTGCGCCCGGCCATGATCAGGTTCTCGGCGGTCTCGGGGACCAGGGTCGCGAACGGGACGTCGTAGTAGTCCTCGAGCAGCCACTCCAGCTTCGGCCGGGAGCCGGCGTGGAGCTCGATCGGCCAGGGTGAGCGGCAGATGGTGTCGGGGGACTTGCGGGCGGCGACGACGTCGGCGGCGGTGAGGGTGGCGACCCCGTACGCCGTTCTCGTCTGACGTATTCCTGCCTCGACCCCGGTGTCGACCACGAAGCTGTGCGCCAGCCCCGGAATGTGGTCGGCGAGAAAACGTGCGTAGTGGCGGACCTGGCGACGGCCGTTCAGCTCGGCCTCGGTGAAGTCGGCCGGGTCTATGACGTTCAGCATCCGGCCGTCGGTCGCGGTGAGCCGGGTGGCGTTGACGAGCAGCTCACCGGGTCTCGGGCTGGGGAAGATCCAGATCTTTCGCCGCGGGAGGTCGTAGGACCCGCTCTCGGCGGCGGTGTCGATGAGCTCGGAGACCTTGGCCGGGCAGATCGTGTCGTCGCCCCAGTAGTCGAGGAACCGGTCGCGGTCGACCTGGCCGAGGCGGAAGAACATGGTGGGGTTCTGAATCTGGCCGGTGTCCCCGAAGCGGTACCGGAAGCCGCCCCGGGCAAGGACGGCGGCATCGCCCGACGCATCCACCACCCTGCTGGCCAGGACGACCCCTCGGCCGGCGTTCGAGTCCAGGACGACGCCTCGTACGACGTTGCCCTCGACGACCACCCCGGTCAGGCTGGTGTGGAAGAGGACGCGGACCCCGGCCGCGGTCAGGAGGTCGTCGGCCGTCTCGCGCCAGACCAGTGGGTCGTGGGTGACGGTGAAGGTCTTCCCGTAGCGCTGGGGGGCGGTCAGGCCGCCGCGTCGTTCCAAGCCTTCCCGGAAGCGTTGGGCAAACCCGAAGACCACCTGCTGGGGGACGGTCGGAGTGTCGTGGGCGAGGTAGAGCCCGCAGATCGTGCCGGACATCCCGGCCACGGCCGCGCCCCCGCAGAACCCGTACTTCTCGACCAGCAGGGTGGTGTGGCCGAGCTCGGCCGACGTGGTCGCGGCGGCCACCCCGGACGCTCCCCCACCGACGACGAGGACGTCGACCGAGGCCAACAACGGCAGCTCGGGCGGGCGACGGTTCACTCTTCCGGCCAGGAGCGCCCAGCCGGGGAAGGGTTCGGGATCGGTGTTCACACGCTGCTGGGCTGCCGGCACGGGCTGGTCCTCGGTGGTCGGTGGTCGGTGGGCGGTGGTCGGATGCGGACGGAGGTCGGATCCGGCTCAGGGGGCCGGTCCGAACTGGGGTGGTCGTTTCTCGCGGAACGCCAGGACCCCTTCGATCCCGTCGGGTGAGGTGAACAGCTCCATCAGGGCCTGCCGTTCGGCCTCGAGGGAGAGCTGCCCCTGCCCGAGGTTCGTCATGGCCTTGGCGGCGGCCAGAGCGGACGCGGAGCCGGCAGACAGCCGGTGCGCCCAGTCCAGAGCCTGGGCCTGGGCCTGCCCTGCGGGGCAGACCGCGTTCACGAGCCCCAGGTCGAAGGCCGACCGGGCGTCGATCCGTTCGGCCAGCATGATCAGCTGCTTCGCCCGGCGGATGCCGACCTGCGCGGTCAGGCGCTGCGTCCCACCCCAACCCGGGATCAGACCGAGCTGGGTCTCGGGCAGCCCGAAGGAGGCGGTCTGAGCGGCGATCACCAGGTCCGCGGCGAGCGCGAGCTCGAACCCGCCACCCAGCGCGACCCCTTCGACGGCGGCCAGCACGGGCAGTGGGCTGTCGGTGAGGGCCTGCAGCAGCGCGCCCGCCCCGGAGGTGAAGGCCGCGATCTCCTCGGCCCGACCGTCCGCGTAGACGGCGATGTCGGCCCCGGCACAGAAGTGGGGTGCACCGGTGATGACGAGAGCGCGGGTCCCAGCGGGTGGGTTCTCGACCACTCGGGTGAGGGTGCTGATCATGGCGGCGGTGAGGGCGTTGCGCTTTCGGTCGTTCCCCAGCACGAGCTCGGTGACGGGGCCGTGCTGCGCCACCCTGACCAGCAAGTCGGGTGCCACCGGTGACGTCATCGGCTGGCCCGTCGGGACAGGATGCTCGACTGCAGCAGCTCGACCTGGTCGGAGTCGTAGCCGAGGGTACGCAGCACGTCCTCGTTCGCCGCCCCCAGGTCCGGCGGGATGTGACGTACCCCAGGCCGGACACCGTCGTAGGTCACGGGGTGAGCCAGGACGGTCACGGTGCCGGCCTCCGGGTGCTCGAACGTGGTGAAGCTCTTGTTGTGCCTGACCTGCGGGTCAGCGACGACGTCGCCGTAGGTGTTCACCGGGGCAAACCAGACCCGGTGCCGGGCGAAGAGCTGCTCCCAGTGGTCGGTGGGCTGCTGGGACAGGTGCTGGGCGACCCTTTCGTTGACCTCCTCGCGCCGTTCGTAGCTGCGATGCTCCCCGACCTCGGCGAACCAGGGGTCTTCCAAGACCGCCGCCATGGTCTCCAGCGAGTTCAACGACAGCGTGAGGTGACCGTCGGACGTGGCGAAGACACCGTACGGAGCCTTGTAGTAGGGCGAGGAGATCCCGCTCTCGCTGCGGATCCCGGTGAATCCGTTGACGAAGTAGTTGAGCGGCTCGATCTGCAGGTCCAGGGCCGCGTTCAGCAGGTTGCTCTCCACGAGGCTGCCGACCCCGCTGCGCTCGCGTCCGTGCAGGGCGGCCAGGATGCCGAACGCGCCGAGGACGGCCGCGTGCTGGTCGACCAGTGAGGCGCCGACCGGCGTCGGTGGGGTGCTGGCGCTGCCGGTCGCGCTGGCCAGGCCGGACATGGACTGCAGCAGCACGTCCTGACCTGGTCGGTCGCGGTAGGGCCCGTCGGACCCGTAGCCGGACAGGGAGCAGTAGATCAACCGCGGGTTGAGCTCGTGCAGCCGCGACCACCCCAGACCGAGCCGGTCCATGGCTCCCGGACGGAAGCTCTCGACCAGCACATCGGCCTCGGCCACCAGCTTGAGGACCACCTCGAGCCAGGCCGGGTCCTTCAGGTCGACCGTCAGGCTGCGTACGTTGCGGTTGCCCAAGAGGAAGAACACGCTGGTATCGCCCTCAAGGAAGGCGTCCGGCCCCGACCAGGTGCGCTCGAAGGCCCCGCTGGGCGGTTCGACCTTGATGACCTCGGCCCCGACGTCGGCCAGCAGCTGGGTGGCCGAAGGTCCCTGGAGGAAGTGGGTGAAGCTGACGACTCGTACGCCACTGAGCATGATGGTCCGATCTGGTGAAGAACACGGTTGAGGACAAGGAGGGCGGCTGCGTTCGAGGCGGTGGCCGCTGCCTGCGGCGTCAGGGGGAGAGCTCCTCGAGCACCTGCTCCTTGGTCTCGGTGGCGAAGACGGCGACGAACACGGCGATGACGAGCGAGATGGCCCCGAAGATCGCGAAGATGGTGCCCAGCCCGTAGCCGATCAGGGCCCCGATCAGCAGCGGGCCGACGATGGAGGCGATCCGTAGCCAGGCGGTGGCCGTACCCACCCCGAGCGCCCGCACCCTGGTCGGGTAGAGTTCGGGGGTGTATAGGTAGAGCCCGATGGCGGTGGAGGCGGCGAAGAACTGGGCGGCGCTCCCGAGGACCAGCACCAGGACGGCGCTGTCGGCCCGCAGGGCAGCAAGGGCGCAGAGCAGGAAGCCGGCGCCGGCGAGGGACCCGGTGAACCAGGGGCGGCGACCGACCGAGTCGATCAGGAGGGCGCAGGTCGCCGCGCCGGCCAGGGCGGCGACGTTGCCGATCAGGCCGAAGCCCAGCGCCGCCGTCAGACTCAGGTCGAACACCGTGCGGTAGAGGGTGGGCATCCACGTGCCGATGCCGTAGTAGACGAGGTAGGCCGCGAACCAGATGGTCCACACGACCAGGGTTCGGCGCGCGTACCCGGCCCGGAAGATCTCCAACCAGCCCGAGGAACGCCCGGTGGGCGGCTCGACCGCGACGGGCTCGGGGTCCGGCAGGGTGGTGCGGGCCGCGGCAGCGACGCCGGTCTCGATGCGCTGGAGCGAGGCATCCGCCTGCTCGTGCCAGCCCCTGGCGGCGAGCCAGCGTGGTGACTCCGGCACGTGGCGGCGGATGAAGTAGACGACCAGGATCGGCAGGGCACCGATGACGAACATGTACTGCCAGCCCAGCCGAGGCACGATCCAGAATCCGGCCAGACCCGCGAAGACGACGCCGACCGAGAAGACCAGCTCGTAGAGCAGGACGAACCGGCCGCGGCCGTGGGCCTTGGTGAGCTCGGAGATGTACACCGCGGCGATCGGTACCTGGGCGCCCAGGCCGATCCCCTGCAGGGTCCGGAAGACCACCAGGGACTCGAAGTTCCAGGCCAGGGCGCACAGGATGCTCATCAGCGAGTAGCCGACGATGGCCACGACCATGGCCGGGACCCGGCCGCGCCGTTCCGCCACGGCAGAGATCAGGAGGGCACCCACCAGCTGCCCGAGGTAGCCGGCGGAGATGAGGATGCCGATCTGCCCGGCGCCGATGTTCCACTGGCCGACCAGGACAGGAAGGACCTGGGCGATGGTCAGGGCATCGAAGGCGTCGAAGAAGGTCGCCGTGCCGATGAGCAGCCGGACTCGCACCTGCCAGCTCGTGGCCGGCAGCCGCTCCATCCGGTTCGCGACATCGCCGATCGTCCCCGGCGTCGTCGCCATCGCCGTGCTGGTGGGGGGACGGGCTGGTGCAGACATGGTGGTTCCTGTCGACGGTGGGAAGGGCCCGGACCTTCAGAAAGAGCCGGTACGGACGTGGAACTTGCTCGGTTTGCCGATGGTGGGTTTGCCCGACCTGGTCCACTCGGCGACCCAACGGACCATGGTGCGCACCGAGACGTACGGGTGGCCGAGCTCCGCCGACGCCTGCTCGCAGTTGACGACGAGGCACTCGCCCTCCACGCCGGTGAAGACGGGCGGCTTGCCGAAGATCTCGCCGAACTGCTCGGCGAGGTTGCGGACGCTGACCAGCTCGGGGCCGCCAATGTTGATCGGGGTGGTCGGGACCTTCGTACGGGCGAGGAGGCGCGCGAAGTGGTTGATGGCGTCGCCCTGCCACATGAGGTTGACGGTGCCGGTCTCCAGCGGGATCGGCACACCGTTCCAGACCCAGTCGGCGATCTCCTGCATGACCCCGTACCGGGTGTCGACCGCGTACACGAACCGGACGTTGCGGCCCGGAGTGCCGTGGGCCAGGGAGTGGTACTCAAAGATGCGCTCCCGGCCTACGACCGAGTTCGCGTACTCACCGGGCCGGGCGCGGGGGGAGGTGGTCTCGTCGACGCCCCCGCGGGCCGGGTCCGACCACGGGTAGACGTGGATCGTGGACAGAGCCACGATCCGGGACTGCGCGAAGGCCTCGGCGACGTACGCGGGCGCGAGGGTGTTCATCGCCCACATGAAGTTCTCGCGTCCGTCGGAGTCGAACTTCAACCCCGCCAGGTAGATGACGTTCTCCACCTTCGGCAGGGCTTCGACCCGGTCCCGGTCGAGGAGGTCGCAGGAGATGGTCTGGACCCCCCAGCCCTCCAGCTTGGCCCGGGCGTCGGGGTCGGAGAATCGGGCGACGCCGATGACGCGCCGCCCTGGCGCGGCCCGTTTCAGCAGCCGGGCCAGGGTGACCCCCATCTTGCCGGCGACCCCGAGCACGATGAAGTCGCCCGTGATCTCGGCCAGGTCGTCCACGAGCTCCTGGGTCGGTCGCGACATGAACTCCTCGAGGTCGTCCACGTCGGTGAAGTGGTCGGGAAACCCGTCGCGTCTCAGGAGATCAGGGGTAGCCGTCATCTGGGGTGCACCATTTCCGTGAGCGGGGTGGGGTTCGGGTCGCCGACCTCGCCGAGCCAGCGACTGAGGTGCTGGCGGACGAAGTCGTCGTCGGTGAGCTCGGGATAGGTGGTCACCACCCGGTCGATCGCCTCCGCCTGCCCGGGGGCCAGGACCTCGCCCGGGTCGAGGCAGCGGACGGCGTCGAGCAGACCCTGCCGGCGCAGCACCTCCAGGCAGCCGGGGATGCAGCCGGCGAAGTCGTGACCGGCGTCATAGACCGCCGAGTTCATGTCGGTCACGACGGAGTCGAGAGCCAGCAGCTCGTTGCTGACCGAAGGTTGGACGGCGGCGAGGTGGATGGTCTGGAGCAGCTCGACGGCCTGCTTGGTCCAGACACTCCAGTGCCCCAGCAGACCGCCCATGATCCGGACCCTGACGTCGACCCCGTCCCGACGGACACGGAAGGGGACGAGCAGGTCCAGCACGATGTGGTCGTCGTTGCCGGTGTAGAGGGTGACCCGGTCTTCTGCCCTGGCGTCGACGACCGCCCGGACGATGTCGACCGTCCGGTAGCGGTTGAAGGGCGCCAGCTTGATGGCGACGACCTGGTCGATCTGGGCGAACTCGCGCCAGAACTCGTAGCTGAGGTGGAACCCACCCACCTCGGGCAGCAGGGAGAACCCGATGATCGGCATGATCTCGGCGACGCTGCGGCAGTGGTCGAGAACCCGCTGTTCGGGCTGGCCGGCGAAGGCCGCGACATTGACCAGCGCCGCGTGGTAGCCCAGCCCGGCCGCGACCCGGGCCTCCTCGACGGCCTGCGTGGTTGATCCGGTCACCCCGGCGACCAGGGCGAACGGGCGTTCGGTCCAGTGGGTCGCCGCTTCCGCGACGGTCTGCAGGACCGTCGGGTAGAGGCCGTGCTCGCGAATGCCGAACTGTGTCGTGTGGACCCCGACCGCGACGCCGCCGGCGCCCGCGTCGACGTAGTACCTGGTCAGCGCTCGCTGTCGCCGCACGTCCAAGCCGAGCTGTGAGTTCAGGGCGAGCGGGTGGGCGGGGATGACGCTCCCCGCCCGGAGGAGGGCGGAGACCTCACGGTGAGTGTCGCGCACGAAGGTCACCTTCTTGGCTGGGTGAAGGACCGGCTCTGGTCTGCGTCGGCTACTGAACCACAGATCCAGGTTGTGCGCAACCGATTGTGCGCCGGTACAAAACCGATTGTGCAGCACAACTGTTAAAGTCCGGCCATGGTCAGGCTCCAGGACGTCGCAGACGCGGCCGGCGTCTCCCGCTCCCTGGCCTCCCGCGCTCTCAACGGGGTGGCCCATGCTCGGGTCAGCGAGACCACGCGGGCCCACATCGTGGAGGTGGCCGAACGGCTGGCCTACATCCCCGACCAGCGGGCGCGGGCGCTGCGGACGGCTCGCTCGGGGGCCCTGGCCCTGGTGGTCCCCGACGTGAGCAACGCGGTGTTCGCCGAGCTGCTCACCGGCGTCGCCTCCGTGGTCCGCGAGCACCAGGCGGCGGTACTGCTGAGCCAGATCGGCGACGGCCAGGACCTCACCGCGATCGTGGGGCGGGGCCGGGTGGACGGGGTCCTCCTGCAGCGGCCGGAGACGATGGACGACGAGCACCTGTACGCCGTCCTCCGGGCCGAGATACCCGTCGTGACCTTCAACTCCTGCTTGTCGGAGCGGCTGGGGTCCGTCATCCTGGCCGACACTGAAGGGGCGGCAGCCGCAACCGAGCACCTCATCGACCTCGGCCACCGCCGCATTGCCTTCCTCGGCGGGCGGGACCTGCACGACGCGTCTCGGCGCCGCCGGGAGGGGTTCCTCGGGTGCATGAGCCGCCACCGCCTCCCGGTGCAACCCGGCCACGTCGTCGAGGGCGGATGGGAAGCCGCAGATGGCCAGCAGGCCATGACCAGGCTCCTCCAGCACCCGGACCGCCCCACCGGGGTCGTCGTCGCGAGCGTGAACGCCGGCCTCGGCGCGCTGGCGGCGGCGGCGGACCTGGGACTTTCCGTTCCGTCGGACCTGTCGGTGGTGGCGATCCAGGACACCTGGTTCGCCGCCGTCGCCCGGCCCTCCCTGACCGTGGTCCAGATGCCCATGCGAGAGGCGGGGCGGGCCGCTGCGGAGATGCTCTACGGCGCGATCGTGGGAGACGCCCTGGAGAACATCGTGGTCACGAGTCGTCCGCCGACCCTGGTCCAGCGCGCCTCGACCGACGGGATCACCTAGGCGCCACCCGCGGCGTGCGCCGACCCAGGATGCTGAGCCGACGGAGCCATCTGCCTTCGGGTTCATCGGCGCCAGCGACCAGCACCGACGTCGCTGAGCATGTTGACGAACACCGTGTTGTCGCGCAGCGAGCCTGAGTCGCCCGCCAGCACCTCTGATCCCACACCGACCACCGTGCCGCGGCCGACGAGATCCGCGCGATCAACCGAGAGCCGATCCTCGAGATGCACTTTTCTGAACCTCGGGTGGCGCTCGCGTTTCTCGACCAGAAGATGTCCGTGATCGTTCTGCACTCTCCGTAGGCCACGACGAACAAGAGCATTCCGTCGGGACCTAGGGGCCGGCAAGTCTCCCGCAGCGGCCCGTCGCCGAGAGCGACGGTAGCAGCGGCTGAACGCCTCCGCTCGATCTTGCCGTGTTACCACGCCCCGGAACGATAAGGGTCACGGTTGCCGAGCCAGAGGCGATGGCGTCGGAGAACCGTGCACGTCGCTACTCGGACGCGTCGGCAGGATTGGGTATCTTGCCCAGATGCGAATCGCCGTAGCTGGAGCCACGGGCTTGGTAGGCCGCCACGTGATGCGGGTACTGACCGAACAGAGCCACGATCGGGTCGCTCTGGCACGGTCGGCGGGAACGGACCTGCTGACAGGACACGGCGTCGCGGACGCTCTCCGCGGCGTGGAGGCCGTCATCGACGTGCTGAACACCGAGGAAACGGACCCAGCGGCGGCGGAGGCGTTTTTCTCCGCGACCACCTCACACCTCCAGAGCGCCGCCATCGAGGCAGGAGTGCGCCACCTGGTGACCCTGTCGATCGTGAACGTCGACCTCGTGCGAGACAACGGGCACTACGCCGGCAAGCGTCGGCAAGAGCACCTGACCCGTAGCGGGCCCGTTCCCTGGTCGATCCTGCGGGCCACGCAGTTCTTCGACTTTGCCGAGCAGACCGTGGCCTGGACCACCCACGACGGTGTCGCAGCGGTCCCGCCCCTGCTCATGCAACCGGTCGCCGTGGCCGACGTCGCCCAGGTCCTGGTCGAGATGGCCACCGGCCCGGCGACCCGCTCGATCGTTGAGCTTGCCGGGCCGGACCCTCACGACCTCGTCGACATGAGCCGACGAGTGCTGGAGATGCGTAGCTCCACTGTCCAGCTGAGGCCCTCCTGGCACAACGGCGTGTTCGGGCTCGAGTTTGCCGGGGACGTGATGCTGCCATCGGTGTCGGTGCGCACCGGTCCCACAACCTTCGACCAATGGCTCCGGGACTCCTCAGCTGACCGCTAGCTCACCTCGGACGACGCTCACCGTCCAACCGATCGCTCGATGCGTCCAGGCAACGCCGTTGGCCCGTACGACGCGCATCACAGCTCGAGAGCGCTAGCCAGCGGCATACCAGCGCGGTAGGCAAGGTAGGAGCTCGAAGGGGCGTCGAGGACGGCAAAGTCCGCGCGCAAGCCGATGTCGATCCGGCCGATGTCGGCCCGGCGCAGGGACTTGGCGCTGCCGGCGGTAGCGGCGTAAAGAGCCTGGCCCGGCGTCAGGCCCATCTCCCGCACGGCCAGGGCGATCACGAAAGCCATCGACGACGAGTAGCACGTCCCGGGATTGCAGTCGGTAGCCAAGGCAATCGACACGCCAGCACGCAGCAACCGGGCCGCGTCGGGGTAAGGCGATCGGGTGGAGAACTCCACCCCTGGCAGCAGGGTGGCAACGGTCTGGTCGCGGGCGTCAGCCAAGGCGTCGACGTCTGCGGGCGACAGGTAGGTGCAGTGGTCGACGCTGGCGGCGCCGAGCTCGACCGCAAGCTGTACGCCGGGGCCGGGTCCGAGCTGGTTGCCGTGCATCCGGATGCCGAGTCCGGCCTCGCGGCCGGCCACCAGGACGGCTCGAGCTTCGGCCTCCGTGAAGGCATGCGGGGACCGTGGCTCGCAGAAGACGTCGATCCAACGAGCATGCGGGGCCGCTGCCGCCAGCATCGGCCCGACGACGAGGTCGAGATAGCTGGCCCGGTCGTCGACGTATTCGCCGGGCACCACGTGGGCGCCCAGGAAAGTGGTCTCGGACGTGAACTCGGCCGCGATGGTCAAGGCCCTGACCTCGTCGTCGACCGTCAGGCCGTAACCGCTCTTGATCTCGACCGTGGTGGTGCCCAGGCTCCGCATCTCGGCGACTCGCCGAGCGACCAACCCGCGTAGCTCCTCGTCCGAGGCACCCCGGGTCGCGGCGACCGAGACGCCGATGCCGCCGCCGTCGTATGGTCGACCCGCCATCCGGGCCGCGAACTCGAGGCTTCGGTCCCCCGCGAACACCAGATGGGCGTGCGAGTCGACGAACCCCGGAACGAGCGTGCGACCGCCCAGGTCGATGCGCTGGTCGGCGGCAGGGGCAGCGCTCAGAGGTCCGATCCAGGCCACGTGACTGTCTGCCACCACGAGTGCCGCACCGAAGCGGAGGCCGAGTCGATCGGGACCGGTCCCGTCGCAGGTGACGAGCTCGGCGATCCCGGTGATCAACGTCGAGGAGATGGCGGTCACCGTCGGACTTTGTCGAGGGCATCGGCGATCAACGGAGCCACGGCACCGAGGTGGTGTTTCCCGGCGGACACGACGGTGCGCCCTCCGACCACCACGCGGTCGACGTCGGCAGCTGTGGCGGCATAGATGATCTGGTCGGGCGCGCACCCGGTCGTCCGGACGCTGTCCTCCCGTACGGACACGAAGTCGGCCACGGCCCCGGCAGCGATCCGGCCGCCTCCGGCCCAGCCGAGGGCCTCGTACCCAGCGGCGCTCGCGGCATGGAGAAGTTCCTCGGGAGAGAAGCATCCACGCTGATGGGTGAGGAGCCGTTCATGCATCTCGAGACCGCGCATCTCCTCGAAGAAGTCGATGACGGCGTGCTGGTCCGTACCCAGACTGAGCGGGCTGCCCTCGTCGTGCAGCCGCCGGGCCGGGCCGATCCCGTCCGCCAGGTCACGCTCTGTGGTCGGGCACAAGCAGGTGCACGTTGCCGTCCCTCCGAGGATGGTGATGTCGGCGTCGCTGAGGTGGGTGGCGTGAACGGCAGTCGTGCGGGGACCCAGCAGACCGGTCCGACCCAGGAGCTCAGTGGGCGAGCAGCCGTAGAACGCCTGCGTGGCCAGGTTCTCGGCTGGCTGTTCGCTGAGGTGGACGTGGAGCGGCTGGGAGCCCATCACCGTCGCGAGCCGACCCAGCTCGTCCTCGGGCACCGCGCGGACCGAGTGCGCCGCGGCGCCGATACGGACCTGGTCGGACTCCTCCAGGAGGGCTACGCGTACGGCCCAGGACTCGACGTCACCGTCGCTGAACCGTTGCTGGACCCCGTTGAGGGGCAGATGTCCGTCGGCGCCCAGACCGCCCGCGACGCAGCAGGTGTCCAACAGCGTGAGCCGGATGCCCGCCTCGGTGGCGGCCTGGATCAGCGCGTGCCCCATCGCGTTCGGGTCGGCGTAGGGAACGCCACCAGGGCCGTGGTGGAGATAGTGGAACTCACCGACAGCCGTGATACCCGCCAGCACCATCTCGGCGTAGAGCGCCCGGGCCAACGCCAGGTAGAGGTCGGGGTCGAGAACGTCGGCGACGGCGTACATTCCTTCACGCCACGTCCAGAACGTCCCCCCGGAGCCGTGGGTCTGACCCCGGAGCGCGCGGTGGAAGGCGTGGCTGTGCGCGTTGGCCATGCCGGGCAGGACGACTCCGGTCAGCCGTTCGTCGGACGGCTGCGGGTCGGTGCCGACGGTGACTTCGGTGAAGTGCCCGTCGTGCACGCTGAGGCGCACGCGCGTGGCGAGCCCGGTCGGCAGCTGCGCGTGGGCGCACCAGTACGTGGTCACCCTGGGGGTCCGGCCAGGTCAGCCAGCACGGTCGTGAGGGCCTCCACGCCGGCGAGGCAGTCAGCGAGCTCTGCCCGTTCGGCCGGCGAGTGCGAGACACCGCTGGGGTTGCGGACGAAGAGCATGGCGGAGGAGACGCCCGCCGCTGCGAGCACCCCGGCGTCGTGGCCGGCGCCGGTGCTCAGCAGGGGAACGTTGCCGAGCGCTCGTTGCATTCGTCGGACCAGGGAGGTGTCGAAACGGGTGTCGTCGGTCCAGGACTCCTCGACGACGGTGGCGCCGAAGCTCCCCGCGTGCGCGGTGATGTCGAGGACCGTCCTTCTGACGGCCGTCGGGTCGCTGCCACGGACATCGAGCCAGCCCGTGACCGAGCTCGGGATCGCGTTGACCGCTCCGGGCCTGACCGACACCCTGCCGATCGTGGCGAGGCAGTCGTGCTCCTGAGCCGTGGCGCGAGCGGCCAACACCGTATCGGCGTAACCCAGCATCGCGTCGCGACGATCCCGAAGGGCGGTCGTACCCGCATGGTTGGCCTCGCCGGGGAAGTCGATCCGCCATCGGCCGTGCGGCCAGATGTCCGTACCCACCGCTACCGATGCACCGATGTGGTCGAGGGCCCGGCCCTGTTCCACGTGGAGCTCGACGAAGTGCCCGACACGTTGCACGGCCGCCGGGTCTGGGCCGAACCCGGTCAGGTCGCGGCCCGCGGCGGTCAGGGCTTCGGCCATGCTGAGCCCGTCGACGTCGCGGAGCGCAAGGGCGCGCTCAGGGGACAAGGACCCTGCGACCAACCGCGACCCCGAGCAGGCAACGCCGAAGCGAGCCCCTTCCTCGTCGGCGAAGCACACGACACCGATGGGCTTGGCTGGTTGGAACCCGACCCTGCGCAGGGCGTCGACGGCGGCGAGCGCGCTGATCACTCCCAGGGGACCGTCAAAGGGACCGCCGTCAGGAACGCTGTCCAGATGAGAGCCGGTGACGACTCCCTGGCCGGGCGCTGCGTCCGGGTCACCCCACCACGCCCACTGGTTGCCGGCCCGATCTTCGACGTAGTCGAGACCACGCTTGGCGCACTCGTCGGCAAACCACTCGCGCAACACCCGGTCCGTCGCGCTCCAGGCGAACCTGCGGTACCCGCCTGATGAGCTCCGCCCGACGGGTTCGAGCGCAGCCCAGAGCCCGGCGAAGCCTGGCGCCGAGCTCGATGTCACGACCCCTCGGTCATCGGGACACGAACCCCACGCGCGGCAGCGACCGCTTCAGCCTCGTCGTACCCGGCGTCGACATGTCGGATGACCCCCATCCCCGGGTCGTTGGTCAGCACGCGCTCCAGCTTCTGGGCGGCCAACGGCGTGCCGTCAGCCACGGACACCTGGCCGGAGTGGAGCGAGCGGCCGATACCCACGCCACCGCCGTGGTGGATCGAGACCCACGTCGCTCCGGATGCGGTGTTGATGAGAGCGTTCAGCAGCGGCCAGTCAGCAATCGCGTCGGAGCCGTCGAGCATGGACTCGGTCTCCCGGTACGGGCTGGCGACAGATCCGCAGTCGAGGTGGTCACGGCCGATCACGATGGGCGCCTGGACCACACCGCGAGCCACGAGGTCGTTGAAGGCGAGGCCTGCCCGGTCCCGCTCGCCGTAGCCAAGCCAGCAGATGCGGGCCGGTAGGCCCTGGAACCCGATCTTGTCCTTCGCCTCCCGCATCCACTTCTGCAACCGGTCGTTGTCGGGAAATAGCTTCATGACCGCCTGGTCGGTCGCCTCGATGTCTCGGGGGTCACCTGAGAGAGCAACCCAGCGGAACGGACCTCTGCCCTCGCAGAACAGTGGCCGGATGTAGGCCGGCACGAACCCCGGGAACTCGAAGGCCCGCTCGTAGCCGCCGTGGCGAGCCTCGTCGCGGATCGAGTTGCCGTAGTCGAACACTTCGGCGCCGGCGTCCTGGAACTCCACCATGGCCTGGACCTGCCGAGCCATGGAGGCACGCGAGCGATCGGTGAACTCGTCGGGCTTGTGCTCGGCGTAGTCAGACCACTCCTCCACTGCGATGTCCTGCGGCAGGTAGGACAGCGGGTCGTGAGCGGACGTCTGGTCGGTGACGATGTCGACCTCGACGCCCCGCCGGAGCAGCTCCGGGAACACGTCGGCCGCGTTCCCGACGATGCCGATGGACCGGGCCTGCCGGGCGGCCTTGAACTCCAGCGCCCTGGCGACTGCCTCGTCCAGGTCAGCGGCCACCTCGTCGAGGTAGCGATGGTCGACCCTGCGCTGCAACCGGCTGGGATCTACGTCGACGATGAGGCAGACGCCTCCGTTCATCGTCACCGCCAGCGGCTGGGCGCCACCCATGCCACCGCACCCTCCGGTGAGGGTCAGCGTGCCCGCCAGCGATCCACCGAACCGCTTGTCCGCCACGGCGGCGAACGTCTCGAACGTGCCTTGGACGATGCCCTGGGTGCCGATATAGATCCACGAGCCTGCCGTCATCTGGCCGTACATCGTCAGGCCAAGCTTCTCGAGCCGTCGAAACTCCGGCCAGGTGGCCCAGTCGCCGACCAGGTTGGAGTTGGCCAGGATCACGCGCGGCGCCCACTCGTGCGTCCGCATGACGCCGACCGGTCGACCCGACTGCACGAGCATGGTCTCGTCAGGGGCCAAGGTCGTGAGCGTGCGCACCATCGCGTCGAACGACCGCCAGTCGCGTGCGGCACGACCGGTACCTCCGTAGACGACGAGGTCGTCTGGCCGCTCGGCGTTCTCTGGATCCAGGTTGTTCATCAGCATCCGAAGCGGCGCCTCTGTCTGCCACGAACGCGCAGTCAGCGTGACACCCCGAGCGGCCCGGACTGGGCGTGCACCTTCCATGAACATCTTCCTTTGCGTTGAGGACGACCTCGCCAGCACGTCGGCGGAGCCGGTCGCAGTAGCGCTGAGAGGTATTCGACACCGTAACCACCACCCCCGTCTAGGTTCACCAGCTGAAACTACTGTTTCAACAGGCGATCATTCTTGTAACGACGAGGTATCGCCGGCGGGCGACGGTGCACCGGGCTGAGGCACCGTGATTTGCCACAGTCCAGGCTCTTGTCACCTCGGGCCATCTCTGCTTGAATCCTCACACTCTGTGTCGGCCAGTGACATCGCCCAGTCACAGTGTGGGGTCACATCACGACCCTGTTTGACCGGCTGTTCCCGGTGATCCCCGGGAGTGAGGTCAAGCTCGTTGCACCGGGTTGGCCGTCTGGACCGGCCCACACCCGTGGACTGCGGTCCGCTTCTGCTCATCCCGCTGGTGTGCCCGCGCTCGATGACGCCACGGACACACGGACGGACCTGCTAGCCGTATGCACGGTCGGGGCCGAGCACGCGCCCGGTTCGACCGTGACGCCCGCCCGCGTGCTCAGTCACGCCCACCCTCTTTTGGAGCTCCCATGACCGCACTAGCGCCCGAGCCCCCGGGCGGCGGCGCCGTCGCCGAGGACAGACTGGTCCTCGATGACGCCCCGCTGAACCGCTTTCACCTCAAGATCACCGCCCTGACCTTCTGCGCCAACTTCTCAGACGGCTTCGAGCTGGGCATCATCGGTATCGCCCTTCCCACGTTGACCAAGTCGCTTGGCATCACGACGCTGTGGCAGGCACTCCTGGGCTCAGCGGCCCTGGTCGGTCTCTTCTTCGGCAGCACGACCGTCGGCTGGCTCGCCGACAAGTTCGGTCGGCAGCGGCTCTACCTGTGGGACTTCGCGGTGATCGCGGTGGCGGCGCTGCTGCAGTTCTTCGTCGAGACACCGGGGCAGCTGCTGGTCCTGCGGCTGATCATCGGCTTTGGTATCGGTGCGGACTATGCGCTCGGCCCGACACTCGTGGCCGAGTTCGTGCCTCGGCGCTATCGCGGCATGCTGCTGGCCTCCCTCACGGTGATGTGGACGGTCGGCTACACGGCTGCCTTCTTCTTCGGCAACGCCCTAGCCCCCACCGGAGGTGAGGTGTGGCGCTATCTGCTGGCGAGCAGCGCTATCCCCGCGATCTTGGTCGTTCTCCTGCGGATCGGAACTCCGGAGTCACCACGGTGGCTGGCGATGCGGGGGAAGCTGGACGAGGCCCGGACCGTGGCACGTCGGATGACTGGCCAGGACATCGACCCCACCAGTCTCGTGAGTGCTGACGAGACGCACACCACGCGCTACCTCGATGTCTTTGCCCCCATCCACCGGCGTAACACGATCTTCGGCATCGTGTTCTACAACGCCCAGGTCATCCCGTACTTCGCGATCTTCACCTTCCTGCCACTCGTGCTGAGCAAGATGGGTCTGGGAGAGGAGAACTACACCGTCGATTCGGTCCTGAACCTGTTCTTGCTCCTCGGAGGCATCGCCGGCATCTGGTTCGTGGCCAAGTGGTCTCGCCGAGCGGTCACCATCGGCTCCTTCGTGGTCTTGATCATCGCCCTGCTGCCGCTGACTTTCGCCACCTATCTGCCGATCCCCATTCTGTTGGCCTTCTTCATCATCTTCACCTTCACGATGTCGGGGGCCACCAACCTGGATCAGGTGTATCCCGCCGAGCTCTACCCAACCGAGCTGCGTGGGTCCGGCGTGGGACTGCTGAACGGTCTGAGCCGGATCGGGTCGGCCATCGGAACCTTCCTGCTCCCCCTCGCCCTGAACTCGGTTGGCTTGTCCTGGACGATGTCAGGCCTGGTAGCCGTCTTGGTCGTGGGTCTGGTTGTCTCCATACTCATCGCTCCCGAGACGAAGGGGACCGCGCTCGACTGAACCAGACCGGGCCACCGGTTGACGACCCTGTGTCGAGCGGTGGCCCGGTCTCACTCACCTGCGATGCCCTGTCACCGCTGGCCAGAGCACCCGACCCAGAGCCGAGGAACGACGCACCGGAGGCAGGATGGTAGAAGAGTGTCCTGAGGTGACCACCGCCACCGGTGCGGGCTCAGTGGAAGGGAGCATCGAGATGGCCGAGTCGTCCACCCGTACGGTCGAGCGCGCTCTCTCTCTGTTGGCGGCGGTCTGCACCGGCGGCCGGGTCACATCGGCTGCTTGCGCTCGCGAGGTCAATCTGTCACCCAGCACCACGATGCGGCTGCTTCGCACCCTTGAGTCGACCGGCTTCGTGAGCCGCGACGACGACGGCATGTACGGCCCCGGCCCACGCCTGGTTCAGCTCGGCACGTTGGCCCTGAGCCAGGAGTCGCTCGTAGGCATCTGCAACGCCGAGATGACGTCGCTGTCGGAGGCGACAGGAGAGTCGGTATATCTGAGCGTGTTCGGGCATCGTGACACTGCCCTCTACATCGCCATCGTCGAGGGTACGCACTCCATCCGGCACACCAGCTGGGTGGGACGCACCATTCCGCTGGAGGGAACCGCGGCTGGGCAAGTGCTCACCGATAGGGTCCCGGACGACGGCTATGTGGTCATCGAGCGGGGTCTCGAGCCCGACGTCACGGCGATAGCCGCCCCTGTCCGCAGTGGGGACCGGGTGGTGGCTGCCCTGAGTCTGATTGTGCCCAGCTACCGACTCAACTCGGCCGCTGCACACGGACTGGGGCGAGAGCTCACCCGCCGAGTTGCCAAGCTCACCGCAGAGCTCGGTGGCAAAGCCAAGACTGAGGTGTCGCGCTACTCACAACCGGCCTAGGTCAGTCCGACTCGTACCACAGGCAGCAACCAGAAGGATCAGATGGAGCTAGCAGGGGCGGCTTCGGTCGGCGATATCGTGGCCATCGCCGACGGCGAACCGGTAGTCGTGGCCCCCCAAGTCCTGAGGACGCTACGGAACGTCCACCAGCAGGCTGAGGAAGTCAGCCGCTCCACCCCCGTGTACGGACGCACCACGGGAGTGGGCGCGAACAGGTCGACCACCGTCGAGCGGGATCGGGAGCATGGCCTTCGGCTGCTCCGCAGCCACGCGGTTGACGCCGGCCCCTCCGTGCCCGAACGCGAGATTCGCGCGATGCTCGGTGTGCGTCTCAACCAGCTGTGCCATCCGGGCTCAGGAATTGACCCTGACATCTTGGAGGCCTTGGCCAGGATGCTCAACGAAGACGCACTGCCGACCATCCGACGCTTTGGATCCATCGGGACCGGAGATCTCACCGCTCTCGCGAGCACCGCCTTGACCTTGATCGGGGAACGCCCAGCGACACGGCCTCTGACCCGCATGGCGCCTTGGGGAGCCGACAGCGCCCTACCGTTCCTCAGCAGCAGCGCGTTGACCCTCGGCCAGGCGTGTCTTGTCGCCTCCCAGCTCCAGCAGCTGGCGCGAGCGGCTGAGGTCATCTACGCCTTCAGCTTCACCGCCCTGGGCGGTAATCCCTCGTCGTGGTCACCAGAGGCGGCAGCGGCGGCTGGCTCGCCGTCCGCCGCTGCCGTGGCCACACGCCTCCGAGCGGCCCTGCTGCCCCTGACGACGCCTCCCCGGCGTATCCAAGACCCTTTTGGACTTCGCGTCTTCTCCCTGACCCACGGTGAGGTGATAGCGGCGATTGAGCGGCTCGACGGCCAGCTCACCTCTTTACTACAGCGGGCCCAGGAGAACCCGCTCTTCGGTGTGCAACAAGTCGTCCACCACGGAGCTTTCTACCAAGCCGGGCTCGGACTCTCCCTCGATGCGACCAACGCTGCGCTCGCCCAAGCATCGACCAACACATTCGCGCGAATCCGAATGTCTCATGAACCGAGCCAGACCGGTCAGCCCGCCTTCTTGGCCGGACCGCCGGCCGGAGCGTCAGGGACCATGATGGTCGAGTACGTAGCCGCATCGACTATTGCCGAAATCCGAAATGCTGCTGAGCCCGCGTCAACTGGCACTCTTTCTCTCTCGCGAGGAGCTGAAGAAGACGCGCCTTTCACGGCCCAAAGTCTTAAGCAGCTCCAAAGAACTGCCCGGGCACAGGAAGTGCTACTCAGTTGCGAACTTGTGGTGGCGATCAGACTCCTCCGGATTGAAGGGCTCATCCCGGCGCTCAGGCCCCAGATGTCGCTCGCCTACCGAGCGGTCGCACACCTGCCCGACGAGCTGACCGACCGCGACCTTCGAGAGGATCTCGACCTGGCCGGCGCTTCGCTGTCGCAACTCAGTTTCGAGAGCGGCCCGGCTGGTGGTCCGCGCTGCAGATGAGCCAGACGGGTGGTATTGAACGGTAGCCGTAGCGAGCAGGTACTCGTGCCCCGGCACCTAGCGCTAACGGAAAGCTCATGATGTCGTTGTCCAAGACATAGCAGTATGGTCCTCCCTGTCCTGAGTCGGCCTACGGGTAAGGGCTGGTGGTCGCATGATCGGGCCGGCGCCAAGACACGTATGCCGTCGCGCCCGGCGGGGATTGCAGCCGTAGTAACAGCAGCGCCGGCGAGATCGGCGTTATCGTCTGCGCTTGCCGCCTATCCCGAGGCGCACGAGCGTTGCGGACATTGGACCGCAGGTGCCGGGATCAGACTTCGCCAGGGTGGCGGCCTGATGTTGTTCGTCGCATACTTTGGGGCTCACACCACACCAGTCTGGCTAACAATCCTGCGGCTTGCCCTATAGGGTGACAGCACTGTGTGTGGCCGCTACGCCGCACGAGCCACCCACTGATCAGCGTGAGATCGGGAGCACC
>NZ_CAXTHG010000023.1:0-79011 GCF_964244005.1 uncultured Friedmanniella sp. | reverse complement strand
AGTTCCTGGCCTGGTTGACCGCCCACCAATGCCACCTCACCATCCGACCAGTGGTGGACCGGCCCATGAAGCCGCGGTCGACGCCTACGAGACCCCGACAAGGATCCGGGAGTTCATGCGGATCCGACATCCCGCGGAAGTGTTCCCCTACGGGGTCGGGACTACCGCCCATCTCGACCTGGACCACACCGTTCCGTACATCCCGATGGCTTCTGGTGGCCCGCCGGGCCAAACCAGCCTCGCCAACCCGGGTCCGCTCAGCCGGTCCAGCCACCGCGCGGTCACCCACGGCGGCTGGCGACGGCGGCAACCCGAACCCGGCCGGTACCTGTTCCGGTCCCCGACCGGCTTCACCTACCTGGTCACTTGCCAGGTCGGGGTGCGTCCCCAATAGTGGCGGCATGGGTGCAGGACTACTCAGCGGGCACCGGTGGCGGTGAGTGGCGGCGCACGATCGTCGCGCGGTAGTCGAAGCTGTTCTGCTTGACCTCCTCGAACTCGAAGTCGACCACCTCGCCAACGGTGAGGCTGCGGTACCCGTCGCCTTCGATCATCGAGAAGTGGACCCACGCGTCACGGCCCACGGGCAAGGCGTCTGAGCTGATGGCTCCGACGCCCTGCGGCTCGCGGTAGAACTTGACGCGTCCCACAGGCATGAACCCAGTGGATCACATGCCGGCCACTGATGGTGGTGAGCGCCGGAGCCACTCCGCGCGAAGATGCTGCCATGACCTCCTCTGGGCTGCGTTGGCCGGAAACAGCGCCAACGTCCGGCCCGGTGACCCTGCGTGCGTTTTGCGAACCGGACGTGGCCATGGTGCAGGACCTGGCCACCGACCCGTACATTCCGCTGATTGGTTCCCTGCCTGCGGACGCGGACCCAGCGGCGGCGTTGGCCTGGATCGGCCGCCAGCACGCCCGGCTGGCCGAGGACGTCGGGTTCAGCTTCTGCATCGCCGACGAGGAGGACCGGCCGCTCGGCTTCGCGGGTCTGTGGACGCGAGGCCTGCCGGGCGGCCGCGCCACGGCGGGCTATGCCGTCCGCCCCTCAGCACGAGGTCGCGGTGTCGCCACCCACGCCCTCAGAGCCCTGACCGACTTCGGCTGGACATTTCCCGACCTGCACCGGATCGAGCTGTACATCGAGCCCGACAACATCGGCTCGCGCCGCACCGCTGAGCAGGCCGGCTATCGGCATGAGGGCCTGCTGCGCCAGCACCAGGAGATCGGCGGCCGGCGACGCGACATGTGCCTCTACGCGCGGCTCCGTGAGGTCGCGGACGGACCGCTCAGGGCCCGTGGCAGGGTAGGCAGATGACTTCTGATGGTGCCACCCAGCCCGCCTCCGCTGTCGTCGTCGTGACCGGCGCGAACGGCCTGGTCGGGGCGCGGGTGTGCGAGGTGTTGGCGGTGCGGGGGGCGACCATCCGCGCCGTCGTGCGCCGGCCGGGGACGGCGCCGGTGCTCGACGGGCTGACTGAGCACGTCGGCGACTTCGCTGACCCGACTGTGGCCGCAGCCGTGGTCGAGGGCGCTGACGCCGTGGTCACCACCGTGCACCCGATGGGTTCGGACCGGGCGACGCAGCAGCGCGTCGGGGTCGAAGACACAGCGCTGCTCGCCCGCGCCGCGCGGGACGCCGGCGTGGCCCGGTTCGTGCACGTCTCGACGTGCGCGGTCTACGACCGGTCGCCCGGGACCGGCGACGTGGACGAGACGTCGGCGCTGGTGGCCGACGACGGGGGCGACTACCCGGTCACCAAGCGCGACACCGATGCGGCCCTGGCCGACGTCGAGGGCATCACCCGGGTGCTGGTGCGGCCGCCCGCCATCCTCGGGCCGGGGGAGACGTCAGTCTGGAACACCCTGCAGCCGGCCGCGATCCGCGACCAGCAGCGCGCCGCCAACCCGGCCCAGACGTTCGCGTGGGTGCACGTCGACGACCTCGCGACGTTGGTGGCCGACCTCGCCGACGGCCGGGTGCCCAGTGGCACCGACCCGGCGACCGGACCGGTCGAGGGCGGCTGCACGGCGGTCGACGTGGCGGGTGAGCCCGCGACGTGGGGTGACTACGTCGGGACAGTGACGCAGGCCCTCGGCCTGACCGCGGTCTGGGACGACACCCTCCCCGCCTGGACCGGTCAGATCCTCACGGACCGGGCGCAGGCATGGGGCTGGACCCCGGCCGTCACCCTCGAGCAGGCCCTCGCCGAGCTGTCCGCCGGCGTCACCGAGTCACGTACAGCCTGACCGCGAGGACCAGCCCGGCCAGGGCGACGCCGACACGCAGTGGGGTCTCGGGCAGCCGCCGGACCAGCGGGGGACCGAAGGCGGACCCGACCACGGCCCCCAGGCCGAGCGGCACGACGGCCGACCACTCGACCGACCCGGTCAGCACGAAGATCACCGCCGCGGTCGTGTTGGCGACCCCGACGACCGCGCTCCGCAGCGCGGCTAACCGGGCCATCCGGTCGGGCAGCACGGCGCTGAAGGTGGCGAGCAGCAGCACGCCGGCGCCGGCTCCGAAGTAGCCGCAGTAGACGGTCACGACCCCGACCACCGCTATCACCAGCGGGTGGCGTTCGTGCAGCCGGCCAGCCTGCAGCCGCCGCAGCCACGGCCGCAGCAGCAGCACGACGGAGCCGAACGCGACCAGCCACGGCACCACCTGGGCGAAGACCCCGGGCGGTAGCCGGAGGAGCAACAATGCGCCGGCCGTCCCCCCGCCCAGCCCGAGCGTGCCGAAGGTGAGGACCCGCCGCCGCATCCCGGTCAGCTCGCGCCGGGCGGAGGTCACGCTGCCGACCGTGACGCCGGTGAGCGCGACCGTGTTCGTCACGTTCGCGGTCAGCGGCGGCAGCCCGAAAGCGAGCAGTGCGGGGTAGGACACGAGCGAGGCCAGTCCGGAGACGTAGCCGACCAGACCCGACCCTGCCCCGGCCAGCACCAGCAGACCGGAGCGCAGCCAGTCGTGCCAGGTCACCAGCGCTCCCCTTCGGTTTGATGGCCCGGCCCTCGGGTAAGTCGGACTCGTCTGGGGCCGCTCACGGAGCGGCGCCGACGTCCTCCACGGAAAGGATCCCATCGCCCGGGGGATCTGCTCCGCATGACCGACGACGACGCCGGTCACGAGCTTGGGAAAGAGGTATTCCGGTGAAGAAGAGCCAGAAGACGCTGCTCGCAGTGGCCATCGCTTCGAGCGTGGCGGTGATGAGCGCCTGCGGCGGTGGCGGGGACGAGCCTGGTTCCGACTCCTCCAGTGCCGCTCCCGCCTTCACCACCAACGCCACCGGGGCCCTCAGTGCCTGGGGCTTCGAGAACGCCGACGAGGTCGGCACCTCGCGGCTGGACTACGCCAAGACCAAGCTCACCGGCGTGACGATCAAGATCGACGCCACGGCCTTCGACGCCCAGAAGTTCACCACCCGTGCGGCCAGCGGCACCGTGCCCGACGTGGTCCAGATGGACCGTCGCTTCGTGGCCACCTACGCCGCGCAGGGCCTGATCAAGCCGCTCGACAGCTGCTTCAGCGCCTACGGCATCGACCCGAAGACGCAGTACTACCCCTCGGTCGTCGACGACGTCACCTACGGCGGGCACATCTGGGCGGTACCGCAGTTCTACCAGCCGCCGGCGATCATGCTGAACAAGCGGGTGATGGCCAAGGCCGGGGTCACCGACGCCGACCTGGACACCTCCAAGCCGGAGGCGCTGCTCGCGGCGGTCGCCAAGATGTACAAGGCCAGCGGCAACAACCCGAGCACGCTCGGCTTCGACCCGGTCTCGACCGGCCAGACCGAGCTGTGGATCCTCGGCCTCGGCGGGCAGCTGATCGGCGCCGACGGCGTCCCCACCCTCGACGACCCGAACAACGTCAAGGCGCTCACCCTGCTGAAGCAGCTCAACGACGCCCAGGGTGGCTACGCGAAGGTCAAGAGCTTCAGCGACTCCTTCGACACCTTCGGCGACAACAACCAGTTCGTGAAGGACCAGGTCGGCGCGCAGGTCGACCCCCAGTGGTACGTCAACGTACTGACGCCGTACGTCAAGAAGGTCGACATCGGCGCGGTGCCGTTCAAGAACAGCGAGGGCCAGCCGTTCACGGTGGCCGGCGGCAGCTCCTTCGTGATCCCGGACAAGGCCAAGAACCCGGACGCGGCCTGCGCCTGGGCGACCAGCCTGACCTCCCAGGACGCCTGGCTGGCGGCTGGCGCGGCCCGCGCCAAGACCATCGCCAAGACCGACGGCGCGATCAACACCGGCCTGTTCACCGGCTCACCCGCCGCTGACCAGGCGATCCGCAGCCAGTACGTCAAGTCCAGTGGCAACGCCGGCTTCGACCAGACCATCTCGACCTACTACGACATCGTCGCCGCCGGAAAGTCCTACGGCTCCTCGCCGGCCGGTCAGCAGGTCCAGACCGAGGTGCTGAACGCCGTCACGTCGTCGTTGCTGGGCACCAAGGCCCCCGATGCCGCGCTGAAGGACGCTCAGACGGCCGCGATGCGGGCCTACAACCAGACCCGCTGACGCGGTAGCCCCCGTGACCGACCACCGCGAGGTCAACCGGGCCAACTGGGACGAGCGGGCGCCGGCTCACGCGGCGTCGGCGGACTACGCCCTCCAGCGGTTCGTCGACGACCCTGAGCACCTCAGTGGCGTCGTCTCGTTCGACCGGCCGCGGCTGGGCGACCTAACTGGTTTGCGGGGCTTGCACCTGCAGTGCCACATCGGCACGGACACGTTGTCGCTGGCCCGGCTCGGAGCGCAGATGTCCGGCCTCGACTTCTCGGGGCCGGCGCTGGCCGCGGCGCGCTCTCTCGCCGAGCGGGCCGGCGCGTCGATCACCTACTACCAGGCCGAGGTGGACGACGCGCTAGCCGTGGCCGGGGCCGCGGCGTACGACTTCGTGTTCACCGGGATCGGGGCGCTCTGCTGGCTGCCCGACGTCCGCCGGTGGGCCCAGACCGTCGCCGGGCTGCTCGTGCCCGGTGGTCGGCTGTTCCTGCGGGAGGCCCACCCGGTGCTGTGGGCGCTGGCCGAGCAGACGGGCGACGGTCGGCTGGTGGTCGATCTGCCCTACTTCGAGCAGCCCGAGCCGATGCGTTGGGACAGCGACGTCACCTACGTGGGGACTGACGTCCGGCTCGAGCACACGGTGAGCTATGAGTGGAACCACGGGCTGGGCGAGATCGTCACCGCCCTGCTCGACGTCGGGTTCACCCTCACCACCCTGGTCGAGCACGACTCCCTGCCCTGGGAGGCGCTGCCGGGGCTGATGACCGTCGACGAGCGCGGGGAGTTCCGGCTCATCGACCGCCCGGAGCGGCTGCCGTGCTCGTACACGCTGCACGCCCGGCTGGACCGGGCCTGAGCCTCAGCCCTTGCGACCCTGGGTGGCGACGCCCTCGATGAAGTAGCGCTGGCCGAAGGCGAACAGGACCAGCATCGGCAGGGTGACGAGCAGGGCGGCCACCATCACGTACTGGTAGTCGCCCTGACCGCCGTTGCCGGGCGCGTACTTGGTCATGGAGTAGGCGATACCGAGCGGCACGGTGAAGCCCTCGACGGTGCCGGCGTTCAGGTAGATGAGGGCGGCCTGCAGGTTGTTCCAGCTGGCCTGGAACTCGAACAGGAACACGATGATGAACGACGGGATCGCCAACGGCATCGCAATCCGGCGGAACAGGCCGAAATAGCTGGCGCCGTCCACCCGGGCGGCCTCGAAGAGCTCGCGCGGCAGGCCGAGGAAGAACTGGCGCTGCAGAAAGATGTAGAACGCCGAGCCGAAAAGGTTGGCCCCCCACAGCGGCACGTTGGTGCCGAGGAACCCCAGGTTCTTCCAGATCAGGTACTGCGGGATCAGGGTGACCGCGCCCGGCAGCATCATCGTGGCCAGCACCAGCCCGAACAAGAAGGTGCGACCGGGGAACTTGAAGTAGGCGAAGCCGAACGCGACGAACGAGCTCGAGATGGCGACAAAGGTCGCCGCCAGCACGGCGATCAGGATGCTGTTGCCCATCCAGTGCAGCAGCGGCAGCTGGTCCCAGACCTCGGCGTAGTTGCTCGGCTTGAAGGTCTCGGGGATCAGCTTGTTGTCGAACACCTGCCCCTTGGGCTTGAAGCTCGCGGCGATCAGCCAGATGAACGGGTACAGGAACAGCAGCGAGAAGCCGATCAGTAGCACCCAGAGCAGCACCCGGCCGACGAGGTTCTGCGGTCGGTACCAGCGGTTCGGGCGCCGGCGGGAGGCGGCGCCGCCAGCAACGGCCAGGCCGGCGGGCTGGGCGGTGGTCGGCAGGGTGCCGCTGGAGGAAGAGGTGAGCGACATCAGCAGGCTCCTCGCCGGTGGGGCTGGTGGTCGCTGCGCTCCCGCACCCTCATCAGCGGTCTCCCTCGTAGTAGACGAAGCGGTTGCCGAAGCGCACCTGGATGGCGGTGATGATCATGATGATCACGAACAGCAACCAGGCCATGGCGGCGGCGAACCCGAAGTCGAACTGGCGGAAGGCCTGCTGGAACAGGTAGACGCCGTAGAACAGCGACGACTCCGGCGAGGCGTTGTTCTGGTCGCGCCAGAACAGCAGGAACGCCTGGTCGAACACCTGCAGCGCCGCGATGGTGAGCACGATGACGTTGAAGAAGATCGCCGAGGAGATCATCGGGACGGTGATGGTGAAGAACGACCGGACCGGTCCGGCGCCGTCGAGAGAGGCCACCTCGTACAGCTCGCGAGGCACGTTCTTGAGCGCAGCGAGGAAGATCACCATCGTCCCGCTCACGCCCCACAGCGTCATCAACACGATGGACGGTTTCACCCAGCTCGGGTCGATCAGCCACTGCGGGCCTTCGATGCCGATTAGCGCCAACCCTTTGTTGATGGCGCCGGTGTTGCCGTTCAGCAGCAGGAAGAAGACCGCGGCTGTCGCGACCGACGGGGTCATCTTCGGTAGGTAGTAGAGGGTACGGAAAACGCCTGCGCCCCTCGTCAGCCTGTTCAGCAAGGCGGCCAGCAGCAACGCGAAGATGATCTCCAGCGGTACGGCCATCACCGCGAAGAACAGCGTGTTCTTCAGGGCCAGCGCCACTTTGGGGTCTTCGATCATGCCCCGGTAGTTGTCGAGCCCGGCCGGTCGAGTCGTGTTCTTGGCCAGGTTGTAGTAGCTGAACGAGATGTAGAGGCTGTAGGCCATCGCGCCCAGGGTGAAGACCAGAAAACCGATCAGCCAGGGCGAGATGAACAGGTAGCCGGCGATCGCCTCGCGCCGGTTGTACTTCCGCGACCTCAGCGGCCGGTCCGGCTTGGCCGGGGTCGAGGCTGACTGGTCAGGACGGGTGAGGGTGGCCATCAGCGGGTGGCGCTGCTCCGGCCAGCGGGTTCGGTCATCGTCATGGCTACCTCCGGCCGGTTCCGTGTGGCATCGTTGCCACAGCGGCTAGGACAAGTCGCGGTTCGAGAGGAGCGCACGTGCGCCGCATCGAGACCACGACCGACCCGTACCCCGTGGACCGGTCGGTCAACCGGTCGGCACCGCCGTCGACAACCCCGGCGGGGATCCGTCGCCGCGCCACCCTCAAGGACGTCGCCCAGGCGGCCGGCGTCTCCCTGTCGACGACCTCGCGGGCGTTGAGCGGCGAGGGGTACGTGGCCCCCGCCGTCCGCGACCGGGTGCGCGAGGTCGCCGACCGCCTCGGTTACGTGCCGCACGCGATGGCCCGCAGCCTGCGGTCCCAGGTCAGCCGCTCCATCGGGGTGCTGGTCTCGGACCTGCGCAACAGCTTCTACGCCGACCTCGCGGCCGGGATCGCGGGTCGGGCCCGGGATGTGGGCTACACGATGACGCTGGTCGACGACCAGGGGTCGGCCGAGGACGAGCTGAGCGCAGCACGCGCCTTCGTCTCCACCCGCGCGGCCGGGGTGATCGTCACTCCCGTCTCGGCCGAGGTCTCGGCCTACCTGCTGGCCCAGCACGTACCGCTGGTCGAGGTCGACCGCCAGTTCTTCCCAGACCGCTGCGACGCCGTGGTGATCGACAACCAACGGATGGCGGCAGAGCTCACCGAGCACCTGCTGGCGCTCGGCCACCGGCGGATCGCGATGCTGATCGACGAGACCGAGTGGACCACCGGAGCCGCACGGTCAGCGGGCTACCGCGAGGCGCTCGCCGTGGCCGGCGTGCCGCCCGACCCGGAGCTGCTGGTCGCCGCGGGTTGGGAGGTCGACGGCGCCCGGCGGTCCGCGGTCGAGCTGCTGGCCACCCGCCACCGGCCCACCGCCATCCTCGCCGCCAACAACGTGCTCGCCGAAGGGCTGTGGCGCGCCGTCAGCGACCTGGGTCTGCGGGTGCCGACCGACGTGAGCATCGCCTCATTCGACGACGCCCGCTGGATGAGCATGGTCAGTCCCGGGGTGACCGCGGTGGCTCAAGACGTCGTGGCTCTCGGGGCGGCCGCGGTCGACCGGCTGCTGGCCCGGTTCGCGACCCCCGACGAGCGGCCGCGCACGGTCACCCTCGCGGCCCAGATCCTGCCCCGCGCCTCCACCGCCGCGCCCCCCGCATGATCGTCACCGAGTCCGACGGCCTGACCGAGGTCTGCGGCTCGACCTACCGGCTGCTGCTGGAGCTCGACGCGATGTCCACCGCGCCGTACGCGATCCTGCAGGACCCGGCGGGCCAGACCTGGAGCGCCCTCAACCTGCTCAGCTCGGTGCCCACCGTCGACCGACCCGATGAGGTCTACGCCGTCGGCGCCTGCACGGTCGAGACGGGCAACGGGGAGAGCGGCGGCGAGGACGTCGTCGTGGTGGTGCGGACCCGCAGCACCGCCTGGGCCCAGCACGAGCTGCGGCTCGTCTGCCGTCCCGAGACGCTGGAGCTGTCCGTCACGGTCACCGGCGAGGGCTGGCTCGGCTCGGTGCAGCTGCTCGGCGGCCAAGGGACGCTCGTGGACGGCGCCGCGGGAGCGTTCGCGTCCTCGATCGCCTTCGCCTCGGTGCTGGTGCCCGCGCCGGGTGAGCCGGTGCAGCTGGTCCGGCCCGCGCACAGCGGTGGTCAGCTGGGACTGGTGGGCGACGCGTCGCCCGGCCGGCTGCACAGCGTCTTCTCCCCGCCGCCGCTGGTCTTCGGGTTCGGTCGGGCCGTCCCGACCGGGCCGACGTCGGTCCCGCCCGGGGACTGGCTGGGCGTCGGGCTGCGCGCGCCGGTGGCCGAGCTGACCTTCACCACCCTCGCGTACGTGCCCCAGGACGGCGGCTTCCATCTCGAGCTGGCCTACGAGGGCCACACCGAGGTGCGGGGGACCTGGCGGACACCCGTCCTGGTGCTGCGCCCGGCCGCCACCGGCTGGGCAGTGCTGGAGGACTACCACCGCGACCTGCTCGACGCGGGCCAGGTGCCGGCGAGCGCCACCGCCCCGGACGCCCGGCCCGCCTGGTGGGCCGAACCGTTGTTCTGCGGCTGGGGCGCGCAGTGCGCCCGGGTGGGCGTCGACGCTGACTCCCGGACCACGCACTCCGAGCGCGGGCTCACCGCCTCGGCCGCGTCGCAGTCCCGGCAGGACGTCTACGACACCTTCCTGGCCGGGCTCGCCGCCCACGGCATCCACCCCGGCACGGTCGTCCTCGACGACCGCTGGCAGGCCGCGTACGGGACAGCCGAGCCCGACTCCGAGCACTGGCCCGACCTGCGCGGCTGGATCGCCGACCAGCACCGCCAGGGCCGGCGCGTGCTGCTGTGGTGGAAGGCCTGGGACCCGGCCGGGCTGCCGGCCCAGGAGTGCGTCCGCGACGCCGCCGGCCGGCCCGTGGCCGCCGACCCGGCCAACCCGCGCTACCTCCAGCACCTCACCGACATCGTCACCGCGCTGATCGGGGCCGATGGTCTCGACGCCGACGGCCTGAAGATCGACTTCACCCAGCGCGCGCCCAGCGGTAGGAGCCTGCGCGCCCACCCGGGCGTCTGGGGCATCGCCGCGCTGCACGCCATGCTGGCTGCCCTGACGAACGCCGCCCATGCGGCCAAGCCGGACGCCCTGGTCGTCTGCCACACCGTGCACCCCGCCTTCGCCGACGTCTGCGACATGGTGCGGCTCAACGACGTCGCCCACGGAGACATCCACGGCGTCGGAGTCCCGGTGGTCGACCAGCTGCAGATGCGGCACGCCATCGCCTCCCGGATGCTGCCCGACCACCTCATCGACACCGACCAGTGGCCGATGCCGGACCGGGCGGAGTGGCGTCGCTACGTCGAGCACCAGACGGCGTACGGCGTGCCGGCGCTCTACTACTGCGAGGCGATCGACCGCACCGGCGAGCTGCTGGGCGACGACGACCTTGCCGCGGTCGCGGCCAGCTGGCGACGTTACCGCGAGGGACGCTCCCCGTGACCGTCGAGGTCGCGCCCGGGGTGTACCGCGTCGAGGACACCTGCGCGGTCTACCTCATCGTCGCCGAGGGCCCGGAGCGGACGGCGGTCGCCATCGACTTCGGCGCCGGCCGGGCGCTCGAGGAGCTGCCTGGGCTGGGCATCAGCCGGATCACCGACGTGCTGATGACCCACCACCACCGCGACCAGGGCCAGGGGCTGCCGCTGGCGCTCGCGCACGGAGCCCGGATCCACGTCCCGCCGGTCGAGGTCGACCTGTTCGAGCGGGTCGACCAGATGTGGCGCAGCCGGACCCTCGACAACTGCTACACCGTCCGGGAGGACCGGTTCTCCCTCCTCGAGCCGGTGCCGGTGACCAGCACGGTGCCCGAGTACCGCAGGTTCGACGTCGGTGGGGTGCGGCTGCTCGTCCTGCCGACCCCCGGCCACACCGTCGGGTCGGTCAGCTACCTGCTCGAGCGGGACGGGCGCCGGACCGCCTTCACCGGTGACCTGGTCTACGGGGCCGGCAAGGTGTGGTCGCTCGCGGCCACCCAGTGGTCCTACACCGAGAACGAGGGCCCGGCGATGACCGTGCTCAGCTGCTGGCTGCTCGCCGAGGAAGCGCCTGAGGTGCTGCTGCCCTCGCACGGCCGGCCGATCCCCGACGCCGTCGCCGCGCTGGAGCTGCTCGCGGGGCGGATGCAGACCTACGTCGACTCGCGCCGGCCGTACCCGTGGGACCTGCGCCAGTGGCTGCGCTCCCCGTACGTGCCGCTCACCGAGCACCTGCTGCTCAACCACACCAGCCTGGCCGCCAGCTACGTGCTGCTGTCCCGCTCCGGCGAGGCGCTGGTCGTCGACTACGGCTACGACCTCACCACCGGACTGCCGTACGGCACGGACCGGGCGGCGCGGCGCCCTTGGCTGGCGTCGTTGCCCGCGCTCAAGGCCACCTACGGCGTGCGGGCGGTCACCGTGGCCCTGCCGACCCACTACCACGACGACCACGTCGCGGGGATGCCGCTGCTGCGCGAGGTCGAGGGCACCGAGATCTGGGCGCCCGCGAACGTCGCGCCCGTGCTGGCCGACCCGTGGCGAGAAGACCTGCCCTGCCAGTGGTTCGAACCGATCCACGCCGACAGGGTGCTGCCGCTGGGAGAGTCGTTCCGCTGGCAGGAGTACACGATCACCGTCCACGACCAGCCGGGGCACACCCGGTACGCCGCTGCGTACAGCCTGGAGGTGGACGGGGTCCGGGTCATCTTCACCGGCGACCAGCAGGACGGGCTGGGGGTGCCCGGGATCCGCCGCGAGCTGCTGAACTACCAGTACCGCAACCGGTTCAGCCCCGAGGACTTCCGGACCAGTGCGGCGCTCTACCGCCGAGTGGCGCCCGGGCTGATGCTGAGCGGCCACTGGGCGCCGCGAACGGTCGATGCGGCCTACCTCGACGACCTGGCCGGTCGGGCGGAGGAGCTGGTGGCGCTGCACGCCGACCTGCTGCCCAGCGACGACCTGGACCTGGCTTCGGACGCCGTGCTGGCGCGGCTCGTGCCCTACCGCAGCGCCGTTCCCCCCGGCGGCACGGTGACGGTCCAGGTCGAGGTCCGCAACCCGCTGCGCCAGCCGGCCACGGTCGAGGTCGTGCCGGTGCTGCCCACCGGATGGGCAGCCCCACCCGTGCCGGCGGTGGCCGTGGCCGCCGGGGGGAGTGTCGTGCTGCCGTTCGTGGTCACCGTTGGCCACCGGGTCGCTCGGCGGGAGCGTATCGCCGTCGACCTGACGATCGGCGCCCTCCGGCTCGGTCAGCACGCCGAGGCGCTGGTCGACGTCGTTGCGCCGCCGGCGGACCGGAGGGCCGGTCCGGTGCTGGGGCTGGACATCGGCGGCACCAAGCTCGCTGCGGCCGTGGTGACCTCGGACGGAACGGTCCTCGGCGCTTCTCGGCAGCCGACCCGGCGGGAAGAGGGTCCCGACCGGGTGCTCGAGCGGCTGTTCGCCCTCGGCCGGGACGCGGTCGAGGCCGCGGGCGTGGGTCCGGTGGTGGCGGTGGGCGTCTCGTGCGGCGGGCCGCTCGACGCGACGGCCGGGGTGCTGAACGCGCCCCTGCACCTGCCCGGCTGGCACGACGTGCCGGTGGTCGCCTTGGCCGAGGCCGCGTACGGAGTGCCAGCCGCGCTCGAGAACGACGCCACTGCGGCGGCGCTGGGGGAGTACCGCTTCGGCCACGGCCAGACGTTGCCCGCCAGCGCCGGCACGCTGCTCTATCTGACCCTGTCCACCGGTGTCGGCGGGGGCGCGGTGGTCGACGGCCGGCTCCACCGGGGTGCCGCGGGCAACGGCGGCGAGTTCGGCCACCTGGTCGTGGTGCCCGGCGGCCGGACCTGCCTGTGCGGACGCCAGGGCTGCCTCGAGCGGTACGTGTCCGGCACGTCGATCGCCGACCGGGCCCGGGAGGCACTGCAGGCGGAGGGGATCGGGTCGGTGCTGGCGGGCCGGTCGGACGTGCGCGCCGAGGACGTGGTCGCGGCCGTGCGGGCCGGTGACGCTCTCGCGAGCCGGCTGTGGTGCGAGACGACCGAGCTGCTCGCCACCGCGCTGACCGACCTGGTCAACGCCTTCGAACCCGATCTCGTCGTGCTGGGCGGCGGGGTCACCCGGGCGGGGTCCCTGCTGCTCGACCCGCTCCGGACGGCTGTCGGGAGCACGGCCATGTCTCCAGCGGCGCGGGCCGTCCGGCTCGAGCTGACGGCGCTGGGCGATGCTGT
This sequence comes from uncultured Friedmanniella sp., assembly GCF_964244005.1. Lineage (GTDB taxonomy): Bacteria > Actinomycetota > Actinomycetes > Propionibacteriales > Propionibacteriaceae > Microlunatus. The sequence continues at coordinate 65,876 of NZ_CAXTHG010000023.1, read as the reverse complement.
CGGGGTCGTGGGGGCGGCGGCCGTCGCGTTCGACCGGCTGACCAAGCCAGACCCCACCCGAGAGCCGACGGAGGCGTATGTCTGACTGGATGACCGACGATCTCGAGGACCACGTCCGGGCGGCGGCGGGCGTGGCCGAGCTGCTGCCCGGGGTCCGGGCGGTCGGTGAGCTGCTGTGCCGGACGTTCGCAGCCGGCGGCACGCTGTGGACGTTCGGGAACGGCGGCAGCGCTGCTGACGCGCAGCACCTGACCGGGGAGATGATCGGTCGCTACCGGCGCGAGCGTCGGCCGCTGCCGGCGGTCACCCTGAGCACCGACCCGACGGTCCTGACCTGCATCGCCAACGACTACGTCTTCGCCGACGTCTTCGCCCGTCAGCTGCAGGCCCTCGCCCGGCCCGGCGACGTGGTGGCCGGCTTCACCACGAGCGGCCGTTCGGCCAACGTGGTCGAGGCGCTGCGGACCGCCCGAGACCGGGGCGCGACCACCGTGCTGTTCGGCGGGGGTGACGGCGGACCGGCCGCCGCCCACGCCGACCACCTGCTGCTCGTGCCCTCGACCACGACCGCCCGGATCCAGGAGCTGCACACCTTCCTGCTGCACGCCGTCTCCGAGGTCGTGGACCGCTGGGCGGTGGGCGAGCGATGACCCGCCCCCTGGCCGCCCCGGACCGGACGCTCTACATGATCGGCAACGCCCACCTGGACCTCGCCTGGCTCTGGCCCTGGCAGGAGGGGTACGCCGAAGCCCGGGCCACGTTCGCATCGGCGATCACGCGGATGGAGGAGTATCCCGACTTCGTCTTCACCTGCGACCAGATGGTGCTGCTGAGCTGGGTGGAGGAGTCCGACCCCGATCTCTTCGCGCGGATCCGCGAGCGGGTCGCCGAGGGTCGCTGGGTCAACACCGGCGGCTGGTGGGTGGAGCCGGACTGCAACCTGCCGTCCGGGGAGAGCTTTGCCCGCCAGGGCCTGTACGGCCAGCGCTACCTGCAGTCCCGCTTCGGCCGGCCGGCCACGGTGGGGATGAACGTCGACCCGTTCGGGCACGCCGCGAGTCTGCCGCAGATCCTCCGTGGCCACGGTCTGACCTCGTACGTGTTCCTGCGACCCGGTCCGCACGAGGCCGAGCTGCCGGGCACGCTCTTCTGGTGGGAGGCGCCGGACGGCTCTCGCGTGCTCGGGTACCGGATCCCGTACGAGTACGGCAGCCCGCCGGGCCCGGTCGACCACCAGACCGAGAAGGCGCTCGCCGCGCTCGACCGCGGGATGGGCGAGGCGATGGTCTTCTACGGGGTGGGCAACCACGGCGGCGGCCCGACCCGGGCCAACATCGACTCCATCCACCGCTACGACGCGATGGGCACCTTCGGTGAGCTGCGGATGGCCAGTCCCCAGGACTACGTCGCCGCCGTACGGGCCCGCGGTCCGGCGTTCCTCGACGGGCTGGGCGTCCACCACGGCGACCTGCAGCACCACGCCCCCGGCTGCTATTCCGCGCACTCCGGGATCAAGGCCTGGCAGCAACGAGCCCAGCACGCGCTGCTGGCGGCCGAGCGCTGGGCGGCGGTCGTCGCGCTGCAGGCGGGCGTGACCTACCCGCGGGAGGACCTCAGCCGCGCCTGGCATCAGGTGCTGCTCAACCAGTTCCACGACGTGCTGCCCGGTTCGGCGATCGAGACCGCCTACGACGACGCCCGCGACCAGCTCGGCGAGGCCACAGCCATCGCCAAGCGGGTGACCACCCGGGCGCACAACGTCCTCGCCCGGCAGGTCGACGTCCCGTTCGTGGCCGGCAGTCAGCCGGTGCTCGTGTTCAACCCGCACCCGTGGGCGGTGAGCAGCGACGTCGACCTGCAGTACCGGGTGCCGGGTCTGCGCGGGCTGGGCGTCCGCGTGGTCGACGAGGCCGGTCGCGCGGTCGTCGCCCAGCCCACCCAGCCGACCTCGACCACCGACGATCCCAGCCGGGGCGCGGTCGTCTTCCGGGCCGGCGTGCCGGCGCTCGGCTACCGGCTCTACCGGGTCATCACCGCCCTGCCGGTCGTGGTCGGGCCGGTCTGGAGCGCGGGCCGGCCGCAGTCCCTGACCGTCAGCGAGACCGTGCTGCAGAACGACCTGGTACGGATCGAGCTCGACCCTACGACCGGCTGGATCTGCTCCTACCGCGACCGGCGGTCCGGGCTCGACCTGATGGCGGGCGTCGACGGCACCACCCACACCCAGGTGTCCGCCGACCCGACCGACACCTGGGGCCACCGCATCGTCTCCTACGCCTGGCCGGGCGAGCCGATGACGCTGCGCCGGATCGTGGTCCGCGAGGCCGGGCCGCTGCGCGCCCGGCTGCGGGTGGAGCGGACCTGGAGCGCCTCGACGCTGGTGGAGGAGCTGCTGCTGGACCACGACAGCCCGGTGCTGCGGGTGGAGGTCACCCTGGACTGGCGCGAGCCGGGACACCTGCTGAAGCTCCGGTTCCCGACGGTGCTGGCCGAGCCACGGGCCACCTTCGAGATCCCGTACGGGAGCCTGGAACGGCCGGTCGACGGAGCCGAACAGCCGGCCCGGTCGTGGGTGGACGTGACCGGCACCATTGAGGGGCAGCCGGCCGGGCTGACCCTGGTGACCACGACCAAGCACGGCTACGACGTCTCGCCCGAGAGCAACGGGCCCAGCGTCGGGGTGACTGTGGTCCGTAGCCCGGTCTACTCCTGGCACGACCCGCAGCGGTTGGAGCCGGGCGGCAGCTATCGCCACCAGGACCAGGGCGAGCAGCGGTTCCGCTACGAGCTGGTGCCGCACGCGGGGGACTGGCGGGCTGCCGCCCCGACTCGCCGGGCCGCGGTGCTCGGCGCCGGCGTCCGGGCCATGCTCGAGTCGGCGCACCCGGGTGCCCTGCCGCCGGTCCACTCCTTCGCCGACGACGGCGGCGGACCGGTGCTGGTCACCGCAGTGAAGGGGTCGGAAGACCCGAGCGGGACCCCCGGCGGCGCGGACCTCATCGTCCGCGCCGTCGAGTCCACCGGCGTCGCCGCCGATGCCCGGATCCATCTCCCCGTCGTGGACCGGGTGCTCGAGGAGTCCTTCGGGCCGCACCAGATCCGCACCTTCCGCGTCCCGGCCGACCGGGACCTGCCGGTGACCGAGGTCGACCTGGTGGAGTGGCCGCTGGGGTCAGGGCAGCCGGGCGCCGTGGGTGCGACCGAGCCGTAGCCAGGTGCTGACCACGGTGTCGGGGTTGAGCGACATCGACTCGATGCCCTCCCGGACGAGCCAGTCGGCCAGGTCGGGGTGGTCGCTCGGCCCCTGGCCGCAGATCCCCACGTACTTGCCGCGCGCCCGGCAGGCCCGGATGGCCGCGCTCAGCATGAACTTCACCGCCGGGTCGCGCTCGTCGAAGGTGTCGGACACCAACGAGGAGTCCCGGTCCAGCCCCAGGGTCAGCTGGGTCATGTCGTTGGACCCGATGGAGTAGCCGTCGACGTGGTCGAGGAACGCGTCGGCGATCACCGCGTTGGAGGGCAGCTCGCACATCATGATCACCTGCAGGTCGTTCTCGCCCCGCTTGAGGCCGTGGCTGGCCAGCAGCTCGATCACGCCCTCGATCTCGGCGACGGTGCGGACGAACGGGATCATGATCTTGACGTTCGTCAGCCCCATCACGTCACGGACGTGCCGCAGCGCCTCGCACTCCAGGGCGAAGCACTCCGCGAAGTCCGCCGACAGGTAGCGCGCGGCACCCCGGTAGCCGATCATCGGGTTCTCCTCGTGCGGCTCGTACAGCTCACCGCCCAGCAGGTGCGCGTACTCGTTGGACTTGAAGTCCGAGAGCCGCACGATCACCGGCTTGGGGGCGAAGGCCGCGGCGAGCATGGACACGCCCTCGGCGACCCGCTGCACGAAGTAGTCGCGCGGGCTGGCGTACGCGGCCGTCTTGGCGGCGACCGCCGACTTCAGCGGCTCCTCGAGGGTGTCGAAGTCCAGCAGTGCCTTGGGGTGGATGCCGATCTGGCGGTTGATGATGAACTCGAGCCGGGCCAGACCCACGCCCTCGTTGGGCAGCGCCGCGAAGGTGAACGCCTGGTCGGGCGTGCCCACGTTCATCATGATCTTGACCGCGAGGTCGGGCATGGTCTGCGCGGCCGAGCTCTCGACGGTGAAGTCGAGCTGGCCTTCGTAGACGAAGCCCGTGTCGCCCTCGGCGCAGGAGACGGTGACGGCCTGGCCGTCGCTCAGTGTCTGGGTGGCGGTGCCGGTCCCGACCACGGCCGGGATGCCCAGCTCACGGGCGATGATCGCGGCGTGGCAGGTGCGACCGCCGCGGTTGGTGACGATCGCGCTGGCCCGTTTCATGATCGGCTCCCAGTCGGGGTCGGTCATGTCCGCGACCAGCACGTCGCCGGGGACGAACGTGTGCATGTCCTCGATCGAGGACAGCACGTGCACCTGGCCGGCGCCGATCTTCTGGCCGATCGCCCGGCCCTCCACCAGCGTCGCACCCTCGCCCTCGAGCCGGAAGTGCTCCTGGGTCCCGGCCGCCTGCCGCGACTTGACCGTCTCGGGCCGCGCCTGCAGCACGTAGAGCCGGCCGTCGGTCCCGTCCAGGCCCCACTCGATGTCCATCGGCCGGCCGTAGTGCGCCTCGATGGCCAGGGCGTGCTCGGCGAGCTCGGTGACCTGGGCGTCGGTCAGGCTCAGCTGGGCCCGGTCCGGCAGCGGGACGTCGACGAACGCCGTGGTCCGGCCGACGGTCGCGTCGTCGGTGTAGATCATCTTCGTCGCCTTCTCACCCAGCCCCCGCTTGAGGATGGCGGGCCGGCGGGCGCGCAGGCCGGGCTTGTAGACGTAGAACTCGTCGGGATTCACCGCGCCCTGCACCACCGCCTCGCCGAGACCGTAGGAGGAGGTGATGAAGACGGCGTCGGAGAAGCCCGACTCGGTGTCCATGGTGAACATCACCCCGGAGCTGCCGAGGTCGGAACGCACCATCCGCTGGATGCCGGCCGACAGCGCGACCGCGTCGTGGTCGAAGTGGTGGTGCACCCGGTAGGCGATGGCCCGGTCGTTGTAGAGGGAGGCAAAGACCTCCTTGACCGCGGTCAGCACCGCGTCGATGCCGCGGATGTTGAGGAACGTCTCCTGCTGACCGGCGAACGAGGCGTCGGGCAGGTCCTCGGCGGTCGCGCTGGAGCGGACGGCGAAGGATGCGCCCGGCGCAGCGGCGACCAGCTCGTCGTACGCGGCCCGGAGGTCGGCCTCCAGCTCGGCCGGGAACGGCCGCTGCCGCACCTCGGCCCGGATCTCGCGGCCGACCTCGGCCAGCCGGACCACGTCGTCGGTGTCGAGATCGGCCAGCCGGGTCGAGATCAGCTCGGCCAGGCCGCTCTGGGCGACGAACGCACGGAAGGCGTCGGCGGTGGTGGCAAAGCCGTCCGGCACCCGTACGCCCGCGTCGGCGAGGTTGCTGACCATCTCACCGAGCGAGGAGTTCTTGCCGCCGACCTGGTCGAGGTCGGCGAGGCCGATCTCGGCGAACCGTCGAATGGTGTTCATGGGTTCTCCTTCTTCTTGCGGTTGCCGAAGTTCTGCAGGATGACGGTGGACATCTCTTCCACGGATTTCGTGGCGGAGTTGATCACCGGGATGCCCTGGGCGGTGAAGATCGTCTCCGCGCGGCGCAGCTCCCAGCTGCACTGCTCGAGCGAGGCATAGCGGGAGCCGGGCCGGCGTTCCTGGCGCACCTGGGCCAGCCGGGCCGGGTTGGAGAGGATGCCGAAGCACCGCGATCCCAGCCCACGCAGGGATCCGGGCAGCTCGTCGGTGTCGAAGTCCTCATCGACCAGCGGGTAGTTGGCCACGAAGACGCCGTGCTGCAGGGCGAGGTACATCGTGGTCGGGGTCTTGCCACAGCGGGACGGCGCGACCAGGATGACGTCGGCCTTGTCGAGGGCACGCAGGCTCTGGCCGTCGTCGTGCTCGATCGCGTACTCGACCGCGGCCATCCGGGTGTTGTAGCGCTTGATGTCGCCGACCCCGTGCAGCCGGGCCGCCACCCGCTGGCCGGGGGTCTGCAGGATCGCCTCCACCCGGCTCATGTGCAGGTCGAAGAAGTCGATCAACGGGCAGCGGGTCTGGTGCAGCTCGAGCCGGACCTCCTCGACCGCGGTGGTGGTGAAGGCCAGCGGGGTCACGCCGGCGTCCATCGCGGCGTCGAGCCTGGCCACCACCCGGGCCGCTTCGGCGACGGTGGTGATGAAGGGGATCAGGTGGCGCTCGAAGCGGAGCTCGGGGAACTGGATCAACAAGGCGTTGCCCATCGTCTCCGCGCTGATCCCGGTGCTGTCGGAGAGGAAGAAGACCGGTACGGGCGGCGGTCCGTCAGTGGTGTCCACCTGCGGGCCCCCTCTCCGTCGGTCGCCAGACCAGTTGTCGTAGTGGCCTGACGCTAGCCCACAACCACTACTGGTATTAAGTTCCTGTCGTATGACCTGAGCCACAACAGGTCGGTGAACCTCGGACGGACACGGCGGTGACGGCGCCTGCGTGAGGCCGCTCACAGCGGGTCGCGTCCGGATGCTGAGCGGGCGCATTGCGGGTCTGTTACCGACCAGACCAGTCACCCGAGAATCTCGTCCCGTCGGGGTGGGTTCGACCGAGCGCGGCGGACGAGGGCCATAATGCGAACACAGCCCGTCTCGAGGAGGAGATCCCATGGCCCACGACGTTGCCGTCGGTGCCGGAACGGCGCCCGCGCCGCGCAAGGACCGGACGCACTACCTCTACCTCGCGGTGATCGCCGCCGTCGTCATCGGCATCGTCCTCGGCATCGTGGCGCCAGACTTCGCGCGGGAGCTGAAGCCGCTCGGCGCCGGGTTCGTGGCCCTGATCCGGATGATGATCGCGCCGGTGATCTTCTGCACCATCGTGCTCGGGATCGGTTCGCTCCGCAGCGCCGCGCAGGTCGGCAAAGTGGGCAGCCTGGCGCTGATCTACTTCATCGTGATGTCGCTGTTCGCCCTGGCGATCGGTTTGGTCGTGGGCAACCTGCTGCACCCGGGCTCGGGCCTGCACCTCACCGCTGACCTGGCCAAGAAGGGCGCCGCGCAGGCCAGCGGGGGCGGCTCCTCGACGTCGGAGTTCCTGCTCGAGGTGATCCCGACCACACTCGTGTCCTCGCTGACCAGTGGTCAGGTGCTGCAGACCCTGCTGGTCGCGCTGCTCGTGGGGTTTGCGCTGCAGGCGATGGGCCCCGCCGGCAAGCCGGTCCTGGTCGGCATCGGGCACGCGCAGCGGGTGGTCTTCCGGGTGCTGTCGATGATCATGTGGGCCGCGCCGCTCGGGGCGTTCGGCGCGATCGCCGCTGTGGTGGGCGAGACCGGGGTCGACGCGCTCAAGAGCCTTGCGGTGCTGATGCTCGGCTTCTACGCCACCTGCGCGATCTTCGTCTTCGGCGTCCTGGGCCTGCTGCTCAAGGTCGTCACCGGGATCAACATCTTCAAGCTGCTGAAGTACCTCGGCCGGGAGTTCCTGCTGATCGTCTCCACCTCCTCCTCGGAGTCGGCGCTGCCGCGGCTGATCGCCAAGATGGAGCACGTCGGCGTCGGCAAGTCGACCGTCGGCGTCGTCGTGCCCACCGGCTACTCGTTCAACCTCGACGGGACCGCGATCTACCTCACCATGGCCTCGCTGTTCGTGGCCCAGGCCATGGGAGACCCGCTGTCGATCAAGGAGCAGGTCTCGCTGCTGGTCTTCATGATGATCGCGTCCAAGGGCGCGGCGGGCGTCAGCGGTGCCGGGCTGGCCACGTTGGCCGGCGGCCTGGCGTCCCACCGACCCGAGCTGGTGGACGGCGTGGGCATCATCGTCGGGATCGACCGCTTCATGTCCGAGGCTCGAGCCGTGACCAACTTCGCCGGCAACGCCGTGGCCACCGTGCTGGTCGGTTCCTGGACCGGCACGCTCGACCGCGAGCAGCTCGACGCGGTTCTCGGCGGTGAGCGGCCGTTCGACGAGGCGACCATGGTCGATGACCACACCGGACCCTCAGACCCGGAGCCGACTGACGTCGAGCCTCAGCCAAGGGTCCCGGTAGCCCGCTAGCGGTCTGCTGACCAGGATCTTTTCTGTGTCCGAGGGGGGACTTGAACCCCCATTCCCCGTAAGGGGAACTAGCACCTCAAGCTAGCGCGTCTACCTATTCCGCCACCCGGACCTGCCTGCAACAGCAGTGAACTGTAGCAACTTCGGGTCCAGGAGCCGAATCGTCCAGCGCCATGGTCAGCACCCGCCGGGCCGGGAACCAGCTGGACCACGGCGAACGAGGACAGCACCGACGCGCCGATCCCGATCCGCTCCGTAGCCGGTCCCGCGGCCACCCCGAGCGACGTCGGCTGACAGACCGCCCTCGCGTAGGCGAGGACGCCGACGCTCCAGACGGACCAGGCGCGCCGCGAGATCGACACAGGTTCGGCGACGGAAGAGGGCACGTCCCATCGTTTCCCCGCTTCGTAGGTCGGGTGGTCGCCTACGACGCGCGTGGGACAGGATGGGCGAGTGAGCCAGACCTACGCCCCTGACGCCGAGGTCGTCGGCATCTGCACCGACCTGATCCGGATCGACACCTCCAACTACGGTGCCCAGCCCGGTCCCGGCGAGCGTCCGGCCGCCGAGCACGTGGCGGCCCTGCTCGAGGAGGTGGGCATCGAGGCTCAGCTGTACGAGTCCGAGCCCGGCCGCACCAGCGTCGTCGCGTCCTGGGCGCCTGAGGGCGTCGACCCCTCGCTGTCGCCGCTGCTCGTGCACGGCCACCTCGACGTGGTGCCGGCCAACGCGGACGACTGGTCGGTGCCGCCGTTCGCGGGTGAGGTGGTCCAGGACTGCGTCTGGGGCCGGGGTGCGGTCGACATGAAGGACTTCGACGCGATGGTGCTGAGCGTGGTCCGCGCCCGGGCCCGCGCCGGTGTCGCCCCGCGGCGGGCGCTCCGCCTGGTCTTCACCGCCGACGAGGAGGCGGGCAGCGGGCTCGGTGCGCACTGGCTCGCCGACCACCACCCGGACACCCTCTCGGACTGCGAGCTCGCGATCGGGGAGGTCGGCGGCTTCTCCCTCACCATCCGCGACGACCTCCGCCTCTACCTGGTCCAGACCGCGGAGAAGGGGCTGGCCTGGCTCAACCTGATCGCGGACGGCCGGGCCGGCCACGGCTCTTTCCGCAACGACGCGAACGCCGTCACCGCGCTGAGCGCCGCCGTCGCCCGCGTCGGAGAGTACGCCTGGCCGCACCGGATCACGTCCGCCCAGCAGGCGTTCCTCGAGGCCGTCTCGGAGGCGTTCGAGATCGAGCTCGACCCCGACACCGTCGAGGAGACGTTGGCCCGGCTCGGCAGCATCGCCCGGATGGTCGGCGCGACCATGTCCAACACGGCCAACCCGACGATGCTCGAGGCGGGCTACAAGCACAACGTCATCCCCGGCCGGGCCACCGCCGGCATCGACGGTCGCTTCGTCCCCGGCTACGAGGAGGAGTTCTACGAGACCATCACCGAGCTGATCGGGGACTCGGTGCGCTATGAGGTGCTGACCCGGCAGCCGTCGGTGGAGACCGAGTTCTCCGGGGCGCTGGTCGAGGCGATGCAGGCCTGCCTCGCGGCCGAGGACCCGGGCGCCCGCGCCGTCCCCTTCCTGATGAGCGGGGGTACCGACGCGAAGGCCTGGGACCGGCTCGGCATCCGCTCGTTCGGGTTCGCGCCGCTGCGGCTGCCGCCCGAGCTCGACTTCGTCGGCATGTTCCACGGTGTCGACGAGCGGGTGCCGACCTCGTCGCTGGAGTTCGGTGCCCGCGTGCTGGACCGCTTCCTCGACCAGGCCTGAGCGCGGGTCTAGGCTGCGGAGCAATGAGCACGCGCACCGTGGAGTACGAGGTCGAGCGGGTCCGGCTGGGCCGGCACCTGTCGCGCGGCGCCGTCCGCCAGCTGCTGACCGACCACGCCGAGTACGGCGGCTGGGAGCTGACCCGGCTGCGGCGCTACCGCGACGGCACCCGTGACGTCTGGATCCGCCGGCGCATCATCCGGGTGCCCGCGACCGTCTGACCTCAGCCGGCCTCAGCGCGCGGGTCGGGCGGCGTTCGGCCCGCCGGAGACGTCGTCGAGCGCGGAGGCGATCTCGTACGGCAGGGTCTGGTCCTCCACCGCCAGCGCCGGGGCGAGCTGGCCGGCCGTCCGGGCCCCGAGCAGCGGTGCGGTGACCCCGGGGGCGTCGCGCACCCACAGCAGCGCGACCTGCAGGGGGAGGAGGTCCAGACCTTCGGCCGCCCGGACCACCGCCTCGACGACGCCACGGCTGCGCGGCTCCAGGTAGGGCTCGACGAACCAGGCGAAGTGCTCGGTCGCCGCCCGCGACCCCCGCGGCGTCCCGCTGCGGTACTGCCCCGTCAGCACCCCGCGTCCCAGCGGTGACCACGGGAACACCCCCAGCCCGAACGCCGCGGCGGCCGGCAGCACCTCCACCTCGGCCCGCCGGGCGAGCAGGGAGTACTCGACCTGGACGCTGCTGAGCGGCGTCCGCCCCGGCAGGGCCAGCTGCCACGTGGCGGCCTGCGCGGTCTGCCAGCCGACGAAGTTGGAGATCCCGGCGTAGCGCACCATGCCGCGCGAGATCGCCTGGTCCACCGCGTCCAGCGACTCCGCCAGCGGCGCCTCGCCCCAGGCGTGCAGCTGCCACAGGTCGATGTGGTCGGTCCCCAGCCGGGTCAGCGAGCCCTCGAGGTCGCGCAGCAGCGCCCGACGAGAGGTGTCGACGATGCGCTCGCCCCTGCGGACCGCGAAGCCGGCCTTGCTCGCGATCACCACGTCGTCTTGCAGGCCCAGCTCGGCGACCAGGGTCCCGAGCAGCCGCTCGGCGTCCCCCGCCCCGTACGCGGCGGCGGTGTCGACCAGCGTGCCGCCCGCCTCGACGAACATCTCCAGCAGCGACCGGGCCTGCTCGGGGGTGGTGTCGCGGGCCCAGGTCATCGTGCCGAGCCCGAGCCGGGAGACCCGCAGCCCGCTGGCGCCGACTGCTCGCGTCTCCATGGTGTCGACCCTAACGGCGCCGCCGTTACGGTGGGCCCATGCGCCTCGGTCTGAACCTCGGTTACCTCGTCGGCGCGGAGGACCCCCGGGGCCAGCTGCGGCTGACCCAGCACGCGGAGTCGCTCGGCTTCGACGTCGTCTGGGCCGCCGAGGCGTACGGCTCCGACAGCCCCACCGTCCTGGCCTGGCTGGCCGGTCAGACCTCTCGGATCGGCATCGGGTCGGCGGTGATGCAGATCCCGGCCCGGACGCCGGCGATGACGGCGATGACCGCCGCCAGCCTGGACCTGCTCTCCGGCGGCCGCTTCCGGCTCGGCCTGGGCGTCTCCGGACCCCAGGTGTCCGAGGGCTGGCACGGCGTCCGGTTCTCCCAACCGCTGGCGCGGACGCGGGAGTACCTCGCTGTGCTCGAGCTGGCCCTGGCCCGGCGCCGGGTCGCCTACGAGGGGCGGCACTACCGGCTGCCGCTGCCGGACGGACCGGGCGTCCCGCTCAAGCTGACGATCGCGCCGGTGCGCGAGCACGTGCCGACCTATCTTGCCGCGGTCGGCCCCAAGAACCTCGAGCTGGCCGGCGAGCTGACCGACGGCTGGCTGGCCGTCTTCTTCGCTCCCGACTTCGCCGCCGAGCAGCTCGCGGCGGTCCGCGCGGGCCGGGAGCGGGCCGGCCGGACCATGGCGGGCTTCGACGTGGTGCCGACGTTCCCGCTGGTCGTGGGCTCCGACGCCGCGGCCTGCGCCGACCCGGTCCGGGCGTACGCCGCGCTCTACCTCGGCGGGATGGGCAGCCGGACGCAGAACTTCTACAACGCCCTCGCCGTCCGGATGGGCTACGCCGAGGCGGCCGCCCAGGTGCAGGACGCCTACCTCGACCGACGCCAGCGCGACGCCATGGCTGCGGTGCCGGCAGAGTTCGTCGACGCGACCTCGCTGCTGGGGGACCGGGACCGGATCGCCGACCGGCTGCAGGTGCTGGCGGCCTCGGGCGTGACCACGTGCTCGGTGGCGCCGTACGGCACCTCGGGCGAGGAGAAGGCTGCGGCGCTGACCGTGCTGACGGAGGCGTTCGACCAGGCTGGCGTCGGCTGAGCTTCCCCTTCGAGCCGGTCAGGCCGGCGGCAGCGGCTGCAGCACGCCGCTGAGCAGCAGCACGACGACCACGGCGGCCAGCGCGAGCCGGTAGACCACGAACGGCAGGAAGTTGTGGGTGCTGATGTAGCGCAGCAGCCAGGCGATCACCGCGTAGCCGATCACGAAGGCGACCACCGTGGCCAGCAGGATCGGCCCCCACGCCGGCGGGGTCGGGTCGCTGGAGACGTCGGCCAGCTTGAACACCCCGGAGCCGACGACGGCCGGGATGGCCAGCAGGAAGGAGTACCGCGCAGCCGCCTCCCGGGTGTAGCCGAGCGCCAGTCCGGCGCTGATGGTGGCGCCCGAGCGGGACACCCCGGGCACCAGAGCCAGGGACTGGGCGAGACCGAAGAGGATGCCGTGTCCCCAGGTCAGCGACTCCAGCGGACGGACGTTGCGGGCCAGCCGGTCGGCCACGCCGATCACCACGCCGAAGCCCGCCAGCATCGCCACGGTGATCCACAGGTTGCGCAGGGCGGAGTCGATGGCGTCCTGGAAGGCCAACCCCAGCAGCACGATCGGGACCGAGCCGATGATCACCAGCCAGCCCATCCGGGCCTGCGGGTCGTCCCGCGGCACCCGGCCGACGAGCGAGCCCACCCAGCTGCGGATGATCCCGGCGATGTCGTGCCGGAAGTAGACGATGACGGCCGCCTCGGTGCCCAGCTGGTTGATGGCGGTGAACGCCGCGCCGGGATCACGGCCGCCGAAGAACTGGCCGACGATCGACTGGTGCGCGCTCGAGGACACCGGCAAGAACTCCGTCAGCCCCTGCACGATGCCCAGCACCAGTGCCTCGAACCAACCCATGCCCGCTCCTCATCACCTGCCGCGCCCGGCGTGAGCACCGGAGCACTCTACGGTCCCGAGGGGGTTGCGCTCCATCGTGTAGAGAAGACGCGTGACGATCCACCCCGAGCACCCGTTCCTGCCCGGCGACGGCGACCGGGACCCCGTCCGGCGGTGGCGAGGCCGGATGCCGGCCCCGGTGAGCGTGTGGACCACCCACGCCGCCCCGCGTCCGGTCGGCTGGACGGTGTCGTCGTTCGTGCTGGCCGACGGTCAGCCGCCCGAAGTGGTCGGCCTGGTCGACGAGGAGTCCGACTTCGCCGACGCGCTGGCGCTGAGCGGGCGCTTCGCGGTCAACCTGCTCGGCTGGTCCGACCGTGCCCTGGCTGACGTGTTCGCCGGTCTGGCGCCGGCGCCCGGCGGGGCGTTCACGGTTGGCTCGTGGTCGGACAGCGAGTGGGGACCGGTCCTGGACGGCGGTGCCGGTTGGCTCGGCGTCCGAGCGGTGGGGCCGTACGACCACGCGGGCTGGGGACTGCTGGTCCGCGGCGTCGTGGAGCACGTGGAGCTGGGCGCGCTGCCCGACGCGGGCGTCCTCACCTCCTTCCGGGGCCGGTACGGTGCCGCGGGCGCTAGCCTCGGCTCATGACTGCGGTGCTGCCATGACGACCGTGCTGCTGATCCGCCACGGCCGCACCTCGGCGAACACGGCCGGGATCCTGGCCGGCCGCACGTCTGGGGTCGAGCTGGACGCGGTCGGTGAGCGCCAGGTGGCCGACGTGGGCACCCGGCTGGCCGGCGTCCCGCTCCGCACGGTGGTCAGCTCGCCGTTACGCCGCTGCCGCCAGACCAGCCAGGCCGTGGTCGGCCCTCGGACCGACGGATGCCCGGTCGTGATCGAGCAGGGCCTGGTCGAGTGCGGCTACGGCGAGTGGACCGGCAAGGCGCTGCGCGACCTGGCCAAGGAGAAGCTGTGGGCCACCGTCCAGACGCAGCCGTCGGCCGTGCGGTTCCCGGGGGGTGAGTCGATGACGGAGATGTCGTCGCGGGCCGTCAACGCCGTCCGGACCTGGAACGGCCGGATGGAGGCCGAGCACGGACCGCACGCCGTCTGGGCCGCCGTCTCGCACGGGGACGTGATCAAGGCGATCCTCGCCGACGCGCTCGGCATGCACCTCGACGCCTTTCAGCGCCTGATGGTCGACCCCGCCTCCGTCTCGATCGTCCGCTACACCGAGAGCCGGCCGTACGTGGTCACCGTCAACTCGACCAACGCCGACCTCGGCCAGCTGCTGCAGCCGCCGCCGAAGAAGGCCCGCGGGCGACGCAAGGCGGTCGACGACGCCGCAGTGGGCGGCGGTCTGGGGGCGCTACCGCCGGTCAGCGCCGATCCGGACGCATAGGCTGGTTGGCATGGCCATTCTCGTGCACCGCTACGACGCACCGGACCGGTTCGTCGCTGGCACCGTCGGTCAACCGGGGGAACGCGCGTTCTTCCTGCAGGCGCGTGAGGGCAACCGGATCACCAGCGTCGCTTGTGAGAAGCAGCAGGTCTCGGTGCTGGCCGAGCACCTCGACCGCGTCCTCGACGAGGTGGTCCGCCGCAGCCCCGGCCCCACCGACGTACCGCCGGCGACCCGCAAGGCGTCCGACACCGACCCCCTCGACGCGCCGATCACCGAGGAGTTCCGGGTCGGCACCATGACGATCGCCTGGGACCCGACCATCGACAAGATCGTGATCGAGCTGTTCTCCAACGTCGACGGGGACGAGGACGAGACCGACGAGAGCCGTCCGGCCCCGGCCGTGGAGGCCGAGGCGGCGACTGAGGTCAACGCCGACGAGGTGTTCGTGGTCAAGATCACCGCCGGCTACGCCCGCGACTTCGTCGCCCGCGCCCAGGCCCTGGTGTCCGCGGGCCGGCCACCGTGCCCGTTCTGCCTGCAGCCGCTGGACCCGGACGGCCACGTCTGCCCACGCGCCAACGGCTACCGCCGGCCGCTGTTCTGACTCGTGGTCAGCCCCGGCGCATGAGCCACCCCGCCCTGACCGTCGAGCTCGACGACGCCACACTCGCTGACGCCGAGCTGGAGATCACCGGTCGACTGATGCAGGCGTCCAACGCCACCTTTCTCGCCGAGCTGACCACCCCCGCCGGCAAGACGTCCTGGGTCTACAAGCCGGTGGAGGGGGAGCGGCCGCTCTGGGACTTCCCGCACCGCACCCTCGGACTTCGCGAGGTCGCGGCGTACGAGGTGTCGCGGAGCGGCGGCTTCGACTGCGTCCCGGTCACCGTGTACGCGAACGGTCCGTTGGGCCCGGGCTCGCTGCAGGCGTGGATCGACAGCGAAGAGGACGCGGTCGCCGAGCTGGTGGACATCGTGCCCAGCCCCAAGGTGCCGAAGGAGGGCTGGTTCTCCTGCGTGGAAGGTCTCGGTGCCGACGACCGGCCGGTCTCGGTGATCCACGCCGACGACCCCCGGCTGCACACGCTGGCCGTCTTCGACGTGCTGATCAACAACGCCGACCGCAAGGGCGGCCACATCCTGGCCAGCCAGGGTCACGTGTTCGGTTGCGACCACGGCATCAGCTTCCACACCGACCACAAGCTGCGGACGCTGCTGTGGGGCTGGGCCGGGACCGAGCTGCGGCCCGAGGACCGGGAGGCCGTGGCCAAGGCCCGGGAAGAGGCGCCCGAGCAGCTCGAGCTGCTGCTGGCCGAGGACGAGATCGCGGCCTTCGTACGGCGGGCCGACCTGCTGCTCAACCGGGGCAAGCTGCCGCGGCCCCGCGGTCAGTGGCCGTCGATCCCGTGGCCGCCCTTCTGACCTTCTGCGGTCAGCGCCGCCCGATAAGGTGACGCCATGCAAGCGTGGACCTCCGGACCGGTCATCCCCCTCGAGGTCCCCTCGGACGGACGGCGCGTCCGCGCGTTCGACTCCGCCGCCCAGCAGCTGGTCGAGGTGGGTCCGGAGTCGGGGACGGCCCGGCTGTACGTCTGCGGCATCACCCCCTACGACGCGACCCACATCGGCCACGCCAACACCTACGTCGCCTTCGACCTGCTGAACCGGGTCTGGCGTGACGCCGGCCTCGAGGTCGTCTACGTCCAGAACGTGACCGACGTCGACGACCCGTTGATCGAGCGGGCCGCCGCCACCGGGGTCGACTGGGCCGAGCTGGCCCGGGAGCAGACGCAGCTCTTCCGCGAGGACATGTCCGCGCTGAACGTGCTGCCGCCCCAGCACTACGTCGGCGCGGTCGAGTCGATCCCGCTGATCGTCGACCTGGTCGAGGACCTTCGCTCACGCGGTGTCGTCTACGCCATTCCTGGGGACGCTGGCGACGAGCACCCCGGCGACCTCTACCTGGAGCAGAGCCTGGACCGCGAGTTCGGGTCCCTGTCGCACCTGAGCCCTGCAAAGGCGCGTCCCGTCTTTGCCGAGCGCGGCGGCGACCCCGACCGAACCGCCAAGAAGGACTCGCTCGACTCGTTGGTCTGGCTGCGGCACCGCGACGGTGACCCGGCGTGGCCATCACCGTTCGGCGAGGGCCGGCCGGGCTGGCACGTCGAGTGCGCCGCCATCGCGCTGCAGCACCTCGGCGTCGACTTCGACGTGCAGGCCGGCGGCAGCGACCTGGTCTTCCCGCACCACGAGATGTCGGCCTCGGTGGCCCGTCTCGCGACCGGGAAGCCGTTCGCCCGGGCGTACCTGCACAGCGGCATGGTCGCCCTCGAGGGCGAGAAGATGTCCAAGTCGCGTGGGAACCTCGTCTTCGTCTCCGCCCTGCGCCGCGACGGGGTCGACCCGATGGCGATCCGGCTGGCCCTGCTCAGCCAGCACTACCGCGACGACTGGGAGTGGACCGCCGACCTGCTGACCGCCGCGGAAGGGCGGCTGGCCCGTTGGCGTGAGGCGGTGCAGCTGCCGGCCGCCGTGGACGCCGGCGACGTCATCGCCCACCTGCGCAGCGCCCTCGCCACCGACCTCGACGCCCCCACCGCCCTCGCCGCCGTCGACGCCTGGGCCGGCGCCTCCACCGCCGTCGCCGGGACCGACACTGCCGCCCCCGCCCTGGTCGCCCGGGCGGTGGACACCCTTCTGGGTGTCAAGCTCTAGACCACCCGCCCCAACCCGACTTGTCAGGGTGGTACTCGGGCCAGATCCGCGGGGCGTGTCGTGTACCGAGCGTGGCCAGCACGGCGTCGTCGAAGCGGCGGGCGGCCTCGAAGTCGTCCACCTGGATGCCGACGTGATCCAGCATGGGCCGAGCGTGACGCACGGAACATCTCAGTGACAAGGAGCGAACGCTCACGGCGTGCCGAACGTGTCAGACTGTGGTCGACGAGTTGTCAAACTCGCACGTGTTCCGGGGTCGGTGAAAGTCCGAGCCGGCGGTGAAAGTCCGCGACCCGATCGCAGCCAGCGACCGGTTGATGTGGTGAAACTCCACGACCGACGGTGAGAGTCCGGATGGGAGGAACACGGGAGCGGTTCGACGACGCCCGGAGCAGCAGGCTCCGAGCGTTGCTGAGCGTTCTTTCACCCCGGGTAGTCGTGCGACCGGATGAGTGGAGGACAGATGGATTACTCAGACCTGCTCACGCGGTTGCTGAACGCCAAGCTGGACATCGGTCCTGGCGTTCTCCTGCGTGAGATCATCGGTAACGCCTTCGGGCTGGCGAGTGCGGTGTTGGGGATGAGACGCAAGGTCTCGGCCTGGCCGATCGGCATCGTGGGCAACGTGCTGTTGTTCACGGTGTTTCTTGGCGGGGTGTTCCACACCCCCCAGGACCTCGACCTGTGGGGCCAGGCCGGCCGCCAGGTCTTCTTCCTGATCGTGAGCGTCTACGGCTGGGTGCGCTGGCAGCAGTTCCGGCGCAGCGGCGGCTCCGGCGGCGTCGGCGTGGTGCCGCGCTGGGCCGGCGCCCGCGGTCGGATCCAGCTGGTCGTGGCGGCGGTCGTGCTGTGGGTGGCGTTCTACCTCATCCTCGGCCAGTTGAACTCCTACGGTCCGGCGAGCGACGCCTGGATCCTCACTGGCTCGATCCTGGCCACGTACGGGATGGCCCGCGGCTGGGTCGAGTTCTGGCTGATCTGGATCCTGGTGGACCTGGTGGGCGTCCCGCTGCTGTTCGCCGCCGGCTACTACCCGTCCGCAATGATGTACATCGTCTACGGCGCGTTCTGCGTCTGGGGGCTGCTGTCCTGGCGGCGGATCGAACGCAGTGGCCGACAGCCGGAGCCTGTCAGCGCCGCCGACCCGGTGATCGAGACCGTCGGCTGACCGCGAGCCGTTACGCTTCCCCGGGTGACGGCCAAGACCTTCGAGACCCTGTTCGCCGAGCTGACGGCCAAGGCGGCGGCGCGGGAGCCCGGCTCCAGCACCGTCGCCCGGCTCGACGCGGGCGTGCACGCCATCGGCAAGAAGGTCGTCGAAGAGGCCGCTGAGGTCTGGATGGCGGCGGAGTACCAGTCCAAGGCCGAGGCGGCCGAGGAGATCAGCCAGCTGCTCTACCACCTGCAGGTGATGATGCTCGCGCTCGACCTCAGCCTGGACGACGTCTACGCCCACCTCTGAGCCGCCTACTCTGGGGCGGTGAGCTCCACCCGTACGCCCGTCAAGGTCGCCGTCCCCAACAAGGGCTCACTGGCCGAGCCGGCCGCCGCGATGCTCCGTGAGGCCGGGTACGCCCAGCGCTCCGACCCCAAGGAGCTGGTGCTCTTCGACGAGGCGAACGGGGTCGAGTTCTTCTACCTGCGGCCGCGCGACATCGCGGTCTACGTGGGTGAGGGCACCCTCGACGTGGGCATCACCGGACGCGACATGCTGCTCGACGCCCGCGCGCCGGCGACCGAGGTGCTGCCGCTGGGCTTTGGCCGCAGTCGCTTCCGCTTCGCCGCGCCAGTGGACCGCCACCTGTCGGTCGACCAGCTGCAGGGTTTGCGGCTCGCCACCTCCTATCCGGGGCTGGTCGAGACCTACCTGGCCGAACGGGGCGTCAGCACCCGGCTGATCAAGCTGGACGGGGCGGTCGAGACCGCGATCCGGCTGGGCGTGGCCGACGCGATCGCCGACGTGGTCGAGACCGGGACGACGCTGCGACAGGCCGGCCTGGAGCTGTTCGGCGACCCCATCCTGCAGTCCGAGGCCATCTTGATCCGGCGGACCGACTCACCCGAACCGCCGGGGCTCGGCCAGCTCGAACGGCGGCTGAACGGCGTCCTCGTCGCCCGCAACTACGTGATGATGGACTACGACGTGGCCAGCGCCGAGGTCGAGCAGGCGTGCGCCATCACCCCCGGCTTTGAGTCACCGACGGTCTCCCCGCTGGCCAAGCAGGGCTGGCACGCGGTCCGGGCGATGGTGCCGCGGACCGAGGCGCAACAGATCATGGACGACCTCTGGGAGTTGGGCGCCCGCGCCATCCTGGTCACCGACATCTCCGCCTGCCGGATCTGAGGTGCGCCCCGCTCCGGACGCCGTCGCGCCAGGTCCGCTCGTCATCCGACCCCGCCGGCTGCGCGTCGTGGCCGCCGTGATGGCCGCTACCCTCACCCTCGCCGCGCTCTACGGCTGGCTGGTGCTGCCCCGCAACGTGCGGGACCTGTTCACGCCGTCCCAGGTGCTGACCCTGCTCGGTTTGCTCGGGGCCCTGCTGCTGGTGATGATCTCGCTCGCCCTCAGCGTCGTCCGCGCCGACGAGACCGGGCTGCGCTTCCGCAACGGGCTGCGCAGCCACGTCGTGCCCTGGGACCGCGTGCACAAGATCATCCTGCGACGCGGCGACCCGTGGGCGATGCTGCTGCTCACCCCGGCCGACGGCCGGCCCTTCACCGCCGACCTCGACGCCGACAAACGCCAGCTGATGGCCCTGCAGTACGGGGACGGCGCCGCGGCGCAGATCGGGGTGGAGGAGCTACGCCGGCGCCAGCGGTACTACGCCGACCGCTGAGCCGGCCGCCCGGGACAGATCACTCGATCCCGCGGGACTTCAGCAGCGCCTCGATCTCAGCCATGTCGTCGTCCACCGGCGGCTTCGCCGCTGCCGGCTTGCCCTTGCTGGCCGTCACGGCCGGTGGGGCCGGTTGCGCCGTCCGGCTCGCGGCGCTGGCGGCAGGCTTCTGCGTGGATTGACGGGGCTCCTTGGTCCGGCGGGGAGTCCGGCGGGCGATGACGCCGCCTACCACCCACAGCACCACGCACACGGCGAGCAGCGAGAGCCCGAACCAGACAGCGGGGGACAGGAGCACGTGCGCGGCCCAGTCCACGACCGCGACCACCCCGTTCCAGACCAGCCGCAGCAGCCCGCTGAAGTAGAGGGCGACCGGGGCCAGCGCCAACGCCACCCCTTGCACGGCTCGTCCCTTCCGGCCGCGGCGCCCGGCCAGGATGGCGACGATCAGCCCCAGCAGGGACAGACCCAGGCACAGGGGGAGCAGGACGGCTTCGGCGGTGGGCACCCTCCCAGCCTGCCACGACCGGAGCCGATCGGGATCGGGGAAGCGTCCCCCTCGACCCCGGTCGACCCCCGAGTCGAGCGGCACCGTCACGTACGGTGACCAGGTGGACGCCGGACGCCTGCTTGCCCCTTCACCGTTCCCCGGTGACGACGGGCTCGCCCGACCCGAGACCCGGCGCGCACTCGCCGCGGCCGTGGCCAGCTCGGACCCCTCGGCGTACCTGCGGGCCGTCGCAGTCCTCTGCACCGACCGGGTCCTCGTTCCCGTCATCGCCACCGCCACCCGGATCGGTACCGGTGCCGCGGGACTCACCAGCGACAAGGAAGCCGACATGTCGGTGGTGATGCTGCAGGCGGCCGACGGTCGCCGGGCCCTGCTCGCCTTCACCGGTCTCGACGCGCTGCAGGCCTGGCGGGCCGACGCCCGACCAGTACCGGTCACCCTCGACCGTGCCGCCCAGACCGCGCAGGCCGAACAGGTCAGCACGGTGCTGGTCGACGTCGCCGGACCACACCCGCTCGTCATCGACGGCGACGTGCTCGATGCGCTGGCCGCCGGTCACCGGCTCGTCGAGCTGGACTCCAGCCAGGGCGAGGGCGAGCAGTTCGGCTGGGCCGTCCCTCAGTGGTAATGTAGGCGCCGACCGATTCGGCTACGGCTGGATCTGCAAAGCGGAGACCCGATCTCCCACCCGTACGACGCTCCACCAGCCGGTGGAGACAGTCGCCGGGTTGGTCCATCTGGACGAGGCGCGCTCGCTTGAGCAACGCGCCTGGTGCTGTGGTTTGGGGTCCTCGCTGTCGGCGGAGGCCCTTTTTGCGTTTCTCGGGTCACCGACGCGCAGGTTCGCCTGGAGACCGGTCGTTCACCACCGCACACCTCTGGAGGACATATCAGCACCGAACCGCGAATCAACGATCGCATCCGCGTCTCCGAGGTCCGACTTGTCGGACCGGCCGGCGAGCAGGTCGGGATCGTTCGTATCGAGGACGCCTTGCGCCTGGCGCGTGAGTCAGAGCTGGACCTGGTCGAGGTCGCGCCGATGGCGCGTCCCCCGGTGGCCAAGCTCATGGACTACGGCAAGTTCAAGTACGAGAACGCGCAGAAAGCGCGGGAGAGCCGCCGTAATCAGACCAACACGGTGATCAAGGAGATGAAGCTCCGGCCCAAGATCGACAGTCACGACTACGACACCAAGAAGGGTCACGTCGTGCGGTTCCTCAAGGCCGGGGACAAGGTCAAGATCACCATCATGTTCCGGGGCCGCGAGCAGTCGCGTCCCGAGCTCGGCTACAACCTGCTCAAGAAGCTGGCGGCCGACGTGGACGAGTTCGGCTTCGTGGAGTCCTCGCCCAAGCAGGACGGCCGGAACATGCTGATGGTCCTCGGACCGCACAAGAAGAAGACCGAGGCCCGCGCCGAGGCCGCCGTCGAGCGTGACCGCCGGATGGCTGAGCGCGAAGCCGGAGCCGAGGCCGAGCGCGAGGCGCTGGCCGGGATCCGGGCCCAGCACGCCGCCGAGCCGGCGACGCCCAAGCGTCGTGGACCGGCCGACAACCTCGACCCTGACGTGGACCTCTGAGCGAGGTCCGAGCACGAACAGCAAGGCCCCTGCGGAGCACAGCAACGCGTGGGGGAAACGAGAGACGCACCGCTCCGGCGGGCGCGGACAGGAAGCAGTGAGATGCCGAAGATGAAGACGCACTCCGGTGCCAAGAAGCGGTTCCGGTTCACGGGAACGGGCAAGATCATGCACCGCAAGGCGGGCAAGATGCACCTGAACGAGCACAAGGCCAGCACGCGGACGCGTCGGCTCGACGGCGACGCCGTGCTGGCGCCTGGCGACGCCGCCAAGGCCCGCAAGATGCTCGGCAAGTACGCCAAGTAGCCCTCTTCTCTCGATCACTGACCCGCCGAACATCAAGCAAGGAGCAACCCCATGGCACGCGTCAAGCGTTCTGTGAACGCGCAGAAGAAGCGCCGTCAAGTACTCGAGCAGGCGTCCGGCTACCGCGGCCAGCGTTCCCGGCTCTACCGCAAGGCGAAGGAGCAGGTCACCCACTCCCTCGTCTACGCCTACCGCGACCGTCGCGCCCGGAAGGGTGACTTCCGCAAGCTGTGGATCCAGCGGATCAACGCCGCTGCACGGGCCGAGGGCATGACCTACAACCGCTTCATCGCCGGTCTGAAGACCGCCGGGGTCGAGGTCGACCGCAAGATCCTCGCGGACCTCGCCGTCACCGACCCGGCCGCCTTCGCCTCGCTGGTCGCGGTCGCCCGGAGCCACGCTCCCGCTGCGGCCGAGACCGAGTCCGCCGAGACCGCGGCCTGAGGTCGGTCTGACCGACGACGACGGCGTCTACACGAGCCGCCTCGAGCTCACCTTCGACGAGCCGATCGCCCCGGACCCTGCCTCGCAGGGGCTGGTGCGGTCGGCTCGTCGTCTGCTGCGCCGCAAGGAGCGTGAAGCCGCCGGTGAGTTCCTCGCCGAAGGTCGCCAAGCCGTCGCCGGAGCGCTGGCGCAACCCGGGACGGTGATCGACCTGCTGGTCGGGGCCGACGTGGTCGAGCGGCACCAGGACCTGCTGCACGTCGCTGTCCGCGCCGACGTCCGGGTCGGCAGCGTGCCGCCAGCCCAGCTCGCGACCCTCGCTGACACGGTGACACCTCAAGGGGTGCTGGCGGTCTGCCGGACCGTCGACGTCAGCCTGGACGAGGCTCTCGCGGGGGAGCCGCGGCTCGTCGTGCTCTGCGACCAGGTGCGCGACCCCGGCAACCTCGGTACGGTCGTCCGCTGCGCCGACGCGTTCGGCGCGGACGCGGTGCTGGTCAGCCGAGGCTCCGTCGACCTCTACAACGCCAAGACCGTCCGGGCCAGCACCGGGAGCCTCTTCCACCTGCCGGTGGTCGTCGACGTCGACCTCGCCGAAGCCGTGTCCCGTGCCCGTACGGCCGGCCTGCAGGTCTTCGGCGCCGACGGCGGCGGGCACGGGACGGTGGACGACGCGATCGCCTCCGGCGAGCTCGCCCGGCCGGTGCTCTGGGTGCTCGGCAACGAAGCCTGGGGGCTGCCGTCGGAACACGTGGCCCTGGTCGACCGGCTCGTCGCCCTGCCGATGTACGGCCGGGCCGAGAGCCTCAACCTCTCCACCGCTGCCGCCGTCTTCCTCTACGCCACCGCCACCGCCCAGCGCGCCCCTTCCTGACCGACTTGTCAGCGTGGGTGGCTGCTCTAGCGACCACTGCCGCTGACAAGTCGGTGTCCAGGCGGCAAACCGGTTAGCCGGTCGGGGCCGAGGCTTTCTAGACTGTGCCGGTTGCCAATCCGAGGGGAGCCCATGTCCGGGCCGAACAAGAGCTACGACCCCGTCCAGGTCGCGCCGTTGCACGCCGAGCACGTCGAGGCCATGGTGGCCGAGGCGCTCGCCGCCTTCGCCGCCGCCGGCTCGACGGCCGAGCTCAAGCAGGCCCGGCTGGCGCACGCGGGGGACCGGTCCCCGATCGCCCTGGCCAACCGCGAGATCGGCGCGCTGCCGCCGCAGGCCCGCAAGGAGACTGGCGCCCGGATCGGCCGGGCTCGTGGACAGATCAACGCCGCGCTGAAGGCCCGCGAGGCCGAGGTCTCCGCCGCCGAGCTCGAGCGCGCGCTGGTCGAGGAGCGCGTCGACGTCACGCTGCCCGTCGCCGCCCACCCGGTCGGGGCCGTGCACCCGATCACCGGCCTGATGGCCCTGATTGAGGACGTCTTCGTCGGGATGGGCTGGGAGGTCGCCGAAGGACCCGAGCTCGAGGCGGAGTGGCTCAACTTCGACGCGCTCAACTTCATCCCCGACCACCCGGCCCGCACCCTGCAGGACACGCTGTTCGTCGAACCCGAGGACGGCGGACTGGTGCTGCGTACCCACACCTCACCGGTGCAGGCCCGGACTCTGCTCACCCGCGAGCCCCCGGTGTACGTGATCTGCCCCGGCAAGACCTACCGGGCTGATGAGTACGACGCGACCCACGTGCCCGTCTTCCACCAGATCGAGGGCTTGGTCGTAGACCGCGGCATCACCCTCGGACATCTGCGCGGCACGCTCGACCACTTCGCCCAGGCGATGTTCGGCGACACCCGCACTCGGATCCGTCCGCACTACTTCCCCTTCACCGAACCCTCCGCCGAGGTCGACCTGCAGTGCTTCGTCTGCCACGGCGACTCGGTCGGCCACCCCGACCGCCCCTGCCGTACGTGCAAGAGCGAGGGCTGGATCGAGTGGGGCGGCTGCGGCATCGTCAACCCCCGGGTGCTGGCCGCCTGCGGCGTCGACAGTGACGTCTACTCCGGCTTCGCCTTCGGCATGGGCGTCGAGCGCACGCTTATGTTCCGCAACAACAGCGAGGACATGCGCGACATGGTCGAGGGCGACGTCCGCTTCAGTCGCTCGCTCGTCGGGGCAGCGCGGTGAAGGCGCCCCTGTCGTGGCTGCGTGAGTACGCCGCGCTGGCGGCGGACCTGGACGGCCGCGCCTTGGCCGAGGCGCTGGTCCGGGCCGGGCTCGAGGTCGAGGGCGTCGAGCAGGCGGGTGCCGACGTCACTGGACCGCTGGTCGTCGGCCGGGTGTTGTCCGTCGAGCCGGAGCAGCACTCGAACGGCAAGACGATCAACTGGTGCCGGGTCGACGTCGGTGACCACAACGACCCTGCTGACGCCGGTCAGCCGGCCTCCCGGGGCATCGTCTGCGGCGCACACAATTTCGTTGCCGGCGACCTCGTCGTCGTCGCCCTGCCTGGCGCAGTGCTTCCGGGTGACTTCGCGATCGCGGCCCGCAAGACCTACGGCCACGTCTCCGACGGCATGATCTGCTCGGCCCGCGAGCTCGGCCTCGCCGACGACCACGACGGCATCATCGTGCTGGACGACGCCAGTCTGGTGCCGGGCACCGACGTAGCGCCGACGCTGCACCTCCGTGACGAGGTGCTGGACGTCGCCGTCACGCCTGACCGCGGCTACACCATGTCCATCCGCGGGCTGGCCCGCGAGGCCGCCCAGGCCGCGGGGGGCGCGTTCACCGATCCCGTCGACCGACCCGTCCCGGCCGCGACCGACGCCGGCTACCCGGTCCGGCGCGAGTCGGCTGACTGTCCGCTCTTCGTCGCGGTCTCGGTGACTGGTATCGACCCCAGCCGGCCGAGTCCGCGCTGGCTGGCCCGCCGCGTCCAGCTGACCGGGATGCGGCCGATCTCCTTGGCGGTCGACATCACCAACTACGTGATGCTCGAGACCGGCCAGCCGCTGCACGCCTACGACGCCGACGCTGTGGCCGGCCCGATCGTCGTCCGGCAGGCCGCGGCGGGGGAAAAGCTCACCACCCTCGACGACGCGGTCCGCGCCCTCGACCCGGCCGACCTGGTGATCGCCGACGACTCCGGCCCGATCGGCCTGGCCGGGGTGATGGGTGGGGCCTCCAGCGAGCTCTCCGCCGCGACCACCTCGGTCGTCCTCGAGGCGGCGTCGTTCGACGCGCTGACCCTGGCCCGTACGTCGCGGCGGCACCGGCTCTCCTCCGAGGCCTCCCGGCGCTTCGAGCGCGGCGTCGACCCCGGGGCCGCGTACGCCGCCGCGCACCGGGCCGCCGCCCTGCTGGTCGAGCTGGCCGGTGGCACGCTCGTCGAGGCCGAGACGATCAGCGGTGCCGTGCCCCCCGGCGCCACCCAGACCCTCGACGTCGCTCTGCCGGGGCAGATCCTCGGCGTCGAGCTCGCGCCGGGCCGGGTGGTCGAGCTGATCGAGACCGTCGGCGCCTCTATCGCGGTCGACGGCACGACCCTGACCGTGACCGCGCCGACCTGGCGGCCCGACCTCACCGACCCGTACGACTACGTGGAGGAGGTCGGCCGGCTGGTCGGCTTCGACACCATCCCGCCCGTGGTGCCGCGGGCCCCCACCGGCCGCGGCCTGACCCGGGCCCAGCGGACGCGACGCGCGGTCACCGCTGCCGTGGTGGCGGCTGGGTTCGTCGAGGTGATCAGCTTCCCGTTCGTGGCGGCCGACGACCTCGACCGGCTCGGTCTCGCCGCCGACGACCGGCGCCGCCGGACCTCACGCGTCCTGAACCCGCTCGCCGAGACGACCCCGTACCTGCGGACCTCGGTGTTGCCCGGCCTGTTCGCCGCGGTCGCCCGCAACGTCAGCCGCGGGCTGGACGACCTGGCCCTGTTCGAGGCCGGTTCGGTGTTCTTCGCGCCGGAGCCCCGCCTCACAGCGCCGCGGCCCGGCGTCGAGACTCGGCCGAGCGCGGAGGTGCTCGCGCAGATGGACGACGCGCTGGGCGACCAGCCGCGCCACCTCGGCGCCGTGCTCTGCGGCGACTGGCGCGTGGCGGGCTGGCAGGGTCCGGCCGAGCGCGCCGGCTGGACGCACGCGGCCGCCCTGGTGGATGCCGTTGGCCACGCCGTCGGTCTCGACCTGGTCCGCCGCCAGGCCGAGCAGGCCCCCTGGCACCCCGGCCGCTGCGCCGCGGTCCTGCTGCCCGGCTCGGACGTGGCGATCGGCTACGCCGGTGAGCTGCACCCGCAGGTCATCGCGGCGTACGGCCTGCCGCCCCGGACCGCGGCGGTCGAGCTCGACCTGACCGTCCTGGTCGCAGCCGCTCCGGACGGCGGCTCCGTCAGCCCGATCTCGTCCCACCCGGTCGCCAAGGAGGACGTCGCGCTCGTCGTGGACGCCTCTGTCCCCGCGGCCGAGGTCGAGGCCGCTCTCCGAGCCGGCGCGGGAGAGCTGCTCGAGTCGGTCCAGCTGTTCGACATCTACACCGGTCCGCAGGTCGGCCAGGGTCGCAAGTCGCTGGCCTTCGCGCTGCGGTTCCGTGCGACGAACCGCACGCTGACCGATGCCGAGACCGCGGCGGCCCGAGACGCCGCGGTGGCTCGGGCTGGAAAAGATACTGGCGCGGTCCAACGCACCGAGTAAACACGGCGAGCCAGGCAGGTGACATTCGTGTGACGCTTGAGCGCTATCGCCGCGCCTCGTGGCTGGCTTGGTTTCCACGGGGCTGCCGGAACTGATAGCGTCGTGTGCGTTGGCAGTATTGCCGCCTGTTTGGGGGAAACAGAATGCAGGACTCCACATGCTTTGGGTTCATCCGGTGACGACAACGACCCGTGCCGAAACGGCGCAGTCCCGTACCGGGGAAAATGCGAGACGTGCTAACTGGCGTCGGGAATATGCGTCGCGACTCGTCGTGACGGATGTCCTGGTTCTGGTCTGGGCCATTCTCGGCGCGGCGCTGGTGAGCGTCCGCCTGTTCGAGCCTTTGGTGACGCCGTCGTGGATGGCCTCGCTCAAGCTCAACTACTTCGAGGCGAGCGCGGCGCTCATTATTGTTTGGACATTCGCGCTCGCCGCGGTGGGGTCTCGCGACTATCGCAAGCTGGGTACCGGGATGGGCGAGTACAAGGCTGTCCTGCAGTCCGCTCTCCTGGTGCTCGTGCTGATCGCGCTCGTCTCGTTCGCCTTCCGCATTGACATCTCCCGCGGACTCATCTTGCTGGCCATGCCCGCCGCGCTGGTCGGCTTGCTCCTGTCACGGGCGATCTGGCGGAGGTGGCTGCGACTGCATCGTCGCCGCGGTCAGTTCTCCGCCCGGGTGCTACTCGTCGGGTCCTCCAGCACGACCTCGCACGTGGCCGCAGACCTCCGCCGCCACCCAGCGGCCGGATACCACGTCGTGGGCGCGCTGGTCACCAGTGGCGCGCACGGGTCGGTGCTCCTGGGCGACATCCCCATCCTCGGCACCGTCGAGCACCTGCTCGATGCCGTGACGGCCTCTGACGCCGACACCGTGATCGTGACCGACGGTCACAACCTGGAGCCGGCGAAGCTTCGTGAGCTGAGCTGGAGCCTGGAGCCCGGGCGTCAGCACCTGGTGATGGCGCCGAGCCTGACCGACATCGCCGGCCCGCGCATCCACGCTCGCCCGGTCGCGGGGCTGCCGCTGGTACACGTGGAGACGCCGCGCTACGAAGGCGCCGACCGCTTCGTCAAGAGAGCGTTCGACGTCTGCGCCTCCGGCGGCCTGCTCCTGCTCGGGTCGATCCCGCTGATCATCGTCGCCGTGATCATCAAGCTCACCTCGCCGGGCGACCTGTTCTTCTCCCACGAACGGATCGGGAAGAACGGTGAGCCCTTCCGGATGCTGAAGTTCCGCTCGATGGTGGCGGGCGCCGACTCGCAGCTCGCTGGTCTGCTCAAGGAGCAAGGAAGCGAGGACAAGCCGCTGTTCAAGATCGAGAACGACCCTCGGATCACCCCGATCGGTCGCATCATCCGGCGCTACTCGATCGATGAGGTCCCGCAGCTGATCAACGTCCTCAAGGGCGACATGAGCCTGGTCGGTCCGCGTCCCCAGGTCGCCAAGGAAGTCGCGCTCTACGACCACGCCGCGGCCCGCCGGCTCAACGTGAGCCCTGGGATGACCGGCCTGTGGCAGGTCAGCGGCCGCTCCAACCTCGGCTGGGAGGAGAGCGTCCGGCTCGATCTCTTCTACGTCGAGAACTGGTCGCTCACCGCAGACCTCGCCATCTTGGCGCGGACGGTGCGTGCGGTGGTGGCGAGCGACGGAGCCGTGTGAGCGCCCCGACGGGAGGCGGCCAAGGCGTGCTCGTTCACGAGTGGGTCGCGCAGTCGGGCGGGTCGGAGAACGTCTTCCAAGCCCTGCACGACATCTATCCGGACGCCGACCTGGTGTGCCTGTGGAACGACTCCACCGGACGGTTCGACGAGGGTCGGCTGAAGCAGACCTGGCTCTCGCGCACCCCGCTGCGGCGCAGCAAGGCGCTCGCCCTGCCGTTCATGCCGGCGACCTGGCGGCGGCTGGCCAACGAGGGCTACGACTGGGCGCTGATCAGCTCCCACCTCTTTGCGCACCACGCTCACTTCGTCGGGCAGCCGGCTGGTTTCCGGCGCTACGTCTACGTGCACACGCCGGCCCGCTACATCTGGAACCCGGAGCTGGACGGCCGCGGGACCAGCCTGCCAGCGCGGGCGGTCGCGGCCGCGCTGAAGCCCCTCGACCGTCGGCGGGCTCAGGAGCCGGCCTCCTACGCAGCGAACAGCGCGTTCGTCCAGGCTCGTATCCGCGAGGCCTGGAGGGTCGAGTCGCAGGTGATCTTTCCGCCCGTGGAGGTCGAGGCGATCCAGGCCGTCGACGACTGGCGGACCCGGCTCACCGATGCTGAGCAGGAGGTGCTGGACAGCCTGCCCGAGGGCTTCGTGCTCGGGGCGTCGCGCTTCATCCCGTACAAGCGGCTGGACCTGGTGATCAAGACCGCTGAGGCGGCCGGTCGGCCGGTGGTGCTGGCCGGCAAAGGTCCCGAGCTGGAAAGTCTCCAGGCGGCGGCCCGGGACGCGTCTGTCCCGGTGCACTTCGTGCTCGCTCCGTCAGGTCCTATGCTGTGGGCGCTCTACCAGCAGACGGCGCTCTACGTCTTTCCCGCCATCGAGGACTTCGGCATCATGCCGGTCGAGGCGATGGCGGCCGGAGCTCCCGTCTTGGCCCAGTCGGTCGGCGGTACCGCGGAGAGCGTGGTGCCCGGCCGGACGGGGGCGTTGATCCCCTTCGTCTCGCCGGCGGAGATGGCTGCGGGCGCCGAAGCAGCGATGGACACCACCAGGGTCGAGCGGGTGAGCCGGGCGCAGGACTTCTCGCGCCGACGCTTCGAGGAGCGCATCACCGACTGGGTCGGAGCGGCGTGACCGGGCCGCGAGGTCGGCGGTCCGTGCTGGTCAACCAGAGCTTCGTGATGCAACGGGTGACCGGCCAGCAGCGCTACGCGACCGAGATCGGCAACCGGCTGCTCGCCCACGAAGGCTTTGACGGCGTCCAGCCGGGCGGCCGGTGGGCGGGCTCGGCGCTCCGGGTATGGCTCTGGGTGATGGCGGTGCTACCGGCGCGGGCCGGGTCGTCGGTGTTGCTCTCGATGACCGCGCGCGCACCCCTGTGGCAGCGTCGACATGTGTTGGTGGTGCACGACCTGTTCGTGCTGACCAACCCGGAGTGGTTCTCCCGGCGCTACTACTGGACGCATGCCCCACTGCTCCGGCTCCAGTTGCGTACCGCAGCCGCACTCGTGGCGGTGAGCCAGCCGGTCGCCGACCAGCTCGCCGGCTACAGCGCTGACGTGCACGTCGCCCCGAACGCCCCGAGCGACGTGTTCACGGCCGGCGGCGGGCCAGTCGTCACCGACGCGCTCGCCGTTCGCGGCCTGGAGCCAGGCGGCTACTTTCTGACGGTCGGCAGCATGGACCCGCGCAAGAACCTCCCTGCCCTGGCTCAGGCCTACGCGCGACTGAGCGAGCAGGAGCGCCGAGCCCATCCCCTGGTGGTCGTGGGCGGAGGGAGCGCCGTCTTCCGTGACCAGGACATCAGCTGGCCGGCTGAGGTGGTAGATGCGGGTTACGTGACCGACGAAGAGCTGCGCGAGCTCTACCGGGGCTCGCTCGCCGTGGTCTTTCCCAGCCTGGCCGAAGGATTCGGCCTTCCCCTGGTCGAAGCCGCCGCCGCTGGCGCGCCCTGTCTGGTCATCTCCGACATCCCCGTCTTTCGTTGGGTCTGCGGGGACGCGGCTCACTACGTCGACCCGACCGATGTCGCGTCGATCACCGCAGGGCTCACCGAGGCCGTCGCGACGCCCCGAGCCCAGGTCGTCGACCTGGGACGCTTCAGCTGGGACGAGAGCGCCGGGGTGGTGCGAGAGCTGTGCAGCACGGTAGCGGCGCGATGAGCGAGACCAATGGGGGTGCTGGTACGGGAATATGCGTTGATCGTGACGCATTGCACACGCCAGGGTTCGCTTTGGGACTTTAGTCCCGATAGGATCAGGACTGAAAGCGAAGGGTAGGACCCGGCTCGGGGTGGAGCTGGTAGAAGAGGCTGGACGACGTTGTCAAGCTCAAGTTTCGACAGCGTACGGGGAACTCACAATGGTGCACAGTGCTTTGATGTTGGCTGCCTGGATTACGACAGGTACGGCCGGAATGATTGTTGGAATGGTGGCGGTAGGCCTGGCTAAGCGCCGGTTGAGCGCGCCGCAGACGGAATCCCCCGTCGAGAATCCGGTCTCCGCCTGATTCTCGTCAGCACTGATCGCCAGCCTGGCGAATTCACCATTCTCCTGAGTCGCGCACTCAATGCCGCAGGTTTTGTCTCGGTCTGAGGCTGGCGGCTCGGGCGGAGGGCTTTGGCCGGGCCCGGCGAAGACACGCACGGTCCTGGCCGGTCTGGTTACACTGAGCCGCCCGGAGAACCGACCTATGAGGGGGTACCGGTGGAGCTACGCGATTACCTACGCATGCTCAGGCGCGGGTGGCCCACCGTCCTGCTGGTCACAGCCTTGGCGGTCGGACTCGCCGCCATCTATCTCACGGTGGCACCAAAGCGCTACGAGGCTACGGCCGTGATATTCGTCTCGGCGAACCAGCCCGACACGATCACCGACCTGCAGCAGGCGAACCAGTTCGCGGTCAACGCCGCGGCCACCTACGCCGAGATCGCGCACTCGGCCACCGTCCTCGCACCGGTCGCCGAGCAGCTGCGGCCCAGCCGGACCGTCGAACAGCTGGAAGAGATGGTCACGACCGGCCGGCGGGAGTCGACGTCGTTGATCGACGTCACGGCCAGTGCAAGCAGCGCGGCCGAGGCCGCGAACGTCGCGAACGCCACAGCCGCCAGCGCCGTCAAGGTGATCCCGGCGCTCACCCCGCAGTCCGGGAGCGGCACGCGTTCCTTGGTCGACCTCCAAGTGGTGCGGTCCGCGCCGGAGCCTTCGACGGCGCTCAGCCCGGACACGTCTCGAGTACTGGCAATCGGTCTGATCGCCGGACTGGCACTCGGGCTGGGCCTCACCATCACGAGCCAGGCCCTGGACACGCGCCTGCGTCGACCCGAGGACCTGCGCCACCTGACCAAGCTGCCCCTCCTGGCCGTGCTGCCCCGGCTGAGACGTTCGCAGCGAGATGCCATCGTCGTCAGGGATGATCCGGCGAGTGCCGCGGTCGAGAGCTACCGCTCGTTACGCACCAACCTGAGCTACCTGGAATCGGCCGGCCGACGTAGCCTGCTCTTCACCGGAGTGGCTGATGATCGCCACAGCGTCCAGGTGCCGGTCAACCTGGCGTGGTCGATGGCGCAGTCAGGGCGCAGCGTCCTGCTCGTCGACCTCGACCTGCGGCAGTCCTCGGTCGGGGAGATCCTGCACCTCACGAGCCAGGCCGGCATGGCTGACGTGTTGGCTGGGACGTCGGAGATGCACGACGTCATCCACGAGACCGCTCAGCCCGGTCTGCACGTGGCTCTCGCAGGGACCACGCAGCCGAGCCCGTCGGACCTGCTCAGCACCCCCAGGATGGAAGCTGTGCTGCGGCTGGCCGAGCGAGACTACGACTACGTGGTGCTGCACGCACCGCCGATCCTTACCTACACCGACGCCGCGGTGGTGGCGCGCGCCGCCGGTCAGACTCTGGTCACGGTGTCGGCCGCCCACACTCGGGCCGTCGAGCTGACGAGTGCGCTGGTGGCGCTGGGGAACGTCCGGGTCGAACCGCTTGGCTTGGTGCTCGTCGGATCACGCGTGCACGTGGGAGACATCAACAAGGTGCGGGGCATCTGGACGCGTCGTCCGCCGACCGGTGGCGTGTCCCAAGGCCGGCGCGTGGAGTGGGACTGGGCGGACCGGCCGAAATTCGGGGGAGAGGCGAGATCGTGACCACCAGCCGCGCACCGGAGGCTGACGACCTACGGACGACGTTCCGAACGGCGGTCGTGCTGGCCTCGGCTGGACGGCCCGAGCTGCTCGCTGAAGCCCTCCGTTCCTGCTCTGCGCAGCACGGGGCCGAGTTCGAGCTCGTGGTGTCCGTTCCCGACGAGAACAGCCTTCCAGTCGAGCCGCGGCTGCTCGACGGCGTTCGGGTCGTCACCGGTACCCGGGGCCTGGCTGCTCAGCGGAACGCCGCACTCGAGGTTCTGGACGACGTGGACGTGGTCGCCTTCTTCGACGACGACGCCGTCCTTCGCCCCGACTACCTGGTGGAGGCGCTGCGCTTCCTCCGGTCGCACCCCGACGTCGTCGGCCTGACCGGTCGGGTGCTGATCGACGGGGCCGTCAGCGGCGAGGTCCCGCGGGACGTCGCGGATCGGGCCCTGGCAGCGTCGGCCGCCGAGCCGGCGTCCGGACGCTGGCGGAACACTCGTGAGCTCTACGGCTGCAACTTCGTGGTCCGCGTCGATCGCGCTCCCCACCTGCGCTTCGACGCTCGGCTGCCGCTCTACTCCTGGCTCGAGGACCACGACTTCGCCCGGCGGTTGATGGTGGTCGGACGGCTGGTCGAAGCCGAGGACTGCGTGATCGTGCACCGGGCCGCCGCCTCGGGCGGACGGCAGGCCCACACCCGGTTGGGCTACTCACAGGTGATGAACCCGGTGTACCTGCAGCGCAAGGGCAGCTTTCCCCTCTGGCTCGCCGCCGAGCAGATCTTTCGTCCTGTCGCCAAGAATGTGGCGTTGTCCGTGGCCGGACCCTCCCGACAGTGGCGCCGGGAACGGCTGCGGGGCAACCTGATGGCGGCTTGGGACGCCCTCAACGGACGAATCACTCCAGAACGGATCACCGAGCTGTGACGACGCTCTCCAGCCGATCGGGCCACGACCCTGCGGGCAGCCCGCCCATGGCCGCTTCCCACGAGGCCATGACGACGCTCAGCATCGTGATGCCGAACTACAACTACGGTCACTTTGTCGCCGACGCGGTCAGGAGCGCTCTCGACGTCGACTGGCCTGACGTCGAGGTCATCGTCGTCGACGACGGCTCAACCGACAACTCGCTGGAGGTGCTGGCCGCCTTCGGGGACCGGATCACGGTCATTAGCCAGGAGAACTCGGGTCCGCGCGTGGCCTGCAACCGTGGTTTCGCTGCCTCCCGCGGGGACGTCGTGATCTTCCTCGACTCCGACGACCAGGTCGAGCGGTCCATCGCCCGAGAGGTGGCGGCGGTCTGGCGCCCGGGCATCAGCAAGGTCCAGGTCCAGATGCAGCGGGTGGACAAGCACGACGTCGAGGTCGGTGGGGTCTTTCCGAAGTACCCCGGGACGCCTTCCCCGGAGCAGATTCAGGCCTGGATGGCGGCCACTTCCGCCTATCCGACGCCGCCCGGGTCAGGCAACGTCTACTCACGGGAGTTTCTGGAGCGGCTGTTCCCGCTGGACGGCCGGTGCGGAGACGCGACGGACTCAGCGTGCCTGGCCGCGGCACCGTACCTGGGTGACGTCGTCACCATCGTCAAGCCCCTGGTCCGTTACCGGATCCACCAGGACAACCGGAGCAAGCTCAACGATCCGGTGCGTTTCACCCGCCAGATCGAGCGCGCCTACCAGCGGCACCAGTTCGCCTTGGAGATCTCCGGCCAATCAGCCGCTGAGGCGGACGTGGTCGTCCCCCTGCGGCGCGGCCGGCACCTGCTCCAGATGCGCGTGGCTGAGCTCAGACTGAACGGTGGCGAGCCACCGGTGCCGCACGACAGCCGCTCACGGCAGTTGAAGGACACCCTCCGCAGCGTGGCGGCGCCGGGGCCGGAACCGTCGCTGGACCGTCTGCTCATTGCGGGTTGGTGCCTGGCGACGATGTTCGCCCCCCAGCGGGTGGCTCGGCGGTTGATCCGCCGTCGCTTCGGCTGACCTCGGCGGAAGCCCCCGCCCCGGCAGCCCGCAGGCGGCCACCGGGCACGACCTGACTCACACGACCATACGAACGGAGGACGGCCGATGCCGGTGATCGACCTGCGCAGCATCCGCGGAGACAACCCTGTGCCTCTGGTCGAGTGCGACGTGTGCATCGTCGGCACGGGCCCGGCTGGAGTCACGCTGGCGCGCGAGCTGTCCGCGACCCAGCTGCGGGTGACCGTGCTGGAGAGTGGTGACGACGAGCGGAGCGAGCCCGCCGACCGCTTGAACGACATTGAGAACGTGGGGCGGCCGCGGGTTCCCGACCAGTGGTCGGTGCGCAACCGGATCGTCGGGGGCAGCTCGCACACCTGGGGCGGGCGTTGTGCGCCCTTCGACGAGATCGACTACGAGCAGCGCTCGTGGGTTCCGAACTCGGGTTGGCCGTTCGGACCGGAGGAGATGGAACCGTACCTGGATCGGACGACCAGCCACCTCGGCCTCGCCGTCGGCACCGGCTTCAGTGACGACCGGTTCTGGACGATCGCTGGTCGCCCCCGGCCGGCGGACAACCCGGATCCCGCGCTCCTTCGCCCCTTCTTCTGGCAGTTCAGCCGCGACGAGGAGGAGTCCTACCCCTTCGAGTACGTGCGTTTCGGCCGCGGCCTCGCGACTCGGCTGGGGCCAGACGTCACTCTGGTCACCGGGGCGACCGTCGTCCGCGTCCTCCCCTCAGATTCCGGCGATGCGGTGTCCGCCGTCGAGTACGCCGCACCCGATGGGCAACGGCGCACGCTGAGCACCAGCACGGTCGTGCTGGCCACGGGCGGCATCGAGAACGCCCGCATCCTGCTCAGCTCGGACAGCCAGTCCCCGGCCGGGCTCGGGAACGGTCACGACCAGGTCGGCCGCTACCTGATGGACCACCCTCGCGGGCCGGTGGGCTTCTTCGACGTCGACGCCTCCCGGGAGCTGCTCAAGCGGCTGGGCCGTTACAACGTCCGAGGGCGCCTGTTCCGGGCCGGATTTCGGCTGAGCCCTGAGGTTCAGCGAGACGAGCGGCTTCTCAACTGCGCCGCGTGGCTGGGGGAGGAGGTCGGACCCGACGACCCGTGGGACGCGCTGCGCCGCATCATCCGGCGGACGCCCAACCTGCCGGCCGACGCAGTGGCTCTGGTCAAGGGAGCCCCGCTGTTCGCGCGCGGAGTGCGCGAATACTTCGTCGAGCGGAACGGCATCCCTCGTCGTTTCCAGGCGGTCACGTTGCTGGCCATGGTGGAGCAGCGCCCCGACCCAGACAGCCGCATCACCTTGGGCGCCGGCCGGGACGCGTACGGGATCAGACTGCCCCAGGTCGACTGGCGCATCCATCCCGACGAGGTGCAGACGATGCGGCGGACGGCGGAGATCGTCGGCCAGCAGCTGCAGGCGATGGGCTTCCCGGCCCCGACGCCGGCCCCCTGGGTGGTCGAGGGCGGTGACCTGCCCGCCTCGTTCGTCGACGTCGCCCACCCCACCGGGACCACCCGGATGTCCGCCGACCCCACCCACGGCGTGGTCGACCCGAACAGCCAGGTGCACGGCGTACGAGGGTTGTACGTGACGGGCAGCTCGGTGTTCCCGACGGCCGGGCACTGCAACCCGACCCAGATGATCGTGGCGATGGCCATTCGTCTGGCGGACCACCTGAAGGCCGCGGCCCGTCAGCGCAGGACGTCGCCGTCGCGGACCGTTCTGGTCACCGGGGGGACCGGTCGGATCGGTTCGGTGGTCGTCGCCGACCTGCTCGAGCGTGGCTACCAGGTCCGCGGCACCACGTCGCGGTTGCCCCTACCCGAGTCGGCCCCCGGCCTGGAGTGGCGGTCGGTCGACTTCATGACGGCTGCGGCGGCGGACTACGACGCGCTGCTCCAGGGGTGCTCCGCCGTGCTTCACCTCGCGGCGGAGATCGGCAAGCAGGACCGGATGCCGTCGGTGAACGTGACCGCGACGCGGCTGTTGGCCGAGGCCGCCGAACGGGCCGGGATCGAGGCGTTCGTCTACACCAGCACCGTCTCGGTCTACGGCAGCGGCAAGACGCGGACCATGACAGAGGACGCAGCGACGCTGACGGTCGAGGAGGACGTTGCGGGGGAGTACCTGGCGATGGACTACGTCCGGACGTACGGCCGGACGAAGCTGGCCGGCGAGCGGGCCATCGCCGACGCGGCTGACCGGGTTCGGTACACGGTGCTGCGGCCGACGGTCGTGGTCGGGGAGCAGGCGTTGCTGGGCATCCGCGACTGGAGCCGCAGCAAGCGTGTCCTGGCCGCGCACCGGCACGCTCACCACGTCTACGTCCGGGACGTCTCCGAGGCGCTGATCTGGTCGATGGAGCAGTCCCTCAGCGGGGCCGGTGCTCCCGGTTCGGTGGAGACCTACAACGTCTCCGAGGACGACCTGGCCTCGCCGACCCACGCCGCTTTCATGCGGCGCGCCCTGGAGGCCACGGGGGACGAGCGGTTCAAGGTGCCGACGGTGCCGGGGGCTGCGGACTGGCTGCACGACGTCGTGCGGTTCCGGCAGCCGACTCTGCGCAACCCGCTGTGGCGGATGCGCTTCCCGGCCGACAAGCTCGCCCGGGCCGGCTTTCGACCGCGTTACGGGATGCGCTACGCCGAGGCGCGCGCTCTCGAGCTGCTGCGCCAGGAGCGACTCGTGGTGGACGGCACCTCACCGGAGCCGGTACTGGCGTCGGCCGGTCAGCGCACCACAGGATGACGACCACCGCGCAGGCGCCGACCCTGCGTCGCGCCGTCGTGCTGATGACCGCGTCCAGCTTCTTGGTGCCGGCCGGAGGCCTGCTCACCGCCCCACTGCTGGCGCGCGCGCTGAGCACCGACGGTCGGGGAGAGCTCGCGGCCGCGATCGCCCCCGCAGGTCTGATGCTGGCGGCGGCCACGCTCGGACTTCCCGACGCACTCACGTACTTCCTGGCCAAGCGGCCCGGCGCTACCCGCCCCGCGCTCGCCTGGGCCTCGCTCGTCACGGTGGCCCTTGGCCTGGTCTGCCTGCTGGCCACGTTCCTGGCGTTGTCCTTCCTGTCCGCTGGGGATCCTGATCTCGGCCGGCTCATCCTGCTGGCCACGGCGCTCACCGTGCCCGCCCTCGTCGTCAACGTGTTTCGTGGTGCCGCCACCGGACGCCAGATGTGGGGCGCGATTGCCGTCGAGCGGGTGATCATCACCGCGATCCGGGTGCTGGGCTTTGGCCTGCTGTTTGTGGGCGGCGAGCTGGGCGTGCTGGCCGGGGTCCTGGTGAACACCGTGACCCCGATCGTCGCCGGCATCGTCTACTGGCCGCTGCTCCGACGTCCGCAGGAGGCGACGGAGCCCGCCGAGGCCGCGGGCGACCCAGCAGACCTGCCCGACGACGAGAACGACCGGGGCACTCTCGCGACGATCGTCGCCTTCGGCAGCAAGGTGTGGCTCGGCAGCGTCGCGAGCATGGTGCTCGCTCGCGCCAGTCAACTGCTGATGACGCCACTGTCGAGCGTCGAAGACCTGGGCCTCTACACGGTGGCCAGCACCGTCTCGGACCTGCCCCTGATCGTCGCCCTCGCCATCCAGGGTGCGCTGTTCGGGGTCAACAGCAAGACGCGGGACGCGAGCCAGCTCACCGGGACCGCCCGGCTGACGCTGCTGGTGGCCTTCGGGGGGTGCCTCGTCCTCGGGGCGAGTCTCCCGTTCTGGATCGGTCCGCTCTTCGGGTACGAGTTCGAGGCTGCCACCGTTCCCACTCTGATGCTGCTCGTCTCGGCCCTGATCTGCATCCCCGGCCTGCTGGCCGGCACGGCCCTCAGCGCCTGGGGTCGGCCCGGACTGCGGAGTGCCGGCCTCGGCGTCACCCTGGCGGCCAACGTCGGGTCCTTCGTGCTGCTGGTGCCGCACTTCGGCGTCTACGGGGCGGCGTGGACGAGCATCATCAGCAACGTGGTCCTGGCCACCTTCATGGTGGTCGCCGCCCGCCAAGTCGTGGGCGTGCCCGGGCGGGACTTCTTCTTGGTGCGGCGATCGGACGTGGTCCGGGCCTGGACCGAGGGCCAGCGGATCCTCGCCCGGCTGCCGCTCGGAGGCCGGTCGTGAGCGCGCCCGGTCGGGCCCAGGGCTTGGCGGCGCGGCTGCCCCTCCCCGGTCGTCCCGGTGATGACCCGACACCGCTGACCGCTCTCGAGGAGCTCGCGGATCCCGTACGCTGCGACCTCCTGTCCAGCGACCTGTTCGACACCGTGCTGCTGCGCGACCGGAGCACCGAGACGGCGAGGTTCGCCGAAGCCGCCCGCCGCGCGGCCCCGCTGATCGGGGTGGACCCGGACGCGCTGGTCCCCCTGCGCTGGACGACGCAGGCGAGCGTGTACCGGGCTGTGGCCGTGGAACGCCCCGACGGTGAGGCGACGCTGGCCACGATCACCCAGATCATGGCCACGGCACTGGGCCTGGGCTTCGAGGCGGCCGACGTGCTGCGGCGCTCCGAGGTCGAGGTCGACGGTGAGCACCTGCGGGCGAACCGGCCGCTGCTGGAG
The DNA here is from genome assembly GCF_964244005.1 of uncultured Friedmanniella sp. Lineage (GTDB taxonomy): Bacteria > Actinomycetota > Actinomycetes > Propionibacteriales > Propionibacteriaceae > Microlunatus. The sequence continues at coordinate 26,168 of NZ_CAXTHG010000023.1, read as the reverse complement.
GTCTTTGACCGTGTTCGGCGCTCAGGCGTGCCGCTGGTGGCCGTCTCGGACACCTACTACAGCGAGGCCGACCTGCGGCAGCTCCTCGACGCCGTCGTGGGGGACCACCCGTTCCGCGCGGTGTACTCGAGCGCCGATCTCGGCGCCACCAAGCACGCGGGCAGCATCTTTGCCAGGGTGACCGAGATGGAGCAGGTGGCGGCGGCGCGGGTGGTGCACGTGGGCGACAGCAGTACGGCCGACGTGCGGCAGGCCGCCGCGGCCGGTTGGACGCCGGTGCACCTCCCTCGTAGTGCCGGCTTCCACCGCGGCCGTCGGCTGGGTCAGCTGCAGGCGCTCCCGCTCGTCGTCTGGAGGGACCGATGAGCACGCGGACGTCCGACCCGCAGGAAGTCGGACGCGAGGTCCTGGGCCCGATCGTGGCGGAGTTCTGCCTCCGGCTGTGGTCGCTGGGTGCCGCCTTCGAGCGTCCTGGGGAGGCAGCCTTCCTCTTCTGCGCCCGCGGCGGGCTGCGGATGCAGCTGGCCTACGAGCGGTTCCTCGCCGCCTCGGCTCTGCCATCCGCGGTGCACGTCGCTCCGCTGATGGTCTCCCGGGTGGTGGCGATGCGCCCGGCCCTGTCGCGGACGGCGGAGGAGGGACTGGACCACCTGCTGCCCGCCGCGGCCCGTACGCTCGGCCACGAGTTCGGACAGGCATCGGTGGCCGAGGTGGCTCGGGCCATGTCCGGAGCGGTCCCGCTGGGCGACGACCTGCAGTGGCAGCGCCCGCTGACGTCCGACGGTCTGGCGCGGCTGCTGCGGCACGCCGACGGTGAACCGGTGAGCGAGGCGTTGCGGAGCCAGTCCGCGCTCTTCGGTCGTCACCTGCAGGAGTCGCTCGACGGGCGCCGCCAGGCGGTCCTGGTCGACACCGGCCTGCACGGCACCACCGCTCTCGTGCTGGCTGAGGGTCTGCCCCAGGTGTCGGTCAGCTCGGCGCTGATGGCCAACTACTTCCCGCCCACGCGCAACGAGCGGCCCCCGCGCACGTTCGGCCTGACGCTGGAGGCGGACGGTTACTCACCGCTGCGGCCGCGCAGCGTGCTGCTGCGTTACTGGCACCTCGTGGAGTGGCTGTTCGAGCCGGCCCTGGAAAGCGTCCGCTGGTTCGAGGAGACTGACGGCGTGGTCCGGAGCAACCTCGAGGTCCCCGGCTGGCAGGAAAAGGTCCCCCCCGAGGCCGGCAGTGCCTTCGCCGGAGTCCTCAGCTATCTCGACGCGCTTCCGCCGGCACCTGCGGAGAAGGTGGTGCTGGATGCCGAGACCGCCTGGGACCGCCTTCATCGTGCCGTGGTGTTCCCCCGGGCCGGCGATGCTCTGGCGCTCGCGGTCAGTGACCGTACGCACGACTTCGGCCGGGACACCACCTTCTCCACCCGCCCGTGGCAGGGGCCCGTCGCTGCTCTCCGCGGGGCGGCCATGTGGCGGGAAGGTGAGATCGCCCGCTCCGGCACGGCGTTCCGCGTCCCGCTGCTGGCGCTGGTCCAGGCGGCTTACGGCGCGCGACGGGTCAAGCGTGCGCTGATCCGCGGGAGCTGACGGGTGCCACACAACCAGGTGCCACACAACCAGGAGCACTTCACCAGAAAGGCGGGGGTATGGAGAGCACGACGGAGGTGAGCGGGACGCCGGAGATCGTGGACGCCGTCGTGCTCGGGGCCGGGATCAGTGGTCTGGTGAGTGCCTCGGTGCTGCTCGACCAGGGTGAACGCTCGGTTCTCCTGGTCGACGAGTACCCGCGGGTCGGCGGAAACCATCTCGACATGGCCATCGGGGACTACACCTTCGACGTCGGCAGCTTCATCTTCCAGGACGACTCGCCGTTGCTCCAGCACTTCCCGGAGCTGCTGCCAGAGTACGAGCCGATCCGACCCAGCTGGTCGCGGCTCAATCCCCAAGGTGTGGTGACGTCCTACCCCTTCTCGCTGCGCGACGACGTGCTCGCCGCTGGTCCGGTCGAGCTGGCACGCATCATGGCCTCGGCCGTCTTCGCTCGCCTGGACCGGCGGCCGCTGGTCAGCGCCCGCGACTTCGCCCGGCACTGGATCGGGGCACGGTTCCTGTACCGGTCGGGCCTGGAGAACTACATGGCCCGGTTCTGCGGCTGCCCGATTGACCGGATCGACCTCACCTTCGCCCAGAGCCGGATGCTGTGGATCCGCGACCAGACGACGGTGCCGGCCCTGGTGCGGCAGGTGAAGCAGCAGCTGCGGCGGACCCCCCCGACAGCGCCGACCAACCGCCAGCTGGCGCGCCCGCGGCAGGGCTTCGCGACGCTCTACGCGCCAGCGGTGGCCACGCTGGAGAGCCGTGGCGCCAGCTTCGCGCTGGGCCGAGGGGTGCATCGGGTCCAGCGGACGCCGGACGGCTTCGTGGTCGAGACCGCCGCAGGCACGGTCCAGACCCGCCGCCTCGTGTCGACCATCCCCCTGGCGCAGATGGCCGCCCTGTGTGACGTGCCGTTCGAGCCGCTGCCGGCCGTCACCCTGGTCAGCCTCTTCTACAGCTTTTCCGGCCGGCGCGGGTTCGAGGAGTCCATCCTCTACAACTTCTCGCACGAGGCCCGGTGGAAGCGGCTGACCGTCTACTCCGACTTCTACGGCACGGCAGGGGGGCGCACCTACTTCGCCGTCGAGGTGGTCGCTGACCAAGCGGGCACCTCCGTCGCCGAGGCAGCCGAGGAGTTCCGCCGGCACACCGCGGCCAACGGACTGCTGGAGGGCGATCTGCGGCTGGAGGGTAGCCACGTGCTCGAGCAGGCCTACCCGATCTACACCGGCGGGAGTGCCGAGCGGGCAGCTGCCGGCGTCGCAGCCCTCAAGGCGCTCGGGATCGAGTCCTTCGGACGCCAGGGCGCTTTCCGCTACCAGCCGACGGCCCGTGTCTCCGCGCTCGAGGCCGAGGCCGCCTTGCAGTCCGTATGATCACCCCGACCCACAGCCACAGCCAGCAGGACCTAGACCAGGGGGTCTCGTGAGGATCATCCACCTGCTCAAGCACGGAGTGCGGGGGAACGGCCACGTCCACGTCGCCGTCGACCTCGCCTGCGCGCAGTCTGACGCGGGCCACGACGTCGTGTTCGCCGCGGCACGGTCCTCCTACGCCGACGTGCTGCGTCGGCACGGGGTCGAGGTCGTCGACCTGCCCGAGCCCCAGCGGGTCAAGGACGCACCCGGCAGCGCGTGGGCCCTCGCCAGGCTCTGCCGCCGCTTTCGCCCGGACGTGATCAACGCCCACATGATGTCGTCGGCCGTGCTGGCCTATCCGATCGCCAAGGTGCTGCGAGTGCCGTTGGTGACCACCATGCACAACTCCTTCGACAAGCACTCGGTGCTGATGCGGCTGGGCAAGGTGGTGGTGGCGGTGAGCGAGGCCGAACGCCAGCTGCTGCTGTCCAGGGGATACCCCGAACGTCAGGTCGTCACGATCTTCAACGGTGCCGACCAGTCGCCGCGGGAGGGTGCTGAGGCCGACGACCCGCCGCTGCTCCGCCCGTGCGTGGTGACCCTCTCCGGGCTGCATCCACGTAAGGCGGTCAGTGACGTGATCACCGCCTTCTCCCATCTCGCTCCCGACTTCCCCGAGTGGCACCTCAACGTCATCGGCTGGGGTGCGGAGCGGAAACGACTTGAGCTGCAGGTGGCCGAGCTGGGGCTGCAGCAGGCCGTGCACTTCCTCGGCTCCACCGCGGCACCGCGACCGCTGCTCGAGCAGGCCGACATCTTCGCCACCGCCACCTTGGCCGACCCGTGCCCGCTCACAGTGATGGAGGCCAGGGCGGCTGGCTGTGCCATCGTGGCCACCGCCGTCGGCGGCATCCCGGAGACGCTGGAGCACGGCAAGGCGGGTCAGCTGGTCCCCGTCCACGACCCGCAGGCGATGGCCGGCGCGTTGCGGGTGCTGATGGGTGATCCGGTGGTCCTCGAGGAGTGGCGGGCCCGGGCGCTCGAGGGCGCCGACTACTTCACCGTCGAGCGGATGTCGAGGGACTACCTGAGCCTGTTCTCCCACCTGACCGGTCTGCCCGCCGACGTGCGCGACACGGTGAGCGCGGCGGCCCCGTGAGCGAACCTCGCCGGCTCAAGGTCGCCTATTTCGTGCCGCCGTCAGCGCACTTCGCGGGAATCGAACGAGTGGTGCACGAGATCGCCAGCGGCCTGGCCGAGCAGCACCCCCGGCTGCTCGACGTCCACGTCATCTTCTCCTCGTCCTACGACGAGGAGCTGCTGCGGAACACGCCGTACACGATGCACGTGCTTGGCGTGGACCGGCTGCGCCGGCTGGGGGTATCGCTGCGCCGGTGCGTGGCCGAGCATGACTTCGACGTGCTCGTCACCCCGCAGATCGAGGCGTCGGTGATCGCGTGGACCGTCACCCGAGGCCTCCGGCTGCCGGTGCTGCTGCCCCACCTGCACGGCAATCCCCGGCTCGAGGAGGCCGACGGAACCCGTCGGACCCGAGCAGCGTTCGCGGCCTTCCGCACGCTGGTCAGCCGGGACGTGCCGGCGGTGCTGGCCGTGTCGCCCTCCCTGCGGGACTACGCCGCCGGCACGGTGGCGAGACGGACCCGGACCATCTTCGCCAAGAACCCGGTGCGCGACCTGGGTTCACCCGAGCCGCTGCCCGCCACTGACGCACGCTTCCGTTTCGTCAGCGTCGCTCGGCTCTCCTACCAGAAGGGTCAGGACATCCTGCTGCGAGCGTTGGCGTTGGCCCGTCCCGACCTGCCGCCGGTCGCTCTCACCCTGGTGGGCAGTGGCCCCGAGGAGCACACGTTGCGTGCGCTGTGCACTGAGCTGGGGCTGGACGACCTCGTCACCTTCGCGGGCTACAGCACCGACCCCGTCCATCATCTGCAGGCGGCAGACTGCTTCGTCCTGGCCTCGCGGTGGGAAGGCTTCGGGGTCGCTCTGGTGGAGGCCCTGCAGTGCGGGCTGCCGCTGCTGGCCACCGACTGCGAGTTCGGACCGGCCGACGTCATCACCGATCCCGAGATCGGAGAGCTGGTCGCTTCGGAGAGCCCCGAGGCCCTGGCGGAGGGCCTGCTGCGCGCTGTCCGCCGGCCTCGCACCTCGGCCGGTGACGAGCACCGGAGGGCCGCAGCGGCGGCCTACCTGCCGACGGCGGCGGTGGAGTCGCACTTCTCCATCCTCACCTCCGTCGCCCCGGGTAGCTGACGACAACAGAGCAGTTGACGACAGGGAGTGTCATGACGTGGAACGGGGCACGGCTGGTCCGCGCCGCCAAGCTGGTACTGGTGAACTCGGTGGGCATGGCCTACGCCGTGCCGCATTCCGTGCGCCTGGCGTCGTTGCGGGCAGCCGGCTATCGGGTGGGTCGGGTGGCCTTCCTCTCCGGGACGGTCGTTCGTTGTACCTCGCTGGAGGTCGGCGACGGCAGCTACGTCAACCACGGCTGTCTGTTCGACCGGGGGGACATCACCCTGGGTCGGAACGTCTACGTGAGCACCGGGGTGACCTTTGCCACCGGTGGTCACGACCTGGGGCCGCCGGACAAGCGTGCCGGTCAGGACTACTCGCGGCCGATCGTGGTGGAGGACGGTTGCTGGCTGGGTGCGAACGTGGTCGTGCTCAGCGGCGTACGGATCGCGTCCGGCTGTGTCATTGGGGCCGGGGCGATCGTCACCAAGGACACCGAGCCCGACGGGGTCTACGTGGGCGTGCCGGCTCGTCGGGTGAGGACCCTCGACTGATCTGTCGGCTCGACCCGTCCCAGCGGGACGACGCGTGCCGCCAACGCTCCAGCCCAACGGGACAGATGGTGAGACGGCCGCTCCGCGACCTGGTAGAACCCAGCAGCCACGAGGAGCGAAGCAGGTAGCGCCATCAGAAGCACGATGGCCGGGTTGTGGGTGTGCAGGAGCAGAGCGACGCTGGTGACGATGGGCTCGTGCACGAGGTAGAGGCTGAACGAGACCGTCCCCAGCCAGTGCACCGGGCGCCATGCCCCGAGCCGCACCGCCGGAGCCCAGCGGGCGAAGAGGACGACCAGCGCGGCAGCAGCGAGAACGGTGACCGGAGAGACGGTCTGACCCGTCAGCCAGCGCGACTCGGTCAGCACGAGGACAGCGAGGACAAGCAACACCGAGCCGCTGAGTCTTCCGACCCGGTCCAGCAGCGCCCCCAGCCTGTCCAGCTCGGTCGCCAGCAGTACCCCGACCCCGAAGACCGGGAGGTAACGGAGCGGGTCGAGGTGCAGCAACGCCCCGGCCTCGGTCGCACCGAGCAGCAGCACCAGCTTCAGCAGGGGCCACCGGCGGAAGCGCACCAGGAGCAAGAGGTAGAGGGGCAGCAGCAGCGAGAACCACATTTCCCACCGCAGCGACCAGAGCACACTGTTCAGCCAGGTGGTGCCGAGCAGCAAAGTCAGATCACCCCCGAGACCCTGCGGCGTGAGCCGGAAGTCGTGACCGTTCACCCACCACGACGACCCCGGGACCGCCACGCGCGGCACCAGCGAGCTCCAGAGCAGCGCCAGCGCCACCGACGTCCACACGGGCAGGTAGATCCGCACCAGCCGGCGGGGATAGTAGGTCACGGCCGAGAAGGGTCGAGTGCGGAACGGCAGCGTGAGGACGACTCCGGACAAGACGAAGAAGACCAGGACAGCTTCCTCACCGGACCAGACGAGCCGCAGGGGCGTGTAGGTCACGGTGGCCAGCCAACCGCCGACCCGGCTCTCGCCCGAGACGACATTGGCGATTGACGGCAGCACGAGCATGGCGTGGAACACCACCACGACCAGCGCGGCGAGTCCGCGCAGGCCGTCGAGTGCGGGGAGTCGCCCGGAGAGTAGCGGGACAGGGGGCGCAGTCACGATGGCGACGATAGGGAACTCCTGGGTCGCTCGTGTTACGACCGGTGTCGGTTCACTGAGAAGCCGACGCGGCCGTGGTCGGCATCACGCTTGACGGGGCGATGTGGCACCAGCATGACCGTTAGGGTGGGGCGGGCCCGTTCGGGAAACGTGGCCTCGTCGACGACCGGAGGGCGGCCCGTGCAGCGTCTCAGCGTCGTCATCCCCAACTACAACTACGCGCAGTTCGTCGGCGCGGCCATCGACAGCGCGCTCGCCCTGCGATGGTCGGACGTCGAGGTGGTGGTCGTCGACGACGGCTCGACCGACCAGTCGCTAGACATCATTCGCGGCTACGGCGACCGGATCAGCCTGCTCGCCACCGAGAACGCCACCCAGCGCGTCGCGTGCAACCGGGGCTTCGCCGCCAGTACGGGGGACGTGGTGGTGTTCCTCGACTCCGACGACGTACTACCGCCTGACTTGCCCATCCCGCTGGCGGAGGCGATGGGACCCACAGTCAGCAAGGTGCAGTTCCAGATGCAACGGATGGACGAGTCGGGTACACCGCAGGGTGATCCGTTCCCGACGTACGACCCGGTCCCGCCCCCGACCGACATCAGGCGGTGGTTGCTCGCCACCTCGGCCTACCCGACGCCGCCAGGGTCCGGCAACGCCTACGCCCGCTGGTTCCTGGACCAGATCCTGCCGGTCGGTCCGGAGGTCGGAGACGCTGGAGACTCGGCGCTGCTCGCGGCAGCGCCCTTGCTCGGCGACGTGGTCAGCGTGTCAGGGGTCCTGGTGGGTTACCGCCAGCACGGGCGTAACGACAGCGACCTGCTGCGTGACGTGAGCCGATTCGCTCGTGAGGTGACTCGAGCTCGGGATCGCTGGCGTTTTGCGCTTGCCGCCGACCGTCGGCCGGCGGACGACCGTCCCCTCTTCGCCAGCCGCGAGCTGCTCCAGCTGCGCGTGGCGGCCCACCGACTGGCTCCGCAGGCCGCGACCTTGCCCGGCGACCGGCCGGTCCGGATGCTGCTCGACGCGTTGAGGTCCCCCTTCCGACCGGGACCCGACCGCTGGGGTCACCGTTGCGCGCTGGCTGGCTGGTCAATGCTCACGCTTCTCGTGCCTGGTCGCTTCGCTCGCCAGCTGGTTCAGCTCCGTTACGGCAGGACGCCGTGAGCGCTCAGGGAGGTCATCGGTGTCGGGACTGACGATCGTCACCCTGCTCGTGGTGGCCTACGGTGTGCTCGGCCGCGGTGGGTACGGTCGCGCGCTGGCCCTGGGCGGCGCGACCGCTGCAGGCTCGGCCATCGTGGTCAGCGGGACGGCCATCCCCACCTTCTACGCTGCCGCCCTTGGGGTGGTGGTCGCCCTCGTGCTCCGGTTGCTGGGGAGCGGACGCACTCCCAGCCGGGTGCGGGAGCCGCTACCACCTGCGACCTCACTGCTGGTGCTGTTTCTGGGATGGTCGGTCGTGGTGACCCTGGTGGCACCCCTGCTGTTCGACGGCTTGGTGACGGTGACGCCCGGATCCACCCCCCTGATAGCCGGCGTCGTCACCAACTCGAACCTGGCCCAGATCATCTACGTGTTCCTCGGCGTCTGCGTGGTGGTCTTCCTGGCGCGGTCACCGCGGGCGGGACCGGAGCTGATCGGTCTCGCGGCCGGGGCTTGCACCCTGCTGTCGCTCTGGCGCTACCTGCACCAGCTGGTCGGCCTGCCTTTCCCGGAGGGCTTTTTCGACAACTCCCCATCCTTCGCCTACATCCAGACGGCGGCCGGCAACATCCCCCGCTTTCGTGGGATACTCTCCGAGCCCTCGTCGCTGGCCGGGAGCTCCCTGGTGACCATGGCTTACATGTTGCCGCGGGCCAGTGCCCTCCGAGGATGGCGGCAGTTGGGAGCCCTCACGGTCGCGGGGATCGCGTGCTACCTGGGCATCATCTCGACCTCCGCAACGTTCGTCGTGGCCGGGATTGCGGCGGCGCTGATACTAGGCGGTGCGAGCCTGATCGGCTTCCTCGCTCGGCGCACGTCGCTCAGCCGGGTGCTGAGCCTGGTCGGCTGTGCCGCCGTCATCGTCGGAATCTGGGTGCTGCCGGTCGTCGCGGCTTTTGTCGAGTCCACGATCAACGACAAGGTGGCGTCCTCCTCCTTCACCGAGCGGTCCTCGGCCAACGGTGACTCCGTGAACATCTTTCTCGACACCTGGGGCTTCGGCGTCGGGCTGGGGTCGGCCAGGGCGTCGTCGTTCATCCCGACCCTGCTGAGTGCGACGGGCATCGTAGGGGCACTGCTCTTCACCGCGGCCGTGGTCACCCTGCTCTACCGCGGTGCCGCGCTCCGGGAGTACCGCCCCGTGCTCTGGGCCTTGGTGACGCTGCTGGTGGTCAAGATTGCGGCCGGTCCCGACCTGTCCGACAGCACGGGCGTCTTCTGGCTGTCCCTCGGGCTCCTCTCCCGAGCGGCGCTGCTGAACAGTCGGCTTCCGGTCGACCGGGTCGAAGCGGTCGACCCGTCAGCACCGCCATCGGCGCCTCCGCTCGGCGATGGTCTGCCCCGGCTGGAGCCACGACCCAGCACGTCAGGGCCAGCCCTGCCGTGAGGCGACCCAACGTGAGGCGGCTGAGGTGGCTCGTCGCCGTCGTCGTGGTCGCTCTGGTGGTCGTGATCGCGGTGGTCGTCGTCCGACGCCAGCCGGGCGTCGGTGACGGACTGGCCGGTCGAGCCACCGTGAGCACCAGCTCGGCCAAGATCGGCAGCTCCCCGCGGCAGGTCGTGACCACCGATCATGCCGACGACCCGGGCCGGGGCTGGCGGACCGACCGGCAGACGACCGGGGCCTGGCTCGAACTGCAGTGGACGGCGCCGGTCGAGGTGCGCCGGGTGGTGCTCCAGCGCAACCCGGTCGCCGACCCGGGGATCGAGTCCGGGTTCCTCACCTTCGGCGACGGGTCCGAGATCCAGGTGACGCTGTCGGGATCGGATCGCACCACCACCGTGCCGGTGGCCCCGCGATCGGTCGACCGGGTGCGCTTCACCGTGTCTCGGGTCACCACAGGGGCTCGGTCGGTAGCGTTGACCCGGGTCGCGGTCGACGATCAGCCAGCGGCTGACGACGTCGCCGTGGACGCCCCGCCGAGCGGCGACGTGGCAGGTGCCGCGACCGTGACGGCCTCGGCTGGGGCTGCTGATCCGCGACCCCTCGTCGACGCCGCCGCTGGCGGGGCGGGGCAGCGGTGGACCGTTGCGGACCCCGCAGGTGCTTGGGTCCAGCTGAGCTGGCCTCAGCCGCGAGAGCTGACCACCATTGGGCTGGCCGGCATCCCCTCGACCGCGGAGCTGCGGAGCGCCACCCTCGAGTTCTCCGACGGCTCCCGGCTGAGTGTGGGTGCCGTGCTGCCCACCACCGCCCGACCGACGGTCCTGAGCTTCATGCCACGGGTCACCACCTCGGTCCGGCTCGTCCTGGACACCGTCAGCGGTCCGGGAGCGTTGAGCCTGGCCGAGCTCTCGACCTACCAGCGAGCTGCCCCACCCCGGACGGCTGCCGGTGGTGAGGCCACCTCGTTCGGTGACAGCGACCTCAACTGCGACACCCCACTGCCCCGCCCCACGGACAAGGTCGGACTGGTGGTGCGGTGCCCCACCACGGGAGCGGTCGTCGGGGCGAGTGTCGACGTCCGCGTCGCCGTTGGCCCCTCCTTCACCGGCGCCAGCGCCAGCGTCTGGCCAGGCGACCCCACGGCGGCCGTGCCCCCCTCCCAGCAGGCCGCGCCGGACCCGGACGGGACGGCCACCTTCCGACTCGACCTGTCGGCTCTGCCGCCCGGACCGTTCACCGTCCGGTTCGAGGCGACCGGGCGGCGCTCCCGGGCGGCATCGGCGCTCTTCCAGCTTTACCGTGGCTTACCTGCCGTCGGCACAGTGCCTCCGGCCCCGACCTCACCGCCCTCAGCCGACGTCGCGGCGGGGCGCTCACTGGTGTACGCCGAGGAGTTCACCCGGCCCATGTCGATCTCGCGGACCGGGAAGGACGCCGACTACGCGGCCGCGAAGCCGGTGGTGGGCGGAGCTGAGGACTTCGGCTTCGCGATCTTCGCCGACCCGGCGAAGAGGTTCGGCAACGTGCGGGTCGTGGACGACCAGTACCTCAAGATCTCGATCGAGCCCAGACCCGAGGACTTCGCCGATCCGCAGGGGTGGGGACGGAGCCACCTGGGCGGCCTGCTGTCCTCGGCCCGGCCCGGCGGTTCCGGCTTCTCGGCCCAGTACGGCTACTTCGAGGCACGGATGTTGGCGCCTGCGGCGCCCGGCACCTGGCCGGCGTTCTGGATGCTGCCGACGCCCAACCTGGTCACCGACCAACCCGCCATCGCCGAGATCGACGCCGTCGAGCTGTACGGCCACGAGCCCACAGGTGCCTGCCACACCACGCACGAGTACGTCGCCGGCAAGGACGACGGTGTCGCCCACTGCGGGACTCGCTGGGACACGCGGCAGGAGGCGATGACCTGGCACACCTACGGCGTCTCGGTGGGCCCCACCGTGATCACGTTCTACATCGACGGTCGACTGACTGCGACGGCTCCACAGGTCCAGGGCGGGGACGAACCGCTCTTCTTCCTGCTCGACCTGGCGCTCGGCGGTGGCTGGCCGATCGATCTCGCGTCGGTGCAGGACCGGGCTGACCTCTACGTCGACTACGTCCGGGTCTACGTCTAGGTTCGCATTAAAATGCTAGTTCTGGCATAGTCATGCGTATGAGTGTGAAGGTGGCGGTGGCCGGTGCCACAGGCTACGCCGGCGGGGAGCTGCTCCGGCTCCTGCTCGGCCACCCCCACGTCGAGCTCGGTGCCCTGACCGCGGGGGCCAGCGCCGGCCGCCTGCTGGGTGAGTCCCAACCGCATCTTGTCCCGCTGGCGGACCGGGTGGTGGTCGACACCACCCCTGAGACGCTGAGCGATCATGACGTCGTCTTCCTGGCTCTGCCGCACGGCGCCTCGGCCGCGGTGGCGGCGGCGCTGGATCCCGAGACGCTGGTCATCGACTGTGGGGCCGACTTCCGGCTCACCGACCCCGCAGCCTGGCTGCAGTTCTACGGCTCGCCGTACGCCGGCAGCTGGCCGTACGGCCTGCCGGAGCTGCCCGGCCAGCGGGAAAAGCTGGCGGGTGCTCGGCGGATCGCGGTGCCAGGCTGCTATCCGACGACAGCGACCCTCGCGCTCCTCCCCGCTCTCGCGCACGGTCTCAGCGACGGTCGTGACCTGGTGGTGGTGGCGGCGAGCGGACCGTCCGGCGCAGGTCGGTCCCTCAAGCCGCACCTGTTGGGCTCGGAGCTGATGGGATCGGCGAGCGCGTACGGTGTCGGCGGGAGACACCGGCACGTCCCCGAGCTGCTGCAGAACTTCGCCGTCTGCGGAGCTACTGCCCCAACGGTCTCCTTCACCCCCGTACTGGTGCCGATGTCCCGGGGCATCCTGGCAACCTGTACCGCGCCGGTGGCCGCGGGCATCACCGCCGGCGACGTGCGGGCCGCGTACGCCGGCGACTTCGCCGACGAGCCGTTCCTGCACCTGCTGCCCGAGGGCGCGTGGCCGCAGACCCAGTCGGTGCTCGGCGCCAACGCCGTCCACGTCCAGGTCACCGTCGACGCCGCCGCGGGACGGCTCGTCGCGGTCGCCGCCTTGGACAACCTGACCAAGGGCACGGCCGGCGGAGCGGTCCAGTGCCTCAACTTGGCGCTCGGGCTGCCGGAGACGACCGGCTTGAGCACGGTGGGAGTGGCGCCGTGAGCGTGGCCCATCACCAGCCGACCCCGTGGGAGCTGACCCGGCACGACGTCGGCCTTGGCATGGCTCAGCTGCCCGCCCATGCCTCGGTGCCGCGCTGGGCCCTCGACGACAGCTACGAGGCCCCCTTCTGGAGCGTGACCCGGACCACCGACGAGCTCAGCGTCATCTGTGCCTGGGACGCGTTGCCCGGCACCGTGACCGGCGTCGGCCCGTTCACCGCCTTCAGCATCGACGGTCCGCTCGACCACTCCCTGATCGGGGTCCTTGCCGGCCTGCTCGCCCCGCTGGCCGAGGCCGACATCTCCGTGCTCGCCGAGTCGACGTTCGACACGGATTGGATCCTCGTCCCCACCCTCCAGGCCGACCTCGCCGTCCAGACCTGGATCGCAGCCGGCCACCTGGTCACCAGTGAGGAGTCCCGATGAGCGTCACCCGAGCCGCCGGCTTCCTCGCCACCGGTACCACCGCCGGCCTCAAGGCCAGCGGACGGCCCGACCTGGCCCTCGTGGTCAACACCGGACCCCACTTTCATGCGGCGGCGGTGTTCACCGGTAACCGGGTCAAGGCTGCACCGGTGCTCTGGTCGCAGCAGGTGCTGGCTGACGGCCGGCTGCAGGCCGTGGTCCTCAACTCCGGCGGGGCCAACGCCTGCACCGGGCCCGAAGGCTTCGCCGACACTCACCGGACGGCGGAGCACGTCGCCGAGGTCCTCACCGGATCCAGCGCCCCGGTCGGGGCGATCGACGTCGCCGTGTGCTCGACCGGGCTCATCGGCGAACGGCTGCCGATGGACCTGCTCACCGCCGGCATCACCGACGCGGCCGCCAGCCTGAGCGCCAACGGCGGAGCGACCGCCGCCGAGGCGATCATGACCACCGACACCCGCGCCAAGCAGGCCAGCTACGCCGACGAGGGCTGGTCCGTCGGTGGCATGGCCAAGGGCGCGGGCATGCTCGCCCCCGGCTTGGCCACCATGCTCGTCGTCCTGACCACCGACGCGGTCGTGGACCCTGCCAAGCTCCAGGGCCAGCTCGAGCAGGCCTGCCGACGCAGCTTCGACCGGATCGACAGCGACGGCTGCATGTCGACCAACGACACCGTGCTGCTGCTCAGCAGCGGTGCGTCCGGGGTTCGGCCGCACGCGATCGACTTCCAGGCCGCCCTCGACGAGCTGTGCGCGGACCTGGCGCTGCAGCTGCTGCACGACGCCGAAGGCGCGGCTCACGACATCGCGATCACGGTCACCCATGCGGCCACCGAGGACGACGCCGTCGAGGTCGGCCGAGCCATCGCCCGCAGCAACCTGTTCAAGTGCGCCATCTTCGGCGGAGACCCGAACTGGGGCCGGGTCCTGGCCGCGATCGGGACGACGTCCGCCGCTTTCGAACCGGATCGGCTCGACGTGTCGTTCAACGGCGTCCAGGTGTGCCGGGACGGTCAGATCGGTGACCCCCGCGACCTCGTCGACCTGAGCGGACGCGCGGTTGAGGTCCGGGTCGACCTGCGGGCCGGCCCACGCTCGGCAACGGTGTGGACCAACGACCTGACGTACGACTACGTGCGCGAGAACGCGGAGTACGCGACCTAGCTCAGAGGGTCCCCGCGCGTCCAATCTGGACGAGCTTCCAGCCGGCATCGGTCCATGAGGGAGCGTGCAGCTTGAGCCGCCCGTCGATGATCACCTTGTGGCGAACCAGCTCGCCGAGGGCGACGGGGTCGATCTGACGAAACTCCGGCCACTCGGTGAGGTGCAGGGTGATGTCGGCTCGGTGAGCCGCCTGCTCCACGCTCGCCACCTGGGTGAAGCCTTCCCGAGGAGGCAGCCGAGCCTGCGGGTCGTAGATACGGACGTCCGCACCGGCCGCGTGCAGGCGGTCCGCCACCGTCAGAGCCGGAGAGTTCCTCGTGTCGTCCGTGCCCGGTTTGAACGCCGCGCCGAGAACGGCGACCCGCTTGCCGTGCACGTCCCCGCCGGCCTGGGCGATCGCCAGCTCAGCCAGCTCGGTGCGCTGTCCCTCGTTGATGGCTTCGACCGAGTGGATGAGGTCACTCAGCACGTGCACGCCGAGCTCGTCAGCCCGGACAGCGAGCGCAGCGATGTCCTTGGGGAGGCAGCCGCCGCCGAAGCCCAGGCCGGCGTTGAGGAAGTCGCGGCCGATCCGCTTGTCGTACCCGATCGCGTCCGCCAGCAAGGTCACATCGCCGCCTGCCGCCTGGCACATCTGCGCCATGGCGTTGATAAAGCTGATCTTGGTGGCCAGGAAGGCGTTGGCCGACGCCTTGATCAGCTCGGCCGTGGCCAGATCGCACCGGACCACCGGAGTGCGGTCAGTCAGCGGGATGGCGTAGATCTCTTCCAGCACCCGCAGCGCATGCGCCGAGTGGGTGCCGAAGACCAAGCGATCGGGCCTCATCGTGTCCTCGACCGCGTAGGCCTCGCGCAGGAACTCAGGGTTCCAGGCCACCTCGATCTCGTCGCCCGCAGGTGCCAGCCGGCGGATCCGCTGCTCCAGAGCCACCGCCGTACCCACCGGGACGGTCGACTTGCCCACGATCAGAGCCGGCTTGGTGAGGAGAGGAGCCAGGGTGTCGACGGCTGCGTGCAACTGGCTGAGGTCGGTCTTGCCGCCGGATCCAGACGGCGTACCCAGAGCCAGGAAGTGGACGTCAGCCCAGTCAGCGATCTGGGTGTAGTCGGTGGTGAACCGCAGCCGGCCCGTGCTGGTGTGACGCTCAAGCATGGGTTCGAGGCCAACCTCGAAGATGTGGGACTGACCGGCGTTGAGGGTCTTCACCCGGGCCGAGTCGATGTCGACGCCGATCACGTGGTGGCCGAACTCGGCCATCCCCGCCGCGTGGGTCGCCCCCAGATAGTTCGTCCCGATGACGCTCATCTTCATCGTCATGCCAGTACGCCCCCCAACGTTGTCATGGTCAAAGTCTTGCACTGCTCGGTGACAGGAGCGTTAATGCGGGCTGAGGGGCGGCCCGACCGTCGGTGTGCGAACAGGACGTTGGTCCCGGAGTCAGCAAGGCTTATGTCCCTCTGACTGGGGACCTTCGACCTCTCTGCCGCGCCGGGCCCTCCTCCCTAGGTTGAGACGTGTCCCCGTTCAGCGCGGTCGGGGACACAGTGGCTCGGGGACCCCACACCAATCCCGAGGAACCGTCATGGACGCAGTGGCTACCGCCCCGAGCCCGCTACCAAGCCTTGCCCGCCGGCACTTCCTGGGCACCCTGCTCGCCGCTGGAGCAGCGGTCGCGATCCCCG
Organism: uncultured Friedmanniella sp.; assembly: GCF_964244005.1. Lineage (GTDB taxonomy): Bacteria > Actinomycetota > Actinomycetes > Propionibacteriales > Propionibacteriaceae > Microlunatus. Next base: position 10,239 of record NZ_CAXTHG010000023.1, on the reverse strand, counting down.
TTCCCGCGTCGGCGGCAACGGTGTCGTACTACGGGCGCGGTTACCGGACTGGCGGCTACCGCTGATGGGCGGACCGAAGCTTCCCGTCAACATCGACACGACGTACCCCGACGTCAAAGCCGATCCCTCGATCAAGGCGCACCAGCAGGCGCACGACGCGCTGCACCGCATCGCCAACACATTCGACACGGCGCTGGGCACGGCGACCGCCGGTCAGGTCCTGACCTGGAACGGGACGGTCTACGCGCCGGCTGCGGTACCGAGGGGGGGCGGCCCGAGCCTGAAGAGTCTTGAGGATGCCTCCCGCGCGATCTACGCCTTGAGCCCGTCGCCCGAGACCGGTCTCACCGCGGTCGCCGCCGACGCGGGCACCGACGACGCTCCCCGGTTGCAGGCGATGCTCGACTACCTCAAGAAGACCTACGGCGGCGGCCAGCTGATACTTCCCCCGGGGCGCACCTCCAACTGCAACTCCACCATCACCATTCCCGCCGGCGTGCAGGTGATCGGCTCAGCGACCAGCGTCTGGGACTTCTGGTACGCGGGTAGCGCGGCGACCGCCGTGGTCGTGAACGACAAGGAGTGCACGCCGATCATCGGCCTCAAGATTCACGGGAACCAGTGGGACGCCAACCGGACGTCGCACAACACGACCACCTCCACGGGGCTGAGGGTCTCCGGCTACACGCTGAACTTCGTCGACGTCCACGTGAGCGGGTTCAACTGGGGCGTCGACTTCACCAACGACAACACCTACCTGGTCAGCTTCGAACGCTCGACCATCGACGGCTGCATGGTCGCGATCAACATCGACCTTGACAACACCTGGACCGGCGGCTCGGGCAGTGTCTCCAACAGCGGCGAGCGGATGGCGTTCACCGACTGCGTCATCGCCAACTGCGACACCGTCTACTGGGCGACCGGCAACGGCGTCGGGTTGTTCTTCACCCACACGTCGATGGACTTCTGCACGACCTGGGGCCGCCAGCGCAACGCTCACGTCTTCTTCCAGGGCTGTCATCTCGAGTCGACCTACTCAGGCCGCAACCGCTACCTGTTCGACCTCGACGTCAACTCTCGTCTGTACATGGTGAACTGTCTCTTCATCCTCGGCACCCCCGGGATCTACTACGCCATCAACCCCGCGAGTGCGCCCTGGAACCTGGGGTGGGGCATCGCCCACTTCACCAGCTGCGGCGTGAGCTACAACCCCACCCCAGCCGCCCAGGGCGACGGGGCGGTGAGCACCGGCTACTCGGAGTCGCTCGTCCCCGTTCCGACCGGGGCGGCCAAGGTCGTCGTCGCGTCGTTCTTCGTCTCGAAGTGGAACGCGATGAAGGTCAACGTGGTGGCTGCCGGCGGACCGGCGGCCGATGTCACGGCCCGCATATCGGCAATCAGCACCGCCAACGCCACCGTGACCGTTACGCTCTCGGCACCTGCTCCCGCCGGCACCTGGCTGGAGGTCCAGTTCTGACCGCCGATCATCGTGCCACTCCGCTTTGCATGGAGTTGCTAATCCTGGCATAGTTATGCGGGTGACCCCGCCCGCGACCGCAGAGCCGATGTCGCTGGTGGAGAAGGCCGCGATCCTGACCGAAACGCTGCCCTGGCTGGAGACCTACGCCGGCAAGGTCGTGGTGATCAAGTACGGCGGCAACGCCATGGTGGACGAGGACCTCAAGCGCGCGTTCGCCCAGGACATCGTCTTCATGAAGCGCTGCGGCGTGCACCCGGTCGTCGTGCACGGCGGCGGACCCCAGATCTCCTCGATGCTGAAGCGGCTGGGCATCGCCTCGGAGTTCCGCGGCGGGCTGCGGGTGACTACGCCCGAGGCGATGGAGGTCGTCCGGATGGTCATGGTCGGCCAGGTCGGCCGCGACCTGGTGGGCTTGATCAACAGCCACAGCACCTTGGCGGTGGGGCTTTCCGGCGAGGACGGCGGCCTGTTCACCGCCGAGCGTCGCGGTACCGTCATCGACGGCGAAGAAGTTGATCTTGGTCTGGTGGGTGACGTCGTGCACGTCAGGACCGAAGCAGTACAGGGATTGATCAACTCCGGCAGCGTCCCCGTCGTCGCCGGGATCGCGCCGGACATCCATGGGGTCGTGCACAACGTGAACGCCGACACGACCGCGGCGGCCCTGGCGGTCGCCCTGCAGGCCGACCGGCTCGTCGTGCTGACCGACGTCGAGGGCCTCTACCGCAACTGGCCCTCCAGCACCGACGTGATCACCGAGCTCTCGGCCTCGGAGCTGCGCGAGCTGATGCCGACGCTCGAGTCCGGGATGCTGCCCAAGATGGCGGCCTGTCTGCGGGCGGTCGAGGGCGGGCTGACCCGCGCGACCGTGACCGATGGCCGGGTGCCGCACGCCCTGCTGCTCGAGATCTTCACCAACGCCGGGATCGGCACCATGGTCACCCAGGACGGGCTCGTCCGGCTCGGCAGCCGGGTCTTCTCCCGCGAGCAGGGCATCCCGCCGCACGAGCTCACCAACGGCGAGTTCGCCCTCCGCACCACCGACCCGATCCAGGAGCAGTCGTGACCGCCGACCTGAGCGCGATTGAGCTGACGGGAGCCCCGTCCGAGCTGGCGGGCCCGCTGACCACCTCCGCCGCCGTGCTGGCGGGCTACGAGCACGCCGTGATGGCCACCTTCGGCCTGCCTAAGCGGGTCTTCGTCCGCGGCGAGGGCTGCTACGTCTGGGACGCCGAGGGCCATCGCTACCTCGACCTGCTGGCCGGGATCGCCGTCAACGTGCTCGGCCACGCGCACCCCACCGTGCTGTCCGCGGTGACCGGGCAGATCACCACGCTCGGCCACGTCTCGAACTTCTTCGCCACCCCGGCCCAGGTCGCACTAGCCAGCCGGCTGGCGGCGATGGTCGACCCCGACGACCCCAGCGACGCCAAGGTCTTCTTCGCCAACTCCGGCACCGAAGCCAACGAGGCCGCGTTCAAGATCACCCGGATGACCGGCCGGACCAAGATCATCTCCACCGAGGGCGCCTTCCACGGCCGGTCGATGGGCGCGCTGGCCATCACCCACAACCCCAAGTACCGGGCGCCGTTCGAGCCGCTGCCCGGCGGCGTGGTCTTCGTCCCGTACGGCGACGCCGACGCTCTCGCCGCCGAGATGGACGACACCGTCGCCGCGGTGGTGCTCGAACCGATCCAGGGCGAGAACGGGATCGTCGAGCCGCCCGCCGGCTACCTGGCCCAGGCGCGGACGCTAGCCGACGAGTACGGCTCGCTGCTGTGGATCGACGAGGTACAGACCGGGATGGGCCGGACGGGCAGCTGGCTCGCGTCCGTGGCCGAGGGCGTCCGGGCCGACGTGGTCACCCTTGCCAAGGGCCTAGGCAACGGCTTCCCGATCGGCGCCTGCGTCGCCCGCGGTCGCGCCGCGTCACTGCTGAGCGCCGGCAGCCACGGCAGCACCTTCGGCGGCAACCCGGTCGCGGCCATCGCCGGTCTCGCGGTGATCGCGGTGATCGAGCGCGACGGCCTGCTGGCGCACGCGCAGGCGATGGGTGAGCACCTGGCCGCCGCCGTGACCGGGCTCGGGCATCCGCTCATCGCCGGTGTCCGCGGCCGCGGCCTGCTGCGGGGGATCGTGCTGACGGCTCCGGTCGGGGCCGCGGTCACCGACGCCGCCTTGGAGGCGGGCTTCATCGTGAACGCGCCGCGACCGGACGTGCTGCGGATCGCGCCACCGTTGGTGGTCACCGCCGACCAGCTGGACACCTTCGTCGCCGCGCTGCCCGACCTGCTCGACGGGGCGGTGAGCGCCTCATGAGCTCGGTCCGGCATTTCCTGGCCGACGACGACCTGAGTGTGGCCGAGCAGGCCGAGGTGCTTGCGCTGGCCGCGATGCTCAAGACCGACCCGTACGCCGAGCAGCCCTACCGCGGGCCGCGCAGCGTCGCGGTGCTCTTCGACAAGCCGACCCTGCGGACGCAGACCTCCTTCGCCGCCGGGATCGCCGAGCTTGGGGGCTACCCGATGATCGTGGACGCCCGGCTGGCCGGGATCGGCGTCCGCGAGTCGGTCGCCGACACCGCCCGGGTGCTCGGCCGGCAGGCCGCCGCGATCGTGTGGCGCACGTTCGCCCAGGCCGACCTCGAGCAGATGGCCGACTACGCCGGCGTCCCGGTGGTCAACGCGCTGACCGACGCCTTTCACCCCTGCCAGATCCTGGCCGACCTGCTCACCATCACCGAGCACAAGGCCCCGGGCAACGGCGGCCGGATCGCCGGGCTGACCCTCGCCTACGTCGGCGACGGGGCCAACAACATGGCGACCAGCTATCTGATCGGCGGCGCCCTGGCCGGTCTGCACGTCCGGATCGGCGCCCCGGCGGCCTTCTCTCCGTCGGCGCAGGTGCTCGCCCGGGCGGGGAAGATCGCGGCCGCGACCGGCGGCAGCGTGTCGGTGTCCGACGACGTGTCCGCCGTAGTGGCCGGCGCCGACGTGGTCGCCACGGACACCTGGGTGTCGATGGGCCAGGAGGCCGAGATGGCCGAACGGGTTGCGATCTTCGCCCCGTACGGCCTGACCACGTCGCTGCTGGCCCAGGCCGCTCCGGACGCGATCGTGCTGCACTGCCTGCCGGCGTACCGCGGCAAGGAGATCGAGGCGGCCGTGCTCGACGGCCCGCAAGCCGTGGTCTGGGACGAGGCGGAGAACCGCCGGCACGTGCAGAAGGCCGTGCTGGTGCTGCTCGACGCCTGGTCCGCCGGCACCGCGGGAGTACGGACGTGACTGCGACCGCTCCGGGAGGCACCCCGCTCACCCGGACGGGCCGGCACGCCCGGATCATCGCCCTGCTCGGCTCGCACCAGGTCCGCTCCCAGACCGAGCTCGCCGAGCTGCTGGCCGCCGACGGCGTCCAGGTCACCCAAGGCACGTTGTCCCGCGACCTGGTCGAGGTCGGCGCGCTCCGCGTCCGCGGCGCCGGTGGCCACCTCGTCTACGCCGTTCCCGGTGACGGCGGTGACCGCAGCCCCCAGGTGGGGGAGTTCGCGACCTTCGAGGCGCGGCTCGTCCGGCTCTGCGGTGAGGTGCTGGTCTCGGCCGAGGCCTCGGCCAACCTTGTCGTGCTGCGGACCCCGCCCGGCGCCGCCCAGTACTTCGCCTCGGCCATCGACCGGGTCGGCTGGACCTCGATCCTCGGCACCATCGCCGGCGACGACACCGTCCTGCTGATCACCCGCAGCCCCTCGGGGGGCAGCGACGTCGCGGACGCCCTGCTCACCATGAGCCGCGGCGACCGGCAACCAGACCGCACCACCACTAGCAAAGGAAACCTCTCGTGAGCGAACGAATCGTCCTGGCCTACTCCGGCGGGCTCGACACCAGCGTGTGCATCGGCTGGCTGTCGGAGGAGACCGGGCAGGAGGTGGTGGCCGTGGCCGTCGACGTCGGCCAGGGCGGTGAGGACATGAGCGCCATCCGCCAGCGCGCCCTCGACTGCGGAGCGGTCGAGGCCATCGTGGTCGACGCCCGGGACGAGTTCGCCGAGGACTTCTGCTTGCCCGCCCTCCAGTCCAACGCGCTCTACATGGATCGCTACCCGCTGGTCAGCGCACTGTCGCGGCCGCTGATCGTGCGGCACCTCGCCGAGGCGGCCCGCGCGCACGGCGCGACCGTGGTCAGCCACGGCTGCACCGGCAAGGGCAACGACCAGGTGCGCTTCGAGGTCGGCATCGCCAACCTCGCGCCCGAGCTCAAGGTGATCGCCCCGGTCCGCGACTACGCCTGGACCCGCGAGAAGGCGATCGCGTACGCCGAGGAGAAGGGGCTGCCCATCAACCAGAGCAAGAAGAGCCCCTACTCGATCGACCAGAACGTCTGGGGGCGAGCGGTGGAGACCGGGTTCCTGGAGGACATCTGGAACGCGCCGATCGAGGACGTCTACGACTACACCGCCGACCCGACGGTGCCGCGGGAGCCCGACGAGGTCACCCTCACCTTCGCGTCCGGCGTCCCGGTGGCCATCGACGGCACGCCCGTCTCGATGCTCGAGGCCATCGAGCAGCTCAACACCCGCGCCGGCGCCCAGGGTGTCGGCCGGCTCGACATGGTCGAGGACCGGCTCGTCGGGATCAAGAGCCGCGAGATCTACGAGGCTCCCGGCGCGATCGCGCTGATCGCGGCGCACATGGAGCTCGAGAACGTCACCATCGAGCGCGAGCTCGCCCGCTACAAGCGGGGCGTCGACCAGCGCTGGAGCGAGCTGGTCTACGACGGGCAGTGGTTCTCCCCCCTCAAGCGCGCGCTGGACACGTTCATCGCCGAGGCGCAGTCGGCCGTCAACGGTGACATCCGGATGGTGCTGCACGGCGGCCGGGCGACGGTCACCGGCCGGCGCAGCGGGACCAGCCTGTACGACTTCAACCTCGCCACCTACGACGAGGGTGACTCGTTCGACCAGTCCCAGGCGCGCGGGTTCATCGAGATCTACGGCATGTCGAGCAAGCTCGCCGCCCGCCGGGACGGCATCACCACCGGTCGGGCTGGCTGACGCCGACATGCCTGAGGAGCACGAGGGACGGCTGTGGGGTGGTCGGTTCGCCGGCGGCCCGGCCGAGGCGATGTTCGCTCTGAGCCGGTCCACCCAGTTCGACTGGCGGCTGGCGCCCTACGACCTGGCCGGTTCCCGGGCGCACGCCCGGGTGCTGTACCGGGCCGGGCTGCTCGGCGACGACGAGCTCGCCGGGATGCTCGACGGGCTGGACCGGCTAGGTGCCGACGTCGCCTCGGGCGCGTTCGCTCCGGCGCCCACGGACGAGGACGTGCACGGCGCGCTCGAGCGTGGTCTGGTCGAACGGGTCGGGGACGAGCTCGGCGGCCGGCTGCGGGCCGGCCGCTCCCGCAACGACCAGATCGCGACCCTGATCCGGATGTACCTGCGGGACACGCTGCGGGCCGTCACCGCCGAGCTGCTCACGGTCGTGGCCGCCCTGCACGATCAGGCCGAGCGCCACCTCGGGGTCGCCATGCCGGGCCGGACCCACCTGCAGCACGCTCAGCCGATCCTGCTCTCCCACCACCTGCTCGCCCACACCTGGCCGCTGCTGCGCGACGGCGACCGGTTGGTCGACCTCGACCGCCGGCTCGCGCTCAGCCCGTACGGTTCGGGCGCCCTGGCGGGCACCTCGCTCGGCTTGGACCCCGAGGCCGTCGCGGCCGAGCTCGGCTTCGCCGGCAGCGTGGCCAACTCCCTCGACGGCACCGCCGCGCGCGACGTCGTGGCCGAGGCGGCGTACGTGCTGGCCCAGGTGGGCGTCGACCTGTCCCGGCTGAGCGAGGACGTCATCTTGTGGTGCACCCATGAGTTCGGCTTCGCGACGTTGTCCGACGCCTGGTCGACCGGCTCGAGCATCATGCCGCAGAAGAAGAACCCCGACGTGGCCGAGCTCGCCCGCGGCAAGGCTGGCCGGCTGCTGGGCAACCTCACCGGTCTGCTCGCCACGCTCAAGGGGCTACCGCTGGCCTACAACCGCGACCTGCAGGAGGACAAGGAGCCGGTCTTCGACTCTCTCGACCAGCTGCTGGTGCTCGTGCCGGCGGTGGCCGGCATGGTGGGGACGCTCACCTTCCACCCCGAGCGGCTGGAGGCGCTCGCGCCCCGCGGGTTCTCCCTCGCCACCGACGTCGCCGACTGGCTGGTCCGGCAGCGGGTGCCTTTCGCCCGCGCGCACCACATCGCCGGCGCGACGGTCCGGTACTGCGAGAGCGCCGGCATCGAGCTGTCGGACCTGACGCCGGCGATGCTCACGGAGATCTCCCGCGAGCTGGGCGACGGGGTGCTCGAGGTGCTGACGGTGGCCGGTTCCATCGACTCCCGCGACGGCCGTGGCGGTACGGCGACGGCGCGGGTGCGTGAACAGCTCCAGGAAGTCGCTGGAGAGCACGCTCGTCTGACCCGTTGGGCAACCGGCGTGACCGGCAGCTGACCCAGCGCCTGTCCACAGGCCGCGGCGTGCGGTTGCGTTGTCCACAAGACCAATGCCGAAGCGCAGATCGGTGGTCTCCGTCCGCATCATCTCCGTGAGAACCCAACGGAGAGGAAAACGAGATGGGCGTCAGCACCACCTACATCGGGCACATCGAGATCGAACCGCCGCTCAACGCGGCCGAGCGGAGCTATCTCCAGGCATTCGCGGGCAGTCGGCGCTGCTGGCGCCGGAGCGGGCCGTACGCGGTGACCCCCAGCGACCCGGAGTACACGTCGACCGACCGGTACAACCGGATCGCTCAAGGCCAGCCCAGCCTGTGGTGCCAATGGGTGCCCTGCTATCGGGGGTGCTGCCTCAGCTGGAACGGGACCGAGAAGTTCTACGCCGGCGCGTCCTGGCTGCAGTACCTGATGGACCACTTCCTTCGCCCAGGAGCGGAAGCTGCTTCGAGCAAGGCCCGTCAGTTCAGCGGCTTCACCTTTGACCACCGGATGGACGGCGTCATTGCCGGGCGCCAGGAGGACACTCGTGAGCTGTTCCTGCTCCGCGTCGACGACTCGCGGCTGACTCAGGAGGTCCTGAGGCCGCCAGACCCGATGCCCTGGGACGAGTGGTGGCCGGGCCCGCTGGGCGAAACCGCTGCCGACGACGAGCCACTCGCCCGTATCGTGGCTGGTCGTGACGAGCGCGGTGCTGGACGAGCTGAAGTGGCGGGGCCTGCTGGCCAACTCGACGGATGAGCAGGCGCTCGCCGAGCACCTGGACGCGGGCCCAGTCACCTTCTACGTCGGTTTCGACCCCACCGCCCCCAGCATCCACTTCGGCAACCTCGTCCAGCTGATGGTTGCTCGCCAGCTCCAGGCGGCCGGCCACCGGCCATTGCTGCTGGTGGGGGGATCGACGGGGATGATCGGGGACCCGAAGGACTCCGGCGAGCGCACCCTCAACTCCGCCGACACGGTGGCGAGCTGGGTCGAGCGGATCCGGGCGCAGGTGGGGAAGTACCTCGACTTCACCGGCCCCGCGGCCGCCCGGATGGTCAACAACCTGGACTGGACGGGACCGATGCCGGTCCTGGACTTCCTGCGCGACATCGGCAAGCACTTCCCGGTCAACCGGATGCTGGCGCGCGACGTGGTCCGCAACCGGCTCGAGGAAGGCATCTCCTACACCGAGTTCTCCTACGTGCTGCTGCAGTCGATGGACTACCTCGAGCTGCACCGCACGCTTGGCTGCACCCTGCAGTTCGGCGGCAGCGACCAGTGGGGCAACATCACCGCCGGCGTCGAGCTGATCCGGCGCGCGGAGGGGACGCGGGTGCACGCCCTGGCGACGCCGCTGCTCACCAAGGCCGACGGCACCAAGTTCGGCAAGACCGAGGGCGGCTCGATCTGGCTCGATCCCGGCATGACCTCCCCGTACGCCTTCCACCAGTTCTTCCTGAACGCCGAGGACGCGAAAGTCGTCGAGTACCTCAAGGTCTTCAGCCCCCGGGGCCGGGCCGAGATCGACGAGCTGGCGCGGCTGACGGCTGAGGCACCGCAGCGCCGAGCGGCTCAGAAGGCGCTGGCTGACGACGTCACCGCCCTGGTGCACTCGGTCGAGGAGCGGGACGCTGCCGTGGCAGCGGGAGCGGCAATCTTCGGGCGCTCCGACCTGCGCGAGCTGCCGGAGGCCACCTTGGCCGGCGTCGCTGCCGAGATCGGCACGGTCGAGATCGACGGCAGCGTCGGGCTGCCGACCGTTGTCGAGGTGCTCGAGCGCAGTGGGGTCGTGGCGTCAAAGGGGGCGGCGCGACGTGCGGTGGCCGAGGGTGGCGCCTACCTGAACAACGTCAAGATCACCGAGGCGGAGGCGCAGCTGAGCGAAGCGGACCTGCTGCACGGACGTTGGGTGATCGCCCGCCGGGGCAGGCGCACCGTGGCCGCCGTGGCGGTCAGCCGGCGGTCCTGACTCGCTCCGGTGGCAGCCCGTTGCCTCGACTTGACCAGCTCGTCACACGCGCGTAATGTCACTCAAGCCTTCACGGGGTGCAGGACACCGGATCTGAGGATCTGGCGGCCGACCCGGAGGTCCCAACACGGTCACAGCAGTCCGGGTCGGGTGCGTCTCCTTGGAGAGCACCCGCTTCGGAGTTCACTGTCACGTCCTGCGGGAGGTCGATCGGCCCCAGTTTGAATCGGGCAGTGAGATCAGGTAATGTTTCTTGAGTTGCCCCAGGCCGGGATTTATGGTTTCGGTGTGGTGTGTGTCTGAGTCTTGAGAACTTAACAGC